>JAGAAS010000082.1 GCA_017615125.1 Bacteroidaceae bacterium
AAGCCTGGCCCAATGCCACTGTGAAGGGTGGATTCGCCATCTACGGTCATGAGGTCCGCACTGAAAAGGCCAATGTGGAGAAATGGATTAAAGGATTGGAACTGTAAATTCACGTTTTTTGGCACAGAACAGACCCCGACAGTCAAGTAATGGATTGCCGGGGTTTTTATTGTGAGGAGCGTGACGGGAACATATTTACGATCGATTCGACCTAATCACACCCGATGAAATGCTAGATGGCAAATATGTACTTTCCAAGTTCGGGAGTACATATTTACCATCTGTGACATGCAACAAATCAGGAGTTAAAGCTCAAAAACCCGGTAGATAAATTGAAAATACAGCATAAATAAATGGTACTTGTACAACATAATAAACAAGTTAAATGCTAGTAAACAACCTCATAGGATGAAAGTGTAGGGGAGTACCATTCTAAAACCATGCATTATTCGTGTAAACTTTCCAAAAACATCTCGTAAAACAACGGCTTTGGTAACATTTAGGGTTAATGATGCCAAATCTCTGTCACAGTCTGTCACATTGTGACAAGAATTGTGACAAAACCGAGTTTTCCTATCTACAATCGAGTCAAGAACCGTGATAAGAGACAGTACCCAAACCAATATTGATGGAATTGAGTTTAAGCGAGTTTCAGGAAGAAAGATGAGTTTGAGCTAGTTTCGGCCAGTTTGAACTAGTTTGAGCTATTTCCCGATACAGAATGTTTACTTACCCACGCAGAAATGGCTGAAGATGTTTGCGAGGATGTCGTCGGAGGTGATAACACCAAGAATTTCTCCTAGGTGACTAAGGCCGAAGCGGAGGTCTTCGGCGACGAGGTCGCCCGAAAGACCATTCTGGAGGGACGACAGGGCTCTGCTGATGTCTGCAAGGGCTAGCGTAAGTGCTTCATAATGTCGGACGTTTGTTACGAGCAGCTCGTCTGTCTCTGTCGAAGGAACTGCTGCTACCAGCTGACGTTCCAGTTCGTCTATTCCTTTGCCCGTAAGTGCCTGGAAGGCTTCCGTCTTGTTGACGACGCGAATGACTGTCTGGTCGGCACGAAGGGGAATGTGAGGGTAGGGAACACCTGGCTCTGTGATAAGAATGATAATCTGAGCTTTCTCTGCTGCACGAATGGACCGTTCAATCCCGAGCTTCTCTATGGTATCGTCGGTATGCCTGATGCCTGCTGTGTCGATAAAACGAAATAGTATTCCCTGCAGCGTTATAGTATCTTCTATCGCGTCACGAGTGGTACCTTGAATGTCTGAGACAATAGCTCTGTCTTCTCGAAGGAAACGATTAAGTAATGTGGACTTACCAACATTGGGCGCGCCAATAATGGCTACAGGCACACCGTTCTTCAGGGCATTGCCAAGTTGGAACGTAGAGGTAAGTCGGGTGATTTCTAGTTTTATTTCCTCCAGAAGGTTGGCGAGCTGATGACGCTCGGCAAACTCCACGTCTTCTTCCGAAAAGTCAAGTTCAAGCTCAAGCAGCGATGCCATTTCCAGCAACCGATTTCGCAAGCTGTGTAGTTTCTGGCTGTATCCACCACGCATCTGCTGCAGGGCAATGCGGTGGGAGGCTGCGCTGGAAGAGGCAATCAGGTCGGCAACGGCTTCGGCTTGCGAGAGGTCCATCTTGCCATTAAGAAAAGCGCGCTGAGTGTATTCGCCCGGCTTGGCAAGAGCACAGCCTTGACGGACAAGAGCCTCTATGGTACGTTGTAGTATATATGAAGACCCGTGACAGGCTATCTCCGTACTGTCTTCGCCTGTATAGCTATGGGGCGCGCGGAACACCGTCACCAGCACTTCGTCAATAATGTCGTCTTCATCGACTATTTGCCCGTAATGAACCGTGTAAGGCTTTGCGTCAATGAGTTTCTTTCCAATAGGAGAAGAGAAAATCCGATCGGTATAGGAGATTGCGTCAGGCCCGGAAACACGCACGATGCCTATGGCTCCTCCGCGGGCGGTGGAAATGGCGCATATAGTGTTGATCATTTCTTTTTGGCCCATGTGTTGGCAAGAATAACCATGATGAGAGTAACTGCTATGAAGATGCCAGTAGAGAGCAAAGACAATCGGGAATTGTCACCGATGAACGGAAGGTAAAGGCAAAAAGCAGCAGTAAAGAACATCGTAATTGCCATAAGCAGGCGTAAGCGCTTGATATCTATCTCTTCGCGTTTCTCTTCACTCATGGTGTTGTACCCTGCAATGAGCTCGTCGCCCTTACCTAAGAGGAAGACAACGGCAATGACAACAAAGAAGGCTGCAAGTATGTAGCAGATAATCATATACGATCGAGGACTTTCTCAATGAGTGTATCGATGGTATTCTTATAGGCTGTGTTCATCTCTTTGGCATAACGGTTGGCGATGACCATACAGCAAGTCATCGCCCGATGTCCTAGCAGGGAAGACAATCCAGCCAGCGCGGAAGATTCCATTTCGAAGTTGCAGATCTTCAGTCCATCGTAGCTGAACGACTCCACCTTCTCGTTCTGGTTGGGATCTTGGATGGCAAGTCGGACCTGACGTCCCTGAGGCCCATAGAAACCTCCGCAAGCTATTGTGATGCCGCGCACCATATCGTCTCTCGCTATCTGGTCTATTAAGGCAGGATCGGCAATGCTGACGTAGGGCGCACCCTTGAGCGGGCTCCAGTCCATGTGCTTCCTGAAGGCTTTTTCCAGTTCAAGGTCACACACGTCGTTTCTTCCTGCATAGTAGTTGAGGAGTCCGTCGAATCCGATGCTTTTTACGGAAGCGACAAACGTCCCCAAGGGAGTCTCTGGCTGGAGTCCTCCACACGTTCCGATGCGTACTAAGGTGAGTGTGCGGTGTTCGGGCTTCTCGGTACGCTCCTTGAAGTCGATGTTGGCAAGAGCATCCAACTCGTTCACAACGATATCGATGTTGTCACATCCGATACCCGTACTCTGCACAGAGATACGCTTCCCCTTGTACGTGCCTGTAACAGTGCGGAATTCGCGGCTCTGCACTTCACATTCCTTGCTGTCGAAATGCTTAGCCACCGTATCGACGCGCCCTGGGTCACCAACCAGGATTACTCTATCGGCCAGCTGCTCGGGGCGTAAATGAAGATGGAAACAACTTCCGTCTTCATTAATAATCAGTTCTGAGGGAGCAAAATATTTCATATAGGTAGGCATTTATGTGTTACTCAAAAATCGTTGTTCATTACGCATATTGTACTATGTGTTCTACATACGCCAGGATGGTTTATTCATTTGTGCGGGAGCCCAGTTCCAGCTCACGTATGCGTTTGGCCATCGATGGGATAGACTCTGCTAATTCCGTTTCGCGCTTCTCGTCTTCGAGGATGCTTTCGCGAAGGCGCAGTTTCATGGAAGCATTTGCTGTGGCGTAGGCGTCGCGGTTCTTTTCGAGCCTGTCTCGCAAGGCGTTTAGCTCGTTGCACTTCGACAGGTATTGCTCAAAGAGGCTGCGGGCTTCGACATTGTGGAAATCCGAAGGAGAATGGCAGTCCTTCAAGTCATCGACAACGAACGTTACTTCATGATCGACCTGCAGCGAGGAAGACTTCTCCATGTTCATTTTGAACAGTGCCTGGCGTGCTTTGCGCAGCGCGTCTTCATCCGTCTGCGTTTCGGCTATTGACGTAATCTCCGCAGCACGGCGCATGACCTCCAAGTCATCAGTATCAAGATCGTAGTAGGCTTTCTTGCTTTCGTCCCAGATAAACGTGTAGATGCAGACGGTTCCTTCTGCGCAACGCCTGTCTGTAGCGAACCAACCCAAGCCGTTCAGCTCGTCTACCGCCAGCATATAGTCGTTGGCGCTAGAATTGAAAGGCATACCGGCATTCTCGGGCTTCAGGAAACGGTCTGTAGCGCTGTTGTAGCGCGTCATATAAATGTCGTACCCGCCCATTCCTCCTTCGCCGTC
Organism: Bacteroidaceae bacterium; assembly: GCA_017615125.1. Classification (GTDB taxonomy): domain Bacteria; phylum Bacteroidota; class Bacteroidia; order Bacteroidales; family Bacteroidaceae; genus UBA1189. The sequence goes on from JAGAAS010000082.1 coordinate 3,944, forward strand.
GTTGGCAAAATAGAGTGTGACACCATCGGAAAGCAGGAAGGGATAATTGCTGTTGCCCGTCTCAGGAAGTCCCTGAAGGGGAACGGGCGCGCTCCATTTCCCAGCCATAAGATAGCTGGTTGCAAGCGACAGATTGCCTGCGCTGTCGGGCTGACAGAAGTAGATTTTGTTTCCCATCTCGTTGGTGTAGGCAACTCCTTCCTCCCGTTCACAGTCTTTGAACGCGTTGTCTGTGAGCTCCTTGCCGTATTGAAGTGAGCCCGACTCGCTGCTCAGGCGGATGTTTGCCAGAAGGGCTTCTTTCTGCACCACGATGCTGTCAACGAACACAACCTTCTGCACGCGACGCATAAACTTTTGTTCGGCTTTCACGCGCTGCAGCAAGTTAGACGCATCGTCGTATCCGTCATCGTTCTGAGAGGCCTTCGAGAGATAAGTCTCGAGATACTTGATGGCGCTGTCGAAATCGTGAGTGAGGTAGAAATATCGTCCGAGATAGCGATAAGCATTCTGTATCTTATGATCCGCAGCAAACTCGAGGTAGGAGCGTGCTTCCTCAATCTCTCCTGTTTCTATGCAAGAGGCTCCGTACCAATAGTTTATGCGGGCGTCTTTAGGTGCGGTACGAAGACATTTCTTCAGCATCGGCTTAGCTTTGGCATACTTACCGTCGAGGAAAGCCTGCCGCGCCAGTTGTTCCAAGGTCTGCGCCTGCGCTCCGGAAAGAAGGAAAACGAGTATGGTGAAAAATGCGAGATATCTCTTTTTCATAAACGGATTTTTGTATGAATTTGTCAAAGGTAAGGCTTTTTCCTTTATGTGTATGCTTTTTTCCTTGTTTATTTACTTTTTTTTGCTGAAAAGAGGATTCCTTTGGCGTCTAAGTGCTATCTTTGCAGCACGAAAAAAGTTATGCATACCGACGAGGAGAGACTTCTGCAACGCGTGCGGCAACGTTTTAACAAAGCGTGTGCCGATTATCATCTCATTGCCGACGGAGATCGCATTCTGGTTGCCGTATCAGGAGGGAAGGACTCATTGGCTCTGCTGCAGCTTCTGGGAGAACGCTCCCGTATCCTCAAGCCGCACTTCGAGGTTCGGGCAGCACACGTGATCATGTCGAATATCGGCTATCGTTCCGATGTGGAATACCTGAAAAGGTTTTCCGAAGGAGTAGGGGTGGAGCTGGATGTGCTGGAGACGTCTTTCGATCCTACTACCGACAAGAGGAAATCGCCGTGTTTCCTTTGCTCCTGGAACCGTCGGAAGGCTCTCTTTGAACATGCGAAGTCATTGCATTTCAACAAGATTGCTCTCGGGCACCACATGGACGATATCTTGGTGACACTTCTTATGAATATGTCGTTTCAGGGAGCCTTCGGGACGATGCCTCCTTTGCTGAAAATGGATAAATTCGAGATGACGCTCATTCGCCCTTTGTGCCGCATCGCGGAAAGCGACTTGAGGGAGATGTCCCGAATAGAAAACTACCAACTGCAACAAAGGGTCTGCCCGTATGAACAAAGTTCCTTCCGGGCTGACATACAGGATATTCTGGCTCGTCTGGAAAGCCTTAGCCCTGATGCGCGCTACAATCTGTGGGCCTCGATGACAAACATCCAAGAGTCGCTCCTCCCACCCAAAGAAGAAGAAAAACAAGATACTTCAACGAATGCTCATAAAGCACTATAATATAGAGATTTGAACATTAAACCATAAACGCCAATTTAATTCATTTTTAAACTATGATGCGTGGTCTTTCAACCGTACTTCTTCTGATTCTATCCAACATCTTCATGACGCTTGCTTGGTACGGAAACCTTAAACTTCAGCAGATGAACGTCACAACCAAATGGCCTCTTTTCCTTATCATCGTTGCCTCGTGGGGAGTAGCTTTCTTTGAATACTGCCTTCTGGTGCCTGCAAACCGTATCGGGTCGAATATAAATGGAGGACCTTTCTCGCTCTTCCAGCTGAAGGTCATTCAGGAGGTTATCTCGCTGATAATCTTTACGATCATTATCACCTTCATGTTTCAGGGCGAGCATCTTCAATGGAACCACGCGGTTAGTTTCATTTTCATCGTTCTGGCTGTTGTGTTCATGTTTATGAAGTAATCCGGCGGGGCTTCCACAAGCCCGTTTGAGCTGCATTTTTCTTTAGCAATTTTTCGAGAAGGAAAAAAATTTTTTTCTTTCTACATCTCGCCGTATGAAGAAAGAAAAAATTCTTTTGGAGAAGACTTATTTCCAAGCCCTACTTTCATAGCCTGAAGAGAAGGGCTGCGGAACTTTCAGATTAGCCTTTCCTGTCATAATGTCCAAACCTTTCGGTAAGCTTGACAAATGACGTTGTCTAACGGGCTTTTTTCTCGATGGAAACGACATTTTTTTAGTTTTTTTATACCAATTTAGCCTCACAGAAATTTGGACATATAGGTTTTTGTCCCTACCTTTGCACCATATTAGCCAAAAGGGCCTTAACTAAGTAACAAAATGGGTATTTTCTCGATATTTAACAAGAAAAAGAAAGAAGGCGACGAAGCCGCACAGAAAGAAGTCTACGACAAGGGACTTGCGCGCTCGAAAGAGAGCGTAATGTCGAAAGTTGCCCGCGCAATAGCCGGAAAGTCGAAGGTTGACGACGACGTGCTTGACAACCTTGAAGAGGCGCTGATAACCAGCGACGTAGGCATTGAGACAACACTTAAAATCATTGAACGCATCCAGACGCGCGTCGCTAAGGATAAGTATCTGGGCACAGAGGAGCTCAACAGCATCTTGAAGGAGGAAATCGCGGCTTTGCTTACCGAGGATGAATCAGGCAACCTGAATGAGGCATCCTCAGAAGCCCAGCGCCCCTACGTCATCATGGTTGTGGGCGTGAATGGCGTCGGTAAGACCACCACTATTGGCAAACTCGCCTATAAGTTCAAGCAAGAAGGGCTGAAGGTCGTACTAGGCGCTGCCGACACCTTCCGCGCTGCTGCTGTGGAGCAACTGGTGGAGTGGGGAAAGCGTGCCGACGTACCCGTCGTCAAGCAAAACATGGGTGCCGACCCGGCATCTGTCGCATTCGACACCATCAAGTCGGCTGTTGCCCAAGACGCCGATGTCGTTTTGATTGACACCGCAGGCCGATTGCATAACAAAGTGGGCCTGATGAACGAGCTTACCAAGATACGCAACGTGATGAAGAAGGTGGTGGAGCATGCGCCCGACGAGGTTCTTCTCGTCCTCGACGGCTCCACGGGCCAGAATGCCTTCGAGCAAGCGAAGCAGTTCACAAAGGCAACAGAAGTCACCTCGCTTGCAATAACCAAACTTGACGGCACAGCCAAGGGCGGTGTTGTCATCGGCATATCCGATCAGTTCCAGATACCTGTGAAATACATCGGGCTGGGAGAGGGCATCGACGATTTACAGGAATTTGACAAAGAAGCCTTCGTAGATTCACTGTTTCAATAAACCCATTCAGGAGCCGTATGATCAAGAACCGCATCGACATATTCACGTTGGGATGTTCGAAGAATCTGGTTGATTCGGAGAAACTGATGCGGATGTGCGAGCAGAAAGGATACACGGTTTGCCATAATCCCGAGAAGATCAGAGGACAATTCGTGATAGTCAACACCTGTGGCTTCATCGGTGATGCGAAAGAAGAATCCATCAACATGATCCTCGAAGCCTGCGAGGAGAAAAAGCAGAAGCACACGAAGAGAGTGTATGTGATGGGCTGTCTTTCACAACGTTATCTGAATGAATTATCCGCGGAAATTCCCGAAGTTGACGGTTGGTTCGGCAAATTCGACTGGGCGAAGGTTCTTGAGCAGCTTGCGCCTGCTGGGAATGACAGCCCACAGCACACAACCGACTGTGGCGTGGAAAGAGTCATCACCACTCCTTCTCACTATGCCTACGTGAAGATATCGGAAGGGTGCAACAGGAAATGTGCTTATTGCGCTATTCCTATCATCACCGGGCATCATGTGTCTCGCCCGATGGATGAGATAGTCGAAGAAGTCAAATGGCTTGTCTCGAAAGGCGTCAAGGAAATACAGCTGATAGCCCAGGAACTGACCTTCTACGGCAGAGACATCTATGGACGCTCCTGCATAGCAGAACTTGTTTCCCGCATTGCCGATGTGCCTGGCGTTGAATGGCTCCGCCTCCATTATGCCTATCCGACGGATTTTCCTGACGACTTACTTACCGTAATGCGCGAAAAAGCCAATGTCTGCAAGTATCTGGATATTGCGCTTCAGCATATCAGCGACTCCGTTTTGGAACGTATGCACCGCCATATTACTTCAGACGAAACGTATCGACTGATAGAGAAAATCCGTCAGGAAGTTCCCGGTATTATGCTGAGAACCACGTTGATGGTTGGCTTCCCCGGGGAGACGGAAAAGGATTTCGGGGAGCTGAAGGAATTTGTGAAGAAGGTGCGCTTTGAAAGGATGGGCGCCTTCGCCTATAGCGAAGAGGATGGCACCTATGCTGCCAAACACTATGTGGATGATGTGGCGGAGGAGACGAAGCAAGCTCGTCTGCAAGAGCTGATGGCACTTCAGCAGGAGATTGCTTCGGAGACAAGCGCTTCTTTGGTAGGGCGTAGGCTGAAGGTGATTATCGACAGGATAGAGGGTGATTATCTGGTGGGACGAACGGAATGGGACTCCCCAGAGGTTGATCCTGAGGTGTTGATACCTATTCCCGATGGAGAGAAAAGTGATTATTGTCATCTGATAGGGCAATTCTGTATGGTCAGGATTGATGATTCAGATGAATTTGATGTTTATGGACGGCTTGATTAAAAATATAGAATGAAAAACAAGGATTTTATCAATGAACTCTCGTTGCGTTTGAGCCTTCCTGCGGAAGATGTGGAAAAACAGGTTTCTTCCTTGGAGGCACTTATGACGGATCATCTGCAGGAGAACGACATCATTGCTCTGACAGGCTTCGGCACGTTTGAAGTGAAAAAGAAGACGGAGCGTGTTTCTGTCAATCCAACGACGGGGAAACGTCTCCTGATTCCGCCGAAACTGACTTTGATGTTCAAGCAAAGCGGCGTTCTGAAGAATAAAGTGAATGCAGAAACGATGCAAACAAACGAAGGCGAATAACGTATGGATAAGAAAATAACAATGCAGGCTCTGATTGAGGAGTTTGCCAATAACAATAAGATTCCCCTGAATGCGGCAGATGAATTTGTGCACGCATTCTTTTCGACCATCGCTGATGCTTTAGTCAAGGGCGATAGCGTGAAGATCAAAGGGTGGGGGACCTTTAAGGTTTTGACGGTTGACAATCGCGAAAGCATGAATGTCAATACAGGAGAACGTATCGTCATCAAAGGATACAACAAAGTCTCTTTCACGCCCGAGAATACCTTGAAGGATGTCATTAACAAACCTTTTGCTCAGTTTGAAGCAGTAGAGCTCAATGACGATTACGACATAACTCAGGAACTCCCTGAGAACCCTTCGGAAAGTGAACAAGAAGAAGCCGTTATTGTAGAATCATCGGAACAGGAAAATGCTGAAGAACCTGCAGAAAAAGCTTTAACTACTGAAGAAAAGGCTGAGCAGCATGCAGAGAGTGTTCCTTTGGCTGTTGTTCCTGATGCAACTCATGAAGTTGAAGCATCCGAGAACGAATCTGCGATAGAAACGAAAGGTATATCAGAGGAGAAAGAAGTGGACCCCTCTGAGGCAGCTTCTGAGGAGACTGAGCCGTCTGAGGCTACATCGGAAAGCATTGAAGCCGCAAAAGAAGAGGAGGCAACAGCTCCACTACACCTAACGAAGGAAGAATTGCGGGATAATCCGCCAGAGATGGTTTCATTCAAGAAAAAGAATAAAGTTTTGCGATACCTGATACCCATCCTTCTACTTTTACTTATTGCTGCCGGTTTGTACCTTTATACATTATTGTACGGACATCCTCACAATACGCAGAAATTCAAAGTTAAGGAATCGGATAAGATTAAAGTGGAGTCGGTAGAGCCCGATAACAAGAAAGACGAAATCCCAGCTGTTGAACTCCAACCGGCAGAGAGCCTTCAGAGCCAGGAAGCAACAGAGCCAGATGTAGCGAAAGCATCAGAAGAAGCTCCTGCAGAAAGCGTTCCTATGACGGCTATCAATGTTGACCTTTCTCGACCCGGAGCTATTGCAACACAAAAGGCAGGGGAGAAAACTGCTGAAAACAAGAAGCAGGCGGCAGAGACAGTTCCTTCCATTAATAATGAAGGGAAACCATATAAACTGCCACTTACGGCTGCTGATGCTGTAAAGCCCCTCAAAGACTTCACGGCAGCAGATACAACGAATTATACGATAGCGGGAACCCTTACCACTCATGAGTTGAAGGAAGGGGAGACTATTATCCGCTTGGCTCAAGTATACTATGGAGATAAGAAACTTTGGCCTTATATCGTGAAGTACAATTGGATGAAAGATCCCAATCACGTATCTAAAGGCACAGTTTTGAACATTCCTTTCCTGAAGCCCAAGTCGTAGAAAACAATATTGATCAGAAGTTGATTTTACATAGAACGATAAACTAATAGAAACATAATTATGGCTACAACAATTGACATTCGTGAATTAAACGAAAAAATTGAGAAACAAAGTGCATTTGTTACCAACCTGACCACAGGAATGGATCAGGTCATCGTAGGACAAAAACATCTGGTTGAATCCCTGCTGATAGGTTTGCTTTCAGACGGACATGTTTTGCTTGAAGGCGTTCCCGGATTGGCAAAGACGCTTGCGATAAAGACGTTGGCTTCGTTGATTGATGCCAAATACAGCCGCATTCAGTTTACGCCAGACTTGCTGCCTGCCGACGTTACCGGTACGATGATTTATAGCCAGAAAGACGGAACATTCCAGCCTAATCAAGGTCCTATCTTTGCCAACTTTGTTTTGGCAGATGAGATTAACCGTGCTCCCGCAAAGGTTCAGAGTGCTTTGCTCGAAGCAATGCAGGAACATCAGGTAACAATCGGGAAACAAACCTTCAACCTGCCTGAACCTTTCCTCGTAATGGCTACTCAGAACCCTATTGAGCAGGAAGGAACTTATCCGCTTCCTGAAGCACAGGTCGACCGATTCATGATGAAGGTTGTGATTGACTATCCGAAACTCGAAGAGGAGAAGAAAATCATTCGTCAGAACATTACTGGCGAGAAGGTGGAAGTTAAGCCCATCATGAAGGCAGACGAGATTCTTGCCGCAAGAAAAGTCGTTCGGGAAGTATACATCGATGAGAAGATTGAGCAATACATTGCCGATATCGTATTTGCAACGAGATATCCCGACAAATACGATCTGAAGGAACTCGACAACCTGATTTCCTTTGGAGGATCTCCTCGTGCAAGTATCAATTTGGCTCTTGCTGCTCGTGCCTACGCCTTCATCAAACGTCGCGGATATGTTGTTCCGGAAGACGTGCGTGCTGTCGCTCACGATGTGCTGCGTCATCGCATTGGGCTCACATACGAGGCTGAAGCCAGCAACGTGGATGCAGATGAGATTGTAAGCAAAATACTTAACAAGGTAGAAGTTCCCTAATTGGCAGCCAAATAAGAAGTCTTATTCTATTATACGGACAATATGGACGCTAATGAACTGATAAAAAAAGTCCGAAAGATAGAGATAAAAGCGCGCGGATTGTCTAACAATTTATTCGCGGGACAATATCATACCGCTTTCAAGGGACGCGGTATGGCGTTCTCTGAGGTGCGTGAATATCAATACGGCGATGATGTGCGCGATATCGACTGGAATGTGACTGCCCGATTTTCACATCCCTATGTGAAGGTATATGAAGAGGAACGAGAACTGACTGTAATGTTGCTTGTCGATATGTCAAGAAGTCTTGACTTTGGCTCATCGTCACAGTTCAAGAAAGACATGTTAGCAGAAATAGCAGCCACGCTTGCTTTCTCGGCCATTCAGAACAATGATAAAATCGGTGTCGTTTTCTTTACAGACCGAGTGGAGCGCTTTATCCCTCCACAGAAAGGGCGTAAGCATATCCTCTACATCATCCGTGAGTTGCTTGACTTTAACGCCGAAAGTAATGCTACGGACTTGAATGTTCCTCTGCAATATCTGACGAATGCCATCAAGAAGCGTTGCACGTGTTTCCTCATGAGCGATTTCATTGACTCACACGACTACAAGGATGCCTTGACGATTGCCAACAGAAAACACGACGTTGTCGCCATTCAAGTCTATGACAAGCGAGTTGCCGAACTGCCGAATGTCGGACTGATGAAGATATATGATCCTGAGAATGGGAAAGCGATGTATGTGGATACCTCATCAAAGCAGGTGAGAGAGCATCATCGCGCCTGGTGGCTCAAGCAGCGTCAGAATCTTTCGGATCTTTTCGTGAAATGTAATGTTGACGACATTTCCGTTCGAACCGACGAGGATTACGTGAAGCCTCTGATGGCATTGTTTGCTAAACGTGGCGTGTAGAAGCACTTTGGTATGTTAAATGTTATGAAACGAATGAGATATAATAAGTATCACGGGATAATCCTGGCGTCAATGCTGGCTTTTGTCCTCCCAGCCAAAGCACAAGTGTCGGTAGAAGCCACTATCGACAGCCTTAGCATCTTGTTAGGTGAGCAGACACGCATTCATCTGGAGGTGACGTGTGGCGTTGACCAACAAGTGGTGATGCCTGCCTTGCACGATTCGCTTCCTTCGACAGTCATCGATGTCGGCCCATTCGAGCAAATCCGTGATTCGTTGTCGTGCGACATTGAAATCGTAGGAAGCGTGAAGACGGATACCGCGATGATAAACGAAGGAAAACGGATGACGATTTCCCAAGACTACCAGATAACGTCTTTCAATCCTGGCCTTTACCAGATAGCACCTTTCGAGGTGATTGTAGATAGTATCAGCTATTATACGTCAGAGATAGCGCTGAAAGTTGTTATCTACGATGAAGTCCTGCCAAAGAATAATTTCATAGACGATGAATATAAGTACTCCTTCTTTGGCATAAAGAACATCAGGAAGGCGCCGGTTCTGTTCAGCGAAATCAAACCCTTGCTGTATGCTTTGGGAATCATCGCCCTCCTTGTCCTGTTGTTCCTATATCTTTTCAAGCACTATCGCACCAACAGTCCTATTCTGCAGCGAATTACCCTTGAGCCCGTATTACCTGCACATATCAAGGCGCAGAATGCTCTTGAGGAGATTCGCGAGGAGAAAGGCTGGGCTCAGGAGAATTCAAAGAAGTACTATACCGATTTGACGGATGCGCTTCGACAATATATCCAGAACCGATTCGGTATCAATGCGACAGAGATGACAACAGCCGAAGTGCTGGCTCGAATCGATTCGATAGCCGATGAGAACCAAAAGAAAGAGATCCAGGATCTTCTGACAACGGCCGACTTTGTGAAGTTCGCAAAGTTCCAACCCTTGCAAAACGAGAAAATGCTCCATTACGACGTCGTAACGGAATATGTGGAGGCAACAAAGGAAGAGCAAGACGAATCCGAGGAGCCGAAGATCGAATATATTGTTGTCAAGAAAGGCCTTTCGCCCACAGCCAAGGGAATTATGCTTGCATCGATAATCCTTATAGGTATAGCTGCATTGGCACTATTCGGCTGGATGATCTATTTCATTCTTAATCTGTTTATTTAGTTTGCTATGACATTTGCATATCCTCTTTGTTTCCTCCTTTTCATACCGCTATTAGCTTATATAGTCTGGTATGTTCTGAGAGCGAATCGCACAGAGCCTGCCCTGCAGGTATCCACGTCGGCAATGTATGAAGGTATGCCGAAAAACTGGAAATACTACCTGCGCCACCTTCCATTCCTCTTGCGTGTTGCAGCACTCTCGTTGCTTATTATCGTCTTAGCCAGACCTCAGACAACGGAGAATTGGCAGAATCAAGACGTGGAGGGAATTGACATCATGATGGCTATCGACGTCTCTACCAGTATGTTGGCAGAAGACTTGAAGCCCAACAGGCTGGAAGCTGCCAAGCAAGTCGCCTCAGAGTTCATTAGCGGACGTCCGAACGACAACATTGGATTGACTATCTTTGCTGGACAAAGTTTCACGCAGTCTCCGTTGACAACAGATCACGTCGTGTTGATGAACATATTTAATAATGTAAAGTGCGATATTGTGACAAGCGGGCTCATCGAAGACGGAACAGCAATCGGCGACGGTATAGCTAACGCCGTTACGCGTCTGAGAGAAAGCAAGGCAAAGTCGAAAGTAATCATCCTGCTTACGGACGGCTCGAACAATAGGGGAGAGATTTCTCCGCTTACGGCTGCCGAGATAGCCAAGACTTTCGGAATCAGAGTTTACACGATTGGAGTCGGAAGTAACGGCACAGCTCCTTATCCTATTCAAACATACGCAGGAACACAATATGTAAATGTTCCTGTGGAGATTGACGAGAATACGTTGCAGCAGATTGCCTCCACTTCAGAAGGGCAGTATTATCGTGCAACCAGCAACAGCAAGCTGAAAGAAGTGTACGAGGAGATTGACAAGCTTGAGAAGACGAAGCTCAACGTGAAGAAGTTCAGTCGGAAAAACGAGGAATTCCAACCGTTCGCCCTCGCTGCAGCACTTTGCCTGCTGCTTGAACTACTCTTGCGCCTTACCATATTCCGTAGAATTCCCTAAGTTTTATACCTAAATAATTATGGAGAAGGAATACGGCGATATGAAGAAAGAAGCCGGCGAGATTTAGAAAGAAAAAAAAATTTTGAAGAAAGAAAAAAAATTTTTGCGTAATACATATTGAAGTCTGTCCAAAGAACTAAAAACGGAAATAGATGTTTAGATTTGAAAATACAACATATCTCTACCTACTCATTCTCCTCCCGATACTGGTAGGCATCTTTGAGTGGTCGAACATCATACGCAGGAAACGCATCAGGGAGTATGGCGATCCCTCACTCCTCGAGGCGCTCATGCCCGATACCTCCAATCTGAGGTTCAACCTGAAGTTCTGGCTCTGCTTTGCAGCCCTGTTCTTCCTGATAATCGTTGCTGCACGCCCCCAGTTCGGCACAAAGAGCGAGACAATCAAGCGACAGGGAATCGAAACCGTCATCGCGCTTGATATTTCCAATTCGATGCTTGCGGAAGATGTGGCTCCCAACAGACTTGAGAAGTCGAAGAAGATTATTTCGAAGATGGTCGACGAGATGGAGGATGACAAGATTGGACTTATCGTCTTTGCCGGAGATGCTTTCATTCAGCTTCCTATCACAAGCGATTTCATCTCGGCGAAAATGTTCCTCGAGTCCATCTCCCCGAATCTTATCAGCCGACAAGGTACGGATATCAAGACGGCATTGAACCTTGCCACAAGGAGTTTCACCCAGCGCGAGGATGTTGGACGCGCCATCATCGTCATTACCGATGGAGAAAACCACGAGGGCGGGGCAGAAGAGGCAGCAAAGGCTGCTGCAGAGAAAGGAATGCAGGTATTCGTGCTTGGTGTCGGCAGCGCCGAGGGCTCACCTATTCCCGGCAACAACGCCAACGAATACCGCAAGGACAAGGATGGAAACGTAATTGTCACTCAGCTCAACGAGCAGATGTGTCAGGAAATAGCGAAGGCGGGCAACGGAGCATACATCCGCGTGGATAACACAAACGCTTCGCAGAAACTGCTGAAGAAGGAACTGGACAAACTGGCAAAGGCCGATCAGGAAACAACCGTTTATTCTGACTTTGACGAGCAGTTCCGTATTGTTGCCTGGCTTGCACTTATCACTCTAATCTTGGAGATGCTTGTTTCCTTGAGGAAGAATCCGTTGTTTAAGAACATAAAGTTATTCGAATGATGAAAGACCATAAACTCCTGTTATTCATCCTAATGCTGGGCATGTGTTTGAGTACCTGCCCGCTTCAGGCGCAAAAGAAATCCGACAGAAGCTATATCCGAAGCGGAAATCGGAATTACAACGACAGCGTCTGGAACAAGGCAGAAATCAAGTACAGGAAAGCAATCGATGTGAATCCGGCTTCTGCCGACGCTAAGTACAATCTCGGCAACACGCTTTATAGCTCCCTTGTAACCGATACCGTTCAAGGGGCACGTCCCGCAAATGAAATCCTTGAGGAGATTATTCAGCTGTATACGGAGATTTCCAAAACTGAAACCGACGAGACTCATCTGGCGCAGGTTCAGCACAACTTGGGAAACGCCCTTTACCTGTATGGTGTTGCCCAGTACTCAAACGGTGTGGAGAATGCGAAAGAGACGTTGGCAAGCAGTATAGACGCTTACAAAGAGTCATTGCGACTGAATCCTTCGGACAACGAAACACGCTATAATTTGGCAAAAGCGAAGGCTGTTTATAATAGCGTTCCGAGAAGTCCGCAGAGCTCGAATCCTGATCAACAGAAAAACGACGATCAGCAACAAGATGACGAGAGTACTCCTCCACCTCCCGTGCAAGAGAATAACAACGACATCTCTGAGGAGAATGCCGAACAGATTCTGCAGGCTTTGATGCAGGACGAGAAAGACCTTCAGGAGAGGGTTCAGATGAAGCAAGATGGTAAAAAACTCGATAAGGACTGGTAAGTCTTGAAATAGCGATGAATATGAAGAACATCAAAAACATACTTACATGTTGCGCGGCAAACCTTGCTGTGCTGATTGTCTTTTCACTCTACAGCAGCCCATGCTTGGCTGACGAAGCGCTGAACTTTACCGTTCAAGCGCCGAATGCTGTTGTCCAGGGTGAGCAGTTTCGACTGGTATACACCATCAATACACAAAAAGTCAAGGACTTCCGTCTCGGAGCTATTTCCGACTTTGATATACTGATGGGACCCAGCCGCTCGTCTCAGTTTACAATGATTAACGGGCAGAAGTCTTCTTCGATTACCTACACGTATGTTCTGAGAGGGCAGAAGGAGGGAACCTATACGATTCCTCCTGCTTCAATCGTTGCGGAAGGTAATCCGATGGAGTCCAAGTCGGTAACCATAAAGGTTCTTCCTCCTGATCAGACATCAGCAGGGCAGGGAAGCAGCAGTTCTTCTCAGTCACAGTCGTCGGCTAAGACTTCCAGCGCTTCAACAGGAAAGATTAGCGACAGCGATATCTTCTTGATAGCTTCGGCAAACAAGACAAAAGTGTACGAACAAGAAGCTATCCTGTTGACTTACAAGGTTTACACTACCGTTAACCTTACTGAGCTGAACGGCAAGATGCCAGACTTGAAAGGATTCCACATGCAGGAGGTTGAGTTGCCTGACAATAAAGAATTCCAGCTTGAGCATTACAAGGGAAGGAACTACAAGACGCTCGTTTGGAGGCAGTTCGTGCTATTCCCGCAGCAATCTGGCACACTTGAGATTCCTTCCGTCACCTACGAGGGAACCATTATGCAGCAGAATCCTAACTACGATCCGTTTGAGGCTTTCTTTAACGGAGGTAGCAGTTATATAAAGGTACAGAAAACCCTTCGAACGCCGAAAGTCACCATCGAAGTCAGCCCGCTGCCTTCAGGAAAACCCGCTTCCTACTCGAGCGGAGTGGGGCAGTTCTCCATTTCTTCCGACATCAGCACGCAAGAACTGAAGGAGAACGAGGCTGTCACTCTGCGACTTATCGTTTCCGGAACGGGCAATATGAAACTGATAAAGACGCCCGAAGTAAACTTCCCCGTCGACTTTGAAGTCTACGATCCGAAGGTCGAAAACAACTTCAAGCTTAAGACAGGAGGCCTGTCGGGAAACAAAGTGTTTGAGTACCTTGCTATTCCGCGTCACGCGGGTGAATATGAGATTCCTGCCGTTGAGTTTAGCTATTTCGACACGAACGCTAAACAATATAAGACGTTGAGAACCAGCCCGTACACCTTGAAAGTAAATCGTGGCGAAGGTTCTACGACAACAATATCTACGGGATATGTCAACAAGGAAGACCTCCGCATGCTTGGGCAGGATATCCGCTACATCCATCTGAACGATGCCAAGTTCCAAAAGAAGGGAGAGTACTTCTTCGGCTCGATGCGTTATTGGTTGTATTACATCATCCCGCTTGTTCTCTTCCTTGCCGCCATCATCGTTTGGCGCAAGAAGGCAGCCGAGAATGCAAACATCGCCAAAGTGAAGACTAAGAAAGCCAACAAGGTAGCCTCGAAGCGTCTGAAGAAAGCAAAAGCGCTCATGTCTGAGCAGAAAGACACAGAGTTCTACGATGAACTGCTTGGCGCTCTTTGGGGTTACACCAGCGACAAGCTTAGTATTCCCGTCTCGCAGCTATCCAAGGAGAACATTTCGGCAGAGCTGTCGGGGAAGAACGTTGACGAAAAGACTGTTGAGGACTTCAACAAGCTTCTTGCCGATTGTGAATTTGCGCGTTATGCACCTTCCGTTTCCGGAATGACAACGTCAGACATCTACAACCGAGCTATCGAGTTGATTGACAAAATGGAAGGCATGATTCATTAAAGCGAGAAAAATACTTAACAAATCTCACAATATCGAGAAGGGAAAAATATTTTTCGAGAAGGAATCTCGCCGTATGAAGAAAGAAAAAAAATTTATGAAGAAAGAAAAATGAAAAAGGTATTATACATATTCATCCTGTTCTTTATCCAAAGCTTCGTATGCCTTGCGCAGGAAAACGAGAGCTTCAGTTTCGCAGCCGACAGCGTTGTTGTGGAGTATTCCAAAGCTCTTGGCGACAGCGCCTACGCAAAGGGCGACTTTGCAACAGCAATCGATGTTTACGAACATGTTCTTCAGGAAGGAGAGTCGGCATCCGTTTACTACAATCTGGGAAATGCATACTACAAGGTTGACGACATAGCGCGCGCCATTCTCAACTACGAGCGTGCTCTTCTCCTTGAACCGTCGAACAAGGATATCCAATTCAACCTTGAACTGGCTCGAAGCAAGACAATCGACAGAGTTTCAGAGGAAAACGAGATCTTCTTCGTGAAGTGGTACAGGAACTTCGCAAGTCTGATGTCAATGCAGACGTGGGCCATTATTGCTATCGCAACGTTTATCCTGTTCCTCGTGTCGCTAAGCATTTTTATTTTCGCGAAAAAACGCTCCATAAAGAAACTTTTCTTTATCTTTGCCATCCTTTTCGCAATCGTCTCCTTGTGCGCGAATGCAACAGCTAACGGGCAGAAAAGGCGTCTCACTAACCGAACAAATGCTATTGTGATGACGCCAAGCGTTGTTGTCAGAAGCACTCCAAGCGCAAACGGCACTGAGCTGTTTGTGTTGCACGAAGGCCATAAAGTGACAATTTCCGACAATTCAATCAAGGATTGGAAGGAAATAGAGCTTGAGGACGGAAACGTTGGGTGGATTGAGACGAAAGCGCTGGAAGTAATATAAAAGAGTAGGGGACTGGTTCCTTGATAAGACATTAAAGAAGATGCTTGAACAACTTGCGGAATTTGACACACGCCTGATGCTTGCTCTCAACGGGAGCGACTCACTGTATATGGATGGCTTCATGAGGCTATTCTCGTCTACGTCGGTGTGGATTCCCGTTGCTATCGTTCTACTTGTCATCCTGTTCAAAAACAACCGATTAGGCTCCTTCATTGCGGCAGTCCTGATGATTGCGCTCACGGTTTTCTTGTGCGACAGGCTCTCGTCGGGATATATCAAGCCGATGGTGGGACGCCTCAGACCTTCCAACGAGCCTTTGATTCTGGATCAGATTGACATAGTAAACGGCTCAAGATATGGAAGTTACGGTTTCATATCTTCTCATGCAGCCAATTGCTTCGGACTATTCATGTTCCTTTCTTTGCTTATCAGGCAGAAAGCATTGAGTATCACGCTGTTTCTTTGGGCTCTAATTGACTCTTTTTCACGCGTTTATCTAGGAGTTCATTATCCTGGGGATATTCTTTGTGGAGCCCTGTTTGGAATGCTTGTCGGAAGCGTCGTTTACCTGATTTATTGGATTTTTACGCGACGTATCCAAACAGGCCCAGGCAAGATAACGAGTTTTTATACGAGCACAGGCTATTTAATGGAAGACGTCCAGCTGATTCTGGTAGCCTTTTACCTTACATTTACCTTTATTGCACTTTATTCCTTTGTATATCTAAACAACAAATTCCTATAAAAAATTTTCTTCTATGAGCAAGATAATGACTTTTAATGAACTAAGAGCTATTAAAGATTCATTACCCGAAGGTAGCATGCACCGCATTGCAGATGAGTTAAACATGAGCGTTGAAACGGTAAGAAATTTCTTTGGAGGACAAAACTTCACAATAGGCGAAAGTGTCGGCATCCACATTGAACCAGGACCTAACGGAGGAATCGTTTGCATTGACGACACAACAGTTCTTGATAAGGCATTAGCTATTCTAGAAGAATCCAAGAAAGAAAAGTAAATAATTGTTCAATAACTATTTAGTAAGATTATAGGAAATATCATGAATCGAAGAACAATTATTATCGATGGAAATCTTTTTGATACAGAAGAAGGGTTTTATGACCTTATGGATAAACTCTTAACGAAAGATTTACCTTGGAAGACTGGACATAATTTGGATGCATTCAATGATCTTCTTCGTGGAGGATTTGGAGTTCATGAAGACGGAGAGCCTCTTGAAATTGTTTGGCTAAATTCTGAGAAAAGCAAAAAGGATCTTGGATATAAAGCAACAATTGAACATTGGGAAGAGATTCTCACTAAATGTCATTCTTCTGCTAATCGCAAGGTTCGCAAAAAGATTTCAGATGCAAAGAAAGGCATTGGGAAAACCTTATTCGATGATATTTCGGAAATCATCTGCAACACTAATAATTCTGGGCATGATTGCACTTTGATATTGAGGTAGTCCTCATTTTTGATTTTGAATTAAACATAATCACGATTATAAGAATAAGAAAGATTCATTATTGTTGGAAGAAAAAACGTGTGCCCTATTGAATAAAACGTGATTTTTTCGTAAATTTGCAGAGTTAATTCTTTCCTCTGGAAAAGTTAAATAGAATTGTTTGAGTGTCGTGAAAAAATGTTTGAACTGTTTTTGATTGTGATTGTTTGAGTTTATTTTTTGACAATAGGTTTTGAAGATTGTTTAAACAAATGCGGAAAAAAATTGTCTAATAGATGTAGGTTTGATTGTAGTTGAAACAAAATCGTCGAAACGACAAATGCTGTTATTTATGAAGCATACTATATTTAAAAAGGTACGAATGGATTTGTTGCGAAGACTTATCTGTTCTTTTGTGGGCATTGCTTTGTGTATCGCCAGTTATGCACAACGCAACGTCGTGTATTCCCCTATGCTTCATACGCTCCAAGTCATTGCCAACGACGATTGGATGCAGCCGGCTGTCATCAACTTAGAGTCCGATGAGTTTGTTACTGTCTCCTTCGATTATTTCTCTCACGACTATCATCGGTTTGTCTGTCATCTTGAACATTGTAATGCCGACTGGCAGCCGTCTGGCTTGGTTCAGGTTGACTATATGGACGGCTTCAACGACAGACCTATCGAATGGTATCATAACTCGCTGAATACGACCTTCTTATATACGCATTATGCCGTAGATTTCCCGAACGACGACGTAAGTATAAAGATTTCAGGCAATTACAGGCTCATTATTTACGACGAAGATGCGGATGCGTCGGCAAATGCCTTATTACCTACTTACAAAGGCTATCCTGTCGTTGCAGAGGCTTGTTTCCGCGTAGTTGAACCTTGTGTGACGGTTTCTGCCGAAGTATCTTCCAACACGGATATCGACACTCACGAGTCGTCGCAGCAGGTTTCGTTCTCCATTCATCACAACAACTATTACATCGACCTTCCTGAACGGGATTTGAAGGTGTTTGTCAGCCAGAATGACCGCCCAGACATGCTTGTCGACAACATTCAGCCCACTTACATCAATCCAGGCAGACTTGATTACGTGCACAACCGGCGTCTCATCTTCCCAGGCAACAACGAGTACCGTCGTTTCGAGATTATCAACATGTATTACGGCTCGCAGAATGTGGATAAAATCAGCTTCTTCGACCCATACTTTCATGCCGAGCTCTTAACCGAGAGCAAGCGCCGGGCATACAGCTTCGACTCCGATCATAACGGGCGTTTTTACATCCGCTACGACTTAGCCGAAGATACTGACTATGAAACGGACTATGTTTTCGTCCATTTCAGGCTTGCGGCCCCCTACCCTTGCGGAGGCAGGCTGTACGTTGCGGGGAAGTTTTCCAACTATGTCTATTCGCCTGAATATGAGATGAAATACAATCCCGACGAAGAGCTCTACGAGAATACTCAACTCCTGAAGATGGGCGCCTATGACTACCAGTTTGTATTCGTTCCTTCGGGGAGCAACCCAGCAGTAAATCCAGTCGACGGCAGCTTCTTTGAGACGGAGAACGAATACACCATCAGCGTCTATCATCGGCCTTTCGGCGACAGGTACGATCATCTGATTGCCGTCGAGCAGATAGACTTCAGCCAAGATTGAGCAACTCTTTCGCTCGTCTCCCCTATCCTCTTTGAGAGCGCTTTTTATGGCTGCAAATTATGAAGAACCGATGGAACAGCGAGAGCAACATGATGCTTGCATCAATGTTGCCGAGTCGAGACAGAGGAAGTGCAAAAATCTTTTGCTCAAAGAATACGGCGATATGAAGAAGGGAAAAAATTTTTTCGAGAAGGGAAAAAAATTTTTGAAGAAAGAAAAATTATTTCTCCTTTGAATTGCCCGAAAGTATCCTTGCGAAAGCACGACAATTGTTTGATGACACATCTGCGACACGAACTGACACCGATTCCTTCTGGCATATTCTTTGCAGTTAGACAATAGAACAACCCGAAAACATTGCGAATGAACAATCCATTCACCGAGAAAATAGAACAGATCATCCGATATAGCGGCGAAGAAGTTCGTCGCCACAACTCTTTGTTTATCACTCCGAACCACTTGATGATAAGCATCTTGCGCGACGGAGAGAACAATGCGACCGACCTTCTCCAGGCGATGGGCATCGACCTTCATCAGTTGCTCCAGAGGCTGGTGGAAGCAAGCGTGACAAACCCATCGGCTTCGTCCGGGCAGGCCGATTCCGCCATCTCGTCTACTGACGTTTTGTCATTAGACACAGCTGCCGATCAAGTCTTGAAAATCGCGCAGATCGAGGCTCGTCTGAACAAGGCCGACGGCGTAGGAACCATCCATCTGCTGCTTGCCATTCTGAAACAAGGACACAGTGCAGCAGCCGAAATACTGACGGAGCTGGGTGTCACCTACAACCGCGCGCGCCAGGAAGCCATTATCCTTTTTAAAAAGAGTTCCACGCGCTCTACCGACAACTCCACCATCGCCTCCTTGGGTTCCGTAACTGGAAACAATGCCTCCGATCGGGGAAAACGCTTCGACGAGGAAGATGAGGACGACGACCTGCTGTTCTCCTCCCAGAACAACGGAGCGGAAAGACGTTCCGAGCATGCCTCCATAAACACCGCCACAGCAAACTCTGACGGCGATACGCCCGTGCTTGACAATTTCAGCATCGACATGACTCTGGCGGCTGCCGAAGGAAAGCTCGATCCTGTCATCGGGCGCGAAACAGAGATACAACGCATCGCCCAGATCCTCAGCAGAAGGAAGAAAAACAACCCCATGCTCATCGGTGAGCCGGGAGTCGGGAAAAGCGCTATCGTCGAAGGTCTCGCCCTCAGGATCGTTCAGCGCCGCACCGCCAGAGCCCTCTTCGACAAGCGCGTCGTTGCGCTCGACATGGGCGCCGTTGTCGCCGGCACGAAATACAGGGGGCAGTTCGAGGAGCGCATTCGTGCCATCCTCGGGGAGCTGAGGAACAATCCGAACATCATCCTCTTTATCGACGAGATTCATAACATCGTCGGCGCGGGCAATGCTGCAGGCTCGATGGATGCGGCCAATCTGCTGAAGCCCGCTTTGGCACGCGGCGAGATAAAGTGCATCGGAGCCACCACACTCAACGAATATCGCAACAGCATCGAGAAAGACGGTGCGCTCGAACGTCGTTTCCAGAAGGTACTTGTGGAGCAGACAACGGTGGACGAAACCATTCAGATTCTGCAGAACATCAAGGACCGGTACGAGGAGCATCACAATGTCCGCTATACAGATGAAGCCATCGAAGCTTGTGTAAAGCTCTCCGAGCGTTACATCACCGACCGTTCCTTCCCCGACAAAGCTATCGACGTGATGGATGAAGCCGGCTCGCGTGCTCATCTAACACATATCGGCGTAACACCCGACTTGGAAGCAAAGGATAAGGAGCTTGCCGAGATTGTAGCCCGCAAGCAGGAGGCCATCCGCGCCCAGCAGTTTGAAGAAGCTGCCGAACTGCGTGATACTGAGAAACATCTGCAGGAAGAAATCGCTGCTCTTGAGCAACAGATTGCAGACGAAAAAGAAGATGCCGTCACGCTCGACGAAGAGCAGATAGCAGAAGTAGTCTCCATGATGTCGGGAATTCCTGTCCAGCGCATCGCGCAGACGGAAGGCATCCGGCTGAAGGGAATGAAGGCGGAGCTGAACAAGTGCGTTGTGGCGCAGGAGACAGCTATCGACAAGCTGGTGAAAGCCATCCAGCGCAACCGCGTTGGACTCAAAGACCCGGGCCGCCCGATCGGAACATTTATGTTTCTCGGCCCGACGGGCGTCGGAAAGACGCTGCTCGCAAAAGAGCTCGCCCGTTATATGTTCGGAACGACCGACGCGCTGGTGCGCATTGACATGAGCGAATATATGGAGAAGTTTACCGTTTCGCGCCTTGTCGGAGCTCCTCCGGGCTATGTGGGTTACGAGGAAGGAGGACAGCTGACCGAGCGCGTGCGTCGTCGTCCCTACTCCATCATTCTCCTGGACGAGATAGAGAAAGCACATCCCGATGTGTTCAACATTTTGCTGCAGGTAACGGACGAAGGACGTCTGACCGACAGCTACGGGCGCGTGGTGGATTTCCGGAATACGGTTATCATCATGACCTCCAACGTGGGCTCACGTCAGCTGAAGGACTTCGGCAGAGGAGTCGGCTTCAGCACCCAGTCACAGATCTCGGACAAGGAGCTATCGCGGAGTGTCGTCCAGAAAGCCCTCAACCGCACCTTCTCGCCTGAATTTATCAATCGTATCGACGAGATTATCACCTTCGATCCGTTGAACAAGGAGGCTATTCGCGAAATCGTGAACATCGAAGTGCAGAAGCTAATTTCTAGAATCGAGGCACTTGGGACTCAAGTAGTTGTGGAAGATTCAGCACGCGATTTCCTTGCTTCCAAGGGCTACGATCCGCAGTACGGAGCTCGTCCGCTGAAGAGAGCTGTCCAGAATTACCTTGAGGATGAGCTCTCAGGATTACTGGTAGAAGAACCGGTGAATGAAGGTGAATATTATGTGGTTTCTGCCTTACCCGATGCGGAGAAGTTGACATTCACGAAGAAGTCTCTTCCCGAAAGAAAAGATGGAGAATCGTTGCCGGAGATTTGAGCTCTTTGAAATATTGACAACGCAAAACTAGAAAGGAAGCCTCTCCGAATCGGAAAAACTTCCTTTCTTCATTATCAGTCCTTATATATTGGCTTTCAATGTCCTAAATAGCATTTTTTAAACTTGCCGTTTTGCTTTATGACATAAACGCCAGGAACGATGAGCTTTCGGATTTTCGTGCCGCTTAGGGAAAAGAACTCCGTCATCGGTTCTTCCGACTCTTCAAAGAAGATTGCATCATCTATGGTTCCCTGATTATTGTTGAAGTTGAAAGAAATCAGCCCGTTCTCTTCAGCAATATCGGTAATTGACTTATTTAGGTTATACGATTCGTCTGTATTCTTGTTGAAAAGTTTCCCGTTATAATTGTCGTGAGAACCATTCTTGAATTCTGTCGCATTCATATTTCCCGGGAAAAGCTGCCCTATTAGCTGTGAGTTAGTCAGCTCATATTGTCCTAAAGACCTGATAAATTTTCCATAGGTGTTATTCGCAGGAACAATACTCATCCGCTGATGCTTCGCTAAGCTGTTGACGCTATTATCTTCCCATGCAAGCGAATCGAAATCAACGTGATAGATTAAAAGCCCGTGACACGATTCGTTTGTTCCGACATATTGGAACCAACCCCTATTTTGCCGATTTTCAAGAATAAAAAACTCATCTCTATCGGCATCGTTGTACATCACATAAGCACAAGCGCTATCTTGCAAGGCAGGCATTTCAGAGATAATCTTCGACTCCGACAACTCTTCCAATTCCATCCAACCCGCAAACCATCTCTCGTATGCCGTAAAACCAGCAGGAACTTGCCCGTCATTCGTTGGCCCGTTGTATGAGCCGAAATCAAGCAAGTCCCAAGTATTCATGCCGAAACCTCCCGAATAGCTTGTATCGTAAAAGTCTGGAAGCCCCAGGCAATGAGAAAATTCATGACAAGCTGTACCTATGCCGTCGATGGTACTACCTGAAACTCCGCTTAATTCGCAACTCATAGCATACGTATCAATAGTTACGCTATCAAGAAAGATAGCGCCTGGCCCATCTCCTTCGGAGGCTGAAGTCGATAGCTCATATTCGTGAGGCCAAATCGTGTTGGAACTGGCTCCTGCATGCTCGCCATAGCCTGCATAAATAACGTAGACTTGATCCACATAACCATCCTCGTCCCAGTCGTAATCCTTAAAATTCACAAGCGAATCGATCTTCAGACATGCTTCCGCAACCATCGTTGCTGGATACGAGTCATCACCAGAACGATTATTCCTTCCATAATATGAATATGACCGGCTTACGGTTACAGGCCCCACAACATCGAAATCTATTTCAAATTTCCCGTAAGAAGCATCAATGAAATAATCCCTTACAGACCCCTGATGTCCATTCTTTCTATATCCTTCTTGATTGAACTGGTTATCAAACGCCTCGAGAGTCGAAGTCGTTTTCATCGTCAAGTCAGCAAAGTTGACGAGTATCACAAGTCCCTTCTTCTTTCCAATATAAGACGTCGGATGCCCGAAAACCCTGCGCTGCTGCTGCAGTTTCCGTGCTTTTCTCTGCCTATGCTCGTTGCGGGAAGAAAGGCGCTTTGCCCATTGTGAAGAGATTTCGTCTTTCGATTGGGGAGAAAGGCGATATGCCCCATTCTCTGTTGGGAGAACTGGAGTTCCGTCAGCCGTTATCAGGAAATGGAACGTTTCATCTCCAACAAGACAGACAGATGTATAGGTCCCGTCTTCAAGTATGACTTTGAAAAAAGTCCTCTTTGCAGGAATAGCAAAAGCATCTATTGTCAGCCAGAATAAAAGAATTATCAAACCATTTCTTTTCATTGGGAATACTGGAAGATGAATAACACATATCAGAAAATTAGTTCTCCTGTTTTCATGAATCGCTTACGCAATCGCGCCTCCTCTTTTTTATCTGTGACGTAAGTTAATTCGTTTTTCTTATATGTAGCAGGAATACCGGCAAATAGTCCTCCTTCGGGATGATGGAGAGATAAATCATCGTTCACAAGACTATTCGAGGCGATAATTGAATTGGAAGGAATAACGGAACCCTTTGAGATAGTGCTGCGATTTGCTACCCATACGTTATCGCCTATTTGAACGGGGGCGAAAGGACTTCGTGTCTTGCCCGTTTCCCTTTCTTTACAAATATGGAAATCCGAGTCATACACTTGGCAATCCCAGCCAAGCGTGCAATAATTCCCAAACGAAATGGAACGACTGCAATATATCAGGCTGTTCTGGTTGACAAAGAAGTGATTTCCCAGCTTGGCTGTTGCATTAGCAGTAATGACAATCCTGCATCCCGCATTGATATCCACTTCATCTCCTACCACAAGCCTTGCTCCCTTGTGAAACCACAGCCAAGTGTACATTGATTTGTTGCTATACATGGGCCAGGGGCTCACACCGAGCCTGAGCATATACTTATGAACTGGGGTGTCTGCCGGCAGCACAATACATCCGCGACAAAGTCCTTTCGCATCCAGATGATGCCCTGCTTTTATCGGGAGTTTCCGTGCTACAGAACGGGGAAAGACCTTGTAGTTAATCCTTAAAGTGTTCCATAGGCTATATGGAGCTTTGCCCGTTATCAGCTGCAGAAAGAGTCGGAGCGTCATGCCTCTAATTTGCGATAACGGATTCTTTTCGGTTCTTCGTAGCCGAGCCTTCTGAGTTTGTTTTCCTCGTACTCGCTGTATGAGCCTTCGAAGAAAAAGACTTTGCTGTCGCCTTCAAACGCTAGGATGTGTGTACAAATCCTATCGAGGAACCATCTGTCGTGACTGATGATGACTGCACAACCAGCGAAGTTTTCCAAACCTTCCTCCAATGCTCGGAGCGTATTGACGTCTATGTCGTTGGTAGGCTCGTCGAGAAGGAGCACATTGCCCTCTTGCTTGAGAGCCAATGCGAGTTGAAGCCTGTTGCGTTCGCCTCCTGAGAGTACTGCGCACTTTTTCTCCTGATCCGAGCCGCTGAAGTTGAATCGGCTGAGCCAAGCTCGGGCGTTGACGTCGCGTCCTCCCATTCGGAAGGTTTCATTTCCCTGACTAACGACTTGATATACCGTCTTCTCGGGGTCAATATCCCTGTGCTGCTGATCTACATAAGCGAGTCTTACCGTTTCTCCTACCTCGAAGGTTCCGGCATCAGGCTTGTCGAGCCCCATAATAAGCCGGAAGAGCGTTGTCTTGCCCGCGCCGTTAGGACCTATGACTCCGACGATGCCGTTAGGCGGAAGCACGAAGTTTAAGTCCTCGTACAACAGTTTTTCTCCGAAAGCCTTCTTCACACCTATAGCCTCGATGACCTTATGCCCAAGCCTGGGGCCGTTTGGGATGAAGATTTCGAGTTTCTCTTCCCTCTCCTTCTGCTCCTCGTTGATCATCTTGTCGTAGGAGTTCAGTCGCGCTTTTCCTTTTGCCTGACGGGCTTTGGGAGCCATACGAACCCACTCCAGCTCTCTCTCGAGCGTCTTCCGTCGCTTCGATGCCTGCTTCTCTTCCAACGCCAGGCGTTGCGTTTTCTGCTCGAGCCACGATGAATAGTTACCCTTCCAGGGGATTCCCTCCCCTCTGTCAAGCTCCAGAATCCATCCTGCCACATGATCGAGGAAATACCTGTCGTGCGTAACAGCAATGACGGTTCCCTCATACTGCTGCAGATGTTGCTCGAGCCAGTCAATGCTCTCCGCGTCAAGGTGGTTGGTGGGCTCGTCAAGCAACAGGATGTCAGGCTTTTGCAAGAGCAGACGGCAGAGAGCAACCCTGCGGCGCTCTCCCCCACTCAGCGTGTTGACAGGCTGCTCGTCGGGCGGGCAGCGAAGGGCGTCCATCGCGCGCTCAAGACGTGTGTCGAGATTCCAGGCATCTGTGGCGTCGATGATATCCTGCAACTCAGCCTGACGGGCAAACAAAGCATCCATCTTTTCCGGGTTCTCGTAGTACTCGGGCAAGCCGAACTTGTTGTTAATCTCCTCATATTCAGCCAAAGCATCCACCACAGGCTGCACGCCTTCCATCACTACCTCCTTAACCGTCTTCGAAGGGTCGAGAACAGGGTCCTGCGGCAGATAGCCCACGCTGTATCCGGGAGCAAACACCACCTGCCCCTGATAGCTCTTCTCGATGCCGGCGATAATCTTCATCAGCGTCGACTTTCCTGCGCCGTTCAAGCCGATGATGCCGATTTTTGCGCCATAGAAGAAAGAGAGGTAGATGTCTTTCAGAATGGTCTTGTTGCTTCCAGGATACGTCTTGCTGACGCCTACCATCGAGAAAATAATTTTCTTGTCGTCGACTGTTGCCATATTTCGGAGTATGATAATTTGTTGTTCGTGAATGTTTCTTTAAGCTATTCTGAGCGGTATTTCATCAAGGCGAATTTTCCCTTCTTCATACGGCCGTATGTAGAAAGAAAAAAATTTTTTCCCTTCTCGAAAAATATTTTTTCTTTGTGAATAATTTCTTTTCCTTCAGGATTCATTCTTGTCGGGCTTACCAGGAGTAGTTAAATCCAAACATCAGGTACTCCTTCATCTGGACGGTGTTCCATTTGCCCCACTCGTCTTTGTACTTCACACTTGTGTCGAGACGCGGATGAATGAAGAGCGTGGTGGACAGATATTTGCCAACCTGGAAGTTAAAGGTGTTCTCCCAATCGCCTTGCACGTATTTGTAAGGAGTATAGAAGAAGACACGAGTCCTGTAGGAAATATTTTTCGACAGCTGCCAGCTGAAGTTCGTTTCAACTTTAGTACCGAAGTCGTTGTAGTACGGGCCTCCGCCTTCCTGGAAATTGGGAATGAAGTTTTTCCGCAAGTCTGCGACAGAAACGTAGCGACAGTTGTACGTCAGCGGGCCTATGAAGACAGAAATGTCGCCCTTCTTGAGTTTCTTCTTCCAATCCATACCGAGCGACAACGAGCCGTAGCCAGGAGCCAGGAAGCGTGACTTCAGCTTGTTGTTTCCGTCGAAGTTTTGCATCATCTGCGTATAGGCTTGGAACTGTGCCGTATAGTTCCACGCTTTGATAGCCTTGAGACTCAGTTTCGACGTCACACGCAAAAGGTCCGTATTCGACTGAATGTCGGCACCCGTGTTTTTATAGAAGCCCACTTTGGCTTCCAGCCTGTTGTCGAAGGAGACTTTCTTTTTGTCGTTATAATTGGCGTCAAACGTCAAGGACGACAGGATGTTGACATTCGATTTACCTCCCTGATACCAGTTGGGAGAAAGATATGACTCCGTCATCTTGCTGTCAACAACGCCCTTCGTCGACCAGAAGTTGGGCTTCTTTACTACCATTTCAGGATTGGTAACGACGTTAGCCGCGATGACTTCTCCCGCCTTAGCGACATCAAGCTTGGCTGTTTCGGTCGACTGCTTCAGCGTCTCGCTGTTAAGGCCTACGTTTCCGAGCAGCGCCTCTTCGGTCTGTTTCACCTTCGAGGGGTGCTCCAGATAGGCTATCATCAGCAGCTTGTCAAGTTCGTCGTACAGCTCGAGGTCTTTTTCCCAAGGGAGCGAAAGCTTATCTTCCAGCTTTTCCTTCGCTGCCTCTTCGTCGCCCTCCGCCTCAATCTTCAGGGACTGCTTCAGGGGCGACTTGTAAAGCGTGAGCGGAGCCACAAGGCGGAAGATGGCGGGATTGTCGGGATCTTCATCTCCGTTGATGCTTTCCGTATCAGTCTTGTACTTGTCGGTAAGCTGTTTCAGGATGCGCGTGTACTTGTTCACTACCGCCGTATCGGAGCGAAGACGTTTGTTGACAGCCTCGCGCAGGTTGATGATATCCTGCACAAGAGTGCTGTCGACAACGATTACGCTGTCGGGTACAGCCTCCTGAATGCTGTCGGCAACAGCAGCGGGAATCGTCTCGTCATCGTCATACACGCCAAAGGAATAGGCATTCGTCGATCCGCCCCAAAGGATGAGGGCACCGAGCACTACACTTAAAACCATTCGTTTCATATACCTTATTTAATTATATAGTCATTTTGTTTTGCAAATATAGTAATTTTTTAGGCTTTTGGTGTCGTTATCGCCGATTTTTTCTGTATTTTTGCAACTTGTTTGGAAAACGAGAAAAAAACCAAAGCTATATGAAATACGGTTTCGACAATCAGAAGTACGTTGAAATGCAGTCACAGCATATCAAGGAACGTATTGCACAGTTCGGAAACAAGCTCTACATGGAGTTTGGAGGCAAGCTTTTCGACGACTATCATGCCAGCCGCGTGCTGCCTGGCTTCCAGCCCGACAGCAAGCTGACAATGCTTACTCAGCTTAGCGACGATGCGGAGATTATCATCGTCATCAGCGCTGTTGACATCGAAAAGAATAAAGTACGCAACGACTTGGGCATTACCTACGATGAAGACGTACTTCGGCTGCGCGACGAATTCATGAAGCGCGGTTTCTTGGTTAGTTCTGTGGTTATCACGCATTTCAACGGACAGGCCAGCGCTGTTGCTTACCGCAGTCGACTGGAGCACTTTGGCATCAAGGTCTACTACCACTATCTCATCGACGGATACCCGACAAATGTAAATCTGATTGACTCCGACGAAGGCTTTGGCAAAAACGACTACGTGGAGACGACTCGTCCTCTTGTCGTCGTAACGGCTCCCGGACCTGGAAGCGGTAAAATGGCTGTTTGCCTGAGCCAGCTCTATCAGGAGAACCGTCGAGGCATCAAAGCCGGCTATGCAAAGTTTGAGACATTCCCCATCTGGAGCCTCCCGCTCAAGCATCCCGTCAACGTTGCCTACGAAGCCGCTACGGCCGACTTGAACGACGTGAATATGATTGACCCGTTCCATCTGGAAGCATACGGAAAGACAACGGTCAACTACAATCGCGACATCGAGATTTTCCCTGTGCTGAATGCTCTTTTCGAAGGCATCTACGGGGAGAATCCCTACAAGTCGCCCACAGATATGGGCGTCAACATGATAGGCAGCTGCATCAGCGACGATGAAGTATGCCGCGAAGCATCCAAACAGGAAATCATCCGTCGCTACTACACCGCCCTGTGCGAATTTGCCGACGGGAAGGCTTCCGAGAACGAAGTCAACAAGATTGCCTTGCTGATGAAGCAGCTCCGCATCACGACGGATTATCGGAAGGTAACTGTTGCTGCGAAAGAGCGTCGCGACAAGTCAGGAGTGCCCTCCGCAGCTATTGAGCTTGCCGACGGAACCATCATCACTTCCGAAACAAGCAACTTGCTTGGCACGAGCGCTGCCCTCCTTCTCAACGCTACCAAGCACCTTGCAGGCATCGATCATTCTGTCAAGCTTATTCCCCAGAGGACAATAGAACCCATTCAGCGCACAAAGGTCAACCTCCTTCACGGACATAATCCGCGCCTTCATACGGATGAAGTACTCGTAGCGCTTTCTATGCTCAGCCTGACGGATTCGAACTGCGAGGATGCTTTATCGAAACTGCCGCAACTGGAAGGATGTCAGGTTCATACGACGGTTATGCTCAGCGAGGTCGACAGGAAAATCTTCAAGAAGCTCGGAGTGGAACTGACGTGCGAGCCCATTCGCATAAAGGGGTAAAAACGATACAATTGTAGAAACAAAACGAACAGACATATATATGAATACGAGAAAGTACTCTATTATCGGATGGATTCTTATCTTCCTCATCACGATAGGATTCTTCATCATCAATAAACCCAGCGAGGAGAAGCTGGCAGCGCAGAAAGCCGCTATTGCCGCGCAGGACTCCATACGGCGTGCGGAGACGGAGAAAGCCGCCCTCGCAAAGATGCAAGAGCAGGAGCGCTATATGCAAGAGCTCAACGACACTTCGTCTGTGCTGTACGGTACCGTCAGCGGCACCGAGACCGCCTATACGCTTCAGAACGAACTCCTTATCGTTGATATTTCTTCGAAGGGAGCAGCCATCGTGTCGGCTACCCTGAAGAAATACAACGACCGAGACGGCAGCCTGATGCAGCTTTTCGATGCCGACGACCGTTCGTTTGCGTTCCTCCTCGACGGAAAGAACGAGAACATCGTCACAAGCGACAGGTACTTCAGCGTTGTCGGACAAAACGACAGCACCCTCACGCTTCGCCTTAACACCAACGGCGCAGGCTATCTGGACTTCTGCTACACGCTTCCTGCCGAGAGCTATCTGGTGAACCTCGACGTGCAGGCCGTAGGAATGCAAAACTTCTTCCCTTCCCAGATGTCGACGATGGGCGTTCGTTGGAATCAGCGCATGCGTCATCAGGAGAAGGGATACATGTTTGAGCAGCGGTTCACTTACCTCTCCTACAGGGAGAATGGCAAAGACCCCAGCCACATCAACGAAGGCAAGAGCCGTGCAGCCGACTTCGAGGCTGTTGACTGGATTGCCTACAAGAATCAGTTCTTCTCCTCAGTCATGATAGCTGAGAAGCCCTTCACGCAGGCTCATCTCACCAGCACGGTGCTGATGGAAAACAACAACAGCAGCGCTAAGTTTACCGAGTCGGACACCATCCCCGCCTTCTACATGAAGAATCTGGGTGCGACGATGAACGCTGCCTTCGACCCCACAGGAGAAGCCCCCACGAAGTTCCAGTTCTACATCGGCCCGAACCATTTCCGCACGCTGAAGGCTGCTTCAAAGCAGTCGCTCGACGGAACGAATCTGAAGCTCGACAAACTCGTCTATATGGGTTGGCCTATCGTAAGGCTCATCAACAGATACATCATCGTCTATCTGTTCGATTTCCTTTCAAAATTCGGCTGGAACATGGGTATCGTGCTCCTCGTGCTGACGCTTATCGTCAAGCTCGCTGTCCTTCCCTTCACGCGCAAGCAGTATATGTCGTCGGCCAAGATGCGCGCCCTGAAGCCCCACATCGATGAGATTAACGCCAAGTACCCGAACCCTGAGGATGCGATGGAGAAGCAGCAGGAAACGATGCAGATGTATAGCAAATACG
Source organism: Bacteroidaceae bacterium (assembly GCA_017615125.1). Lineage (GTDB taxonomy): Bacteria > Bacteroidota > Bacteroidia > Bacteroidales > Bacteroidaceae > UBA1189. The sequence goes on from JAGAAS010000082.1 coordinate 34,433, forward strand.
GCGTGAGCCCTATGGGCGGCTGCCTGCCGGCTCTTATCCAGATGCCCATCTGGATGGCTTTGTTCTTCTTCGTTCCTAACGCTATCGAGCTGCGCCAGCAGCGCTTCCTCTGGGCAAATGACCTCAGCGCCTACGACGACATCATCAGCTGGAGCGGAAACATCCCCTTGCTGGGCAATCACCTCTCGCTCTTCTGCCTCCTGTTCTGCATTGTCAACATTCTCAATACCGTCTACACGATGAAGATGCAGCCGACGGCAGGCCAGGACAAGAGTCAGCAGAACATGATGAAATGGATGATGTACCTTATGCCCGTCATCTTCCTGTTCACCCTCAACGGCTACTCCAGCGGCTTGAACTACTACTACTGCATCTCGGCCCTCATGTCTATCATCATCATGATTATCATGAAGCGGACGACGAACGAGAGCAAGCTCCTCGCACAACTGGAAGAGAATTACAAGAAGAACCAGGCGAACCCGCCCAAGAAGACCTCTAACATGATGGCGCGCCTTGAAGCTATGCAGAAGGAGCAGGAACGCATCCAGCGCGAGAGACAGGAGCGCGAGCAACGAGGAAGGCGCTAAGCCGCAAATCTTCGATTCTCAGAAACAATCAAAAGTCAGCTGACAGGATTCTTTCTCGTCAGCTGATTTTTCTTTGAGCATATTTTACTATGCTCTTCCTCTGTCGCGACTCACCAGAACATGAGCAAACTCTGTTCTGGTTTCGCTGCTCCATCGGTTCTCCAAAAAAATTATTCTTTCTTCATCTCGCCGGCTTCTTTCTTCATATGGCGAGATTCCTTCTCCATAAATTTTTAATCTTTGTCCATCTTGTGAGATTTGTACAACATACCCCTTTACTGAAATAAGGAGGTTTTCTTTGCAATAACGAAAAAAAACTCATAACTTTGTCAACAAAACAAATTAGATAGAATTCTTTACACCATGAAAAACAGAACATTAATCGTGCTTTTTTTGGCCTTCATCGGAGTTGTAGGCTGTACGATAGACAAGAAGCAACAACTTGAAGACTTCGTTCCACATTGGGACAAATGCATGTTTTCCAATCAGATCATCTATCCTGACGATAGCATCGGCTACCTTCCCATCGACCTTGACGGACTTACCTCAAGCGTTGCCAACATTTCCGACTTCGAATACAAGGATGGAAAACTGGAAGCCAATATGTATGTTCCGAAAATCGTTCCCGTGTACTGCGCGCAAATGGATGGCGTGATTCCCCTTTTGCTTGTTCCTGGAAAAGAATCCGGATTAAGAATAGACGTGCAAGCATGTGAGAAAAGCGACAATCCCATTCACGACGCCTCTTGCTGGCAGTTCTCGGGAGAGTTGGCAGACTTGAACGAGGTGCTGGTAACGGAATTTGACAATTTATTACCCTTGGGAATTTCTTCGTGGTACGAAAAAGGAATGAGCGAAGAAGCCTTTCATGATAGCCTGTGGAATGGTATCAGCTTGCTGAAACAGCAGTACGAACGATCAGCCTACTCCGAGAGGCAGAAAGAATTTATCCGTGTAATGCTTGAACGAAGGTATGTTTGTCTATACACCCTCGGGCGTAGTCTTGGCTTCTCGCTTGAAGACAAGCATGCTCAGGAGCTAGAGTTTTTCCGCGACGGACGAACGTTCTACGCCATCAGTTCTGGCCTGCCGCTGCCATATCTGAAAGCCAACAATGTAGAAGGAAAGATGAAAGACTGGATGGAAGCAATGAAAGTGGCTCAGTCGTTAGCGGAAAAAATGCAAAGCGCAACCGAACCCTTCCCTTCGGCAGCATTTGACACCATTCCAGAGCCCTTCCGCTCCGATCTACTTACCCTCAATGATACGATAAGAAACCAGGCTGCCCGATGGGAACAATCTTCCAAGCAGATAACAGCCCAGAGACCTATCGTCTTAAACGGCATCCAGCCGAACCCAGATGTCGCAGCAGAGGACTTGTTCCCTTATTTCGTTAAGAGCCACGAAGGAAGTGTAATCTTCATCGACTGCTGGGCAACATGGTGCGGGCCTTGCTTAAAAGGTATCGAGGCAATGAAACCATTGAAGAAGAAGCTTGCAGGTAAAGATGTGGTTTTCATCTATTTAACAAGCACGACAAGCCCATTGAACGAATGGGAGAAGAAAACGAGGGAAATATATGGGCTTCACTATCGTCTGTCCGAAGACACGTGGAATAAAATTAAAGGAAAGAACGGGATTCCGCAATACTTTATTTTTGACCGTAAAGGAAAGAAAATCTATGAAAGAGTGGGATACGGGAATGGAGTCTTAGATGAGATAACTGACGCTATTTCAAATGCATTACCCTAAAACGAAATAGCATAATTACTGAATCATAAAAGGAAGTGTGGCAAGTTTTTGCTTGCCACGCTTCCTTTTTCTAACTCTGGTTTTAACGCGAAGTAAATCAGCGCTGAAGCCCACCCACCAAATCGAGAATTTCTGCGGTAATCTTCTGTTGTCTCGTCTTGTTGTACTCAAGAGTCAGTTCGTCAAGCAGTTTCTCTGCGTTGTCGCTCGCTATCTGCATAGCAACGGTTCGTGCCGCATGCTCGGCAGCATTTGCGTCAAGCAGCACGGTATAGATCTTCTGCAACAAAACCTTGGGGAGAAGCTCCCTGATGAGCTCTTCTGAAGAAGGCTCCACGATGAGCTGCTCTGCATCGTCAACGGGTGCTGCCGACGTTGCGTTGACAAACAACGCATCGGACGAGTCCAAAGGAAGCCACGTTTCCTGCAAAGTAGGCTGGTTGGAATTGGACGCGTAGTGATTGTAGAGCAAGATTACCTTCGTGATACGTCCTTCAACATACTCGTTCATCAGCTTCTTGCCCAACGCGGAAGCCTCTTCGTAGTTGGGATGCTCAGCCAGATGCGCATAATCCTTTTCCTGCTCGAATCCTTGCTTGCGCGCAGCTGCAGCAATCTTCTTCCCGATAGCATATACTTCTATGTCATTGTTCGTTACCCCCTCGTTGTTCAACCCTTCTATAACCTTCTTGAAGTATTTGATAACGTTGGCATTGAATCCTCCGCATAGCGAGCTGTTGGAAGAAAAAACGACGATGGCTACGCGCTGCTGAATGGGAGTTTCGTCTATCTCCAGCCCGTCTTCTGTATGCTTACGAGAACCGAAAAAAGTCCCCGCCTCCAACGTCTGAGCGCCATTTGCCAGAAGGTCGTTGAGGATAGCATGGAGCTTCTCCTCATAAGGATGCATGCCTTGGATGGCTTGTTGCGCATGATGCAGCTTGGCTGCCGACACCATCTTCATGGCCGACGTTATCTGCAGCGTGTTGCGCACCGAAGCAATCCGCGACTTAACTTCTTTCAGGCTTGCCATAATCTTGCATTAACGGTTGATGTCCTTCACTATCTCGGCTGCGGTCTGCTCAATGATGCGACGCACGTTGTCGTCAATCTTGCCTGCAGCCAGCGGCTCCAGCACGTCGGCACGATGGTGTGCACGAAGCTTCTCCAGGAATATCTCTTGGAAGTCGCGCACGCGGTTCAGAGGAATCTCGCGCATCAATGCGTTCGTTCCGCAGTAGAGAATAGCAATCTGTTCGCCCACAGGCATAGGACTGTACTGCGGCTGGATGAGAAGCTGATTGTTTTTGCGTCCCTTGTCGAGCGTTTGCGAAGTCACTGAGTCCATATCGCTGGAAAACTTTGTGAACGACTCCAGCTCGCGGTACTGAGCCTGGTCGAGCTTCAGCGTTCCAGCAACCTTCTTCATGCTCTTCACCTGCGCCGAACCGCCCACACGCGATACGGAGATACCCACATTGATGGCAGGACGGAATCCCTGATTGAACAAATCCGTTTCAAGGAATATCTGTCCGTCGGTAATGGAGATGACGTTCGTTGGAATATAGGCCGAGACGTCTCCTGCCTGCGTTTCGATGATGGGAAGAGCTGTAAGCGAGCCTCCTCCCCTCACCTTGCCTTTCAGCGAAGGCGGCAGGTCGTTCATCTGCTCGGCAATCTCCTGCTGATCGATAATCTTGGCGGCACGCTCAAGCAGACGGCTGTGAAGGTAGAAGATATCACCTGGATAGGCTTCACGCCCGGAAGGACGACGGAGCACCAACGACACTTCGCGGTAGGCAACGGCCTGTTTGGAAAGGTCGTCGTAGACAACAAGTGCAGCCCTACCCGTATCGCGGAAGTACTCGCCGATAGCAGCTCCCGCGAAAGGAGCATAGTACTGCAGCGCGGCGGGATCGGCAGCTGTTGCCGACACGACAATTGTGTAGTCCATAGCACCATATCTGCGGAGCGTATCGACGATGCTGGCTACCGTTGAGCCCTTCTGCCCGATAGCCACATAGATGCAGTAGACGGGCTTCCCGTTTTCGTAGTTGGCACGTTGGTTGATGATGGTGTCGATGGCGATAGCTGTCTTTCCTGTCTGCCTGTCGCCGATAATCAGCTCGCGCTGCCCGCGCCCGATGGGAATCATCGCGTCGATAGCCTTCAAGCCTGTCTGTAGCGGCTCGTTAACGGGTTGGCGGTAGATGACTCCAGGCGCCTTGCGCTCGAGCGGCATCTCCGTCAGCTCCCCGATGATGTCGCCGTGCCCGTCAATAGGCATTCCGAGGGGGTTGATGACGCGTCCGAGCATCTTTTCGCTCACCTTGATGGAGGCGATGCGTCCTGTACGGCGTGCCGTCATCCCCTCCTTCACGCGGTCGGTGGAGCCCAGAAGTACTGCGCCTACGTTGTCTTCCTCCAGGTTCATGACAACAGCCATCAGCCCGTTGTCGAATTCAAGAAGTTCGCCTGCTTCCGCATTTGTCAAGCCGAAAAGACGCACAACGCCGTCGCTCACCTGCATCACCTGCCCTACTTCCTCGTAGCGCACGTCGATGTCGATGTCACGCAATTGCTGCAGCAATACTTCTGATATCTCGCTTGGTTTCAGATTATCCATATTATTAAACTATGCTTCTGTTTTTGTCGTCAAGTTCTGCTCGGATATTTTTCAGTTGGGTAGCAAGGGAGGCATCCAATCGCAAGTCGTCGATTCGCAGCACGAATCCGCCGAGCAACTCGGGATTCACCTCTGTAGAGAAGTCCACTTTGGTATATCCTGCCCGCTGGAGGATGTCAAGGATCTTCTGCTGAAGGTCGTCTGTCGTTGTTGCCGAGGTAAGCGTAGCAGTCGTAATGCCCGCCATCCGGTTGTACTGATCGATGAACGACTGGAAGATGAAAGGCAGATAGGCCACACGCCCGTTCGATATCACCAGTTGCAGGAAGCGGTGCATCTCTTCGGAAAGGGATTTCACGCACGACGGGATTTTCTCCTCTTCGTCGAGCACGTCCATGAGGGTCAGCACCTCGGTGTGCACGACGTCGAGAGCATTCCGCTCGCGGGCAAAGGCGAGCAGCGCCTTAGCGTAGCGGTGTGCTATGTGTCCGATGTTCATTGTGCGCTTTTCACTTCGTCAATGAGGGCGTCTATCAGTTCTGTCTGCTTGTTCTCTTCGGATAGTTCCCGTCGCACCAGCTTCTCGGCGATGGCGACGGAGAGGTCGGCCACTTCGCGTCGTACATCGCGCAAAGCGCTCTCCTTCTCCGCCTCGATGTCTTTCCGCGCTGCCGAGATCATGCCAGCCGTTTCGGCTTGAGCCTTCTCGCGTGCGCTGGCGATGATTTCATCGCGCGTGGATGCCGCTTCGGCCAGGATGCGCGACTGCTCTTTGCGAGTCTCGTCGATAAGCTTCTCCTGCTGTCCCGCAAGATCCCGTAGCTGGCGCTGGGCTTCCCGCGCGTCGGCAAGCGACTTCCCGATGTAGTCCGTTCGCTTGTTCACCATACCGGTAATCATAGGGAAGCCGAACTTTGCCAATAGGAAGAAGACGATGGCAAAGATGACTGTCATCCAAAAGAGGAGGCCAAAATCGGGGGTTACAAGTGACATGTCTTTAACGGATTGTTAGTTGTCCGTCAGGTTGACGGTTAACGGAGGATACCAAGCAGGCAGACGAGGATGGCAAACAAGCAAGCGCCTTCCACGAGCGCGCCGATGATGATGGCCGTCATGCGGTAGTGTCCTGCCTGTTCGGGCTGGCGTGCTCCTGCCTCGAGTGACGACTTACCGATGTTGCCGATACCGATGGCTGCTGCGATAGCGGCGACAGCAGCTCCGATGGCGCAACCTAACTTACCCAGGCCAACGCCTGCAGCGGCTTGAAGGATGATTACTGATAACATAATGGTTTGTTTTTAGTGGTTTATGAATAAATGATATTGATTTTTCCTTTCTGAATATGATGGATTTCTTAACTTATTCTGCTTCGGGTTGTTGGCGCGAGAGACCTATGAATACACTCGACAGCATCGTGAAGACGTAGGCCTGCAGGAAGGCAACGAGCAACTCGAGGATGTCCATGAAGATGCCGAAGAGGACGGCGATAATCGTGAGCCCCCCGTTGAGCATCGCGCCCATCTGAGCTGTCAGGAAGATGACGGCAACGACGCCCAGCAGCATGATATGTCCCGCCATGATGTTCGCAAAGAGACGGACCATCAGGCTGAAGGGCTTCGTGAACATCCCGATAATCTCGATGAGGGGCATCAGGGGGAAGGCCTTCAGGAAGACGGGAACGTCGGGCCAGAGAATCTCCTTCCAGTAGTGCTTGTTGCCGAAGATGTTGACGGCAAGGAACGTGCAGACGGCGAGGAAGAGCGTGATGGCGATGTTTCCCGTCAGGTTGGCCCCGCCGGGGAAGAAGGGGATGATGCCCATCAGGTTGTTGATGAAGATGAAGAAGAAGGCCGTCAGCAGGTAGGGCGCGTAACGGTCGGCGTCCTTCCCTATGGCATCCTTGATGATGTCGTTGTAAACCATCATCACCAACATCTCCATCAGTCCCACGATACCCGTCGGGACTTCCCTCAGCACATCGTGGTTGCGGTACCAGCGCGAGCATCCCAGCACGAGCCACACGAGCAGCAGGCTGGTGATGATGAGCGAGAAGACATTCTTGGTGATGCTGATGTCCAGCGGCTTCAGGAGCGAGCCGTCGGGCAATACCTCCACGATTTTGCCCTCGTGCTTCTCTCCGCTCTGCGCTATGCGAAAGCCCTCGTAGGTCTCCCCTTCGGCAATGTGGTGCGACGAGAAGACGTGCCAACCCGTCTGTTTGCTCCGCACGATGACGGGTAGGTGAATGGCAACGGGCTTGCCCTTGATGGTGGTGATGTGCCACTCGTACGCGTCGCCGATGTGCCCGAAGATGTATTCGTTCATATCTATCTCGCCCGTCTGCTCGCCTGCGGCAGAGGTCTCCTCCTGCGCGGGAACGGGTTCCGCAGCCGTAGTGTCGTCGGCCCATGCTGTCGAGCACAAGCACAACAGAGCAATAAGGATGGATATGATTTTTGACTTTTTCACTTATACATCTTCTTTTTTATTCCACGCAAACGGTAACGATGTTTTCCTTCACTTCCGCGAAGCCTCCGTCGATCTCCATCGACTGGAAAACCTCGTCGCCGTCTGTTTTCCACTTTACCTCACCCCCCACGAGCGATGTCACGAGAGGTGCGTGGTTGACGAGCACCTCGAAGCGTCCCTTCTTGCCGGGAAGCTCTACGGCATCCACCTCGGCGGAGAGGAGTTCCATTTCTGGGGAGAGAACAAGCAATTTCATATTTATATTAAAGGAGTTAAGACGAAGAGGTTCATTTGATGCTTTCGCGCCTGGCCTTATGAGCCTTTCACCCGTTTATCCGATTATCTGATTATTTGATTATCTGATTATCTTCCCAGCATGTTCTCGCCCTTGCGGATGACCTCCTCGATGGTGCCCGTGTTGAGGAACGCCTGCTCGGGGATGTGATCCACCTCGCCGTCCATAATCATGTTGAATCCCTTGATGGTGTCCTCTATCGTCACCATCACGCCGGGGACGCCCGTGAACTGTTCGGCAACGGCAAACGGCTGCGAGAGGAAGCGCTGCACCTTGCGGGCGCGGTTCACGGTGAGCTTGTCTTCATCGGAGAGCTCCTCCATTCCGAGTATGTTGATGATGTCCTGCAGCTCCTTGTAGCGCTGGAGTATCTGCTTCACGCGCTGAGCCGTCTCGTAGTGCTCCTTGCCCACGATGTTGGGGTCGAGGATGCGGCTGGTGCTGTCCAGCGGGTCAACGGCAGGATAGATGCCGAGCTCGGCAATCTTACGGCTGAGGACGGTCGTCGCGTCGAGGTGCGAGAAGGTCGTCGCAGGAGCAGGGTCGGTAAGGTCGTCGGCAGGCACGTAGACGGCCTGCACCGATGTGATGGAGCCGTTCTTCGTCGACGTGATACGCTCCTGCATGCGTCCCATCTCGGTAGCCAGCGTGGGCTGATAGCCTACGGCCGACGGCATACGTCCAAGAAGTGCGGAAACTTCCGAGCCTGCCTGCGTGAAGCGGAAGATGTTGTCGATGAAGAAGAGGATATCCTTCGGTCCGTCGCCTTCGTGGCTGTCGCGGAACGACTCCGCAAGCGTCAGACCCGAGAGCGCGACGCTCTGACGTGCCCCAGGAGGCTCGTTCATCTGTCCGAAGACCATCGACACCTGCGACTTCTCCAGTTCATTCTTGTCCACCTTCGAGAGATCCCATTGTCCCTTCTCCATGCACTCCTTGAACTCCTCGCCGTAGCGGATGACGTCCGACTCTATCATCTCGCGCAACAGGTCGTTACCCTCACGCGTGCGCTCACCTACTCCTGCGAAGACGCTGAATCCGTTGTGCTTCTTGGCAATGTTGTTGATGAGCTCCTTGATGAGCACCGTCTTGCCCACGCCAGCACCTCCGAAGAGACCTATCTTTCCTCCTTTCAGGTATGGCTCCAACAGGTCAATGACCTTAATGCCCGTGTAGAGCACCTCCTGCGTAGTAGCGAGGTCCTCAAACTTGGGCGGGTCGCGATGGATGGGAAGAGTAGCCTCGCGGTCGAGCTCACCCATACCGTCGATGCTCTGTCCTGTGACGTTCATCACCCGTCCCCTTATCTGCGTGCCCACAGGCATCGTGATAGGTTGCTCGGTGCTGTGCACGGGAGCACCGCGCTTCAGTCCGTCGGTGCTGTCCATAGCCACGCAGCGCAGTATGTCGTCGCCAATATGCTGCTGTACCTCGAGGGTGATGGTACGCCCGTCGGCACGATGCACGGTGAGCGCGTCGTGAATGCGCGGCAGCAGCGAGTCGTCATCACGTCGGGCAAACTGCACGTCCACTACAGGGCCTATGATTTGCGAAATAGTTCCATTGATGTTCGGCATATCGAATCATTTTTTCAGATTGGTTACAAAGATAGTGCAAGACGAGCGAAGAACAAAATAAAAACGAAGTTTTATTTTTTCTTCCGAGCCGCAGCCTATCTTAAACCGTAGGTTAAAGGTACGATTAAGAAGAGCGAAGAACAACTCGTGGTGTGATAGTGTAGCGTTCTTTCAAACAAGTTTTTTCCAGAGAGAACTTGGCTCTGTTAAAAATGTTTGTATATTTGCAGACGGAAAATGAAGGCGAAAAGGCCAACGAAGGCTAAAGGCTAAGAGGCCAAAGGCTAATTAACCGATTCACCCCTTGGCCAAGCGCGCAAGCGCTGATTCACCAGACGCGCAAGCGTCGATTAAACAATTAAACAGTTCAACGATTAAACAGTTCAACAGTTCAACAATTAAACAATTCAGCAATTAGCCTATAGCCAGCAGCGAAGCTGCGATGAACCAATTAAAAGTATCAATATGAGTCTGAGAAAGTTACCTAAAAAGGTTGTTTGGAAAATCAGGAGTACGAAGTTCCTGCGCGATGTGGTGATGTCCGTCATCGGTACCACCATCTCCATCGCGCTGACCTTCGGAACGGCAGAGATGAAGAACGCGCAGAAGAAACAGCAAGACGGGCGCCGAACCGTGATGATGGTGGTGCACGATATGGACGAGAGTGTGAAGGCAATCCGCGATTTGTCAACACTCGAGGAGACAAACCGCGAGGTAGCGCTGTTTGTGATGAGCAAAATCGACAGCTTAAACACTCTTTCCGGCGACACCTTGACGGCGTTGCTGGAGTATATGCTGGAGGGCACGCCCTTCGACATCGACAACTCGAACGAGAAAATCTTCCAGAGCAGTCAGGACACCTGGAAAAACATCGCCAACAAGAGCGTCATCGACCTCATACAGGAGTTCTACCGTCACCGACGCGCAACCATCGAGGAAATCAACACGAACTTCCTCTTCAAGGCGCCCATCTCGAAAGAGAAAGAATACGAGCTGCTGCTGAGTACGCCCGATCATTACTTCCATAGCGGCAATGCCGACAAGTTGCTGAAGAAGACGCTGCAGGGCGACGAAGTAGACCTGTTCATGAAGTACTCTACCAGTCGGCAGAAGTACTATAACGACGTTGCCGACAACTGGCAGCGCGTCAGCGACCAATGCAAGTTCATGATGAGCATCACCGACGACGAGATGACTGCCTACATCGAGAATGCCAAACGTACAGGATCAAGCCTCACCCCCAAGCTGCTCGTAGGCAAGTGGATCGACACCTCACAATCCGATGCAAACCGCGAGACAATAGAGTTTTTCCGCGACAACACCTTCGTGCATACCTTATTCCACGAAACCTCCTCAAGCCTCTACTCGGGCCGTGTGAAGAGTGTCCGCACGATGCCTGGAACATGGGAGATCAGCGGCGACTCGCTCATACGCAACTACACCACAGGCGATCACTACGAGCTGGACACCAGCGAGATATCCTATACCGACGAGATGGCCGACACCGTAAAGAAAGTCATTGAACACAATCAACAACGCATCGCCGAGTTCAACGAGAAAGCCAAGACGACGTCGTTTGGGCGCAGGGCCAACCTCGTGTACATCGACAAGTCGGGCAACAAGATCGAGATGCACACCTATACAAAAGAGGAAGAGGAGATTACACGCTACCTCGTGAGGGAAACGGAGAAGAAATCCCCCTCCGATGACAAATAAATCGCTTTAATATTGACCATTCAACAACTTAAAAGACATATCCTTATGAAACGTACCAACCCCTCGCGACAGCTCCTCTTCGGCAACCGTTGCTACACCTCCCTGCGCATGCTCCTCATGCTGCTGATGACGACAGCTACTACTGCGCTGTTTGCCCAGAACCCTTACCTCCCCCTCTGGGAGCACCTGCCCGACGGCGAGCCCCGCGTGTTTGAAGACCCCGACAATCCCGGGAAGTTCAGAGCCTACATCATCGGCTCGCACGACATCACCTACAGCGCCTACTGCGGCAACGACATCCGTATGTGGTCGGCACCCGTCGAGGACCTCAGCCAATGGCGCGACGAAGGCCCCATCTTCACCTGGTTCGTCGACGGCCAATGGGACACGATGTTCGCCCCCGAACTCGTGGAGGTCAACGACCGCGAGACAGGCGAACGGGTTTACTACCTCTACCCTCACTCCCGCGGATGGCGCCGAGTTGGTACCGTCTGCAAGGGCAGCCGCCCCAGCGGGCCCTTCACACCCGTCAACCTCACCGACGACGGGCGCCAATGTGTTCCCGGTTCGCTCATCGACTTCGACCCCTCGGTATACGTCGAGCCAGTCAACGACAAGAAAGACCCCGACTATAAGAAAGGCTTCCGCGCCTACGCCTTCTACGGCTTCCAGCACAGCACAGCCATCGAGCTCGACCCCAACACCATGTACTCCCTGCGCCCAGGAACGGAGATCCACGACTACTTCATCCCCGCCAGCGAGCGCTACGGCGTGGTGCGCGACCCTGAGGGCACCGAGTATCCCTCGCTCTACAAAGGACAGAACCCTGGAGACTTTAACTTCTTCGAGGCCTCCAGCATCCGTAAGATAGCCAACAAGTACGTGATGGTGTTCTCGGGCTATAGCGGCCCCGACTACGGGCTCGGCTCCACCAACTCCGCCCTCCGCTATGCCTACGGCGACTCGCCCCTCGGCCCCTGGCGCTCGGGCGGCGTGCTCGTTGACTCACGCGGCGTGGTGCCCAACGAAGACGGCACCCACCTCACCACCACCAATGCCGCACACAACACCCACGGCTCCCTGCAAGAGATCAACGGCCAATGGTACGTCTTCTATCACCGTCCCCCGCGCGGCTTCGGCAATGCACGCCAGCCGATGGTAGCCCCCGTGAAGATCATGTTGGAGAAGAAGAGCGTCGCCAAGGGCGGCGAGCTCAAAATCGTTGCCTACGACCCCTACGCACCCAATAACGAGTGGACGGCATCCGCTTCCGACGGCACATGCTACACGGGTGCTGAGGTCACCAGCGAGGGCTTCCAGATCTTCGGCCTGCCCCCCTACCGCTACTACTCCGCCGGCATCGCCTGCTACATGACGGGCAACGACTGGCTCCAGGATAACCACGACGTGTGGAACAACCACATGGACCTCGCCGGCATCACCAACAAGGGCATCGTCGGCTTCAAGTACTTCGGCTTCGGAGGACTCGACAAGGACACCAAGGGTGTGAAAGCCTTCGAGGGAACGAAGGCCGGCGACGGCACCGAGCTCAACCTCTTCCTAACGCCGGGAGGACACGGCGCCTTCACCATTCACGTCATGCTCGACGGCCCCTACGCCAACGACACCTGGAAGGGTAAGGAGATAGCCACAATAAACGTGCCTGCCGACGCCCCCAAGGAGAAGACCGCCTACAAGGTCTCCGTGCCCGACGTCGAAGCACTCACGGGCAAGCACGCCATCTACCTCGTTGCCGAAGGGCCCGAGATACCCAAGCGCGAGGAGCAGCCCCGCTGGGGACGGATGCCGCAGCAGCCGCAGCGCCCCGAAGGACTCTTCGACCTGCACGGACTCGGCTTCTCCAAGCCGGGCGTTCCCTGCGAGCCCCCTGTAGTGCCCGTTGTCACCATTACCGCCGACGGCAAGAAGCTCAACATCCCTGCCACCCCCATCCGCTGCTCCAACGCCAACGGCCTCACCGACGCCATCCGTTATCAGGTCTATGCCCCGCTGACCGACAAGTCCGTCATCGAGGTCACCGCCTCCAAGCCCGGCGTGCGCAGCGAGGTGAGCCCCATCACCGACGGCCGAGCCACCGTCCGCTGCACCTACAACGGCCTGGAGAAGATATACCTCATCAACTAAGGAAACGAAACAGCAAGGACCAACACTGCTAAAAAGAAAAAGAAAGTTCTCCCATTATCGTTGATGGTGGGAGAACCTTTTCAGTATTAGTGTCAGCAGATTTTTATCTGTTTCCTTTCGCCCTGTTGTGGGTTTTGCAAAGCATTTGACAGTTAGCGATGTCGGTTGCTCCGCCTTTGCTCCATGCTGTCACATGATCGGCATCCATATCCTTCATGTCCCAAATCTTGGTATGATTAGCATCGTGTCCTACGGCGCAAAGTGGGCAATTTGACTCGCCCTTTTCCCGAGCCAAAGCGGTTTGCTGTGCATAAACGGCTTTCTTCGTAGGTTCGTCGAACACACGGACATTCAATAGTTTTGTGTTTTGGCAACCATCGAGGATAAACTCATAGATGCCCTTCTTGTCCTTTACATAGAAACTCTCGTAGAGTTCCTTCACCTTCTCAGCAACAGCTGCCGGGTTGTAAGCCGTTTTGTGAAAGCGCTCGTAGAGCTCTCCCCATTTCAAGCCACACATCTCTTTCTCAGGCGTGATGTCAAAGACGGAAGTAATCCAGTCGATAACTGACGTAAAGTAGGCTTTCAATTCGTTGATGCTGTCGTCATAACGATGCGCAGACATATAATCCTCCGTGTTTCCTCTGCTCACCCAATCGAGGGCTGCTGCCAAGAAGTCTTGCCGTTTAGCTGTGCCCGAAATGAAACAGCTCCACTTATTAATATTGGTGTTGTTGGAATTGGAAAACTCTTCTTTCGCCTTCGTGACGAACGGGCCCGAATAAACGGCGTTAAGCGTTTCCTGCGTGTTGAGCGGAATACCTACAATATTGATGGTACGAAACCAGTCCTTGATTTCCTTTTCTGTTCCTTCGCACACGTAGATAAGCAACTTCGTATTCAGGAACTTCTCCTGTTCGTCTTTGTCTAATGCTGTGAAGTACCAAGGCCTTCCGTCGGCATCTATCCAAGCAAACTTTTCCGTAATGAAACGCCCCAGCGACGTAATGCGCTGTTGCCCGTCAAGCACTTCGTACTTGTCTTCGCCTACCTTCGAGAAATAGATAAGCCCCAAAGGATAGCCGTTTCGAACGGATTGAATCACATCCACTTCCTTTTTGCCTCCGTTTTCAGCATAAAGATAATGTCGCTGAAACTCTGGCTGAATCGTTAGCCTTCCCGAAAGGCCATACAAGCCTTTTCCCTCATATTCGTTATACTGGAAGCCCTTACAGATATCGCCAATACTCCAGTTTTGGTATAGTGTTGCTTTCATTTGGATTATTGTTTTTTTCGGATGATTATTCTACCATATGTTAGCACTCCATTTATATACGGCCCATCCTTCCCTGTTTTGCTGATGAGACCAGACAAACCTCTTATGTTTCCTGCAATTAGACCAATAATGTCAAACTGTTCAGGGCAATACTTATCAAGGAAGCTAATAGGAACTCCCATGTAATCATAATAATCTGAAGGTATTGCATCTGTATAAGGGACGTTTATACACGGGTAGTTATCAAACATAACGTATCCCTTTTCCTTCAAGTCTTTGTGCTTACTAAATCGCAGATTATCTTTCATTGACATTAAATTTAAGGGCACATGTCTTCTCCCATGTTCAAGATTAGTGAACCATCTTACGCCTTTCACTCTTATATACCTCTTTCCTTTTTCATCTATTCTCCAACCTGCAGCAGACAAAGGATAAGACTCAGGAACCATGAATTCACGGTCTCCAGAACTTATTGATGGACCATACCATAATTTATTGTCTCTAACTAGCGGAAACACCTCTCTATATGTTAAAGCATTCATGTTTCCAATAATTAGAAATTGCTTTCTTTCTTCAACACACCAAATCAAAAACTCTCTAAACAGCGAAAAGGGCGGATTCGTAACTATAATATCTGCTTCATCACGCAGTTTACAAACCTCCTTGCTGCGGAAGTCTCCGTCTCCCTCCAAATAGTGCCACTCTAAGTCGTCGATATCAATTCGCCCGTTTCCGTTTGTGTCGCGAGTCAGTTCAAAAATCTTTCCTTTGATGCGCGTCTTATCCACATCGTACCAAGGGCTTTCCGTTTCAAAGAGAGTCGGCTGATAGTTCTTATATTTCTTGCTTTCCACAGCATACGATGTGCTGATAAGCCGTTTCAGCCCAAGCCGCTCGAAGTTCTGCGCAAAGAAACGAGTGAAGTTGCTCCACTCAGGGTCGTCGCAAGGCAGAAGTACCGTCTTGTCGCGAAAAGTGTCAGGATTATACTCCAGATAGGCGTTTACCTCTTTCTGTATGTCGGCATACTGCGTGTAGAACTCATCGTTCTTCGCTGCCTTCGCAGCACCAAGATTGCTGTTGTTTGCCATAAGCGATTGATAATTTTAGTCATAGCATCTGACTACCAATCGCCGACGCATAAAGAAAGCGTGATGCCTCTTATGCGTTAAGCTGGGGTATGCCTAGGATATTGGGCCCCATCCCACCATTAAGAATGCACCACGCCTATAGGCGCGAATGCATTGCTTTATTTTGGTGGGTATGGAGATGCCGTTATCTAGCACCCCACAATCTCTATTACTTCTGAGCGTTTCTTATCCCAATTTGTTTCCTAGGCATATTGGCTTAACGCGAAATAATAGCAAATGCTTCGTTCAGTTCGGATTTCTCCCCGAACCGAGGGCAAATATACTCATTTTTTCAATTCCCGCTCTTCTTGCCTGAAAAAAAGTGCAGATACTTTGAAAACTTTTCGGGAAATTCTAAGAATAGAAGAGATAAAGTCTCAGCGAAAACTACTATTCTGCCTGATTGCTCAAGAATCTGACCCTCAACACGATATAGAGAGGATAAGGCTGAACTGGTTAACTGGTTAATCGTTTAATCGTAGAGAAACGTATCGTAACGAATTGAATCGTAGCGAAGTGTGAATTTTGTGTATAACTGGTGGAAAAAAAGTCCGTTTTTTGCTTGCAGGAACGGGATTTTTGTCGTACCTTCGTAGCTGAGAAAAGGTATGTTGAAAACGCTTCTTTTTTGTCGCTCTTTTACATCGTGAGATAGTGTCTGGAAAGGTGTCGCACGGACGTAACGGCAGGTACTACTTCGTGTTCTCGATGGACGAGGATCAGCTCTCGCAGCTGCCCATGAAGCTGGTGCGACAGGCTGACAACATAGCCCAGAAGGTGCTCAAGGAGGTCATCTACGCTAACGAGAAATAAACTGTCACACGTAATGATAGCCTTGTAAGGAAATAAATCATTGGCAAACAAGTGATTACGAACCGAATCTTCCAGTTCTTCCAATTCCAATTAGGACAATAAGGTATACAACCCCCTTTCTAAGACTTTATAACTAATTAATATATAGAT
>JAGAAS010000083.1 GCA_017615125.1 Bacteroidaceae bacterium
AATTCTAATGAGAGTGAGGTAACGCTGGACGGCATGATGGTGTTCGGCAAGTTGGAGAACGGATTGCGCTACGCAGACTTCGAGTGCTGCGAGGACGCGGAGATGGAGGCCTTCTCGGGCAAATGCAAGGTGCAGATGATGCGCGACGGGAACGTCTATATCACGGAACTGCCAAAGCGCATCAGGAACAGGGCGCTCTTCCGCGACGACAACTGCTCGCTGTCGCTGGGCCAGAACGGGAAGTTCTACTTCGTGTTCTCGATGCCCGCAGCACAGGTGGACGAACTGCCGGAGCAGCTGGTGCGACAGGCGAGTGCAATTGCCTCAAAGATGCTGCGCATCTTGATGTAAAAGCCCATCCCCGACCCCTCCCCAAGGGAGGGGAGAAGGGAGGCAAAACAAAATCAATAATCCGTAAATCGTAAATTCGTAAATAGTAAATATACTTATGAGTGTACATATTATCTACTACAAGGATGGGGCGAAGATGATGCGCCCCGTCCTTACCCAAGAGGAATACCTGGCGCTGCGTGGCTCGGTGAAGCAGGTATCGACGGTGACCGCAGTCCGCAAGGGCGACCAGAAGGCGAAGCACAATCTCGTACAGATGAACTACTCGTGCCTGCCCAACGACGACGGCTCGCTGAAGGGTTCCACACGCATGAGCACCACCGTAGGTATGGACATCGACCACATCGCACAGGGTGAGCTGGAGGCGGTGAAGGAGCGCATTCTCGCGAAGAAGGACGAGCTGGGGTTGCTGATGCTGGAGCTGAGTGCGCGCGGTGAGGGCTACCACCTGGTGTTCCGCCGTCGCCCCGAGCTGTCGCAGGAGGAAAACCTGCGCTGGGCAAGCGACCTGCTCGAGGTGGACTTCGACAAGGGTGCGAAGGACATTACAAGGGTGTTCTTCACGACTGCAGAGAGCGATCTGCTTTTTCTCTCTCCTCTGCTCTTCGAACTGGGAGAAGTGAGAAGTGAAGAGCCCGAAGGGCAAAATGATGAAAGTGTTGCAGCGTTGCAGCGTTGCAGTTCCCAAACAGAGGAAGTATCTGCTCCCCTCGCTAACAGAGAGGGGCAGGGGGGAGAGTCTGGAGAGTCTGCTGAGGCTTCTTATAACGGCATCCCTTATGCCGACATCATCGCGAAGTACTGGGAGTTGTTCAACGACGGGAAGGAGCCTGTGGAGGGCGACCGCAACGTGTTGACATTCGAGTTGGCGGTGACCCTGCGCAGCATCTGCGGATACTCGCTGGAGAAGATGATGCAGGTGATTCCGAACTACTGGAGGCCTACCCCCGACCCCTCCCTGAAAGGAGGGGAGGATGAGGAATGGCGGAAGACGATTGAGAATGCGCTGAAGGAGCCGAGAAAGGGGATGCCCTACCGACTGAGACAGGTGCTGCAGGCGCTGAAGGCGAACGCTGGCGTGAAGGCTTGTGGCGGTACGCTGACATCGCCGCCGCCGATGCCCAGGCGACTGCCGCCGCTCATCAGGCTGCTGACAAAGAACGTGCCTGCGTTCTACAAGCCCGCTGTGGCGAGTGCGGTGTTCCCGGCGCTGGCGGCTCACCTGCACGGGGTGAAGTTCCGCTACTGGGACAACGTGGACCACGAGGCGACGTTCATGAATGTGCTGATAGGCCGGCAGAGCATCGGTAAGGGCACCATCAAGAAGCCGATAGAGTTCATCATGGAGGACATCCGACAGCGCGACATCCCCAACCGTCAGCGCGAAGCGGAGTGGAAACAGAAGAACCCTACGGCAAGGCAGAAGAAGGACCCGCGCCCGACGGACATCTGCATACAGATGCTGATTGACAACCTGACGGATGCCGTGTTCAATCAGCGCATCGTGGATGCGCATAACAACGGCGAGCGGTACATCTACACGATCGTCGACGAGATTGACGGCCTGAAGAAGGTGACGTCGCGAGGAACGACGGACGAGGTGGGACTGCTCATCCGCAAGGCTTTCGACAACTCGCTGGCCGGTCAGGAGCGCGTGGGAGCAGACTCGGTGAGCGGCATCGCACCGCTGCGCTGGAACTTCAACGCTTCGGCAACACCGCCCAATGCACGCAGGTTCTTCTCGCGAATGGTGAACGACGGAACGGTGAGCCGTCTGGACATTTCGACCATCATCCGCACGGACGATGACGATACGGCACCTGTGCTGGGCATCTACGACCACGCTTTCGCCCAGGAGCTGAAGCCCTACCTGGAGCGGCTGGAGGCTGCCAGCGGACTGATAGAGTGCCCGCAGGCGAAGAAGTTGGCGCTCGAGATGAAGGAGGAGAACCGCGATACCGCAAGGCTCTACGACTCGGAGGCCTACCGCGTGCTCTCGTATCGCGCGAACGTCATCGCGTGGCTGAAGGGGATGGTGCTCTACGTGGCGCAGGGCTACCGCTGGGACAAGAGCATCGCCGACTTCGTGCGCTGGTCGGAGCAATACAACCTGTGGTGCAAGATGCTGTACTTCGGTCAGCAGCTGGAGCGCGAACTGCGCGAGGAGGTGGAGATTCAGCGCCAGTCGGGGCCTCAGAACCTGCTGGAACTGTTGCCCGACGAGTTTACACGCGAACAATATCACCAGATGCGTGCAAGCCAAGGGCGTACGGGCGACGGCAGTTCCACGCTGCGCAGTTGGGCGAATCGCGGTCACATCATCTACGACGAGACTAGCGGCCGTTACTGCAAAACGGAAACATATAAGCAGAAGTTTTCGAATAAGTGCTAATGGCTATGAACATCGAGAACAGCAAGGAATGCTTTGTGCGGCTCTGGCGACAGCTGGAGCGCACGAGGCAGTTCCTCAAGAGTCAGCACAAGCGCTTCTGCATCAGGCACATCCTGCTGGCGTGGTTCGGGGCTGATGCCACCGACGATTTCATCTGGGAGGTGTGCAGCAAGACGGTGGTGGACGAAGAGCAGGC
>JAGAAS010000084.1 GCA_017615125.1 Bacteroidaceae bacterium
CGCCCGTCCACCTGGGTGACGAAGCTGTACTCCGCTGCAGGCAGATAACGTCCACGCCCGTTCTTGTTGTGGTACTGACTCTGGTCGATGAGCTCCGCGGGGTGCTCCAGACGGACGCCTACGGCAATGCCCTTTGCCTCAATCTCTACGCCGTGGGCATACAGCCAGCGATAGACGTCGCGCGCCGAGTGGCCTGTGGCAAGCACGATGGCAGGGGCGCGGAACACGCGTGTCTGCCCGTTCGCCTCGCACTCGATGCCCTCGATGCGGTCTCCCGCAATCAGCAGCGCAGTCATCTTCGTCTCGAAGTGCACCTCTCCGCCACAGCCCAGAATGGTGTTGCGCATGTTCTCAATCACACGCGGCAGCTTGTCGGTGCCGATGTGAGGGTGTGCGTCGGAGAGTATCGACACGGAGGCTCCGTGCTGGCAGAAGACGTTGAGAATCTTCTCCACGTTGCCGCGCTTCTTGCTGCGCGTGTAGAGCTTGCCGTCGCTGTAAGCACCTGCGCCGCCCTCGCCAAAGCTGTAGTTCGATTCGGGGTTGACGGTATGCTCGCGGCTGATGCGGGCGATGTCCTTCTTGCGGCTGTGCACGTCCTTGCCCCGCTCCACGACGATGGGGCGGAAGCCCAGCTCGATGAGGCGCAGCGCAGCAAACAGCCCGCCCGGGCCTGCACCTACGACCAGAACTGCCGGACGCCCCTCCACGTTGGGATAGTCGGTGTGGAGGTATTCGTCGTCGGTAGGCAGCTCGTTGATGAACGCCCTTACGCCGAGGTTGACGTACACCTGCCGCTGACGGGCGTCGATGCTGCGCTTCAGCACCCGCACGGCGTGGATGGTGCGGATGTCGAGCCCGTAGGTGTGGGCGATGTAGTCCTTCACAGCCTGCTCGTTGTAGGCCTGCTGCGGCAGCACACGGAGTTGGTATTCTGAAATCATAGACGTAATGTGTCAAGAAGTAAAATCCTTCGGCTTTCTGCCGCAGATGGCGCAGAAGTCGCAGTACATGCAAGCATTTTCGTCCTCGACTTGCGTGTAGGGCACGTCGGAGTTGAAAATCTCGTCCAACAGCGCCTTCATCCCTTGGTCGAACTCCTCAAAAACCTCTGCGGCGAAGTCCGTGACAGGGGTGTTGTTCAGCTTGATGGTGGGGTTGTAGTCCTTCGATGCCGTGTGCATCACGTAGAGCAGGGCAGGGCTGACCCTGCTGGGGTTTTTCCGGCAGAGCAGCCAGGCATAGAAGAACGTCTGGAAGATGTGCTTTTCATTATCCCTTTTTCCCTGATTGAAAAGTCTCCCCACAGAATTGATACTGTCGTGCTTTCTTCCCGTCTTGTAGTCGATGATGCGCGTGATGCCGTCCTTTGTGTCGAGACGGTCAATGGTACCGCCCAGAAGGATGTTGTAGATCGTTCCTCCGCATTCGATGTTGAAGGGCTCGCGTAACTCCTGTTCTCCCTGAATATACTCGAAGGGGGCATGCTCAGCATCCAGCAGGAGTAGCTGCTTGAGGTAGGTGCAGATAACCTTGAAGTTGATGATGTGTATGCCGCTGTAGGTGATTCCTTCGTCGGACTCCGTTTTCCAGTATTCCTCTCTGAAGGCCTGTCTGACCATCCGCTGCAGCGCCTCGTCGTTTTTCGCCAGGTCCTCCAGGTCGCTCCTGCGAACGATGGGGCCTGCTTCTGTCAGTTTTATGTAAGCCAGCTCGGCGCTGCGGTGAAGCAGCGTGCCAAACTGCGCAGTCGTAATCTCGTCGAGGTTCTCCTCCTCGTATCTCAGACCTTCGATATAGCTCAGGTAGAACTTCAGGCGGCAGGTGAGGTAGTTGTTCAGCGCCGAGGGGGAGAGCCTTCTTCCCGAGAAGTAGTCCAGCAGCTTGCGGCGCGTCTCGTCCGTCTGCTCCACCACGATGGCATCCTCTTTCCCTGCGAACTGTTCAGTGGCCTGCACGACGTGGTGATGCACCTCTCCGCCGAACTCCACCATCAGCTGGGTGATGAAGCGCGAGGGCATCTTCTGCTGCATGCCGTCGGTGCCGTTGTTATAGACGAGCGTCACCCGCTCGGCACGGCTTATCATGCGATAGAAATAGTAGGCATAGACGGCCGTCTGACGTTCTATGGTGGTGAGTCCGAAGGCCTTGCGCAGCGAGTAGGGGATGAAGGAAACCTCCGATGAGGGCTTGGGAAGCAGGCCTTCGTTGGTGGAAAGCAGCAACAGGTGACGGAAGTCGAGGTTGCGCGTTTCCAGCACGCCCATCACCTGAACGCCTGTGGCCGGCTCACCGTGGAAGGGAACAGCGATGCCCCGTAGCAGCCGACCGAAGAGCCTTTTCAGCAGGCCGAGTCCTGCATCGAGCGTCCCCTCGCTCACTAAGCGGATGAGGCTTGTTACTGCCAGATGGGCGCGATAGAGGGCCTCTTCCTCTTCTTGCAGGTTGTTTTCGAGCCTTTTCTTCTTTACCTCCAGCCCCTTCTCGTTGATGGCGTCGCTGATGCGCTGCAGCCACCCAAGGGGGCTTTCCTCATTGTCGTCGCCCTCCATCTGTTCCGTTAGGAAATGGTAGACGACGGTTTCCGTCATGGGTAGGCCCATAGTGACGTTTACGCCCTTGACGTCGTCGTTCGGAAAGGCGTGGAGGACGTGCACGAGGAGTTTCTCGTCGCACAGCACTACGGCTGTCTCCTTCTCAATCGGGGTGAGGTTCTGGCGTAGCCAGTCGTGGGCATAGTCGGCCTGTGC
>JAGAAS010000085.1 GCA_017615125.1 Bacteroidaceae bacterium
GTAGATCTCGGTGGTGCCTATGCTCTCGTGGCCGAGCATGCTCTGGATGACGCGCAGGTTGGCGCCGTTCTCGAGCAGGTGGGTGGCGAAGGAGTGGCGGAAGGTGTGGGGGCTGATGTTCTTCTTGATGCCTGCGGCTTCGGCGAGCTCCTTGACAATGTGGAAGACCATGATGCGCGAGAGGTTCTTGCGGCGATGGGCGCTGATGAAGAGGTAGTCCTCGTAGCCGGGCTTGATGTCGATGTTGCTACGGTCCTGCTGCAGGTAGAGTTCTATCTCGTTGATGGCGGAGCGGGAGATGGGAACGAGACGCTGCTTGCTTCCCTTCCCCTCAACGCGGATGAAGCGTTCGTTGAGGAACATGTCGCTGAGCTTGAGGTTGCAGAGCTCCGACACGCGGAGGCCGCAGCTGTAGAGCGTCTCGATGATGGCTCGGTTGCGGAGACCTTCCTTGCCGGAAATGTCGATGGAATCGATGATTTTATCTATCTCCTCGACGCTGAGCACCTCGGGCAGCTTCTCGCCGATCTTGGGCGACTCGAGCAGCTCGGTGGGGTTGGCCTCGATGCGGTCGTCGAGGACGAGGTAGGTGTAGAACGAGCGGATGCCGGAGAGGATGCGCGCCTGCGAGCGGGGGTGGATGCCGATGTCGTTGAGCGACGCGGAGAAGGCCTCCAGGTCGGCGAGGGTGGCATCGAGCGGGCTCTTGCCCTCGTCGGCGAGGAAGCCGAAGAGCTTCTGCACGTCGCGCACATAGGCGTCGAGGGTGTTCGGAGAGAGCGATTTCTCGAAGACGAGGTATTGCCTGTACTTGTCGAGTATCACTTTATTCGTATCTTTTGGCTCTTTGTTCATTTTATTATATGTATCGCTCTAGCAGCTAAGCTACAAGTTCACAAACGATGGGGCAACCTGGATGAATGGGTGTGTATGGGGATGGTGACCAAATAATGCTCTAAAGAAACATTGACATATACATTGGCAGTAATATCAAGTCCTGCTCTTTGCGAATATCCTTCGAGTGAAGGAGGTATCGTTGCAGGATGCGGGCCGAGAACTTTTTCTGGAACTCATCAATGGAAACATGAAGATTGGATGTCGATGACTTAACTTCTATCGGGCATACTTTAGCTTTTCGGGACAACAGAAAGTCTATCTCATAGTTATGTTTGCCCGATGGTGTTGGCCACGTGTGATAATACAACTTATTCCCGGAAGCTGTCAGTATCTGCGACACCACATTCTCATAGACATAGCCCACATCAGC
Source organism: Bacteroidaceae bacterium (assembly GCA_017615125.1). Taxonomy (GTDB): domain Bacteria; phylum Bacteroidota; class Bacteroidia; order Bacteroidales; family Bacteroidaceae; genus UBA1189. Next base: position 1,268 of record JAGAAS010000085.1, read on the forward strand.
CTTAAGTTTATCGCTCAGCAATTTTTGGTAAATGACATTGTCTGTAAATTTATCGTCCCAGAAAGCGAGAGTGACAAACAGCCCCGTATCTCCGCAGAACAATTTGAATTGGTCGCGGTTGATGTGTGATGCCAGTCCTGCACTTGGGTCGTTGGCATGATAAGCTATATTGACGGTCATGGAATCTTTGAGAATATTAATCTGACCTCTCAGACGATCCAGTTTTCCTCCTTCAATCACGCTACTGACCTGATAGCGCGATGCGTTACTGCATAGTTGGGATGGAATGGCGTGAAACAAGTCTGAGGTTTGACCAGATGGGTCTAAGTCGTAGAAATCCTCATCGTAAAGGTCAAGAATGCTGCGTTTGCGTTGGTCAACAATGCTCAAGTCCTGTGTATCGAGGTAGTCATTGACAGCCTGGGGCATGCCTCCTACCAAAACATATAGACGGAAATCGCGCATCATACGACGATTGGTATCATCACCCAGTGGACTCAGGCTATTAAACATTGTGCGCAATAGGGGAATAGTTTCATTATCTCCCAACGCCCATCGGAACTCCTCATAGTCCATGGGGTACATATCCAAGTGTGTCTCTTCACTAGGAATGAGAATGTTGTTCTGCTGGGCGTTCCTGTCTGCTGACTTCCTTTTACGTTTGATACTCAACAGAGAGCCTGTTTCGATGTAATCGTAGCGTCCGTCAGCCACAAGCGTTTTGATGGCTTGCCGGGCTAATGGTTGCTTCTGAATTTCATCGAAGATGATGACTGACTTGCGTGGTTTCAGGCTTTTCCGATAGTTAAGTTGCAGCTGAGTGAAGATATAGTCCAGATTGGAGACATCTTCAAACAAGCGATGTATTGATTGCGTTGCCTTTGAAAAGTCGACCAATATGTAGCTCTCATATTCACGACGGGCAAATTCCTCGGCAACAGTGGACTTGCCGACACGCCTTGCACCTCTGATAAGAAGTGCCGTCGTTCCGTGCTGATTTTGTTTCCAACTCAGCATTTGCTCATATATCTTGCGCTTAAATATTCTTTCTGCCATCGTTTTATTATTTTATCGGTGCAAAGGAAGCCATTAAAACCCAATTATCAAAGGAAAAGAATAAAAAATGCCGAAATTCTCATTGGTTTTGTATTGAAAAGTGCCGAATTTCTCAAAGATAAGAGTCTTCTATATGCCGAATTTCTCAAAGCAGTTAACTGAACAATCCGTTCATCAAGTTCACGACATCCGCTTACCCGAAGAGCTTCTGCACGTCGCGCACATAGGCGTCGAGGGTGTTCGGAGAGAGCGATTTCTCGAAGACGAGGTATTGCCTGTACTTGTCGAGTATCACTTTATTCGTATCTTTTGGCTCTTTGTTCATTTTATTTTTTTACTTTTGCAAAAATAATCAATCTAAAGGAAAAAACTATGCTTATGAAAGAAAATAATGCGAAGAAAATCCTTGTCCTCAACGGACCGAACCTGAACCTGCTGGGACGCCGCGAGCCGGGCATCTACGGAACGGAGACGATGGACGAGTGTATGAGGCGCCTTCGAGAGAGGTATCCTGACGTGGAGTTCGACTACTACCAGTCGAACGTGGAGGGCGAGCTCATCAACCGCCTGCACGAGGCGGGCTTCAGCTACGACGGCATCGTGCTGAACGCCGGTGCCTACACGCACACGTCCGTTGCCATCTACGATGCCATCCAGGCCATCGACACGCCTGTGGTGGAGGTGCACATCAGCAACATCTTCAGCCGCGAGGCCTTCCGTCACCGCTCGCTCATCACGTCGGCCTGCGTGGGCGTGATCAGCGGCTTCGGGCTCGACTCGTACCGCCTGGCCGTCGAGGCCATCCTTGCCCTGTAGCCCTATGGAACAAGCCATCGACGAGTATATCCTGAAGCATATCGACGCGGAGAGCGACTACCTGCAGCGGCTCTACCGCGAGGCGTGGGTGCACCTGATGAACCCGCGCATGTCGTCGGGACACCTGCAGGGGCGTCTGCTGAAGATGCTCGTCGAGATGGCACATCCGCACCGCATCCTCGAGATAGGCACCTTTGCCGGCTACTCGGCGCTCTGCATGGCCGAGGGGCTGACGGACGACGACAGACTCTACACCTTCGAGATTGACGATGAACTGGAGGACTTCACCCGCCCCTGGATTGAGGGCTCCGACGTCGCGAAGCGTATAGTGCTCACCTTCGGCGACGCCCTTCAAATAGTACCGACGATGGGTATCGACTTCGACTTCGTGTTCATCGACGGAGACAAGAGGCAATACATCGACTACTACAAGATGGCCCTGCGCCACACGACGCCGAAGGCCTTCATCCTGGCAGACAACACCCTGTGGGACGGACACGTCGTGGACGACGCCTATCGGCACGACCATCAGACAACAGCCATCAACGAGTTCAACGCCCTCGTGGCTGCCGACACGCGCGTGGAGAAGGTCATCCTGCCCATCCGCGACGGCCTCACCATCATACGTAAACGACAATAAACAGATATGGAAACAACAAGACAAAACAAGATTTCACGCCTCATCCAGAAGGAGCTGAGCGAGATATTCCTCTTGCAGGCCAAGTCGATGAGCGGCACCATCGTCTCGGTAACGAAGACACACGTCAGCCCCGACCTGAGCGTCACGCGGGTGTACGTGAGCGTGTTCCCCTCGGAGAAGGCTGCCGAGATAGTGGGCAACCTCAACGCCAACCAGAAGAGCATCCGCTTCGAGCTGGGCAACCGCCTGCGCCATCAGCTGCGGATCATCCCCGAGCTGAAGTTCTTCGTGGACGACTCGCTCGACTACATCGACCACATCAACGAGCTGCTCAAGAGCAACGGATGAAAATCAACCTGCCGCTATACATCGCCCAGCGCTACCTCTTCTCGAAGAAGAGCCACAACGCCATCAACATCATCTCGGCCATCTCGGTGTGCGGGGTGACGCTGGCGACGCTGGCGCTCGTGTGCACCCTCTCGGTGTTCAACGGGTTCCACGAGCTGGTGGAAAAGATGTTCACCAACTTCGACCCTGACCTGAAGATAGAGGCGGCAAAGGGGAAGACCTTCGTGCCCACCGACAGCATCTACGCGCTACTGCAGGCCATGCCCGGCATCGACGTCGTCACGGAGACGCTGGAGGACAACGCGATGGTGCAGTACAAGGAGAAGCAGGCGATGGCTACCATCAAGGGCGTCGCGGACAACTTCAGCAACCTCACCTCCTTCGACCACACGCTGCTGGGCAACGGGCAGTTCATCTTCTCCGACGAGGTGGCCGACTACGGCATCATGGGCATCCAGCTCGTCTACACGCTTAACTGCGGCTTCAGCTTCGTCGACCCGCTGGAGGTCTATGCTCCCAAGCGGGGCACGCGGGTTAACATGGCCAATCCGATGATGAACTTCACGAAGAAGAACCTCTACAATCCCGGGCTCGTCTTCCGCGTGAACCAGGAGGAGTACGACGGCTCCTACATCATCACCTCGCTTGACTTTGCCCGCTCGCTGTATGGCTATGACAACGAGGTGAGCGCGCTGGAGCTGAAGGTGTCGCCCTCCGCCCGCGTGAAAAAAGTGAAGAAGGCGCTCCGCAGCGCCCTGGGCGACGCATTCACGGTCAAAGACCGCTACGAGCAGCAGGAGGAGGTGTTCAAGATTGTCGAGATAGAGAAGTTCATCTCCTACCTCTTCCTGTGCTTCATCCTGCTGATCGCCTGCTTCAACATCATCAGCAGCGTGTCGATGCTCATCCTCGACAAGGAGAAGAACATGACGACGCTCCGCAGCCTCGGCGCGGGGGATGAGCTCGTGCGGCATATCTTCATCTGGGAAGGGCACCTCATCACCCTTTGCGGGGCAGCCGTAGGGCTTGTGCTGGGCGTGCTTCTCTGCCTGGCGCAGCAGCACTTCGGCATCGTGAAGCTGGGGAGCGCGGGAAGCTTCGTCGTCGACGCCTACCCCGTGAGCGTGCACCTGAGCGATATCGTGCTCGTCTTCGTCACCGTCTTCGTCGTAAGCGGCCTGTCGGTATGGCTCCCCGTGAGGATGCTCGCGCGCAGGCTCACCCACAGCAACGAAGGGGAGGAGGAGAAAGGCTAAGGTCTTTAAAGTCCTTAAGGTCCATAACGACTGCTAAAGGCTAAATGGGCCAAACGCGTTAGCGCTGATTAGCCAGCAGCTAAGCTGCGATTAGCTTGTTAGCCAGGCACGTAGTGCCGTTTAGCCTTTCCTAAATCATTCCGTTTTCAAGGAGGAAGATGATTTCCTCTATGTCGGCATCGGCGCCTTCGGGATCGTAGTCGCTCTTCAGCGTGGCGCCGAACATCGAGGCAAAGGCTTGGTAGAACCCCGCTCGGAACTTGCCTCGGAAGACTTTTATCAACGCGTAGCTCGTCTGATTGCACTCGCGGTCAACGAGCTTGATGAGGAGCTTCCCCTGCCGGAGCGTCAGCTTCGTCATCACAGGCTTGTAGGTCTTCATCAGCTCCTTCTCGACCTTCTTCATATGCTTCTCGCGGGCCTTGTCGTTGGGGAGGGTGAGCTGGTACTCGTAGGTCTCGACGATGATGTTACGTATCTCGCGCGCCAGAGGAAGCGTCTTCTGCACGTCGCGCACCATACGCCACCATTCCTTCTCCTTGCGCCGGCTGCTGAACACCTTGCTGTAGATGTACACGTCGCGCATGTGCACCACAGGTATCGTGTCGCCTTTATACACCGTTACGGGCAACATGTTCTCGCTCCCCAGCTGTCCCTGCGCGAAGATCTCGCAAAGGGCTGCTAGCGAAAAACATACATAAAGAAGTAATCTCCTCCCGTTCATGTGGGCAAAGGTAACGATTCCTTTCCGTTTTGCTGCCATCCTTTAATAAATGTTGACAATTTTTGCTATTTTTGCCCCATGAAACGCTTCCGGCGACTCCTCCTGCTGACTCTCTGCCTTTGGATAGCATCCAGCGGCAGGGCTCAGTTCGTCTCGTGGGATTCCTTCCTGGAGCAGCAGGCTCACAACGACGAGGCTGGCGAGGCTTCCTTCTGGGAGAACTTCGCCGAGGAGGCCTCGTACCTGCACGACAACCCCATCAACATCAATGCCAGCACGAAGGAACAGCTGGAACAGCTCCCTTTCCTCTCGCCCAAGCAAGTTGAGGATATCCTCTTTTATATCGACTATTATGGCCCCCTCCACACGGTGGGAGAGCTCATGCTGATATCGTCCCTCGACTATGATACCCGGCAGGCGCTCTCCTTCTTTGTCACCTTCGGCGAGAAGCCTGTCGCGCGAGAGAATCCTACCCTTCACGACCTTCTCACGAAGGGGAAGCAGTCGCTCATCACGCGGCTCTCCCTTCCCTTCTACACGCGCGACGGATATCAGCCCTTCACGCTTCAGGAGTGGGAGAAGGCCCCCTCGCGGCACTACTGGGGAAACAAGCTCTATCAGGTCACCCGCTACAGCTACCAGTTCGGGCAGCACGTCTTCGCGGGATTGACGGGAGAGAAGGATGCGGGAGAGCCTTTCTTCACTCGGGGCTACGACAAGATGCTCGGCACGAGGGGCTACGACTACTACTCGGGGTATGTGCAACTCAAAGACATCGCCTGGCTCCGCAACCTGACGCTGGGGTGCTACCGGCTCTCCTTCGGGCAAGGGCTTGTCGTCAACAACAACTTCTCGCTCGGGAAGAATGCCGCGCTGAGCAATCTGGAACGCTCGACGACAGCAGACCCCATCCATCGGCACGGAGGAACAAACGAAACGGACTTCCTTCGCGGCATAGCTGCAACAGTTAAGTTGGGCGATTTCGAGCTGACGGGATATGGGTCCTATCGTCATTACGACGCCACACTCAAGAACGATTCCGTCTCCACATTCCTCTCCTCTGGCTTGCACAGGACGTCTCTGGAGATGGAGAAGCACGGAAACGTCGCAGGAGTGCTTGCCGGAGGGCATCTTAAATACAGCTGGAACGGGCTCCATACGGGCTTGACGGCACTTTACCAGCGATTCGATCATCCGCTTGCCTCTTCCTCCCAGGCATACAGACAGTACTATCCGCAGGGAAGCACCTTCTTCAACGTCGGAGCGGATTATGCCTTCTATCGCCCTTCTTTCTCGTTTCTGGGAGAGACAGCCGTGAGCGGCAACGGAGGATGGGCGACGCTCAACACGCTGCGCGTCAACCTTGTAGAAAAGACCTACTTGACTCTCTTGCAGCGACATTACGCTGCCGACTACTGGGGCTTGCAGGCGAATGCCTTCAGCGAAGGGAGCGAAGTGAGGAACGAAGAGGGCGTGTACATAGGGGCTGACGTGCAGCGCTTCCGTCATTGGCGACTCTCCGCCTACGCCGATTTCTTCCGCTTCCCCTGGGAGCGATACCGCGTCGCCAGCCCTTCAAAAGGCATCGACGTGATGTCCTCAGCCACCTACTCGCCTAATGAAGAATGGAGCCTGCAAGCCCGCTACCGCTGCAAGACGAAAGAGCGCGACGTAGCGTCGGCCTACAGGGAGGTGTGGGGAGGAGGTCTCTTCCGGGAGGTTACGCAGCGCATACGCCTGCGTGCAGGTGTCAGGCTATCAGGCGATTGGTCTGCACAGGCTGCTGCCGACTACTGTCAGGTGAACGCAGAAACCATCGACTACGGCGTGAGGACGGCGCTTCGCATCTCCTTCTCTCCCCAGCCCGTTTCCAAAGCGAGCAAGCCCTTCCGCATCAGTTCCGAGACTTCCTGGTTCCACACAACCGGCTATGCCGCACGCATCTACAGCTACGAGCACGGACTCCCCTATTCGTACGGCTACCGCTCGTTCTACGGGAAAGGGCTCCGCAGCACCTTGCTGGCCGACGTCACCCTCCTCCCTAGGCTCACGTGCAGCTTCTGGGCAACCGCCACACGCTACTTCGACCGAAGCGAGATAGGCAGCGGGGCGGAGCGAATCCCGCAGAATCACGCCGAGGAGCTCTCCCTGCAGCTGCAGTACAAGTTTTGAAACACAGCACGCTACTCAGCGAAAAAACTTTTCCCAGTACGTGATTGCGGAAAATATATTTCGGAAGTGAGGGGAGAGTTTCGCGAGAAATGTGTATCTTCGCAGCGAAAACCCACATCGCTATGTCAACCGTCATTTATCCTTCTCCCATCTTCGGGCCCATCCACAGCCGCCGGCTGGGCGTCTCGCTGGGCATCAACCTGCTGCCGGGCGACGGAAAGATCTGTTCGTTCGACTGCCCCTACTGCGAGTGCGGGCTTGACTGCGAGCATCCCTCGCACCAGCGCTATCCCTCGCGCAAGGAGGTGAGAGAAGCCCTCGAGGCACGCCTGCAGACGATGCTCCGCGAAGGGCCCAAACCCGATGTCCTTACCTTCGCAGGCAACGGAGAGCCTACCTGCCACCCGCGATTTCCCGAAATCATCGACGACACGATAGCGTTGCGCGACACGTATTTCCCTGAGGCACAGGTGAGTGTGCTGAGCAACGCCACGCAGATTCTTCGACAGAGCGTGTTCGACGCCCTCATGCGCGTTGACAACAACATCCTCAAGCTCGACACCATCAGCCCCGCTTACATCCAGCGCATCAACCGCCCCGCAGGGCGCTACAACGTTGACGCGCTCATCCGACGCATGAAAGAGTTCCAAGGGCATTGCATCATACAGACAATGTTTATGAAAGGGACTGATTTTCAGGGAGTCAGCGTCGACAACACAGGCAACGAGTTTGTCCTCCCCTGGCTCGATGCCGTCAAGGAGATAGCTCCGCAGAAGGTGATGATCTACACTATCGACAGGGAAACGCCCTGCCCCACGCTGCAGAAAGCCTCGCACGAGGAACTCGACCGCATCAAAGCACTCATTGAAGCTTGCGGCATAGAAGCCTCCGCTTCGTATTGACAACGATTTTACTCGTATTGAAAAAGCCCCCACACGCATGTTTGAGCCATCCAAAATTTTCCCTTCTCGAAAAAAATTTTTTCTTTCTTCATACGGCGAGATTCTTTCTTCATAATTTTTTATTCCTTCTTCATAATTTCATGCGAAGGAAAAAGCATCCTGGATTCCGTCTCAGCCTCAGCGAAAACAGAACATTTTTGACTATCAACCATCAAAATAATCAACCTATGAAAAAACATCTCTTCACGGCAGCCTTGCTGCTGCTCACAACCCAGCTTGTGTGTGCCCAGAGCCTCACCCCCGAGCTGCTCAGCCGCATCCAGGCAGCGCAGACGACAACCCCCGGCGACAAGGTCATCCGAAACGCGCTTGCCGCAGGCGACATCCAGAACATCGCCGTCAACCAAAGCAATCAGGGGGAACTGGACACCTACTTCACCTACAGCGTGCCCACGAAAGGAATTACCGACCAGAAGGGCTCGGGGCGCTGCTGGATGTTCACAGGACTGAACGTCCTTCGCAGCCAGATGATCCGTCAGCACCATCTGGAGGGAATGGAGTTCTCGCAAGTGTACCTCTTCTTCTATGATCAGCTGGAGAAGTCGAACCTCTTCCTCCAAGCAGTCATCGACACCCGCACACGCCCGATGGAGGACAAGACGGTAGAATGGCTCTTCAAGAACCCCCTCAGCGACGGAGGCACGTTCACAGGCATTGCCGACCTGACAGCCAAATACGGCGTCGTACCCGCGGGAGTGATGCCCGAGACCTATGCCTCGAACAACACGAGCCGCTTCACAAGCTTCCTCAAACGGAAACTGCGCGAAGACGGCATGCGTCTCCGGAAAGCTGGGAAGAAAGACAACCTGCAGGCGATGAAGGAAGAGATGCTCGTCGAGATCTATCACATGCTGGCGCTAGGATTCGGCGAACCCGTCAAATCCTTCAAGTGGGCACCCAAGGACAAAGACGGGAAGTACACCTCAGAGCCGAAGGAATATACGCCGAAGGAGTTCTACGACACATTCCTGGGGAACGACCTGCAGAACGGCTACATCATGCTCATGAACGACCCAACGCACGAGTACTGGAAGACATACGAGATTGAATATGACCGACATACGTACGACGGGCACAACTGGCGATATCTGAACCTTCCGCTCGACGACATCAAGGAAATGGCTGTCGCAAGCATCAAGGACTCGACAGCGCTCTACTTCTCGTGCGACGTGGGCAAGGAGCTCGATCGCAGCAGGGGATTGCTTGACTTGAACAACTTCGACTACGGCAGCATCTTCGGGACAACCTTCGGCATGAACAAGGAAGAGCGCATACGCACATTCGACAGCGGCTCCACACACGCGATGACTCTCAAGTCCGTGCGCATTGAAGACGGAAAGCCCACGATGTGGGAGGTGGAGAACAGCTGGGGCGCCGAGTCGGGGCGAAAAGGGTTCCTCATCATGACCGACGAGTGGTTCGACGCCTACATGTTCCGCCTTGTGGTGGAAAAGAAATACGCACCAGAGAAGGTGCTCAAGGCCTACGAACAAAAGGCAACCCTGCTCCCGTGCTGGGACCCTATGTTCACAGCGGAGGAATAGCATAGGAAGAGACACGACTTCCCCTCTTTTTCATCAAGGAGGAGCACCACAAAAATCCCCGATTTCATCGATGAAAACGGGGATTTTCGCATATTGTCTCTTTCGCTTTACTCCGCATCGGAGCCCTTCGTCATCTTCACAGGTTTGATGAATCCGTCGGCATCGAACTCCAGCTTGTCGATGCAGACCTGCCGCTCGTTCGCCCGGACACGTCCCAGAGGACGACGATGATAGACGATGTAATAGTCGTGCGTGCGAGGATGACGGATGACGGAGTGATGCCCCGCTCCCGTTGCCACAGTCGAATCCTGCTCCAGAATCGTTCCCACACGGTTGAAGGGACCGAAAGGAGAGTCGGCAATAGCATACGCTACGTGGTAGTCGGGCCCTGTCCATCCCCCTTCAGACCACATGAAGTAATACTTTCCCTTCCGCTTCAGCATGAACGGACCCTCGACGTAGCCCTTCGGGGTGACCTCCTTGAACATGTCGCCGTCGTCGAACGCTATCTGCTGCGTTAAGTCATCCGACAGGCGCACCATATTGCAATGACGCCAGCCTCCGTAATACATGTACCAGCTTCCGTCATCGTCGCGGAACACATACTGGTCAATGGGTTGCGCGCCGTTTACGATCTGCCCGATAAGCGGATGTCCCAGCACATCGCGGAAAGGCCCTTCCGGCTTATCGGCAATAGCAACACCGATGCCCCCTGTCTGCTCGTTGTTCTGAATGTCATTCCCCGAAAAGAACAGATAGTATTTTCCTTTATTCTTCACGATAGCGGGAGCCCACATCGCATAGCTCACCCAAGGAACATTCTCCACCGACAACACAGCAGGATGCTTTGTCCAATGAACAAGGTCCTTCGACGAGAAGGCATCGATATGCGTCTGCAGGTTATACTCCTGATTCCAGGCGGGAGTCGTGCGCTGCAAATCCTTCGCATAGCGCAACGTATCATCGCCCCACAGGAGTGACAAGGTCGGATAAATCCAGACTTCCCCATTAAACACGATGCCTTCGGGGTCGGCATACCATCCGGGAATGACAGGATTGCTGATCTGTACCTTTGTACAGGAGAAGAGAGCTGCCGACATCAGCCATACGGCAAGAAAAATCTTGGGAAAGGGGAGTTTCATTCGCGTATTGGTAAGCATTTTACATTGCAAAGACATTGAATCCGCCGTCGACGACAGCTACCGTACCCGTCACGAAACGAGAGGCATCGGAGATGAGGTAGTGAATGGTTCCGCACAGCTCCTCGGGCGTTCCAAAGCGTCCGAAAGGTGTCTGACGGATTACTGCCTCACCGCGTGCCGTAAGCGAACCGTCGGGGTTGGTAAGGAGAGCCCTGTTCTGCTCCGCAAGGAAGAATCCCGGGGCGATAGCGTTCACACGGATACCCTCGCCGAATTTCGTAGCTACCTCCGTAGCCATATAGGCCGTGAAGTTGCTGATGCCTGCCTTCGCTGCAGCATATCCGCACACGCGTGTCATCGGGCGGAAAGCAGCCATCGACGAGAAGTTGACGATAGCGCCCTTCTTCTGCTCTACCATCGGGCGCAAGAAGACCTGCGTCGGGATGACCGTACCCGTGAGGTTCAGGTTGAGCACCGTTTGGAACTCCTCAGCTCTCAAGTCGAAGAACGTGCCGTCGGGAGCAATCGTTGCGCCCTTCATGTTGCCTCCTGCGGCGTTCAGCAGCGCATCCACACGCCCGTAGCGCGCCAGCACATCGGCACAATTCTGTTCCACAACCTCCTGGTTCATCACATCCGTAACCAGGAAACAAGCCTCTCCGCCCGCTTCCACAATAGCCTTCACGATGGATTCACCTACTTCCTTTTTCCTTCCGAGGATAACGACCTTTGCGCCTTCCGACGCCAGATAGCGTGCTATCTCCCTGCCCAGGACTCCCGTTCCGCCGGTGATAACGACAACACGCCCGCTAATATCAAACAAACTGTTTTTCATATCTTTTTATTTTCGTCCAAAATCTGCCGGAATCTCACCCCACTCTTCCGTTTCCCATTTGAAAAGCGGAGCGCGGGAAGGATGAACGGAGAGCCATTGCTCGGCACGGGCAATCAACTGATACAGGCTCTCGGTCCGTGCGTCGCGCACGAGCCGGGTCTTGCATTTCCCTTCGTTTATCCATTTGATGGCATTGCGACTGTCGCTATAGACCGTCATATCCTGCCAGCCGTTCTTCTCTATGAGAGCCATCGCATGAACGATAGCCAGAAACTCGCCTATATTATTCGTGCCGTACACGGGGCCGAAATGAAACAGCTCCTGTCCTGTCGGCAGATAGACTCCTCTGTATTCCATTTGTCCGGGATTACCGCTACAGGCGGCATCCACCGCCATCACATTGGCGTTCTTTATCTCTTCGGGAACAGCACGCTGCACACCCGAAGGTTCTCCTTCCTGTTTCTTCCGTCGGGAGATGTAGTCATCCGGCGAAGAAGCATAGGCACGTTCCGCCTCCTCACGCGTAGCAAAGCTCTTGAAGCGGGCACCATCCACACCTTTCACCTGACGCTCACATTCGCGCCAGGAAGTGAAGACCCCCGTTTGGAGTCCATTCCACACCACGTAGAACTTCTGCTTTGCCATCTGCGCTTTGTGTTACATCCGCTCAGGAACCTCTATGCCCAGAAGCCCCATTCCGATGCGTATCACCTTTGCTACGTTTGCTGCCAGCACAAGGCGGTACGAACGCAACTCCTCTGTTGCCGCATTCAGGATGCTGATGTCGTGATAGAACTGGTTGAACGCTTTTACCAGCTCATATACATAGTTGGCGATAGCCGACGGGCTGTAGTCGGTGCCAGCCTGAGCGACGACTGCCGGGAACTCCGAGAGCTTCTGTATGAGCTCCAGCTCCTTGTCGTCCATCGCAAATGTTCCCTTGGGAATAGCTATCGCATAGTGCTCCGACTCGGCCTTGCGGAGAATGGAGCGGATGCGGGCGTAGGTGTACTGAATGAAAGGTCCTGTGTTGCCGTTGAAGTCAATGGATTCCTTCGGGTTGAAGAGCATGTTCTTGCGTGCGTCCACCTTCAGGATGAAGTACTTCAGGGCGCCCAGGCCTACGATGCGGGCAATCTCTTCCGACTCGGTTTCCGTCAGGCCGTCCTGCTTGCCCAGCTCCCTGGAAATATCGCGAGCCGTGCTTATCATCTCCTCGATGAGGTCGTCGGCGTCGACCACCGTTCCCTCGCGGCTCTTCATCTTACCTTCCGGCAGCTCCACCATTCCGTACGAGAAGTGCACGAGGCTCTTGCCCCACTCGAAGCCCAGCTTGTCGAGCAGGATGGAGAGCACCTGGAAGTGGTAGTTCTGCTCGTTGCCCACCACATAGATCATCTTATCGATGGGATAGTCGCGGAAGCGGAGCTTGGCTGTGCCGATGTCCTGCGTCATATAAACCGAGGTGCCGTCCTTGCGCAGGAGCAGCTTCTGATCCAGCCCCTCGGGCGTAAGGTCTGCCCACACGGAGCCGTCCTCCTTCTTGTAGAAGAGTCCTTTCTCCAATCCCTCCAGCACCTTCTCCTTGCCTTCGAGATAGGTGTTGGATTCGTAGTAGATCTTGTCGAAGTCGACGCCGAGCTTGCGGTAGGTCTCGTCGAAGCCGGCATAGACCCAGCCGTTCATCTTCTCCCACAGCGCGCGTACCTCAGGGTCGCCCTGCTCCCACTTGAGCAGCATGGCGCGAGCTTCCTGCATGAGCGGGGATTTGGCCTCTGCCGCAGCCTTGCGGGCTTCGGCCTGCTTCTCCTCGTCGGCATCGACGATGGCCAGCACCTCGGGGTCGTGCTCCAGGATGTCCTTGACCTCAGCGCGGAAGTGTTTGTCGAAGGCCACATAGTAGTCGCCCACCAGATGGTCGCCCTTCTTGCCGGAGGACTCGGGGGTCTCGCCGTTGCCGTACTTCATCCAGGCAAGCATCGACTTACAGATGTGGATGCCTCTGTCGTTGACGATATTCGTCTTCACCACCCGGTTGCCGTTTGCCGCAACGATGTTGGCTAGGGCAAAGCCCAGCAGGTTGTTGCGGACATGCCCGAGGTGAAGGGGCTTGTTGGTATTGGGCGATGAATACTCTATCATGACCAATGGGGATGTCTCGTCGGCTTTCTTCGTGCCGAAGGCCTCGTCCTCGTCGATGCTTGTCAGCAGCTCGAGCCAGCCCGTCGGCGAAATGGTGATGTTGAGGAATCCCTTTATCACATTGTACCCTGCCACGAGCGGCTCTTTCTCCTTGAGCCAGGCTCCTATCTCCTGCGCCGTCTGCTCTGGGTTCTTGCGCGAGATACGCAACAGGGGGAAGGTGACGAGGGTGAGGTGTCCCTCAAATTCCTTCTTCGTCTTTTGCAGTTGGATCACCGACGGATCTACTTCCGCATCATACAAGGCCTTGACGGCACAGACAACGCTATTTGTTAGTTTTTGTTCAATCATCAATTCGTATAATTAGTTAATTTGGGTGCAAAAATAATAAAAAAGGAAGAGAGAAGAAGGAAAAAGGGAAAATAATACCTACTTTTGCACTCCCATTCCATCTGCCCGCGATATGAAACAGCTGCCCGAAGTCACGAAGAACCTGCTCATCGTCAACGTCCTTGTCTTCCTTGCCTCCTATGTGGCATCGACGCGGTACAACGTTGACCTCAACAGCATACTCGGCCTTCACTTCTTCGGTTCCGAGAAGTTCCGCCTCTATCAGTTCTTCACGTACATGTTCATGCACAGCACCTTCGAGCATCTGTTCTTCAATTTGTTTGCTGTGTGGATGTTCGGCCGTATCCTGGAAAACGTGTGGGGCCCCGGGCGCTTCCTGTTCTACTATGTCGTCTGCGGTGTGGGCGCAGGGCTCATACAGGAGACAGCCCAGTACTTCGAGTTCATGCCTGTCCTGAGCAACATCAAGGCTCTCTCGGCTCTTCCTGCCACCGAGATGGTTCCCATCGACGGCGTCACGCACACGGCTGCCGACTGGCTCACGTTGCACCGGGCCGTGCTCGACACCTCGACGGTAGGTGCCTCCGGCGCCGTCTACGGCATCCTGCTCGCCTTCGCCATGCTGTTCCCCAACCAGCAGCTGTTCATCATCCCCATCCCCGTGCCCATCAAGGCCAAGTGGCTCATCATCGGCTACTTCGTGCTCGAGCTGGTGCTCGCGCTCGTTGCCAAGGGTGACGGCGTCGCCCACATCGCACACCTCGGAGGGATGGTCTTCGGATTCCTCCTGATCCTCTACTGGCGCAAACATCCTTCCGGCAATGGCTACTTTCGGCGATAATCTCAAGAGGACCTTCCTCCGCGGCAACATCGTGACGCGGCTCATCGGCATCAACGCCATCGTCTATCTCCTGTGCCTGGTGCTGAAGGGTGTCTTCATGCTCTTCAAGGTCGACGCGTCCTCTTGGCTCTCCATGCTGATGCTCCCCGCCTCGCTGCCGCAGCTGCTCACCCAGCCCTGGAGCCTCGTCACCTACATGTTCATGCATGCCAGCTTCACGCACCTGCTCTTCAACATGCTGTGGCTCTGGTGGTTCGGGCAGATCTTCCTCTATTTCTTCTCGGCACGCCATCTGCGGGGGCTCTACATCGTCGGCGGGCTCGCCGGAGGCCTCCTCTACCTGCTTGCCTATAACCTCTTCCCCCTCTTCGCCGACCAGGTGCAGAGCTCCGTCCTTGTGGGCGCCTCCGCCGCCATCCTCGCTATCGTCATCGCCACAGCCGTCAAGGCTCCCGACTTCAAGATCAGCCTGTTCCTCATCGGGCAGCTCTCGCTGAAATGGCTGGCGCTGGGCACCGTCATCATCGACATGCTCTTCATCGCCTCCACGAACGCAGGAGGACATATCGCTCATCTGGGCGGCGCACTTGCCGGCTGGTGGTTCGCCTCCGCGCTCACCAAAGGCTACGACATCACCGCGTGGGTGAACGCCGTGTTCGATTTCTTCGGGCGCATCTTCTCGCCCGGAAAAGCGTCGAAGATCAGGGTAAAGCGACAAAAAAAGCCCATTTCATCGGGATTTTCCAGGAAAAAGAAGAAAGCGCACTACCAGGAGAACGTTGCCAACGAGCACTCTGCCGACTACGAGTTCAACGCCTCGCGCAAACAGCAGACCGACGAGATAGACCGCATCCTGGACAAGATAAAGAAGTCGGGCTACAACGGGCTCACCGAGGCAGAGAAGAAGAAACTCTTCGAGGCTTCCAACAAACCATAAAACGCTTCGCCGGTGGGAAAGAAAAGCAGTCTGAAATGGTACAATAAGCTCTGGGCCTATCCGCTCGTGCTCGTCAACGCGCTCGTATGCATCGTCTTCATACTCTGCGCCTTCAGCCACTATGTCCCTGCCGCCCGGTTCCCCGTTATCTCGCTTGCCGGCCTGGCATTCCCCTTCCTTCTGGCTGCCGTCGTCGCCTTCCTCCTCTTCTGGCTGTTCGCGCATAAGCGCTTCTGCTGGCTTTCGCTACTCACGCTGCTCCTCTGCAGCCTGGAGATCTTCACCATGTGTCCCGTCCACCTCCGCAGCGCCAAAGCCCCCGCGGACGGCATCAAGGTCCTCTCCTATAATGTCTGCAGCGGCAGCGTGACTTCCTCGAACGCCAATGCCGACAACGCCGTGCTCCAGTACATCGGCAAGGTCGATGCCGACATCGTCTGCCTGCAGGAGGTCAACAACGAGTCGTTCCGCGCCTTTGAGAAGAGGGACGGCTGGATGGACCGCTATCCCTATCGCTCCTACGACCTGAGCACCGTCTCGTCCATCAACGGGCACCTCGTCCTCTGCCTCTCCAAGTACCCCATCCTGTCGTGGGAGGTCATCCACTTCAAAGATTCCGGCAACGGGGTGCAGAAGTACGAGCTGCTTGTCGGCGGCGACACACTCACGCTCTTCAACTGCCACCTGCAGAGCTTCGGCCTCAACGACGACGACATCGGTGCCTACAACGACATCCTCGTCAACCCGAAGGAGAACGTTGCCACCAACCGCACGAAGAGCCTCGTCAAGAAGTTGCGCGACGCAGGCGTCAAGCGTGCCCAGCAGGCCGACATCATGAGCGACAAGATCCGCAGCTGCCGCACGCCCTACGTCATCGTCTGCGGCGACTTCAACGACACGCCCATCTCCTACACGCACCACACCCTCACCCGCACCCTCCACGATGCGCACACCCGCAGCGGCAACGGCTTCGACTTCAGCTACCACCATCATCACATGTACTTCCGCATCGACCACATCCTAGCCTCCAGGAACCTCACCCCCTACGACTGTCAGGTCGACCGTTCCATCAAGGCCTCCGACCACTATCCCATCTACTGCACTTTCGCTAAGGACGATAAGTGATTTTCGCCCGTTAACACGCAACTTTTAGCCCCTTTGAAGCACAAAAACGGCAAAAAGTGGCTAATTTTCTCATTTTTTTGCAGAAAGGTTTGAGTCGGCGAAAAATTTGTTCTATCTTTGCAAACTTGAAAAATAAGCGGATGGCCGAAGGCTCCCTTTTTTCGGGAGAAAAATGCCCGTTTTTCCGGCAGCGCCAACGCCTGTTTTTCGTGGGAGAAACCCTTTTTAAATAAGGAATAAAGTAACAAATAAATATAAAGTAAAGTAACGTAAAATGCGAAACAAAGGATTTGTAAAGTTTATTGCGGTAGCACTCACTATCATCTGTCTGTTCTACCTATCCTTCTCATTTGTGACGCGCTATCACGAGAAGAAAGCCGTCAACTATCCTGAAGGCGAATCGGCTTACATCGATTCAATTATGAATGAAAAAGTCTATCTGGGAATCTACGACTTCAAGACCTGCCGCGAGATGGGTATCGGCCTCGGCCTCGACCTGAAGGGCGGTATGAACGTCGTCCTCGAGGTATCCGTGCCCGACGTTGTCGACGCCCTTGCCGACCACAAGCAGGACGAGAACTTCAAGAGCGCCCTCGCCACAGCCTCCAAGCAGGCCGTCACCAGCAACGACGATTTCATCACACTGTTTATCAGAGAATACAAACGTCTGAACCCCGAAGGCTCGCTGGCAGAGCTCTTTGCCACCCAGCAGCTGAAAGATAAGGTGAACACCAAGTCCACCGACAAGGAAGTGGAGAGCGTCATCCGCTCCGAGGTGCAGGACGCCATCGACAACTCGTTCAACGTCCTCCGCACCCGTATCGACCGCTTCGGTGTGGCCCAGCCCAACATCCAGAAACTGGAGGGCACCATGGGACGCATCATGATCGAGCTCCCCGGCGTGAAGGAGCCCGAGCGCGTGCGTAACCTCCTGCAGGGAAGCGCCAACCTCGAGTTCTGGGAGACCTACGCCTCGTCCGACGTCTACGCAGCCCTCGCTGCCGCCGACGCCAAGCTGCGCGACATCCTCGCCCTCGAGCAGGGCGAAGCACCCGCTGCTGAAGAGGCTGCACCCGCTGAAGAGCCCGCTGCCGAGCAGGCCGTCGTAGCCGAGGACACCACCAAGACCGACGACCTCGACCTCTCGTCCCTCACGGGTGACAAGAAGAGCGACAGCACTGAAGAGTCCGTTGTCACCGAACAGATGAAGCGCGAGCACCCGCTGCTCAGCCTCCTGCAAGCCTACAACAACGCCTACTGCATCGCCGGTATCGCCCGCCACAAGGATATGGACGCCATCGACGAGATGCTCTCCCGCAAAGAAGTGCAAGACCTGCTGCCCAAGGACCTCCTCCTGAAGTGGGGCGTTTCTCCTATGGACGAGAAGAGCCAGGTGTACGAGCTCTACGCCATCAAGTCCACCGAGCGTAACGGACGCGCACCTCTCGAGGGCGACGTCATCGTCAACGCTAAGGACGACTACGACCAGAACGGCCGTCCCGACGTGAGCATGTCGATGAACACCGAAGGCAGCCGCCGCTGGGCACAGATCACCAAGAACAATATCGGTAAGGCTGTCGCTATCGTCCTCGACGACCGTGTGTACAGCGCTCCTACCGTTCAGAACGAGATCAGCGGAGGCAACTCGCAGATCACCGGCAACTTCACCCAGAAGCAGACCAAGGACCTTGCCAACGTGCTCAACTCCGGTAAGATGCCGGCTCCTGCAAAGATCGTTCAGGAAGATATCGTTGGTCCTTCACTCGGTGCACAGTCCATCCGTCAGGGTGTGTGGTCGTTCATCATCGCCTTCATCATCCTGATGTTCTACATGTGCTTCATGTACGGCTGGATTCCCGGTCTCATTGCCGACGGCGCTCTGCTGTTCAACCTCTTCTTCACTCTTGGCATCCTCAGCTCCTTCCAGGCAGCCCTCACGATGTCAGGTATCGCCGGTATGGTGCTCACGCTGGGTATGGCCGTCGACGCCAACGTGCTCATCTACGAGCGCGCCAAGGAAGAGCTGCGCGCAGGCAAGCAAGTGAAGGCAGCCCTGAAGGATGGTTACAAGAACGCCTTCTCGGCCATCTTCGACTCCAACTTCACCTCCATCATCACGGGTATCATCCTGTTCGTGTTCGGCACAGGCCCCATCCGCGGCTTCGCCACCACCCTCATGATCGGTATCGTCTGCTCGTTCTTCACCGCCGTGTTCCTCACCCGCATCGTGTACGAGCACTTCCTCAACAAGGACAAGCTCACCAACCTCACCTTCTCCACACCGTTTGCCAAGAAGGTGATGCCCGAGAATACTCACTTCGACTTCATGGGCAAGAAGCGCATCTCGTTTGCTGTCTTCGGCCTTCTCATCGTCATCTTCGCTGCCGCCTACGCCCTCCGCGGCTTCGACCGCAGTATCGACTTCACGGGTGGACGTAACTTCACCGTGCAGTTCGAGAACCCCGTAAGCCCCGAGCAGGTTAACTCGCTGCTTGCCGACAAGGTCGACAACGCCAACCTGAGCGTCATCGCCCTCGGCACCGACGGCAAGACCGTCCGCATCAGCACCAACTATCGCATCGAGGACGATGCCGACGACATCGACACCCAGATCGAGAGATTCCTCTTCGACGCCCTCAAGAGCGGCAACCTGCTGAGCAGCGACCTCGACTTCGAGACCTTCATCAACCACGAGAACCGCACCGGCGGCTCCATCATCAGCAGCCAGAAGGTAGGCCCCTCCATTGCCAGCGACATCACCAAGGGAGCCATCATCTCCGTCATCCTGGCACTCATCGCCATCTTCCTCTACATCCTGCTGCGCTTCCGCAACGTCGCCTACAGCCTCGGAGCCATCGGAGCCCTCGTTGTCGACACCATCATGATCCTCGGCATGTACGCCCTGCTACACGGCGTCCTCCCGTTCTCCATGGAGCTCGACCAGACCTTCATCGGTGCCATCCTGACGGCCATCGGTTACTCCATCAACGACAAGGTGGTTATCTTCGACCGTATCCGTGAGAACCGCAAGCTCTATCCGAAGCGCGAGATCCGCCAGCTGTTCAACGACTCGCTCAACAGCACGTTGGCACGTACCATCAACACCTCGGTCAGCACCCTCATCGTGCTCCTCTGCATCCTCTTCATCGGTGGTTCCACCATCAAGAGTTTCGCATTCGCCATGATCCTCGGTGTTGTCTTCGGTACCCTCTCCTCCATCTTCCTGGCTGCGCCCATCGCACAGCTCACCATGAAGAAGAGAGGCCAGAAGGCCGTAGAGGCAAAGAACTAACATTCCTTTACCCCACACCCTATAACGCAAGAAGGCCCGCCCCACCGGCAGGCCTTCTTCTTTTGTTTCCCCTAAACGGATCACATGAATTTGTGAAGCCGTTTCTTGTGTTTTATAGTACATGTTTGGTATATGTTCTACCTTTTCACGCTGCCGTACCTTCGCTCGGAAGAAAATAGAAAAAATTTGTTTTTTATTTGTTTTTTCCGCTCGCTTATTCGTACCTTTAACCTTAGGTTTTAGGTACTTCCGCTCGGGAGAAAAAAATATATACGGATTTATTTGTTTTTCCGCTCGCTTATTCGTACCTTTGCAGTAGTCCAGTGGGACTAATTCAGCTTCATCCCTCGCGACTTGGGATAGCAGATAGAAGAAGGTAAAAAGGCCTGCCCCCGTAGAGCTATCAGCTCCGAAACGGAAGGGTAGCACAGAGGCAAGCAGGTAGAGAAGCTGGTGCGCTAGGTTGGCAACATCGCCCAGAAAGTGCTCAAGGAGGTCATCTACGCTAACGAGAAATAAGCCTGTCACGCGTGATGATAGCCTTGTAGGGAAATAAAACCTTAACAAACAAGCAATTATGAGCCAAGCGTGACAGTTGTGACAGTTCCAATTAGAAAAAAAGAGGTATGCACACTCCTTCTATTCCTTTATAATTAATTAATATTTAATTAGTTAAATATAAAAAGAGAGAAGTGGATACCCTCAAAAAAAATAACTGTCATCTGTCACAACTGTCACGCTCTTAGCCATTCACTAACCTAAAATGCTATAAAACAACGAGATACGACGTTGCTGACTCCTCTCTGAGGGGCATTGACCTACCTCAAAAAGGACAATTATGCTTCATTTTGCTCCTCTAAAAGGCCCTAAATGGCATGCAAAAACCCCTTGTTCCGATGATTTTCCCTGCACTTGCGGCACATTTGAGTGAAGTAAACTTCATGCTCATCGACAGCAAATGGCATAATGTTGCGGGAAAATAGGGCATCGGATAGCGCTTTCAGGCATCGGAAAGGCTCAACAGACCCATCTTATAGAGGCGGTGATGCGCTCGTTCCGCGAATACCGCTATTCTTCCTGCCAAGCCGTCACGCTTCCTCTCCAAAGCCCTCGCTTTTGCTCTTTCCTTTTTTGACGGGCAAGGGAGAAAAGAAAACAGCCGCTTCCAATCCGCAACTTGCCAACTTGCAAAAAAACGACCCCCGTTTTCCTGAACCCACCCCCCGTTTTCGCCACTCGACACCCCCGTTTTCTGATGTCAAGGTCCCATTTCGCAACCTTAAAACCCGTTTTCGCGACCTTCATTCCGCACTTTCATTCTATAACAAGTCTGTTTTTCCAAGTCGCGACAGAGGAAGAGCATAGAAATATGCTCAAAAAAACTTTTTTCCCTTCTTCATACGGCGAGATTCCTTCTCGAAAATTCTTTTTTCTCCTAGCAAAAAACGTTTTCCCTTGCTGCCAAAAACCGTACGTGCAACGACGATGACCTGCAGCACGCAGGGAAGGGGATAAAACAAAAAAGGGAAACCTCACAGCCTCCCTTTTCTTAACCTAAACCTTAACTTAATGTCTTTACCATTAATTTGTACGGCAAAGTTTATGGTTTTTTATGTTTAAAAAAAGGAGGAGCAGCGATTTTAACACGAATTTATAATAATTTATGGTTTTTTAACTGAAAGGAGGCAAAATAACGATACGGCACTGCGTGCCTACGATACATTTCATTACGATAACGATGACGATACGGTGCTTTGCACCTACGATAGCGATGGCGATAGCGAAAACCAATTAAACAATTAACCGATTCAACAGGCACGTAGTGCCGATTCACCAATTCTCCACTTGCCAGCAGCGAAGCTGCGATTGAGCTACGCTCTTTCTCCTCCTTGACCTTCGCTCTTCCTCCATCGCGACTCGGGAAAGATGAAACATTTATCGCTTGCTTCTCTTTCCTCTCGCTGCTCCGTCGGTTGCAAGGCATAGCTCAGGCAAGATTGACTCTGCTCTTGCTTCGTTCGTCGATTCACCAGACACGGGAGCGGGAAATGCGGTATTTGTGGGAGGGAGGGGAAGAGCTTAAAGTTTAGAGTTTAGAGTTGAGAGTTTACTGTTGAATTGTTGTATTAAAGCTTCCACGTTAGATAGAGAGGTAAACTTGTTGTAGCTGTTCCTTCACAATCATTGACTGCAAGGTTCTTTAGCGACAACTTCCACCCCCTGCGGGGATTGTATTTCTTGCAGAATTGCCTATAACTTTTGGCCTGGGTGTTTGCTGCAGATTTCACTTCCACTGGCACTATCTCACCATTCTCTTCTAACAAAAAGTCCAGCTCGGCAGTATTCCCCGAACGCCAGAAATAGGGCTTTTTGCCGTATGATGTTAGTTCATTCATTACATAGTTCTCCACAACGGCCCCTTTAAATGTTTTCATGGAGTCAGTCTCGTCGAGAAAATCCTTATACCCAAGCCCAAGCCTGCGACACAAGAGTCCGATGTCAGACATATACACTTTGAAATAAGTAGCATCGGCGTATGCCGAAAGAGGTATCTCGGCATTCTGTACAAGCTCCAGCATATGTGCAAGGCCGGCGTTCTTCAGCCATTGCAGGGCGCCTTCCAGTTCGTGTGCCCGCTTTCCCTCTTTGACATGTGAGAACATGAATTTGTTGTTCTCCTTTGCGAGTTGTTTGGGTATGGAGTCCCATACAAGACGAATCTTTTCTATTTCTGCGGTAGGCGCGTGTTTTGAAAAGTCGTCGGCATAGTCCGACAGTATCTCGTCTTGTATTTCCTGGACAGACTTGAAGTCGTGAGTATTGACATACTCCTGCACCGCTTCGGGCATTCCCCCGACAATATAGTATTCTCTCAGCATTTGTTCGAGAGGGCGGGCATACACCTCGGGAATCTCTCTATGGATGTTCCATCCTGACAACAGTTCAAGATACTTCTCCCCTCCGTTTGCCTCGACGAACTCTCTGAAACTCATGGGGAACATCTGCATACGATTCACTTTCCCTACCGGGAAGGATATGTTCTCTTTCCTCAAAGCCACACCCAAGAGCGACCCTGCGCAGGCCACATGAAGCTCGCGCATGTTTTCGCAGAAATACTTTAAGGCTGTGACGGCACGTGGAACTTCTTGTATCTCATCCAATATCAATAGCGTTTTCCCTGCGGTTATCGTACATTGTTCCAACAGTTCTATCTCTCTGATGATGCGCCGTACATCGAAGTCGTAATCGAAGATGGCGGCATAATTGTTGCTCGACTCAAGATTAATGTAGCATACATTGTCAAAGCAGGAGCGCCCAAACTCTTTTAACGTGTGTGTCTTGCCACACTGGCGCACACCTGTGACAAGGAGCGGCTTCCGTCGGGAACTGTCGCGCCATTTCAACAATTCATTGAAAAAATCACGTTTCATGATCTCTGTTTTACAAAATTCATATCACTTTTGTATACCATAATAACGTTTTTGGCACGACTTTATTGTATATGTACAACAAAAATCTTTTCTTGCGAAGCGGGGTTTTTCTTCCCGAAAGGGCTTCAACCCGAAGGATTGCCGGGGGTGCCGGAGTGAAGAGAGGAAGACTTGCTTGCATCAGCTTCACGACGACAGCACAGACAGGAGCACAAAAGTGCTCCACGCTTTCGGAAAGGGTTTTAATGATTTTGGTTCTTATGTAAGGATTTTTTGCTACCTTTGCAGCGCGAAAGCAAATGAGCGAGCGCGAGGGATGCCCGTCGGCTCCCGGCGTGACGCCCGACACGGAAGAAAGGTATGAAGAAACTATTCATAGAGACGTACGGCTGCCAGATGAACGTGGCCGACAGCGAGGTGGTGGCCTCCATCATGCAGATGGCCGACTACGAGGTGTGCGAACGGCTGGAGGATGCCGACGCCGTGTTCCTGAACACGTGCTCCATCCGCGACAATGCCGAGCAGCGCATCTGGGGGCGCCTGGAGTACCTCCACGCCCTGCGCAAGAAGAAGAAGGGCCTCATCATAGGGGTGCTGGGCTGCATGGCCGAGCGCATACAGGACGACCTCATCGAGAACCACCACGTGAACCTCGTGGCTGGGCCCGACGCCTACCTGTCGCTGCCGGAGCTCATCGCCGAGGCGGAGCTGGGCGGACGCGCCATCGACACACAGCTCTCGATCACCGAGACGTACCGCGACGTGATGCCCGCGCGCATCTGCACGGGACGCATCTCGGGCTACGTGTCCATCATGCGCGGGTGCAACAACTTCTGCCACTACTGCATCGTGCCCTACACGCGCGGCAGGGAGCGGAGCCGCGACGTGGAGAGCATCCTGCGCGAGGTGAACGACCTGAGGGAGAAGGGCTTCAAGGAGGTGACGCTGTTGGGGCAGAACGTCAACAGCTACCACTACACGGCTGCCGACGGCACTGACGTGGGGTTCCCCGCGCTGCTCCGCATGGTGGCCGAGGCGGTGCCCGGCATGCGCGTGAGGTTCACCACGAGCCATCCCAAGGACATGAGCAACGACA
Organism: Bacteroidaceae bacterium; assembly: GCA_017615125.1. Taxonomy (GTDB): domain Bacteria; phylum Bacteroidota; class Bacteroidia; order Bacteroidales; family Bacteroidaceae; genus UBA1189. The sequence goes on from JAGAAS010000085.1 coordinate 25,978, forward strand.
CGCTGCGCGTCATCGCCGAGGTGCCCAACGTGTGCAAGCACATACACCTGCCCGTGCAGAGCGGCAGCAACCGCATCCTGAAGCTCATGAACAGGAAGTACACGCGCGAGTGGTACCTGGACCGCGTGGCTGCCATCCGCCGCATCGTCCCCGACTGCGGGCTGAGCACCGACATCTTCTGCGGCTACCACTCGGAGACGGAGGAGGACCACCAGCTGTCGCTGGCGCTGATGCGTGAGTGCGCCTACGACGCGGCGTTCATGTTCAAGTACTCGGAGCGCCCGGGCACCTACGCCAGCAAGCACCTGCCCGACGACGTGGACGAGGCAACGAAGATACGCCGCCTGAACGAAATCATCGCCCTGCAGAACGAGCTGTCGGCCGAGAGCAACGCCCGCTCGGTGGGCCACACCTACACGGTGCTGGTGGAGGGCTACTCGAAGCGCTCACGCGAGCAGCTCTGCGGGCGCACGGAGCAGAACAAGATGGTGGTGTTCGACAAGGGCACGCACCGCATGGGCGACTTCGTGGACGTCGTCATCACCGGCAGCAGCTCGGCAACGCTCTTCGGGAAGGAAGTGACACCGTAGGGAGGCTCCTACGGAGGGAAAAGCCAAAGAATCTAAAAATCTTGCCCCAAAAAGGCAAGATTTTTTTGTATATCAGCCAAAAAGATATACTTTTGCACCGAATTTGGGAAGAGTGGCCTCGTGCGAGTAGGGCACCCGGAAAAGCTCCGACAGGAAACGGGCTTCACGGGCCATCCCCCGGGCACCGACAGCCGAGCGCTTCCCGACAGACAGGCTCCCTCTATGAAACAGAAGAAGAAACGCACCATAGACATCCAGTTCATCACCGCCACCATCAGCACGGCGCTGGTCCTCCTGCTGCTGGGCACGGTGGCGCTGTTTGTGCTGACGGCCAACAACCTCTCGGTGTATGTACGCGAAAACCTCCAGATGTCCGTGCTCCTGCAGGAGAACGCCAGCGAGAGGGATGTGAACGGCCTCATCAAGCGCCTCACGGCGAAGCCCTACGCCAAGGAGGTGGCCTTCATCTCGAAGGACTCCATCCTGGCACAGGAGACGCGCGCAATGGGCATCGACCCGACGGAGTTTCTGGGCCTCAACCCCTACACCGCATCGGTGGAGGTGAGCCTGAAGGCCGACTATGCCAACAACGACAGCCTGCGCTGGATAGAGAAGAGCCTGCGCGAGGACGCCCTCGTGACCGACATCAGCTACCCGCACGACCTGGTGAACAACATCAACAGCAACATCAAGAAGATAAGCATCGTGCTGATGGTGCTAGCGCTGGCGCTGCTGCTCATCTCGTTTGCCCTCATCAACAACACCATCCGCCTCACCATCTACTCGCAGCGGTTCCTGCTCCACACGATGAAGCTCGTGGGCGCCAACTGGGGATTCATACGCAAGCCCTTCATGGTGAGGAACTTCTGGATAGGCCTCATCGCGGGCATCCTCGCCATACTGATGCTGGCAGGCGGCATGTACGCCATGCTGCGCTACGAGCCGATGCTGGTGACGCTGCTCGACCTGAAGACGATGCTCATCGTGGCAGCCGTCATCCTGGCCTTCGGCATCCTCATCACGATGCTCTGCGCCCGCATCTCCATCAACCGCTTCCTGCGCATGAAAGCCGGCGACCTCTACTACATCTAAGGAACACATAACACCCCCCTATATGAACAAGAAATTTGCCTTCAACAAAGTCAACTACATCCTCATCGCCATCGGCGTGGTCATCATCATCCTCGGCTTCGTGCTGATGACGGGCCCCAGCACGACGGAGACGACCTTCGAGCCGAGCATCTTCAGCGCCCGGCGCATCAAGGTGGCCCCGCTCGTATGCCTGCTGGGCTTCCTGTTCATGATCCCCGCCATCATGTACCGCCCGAAGGGCAAGAAGCAGGAGGAGCAAGAGAAGACCGAAGAATAACCACCCTTACCCCTACGACAAGAAATGACTTGGATTGAATCCCTTATCCTCGGTCTCCTGCAAGGACTCACCGAGTATCTGCCCATCAGCAGCAGCGGCCATCTGGCCATCGGCTCCGCCCTCTTCGGCCTCAACGGCGAGGAGAACCTCACCTTTACCGTTGCCGTACACATAGCCACCGTGCTGAGCACGCTCGTCATCCTCTGGAAAGAGGTGGTGTGGATCTTCAACGACCTCTTCAAGCTGAAGTGGAACGAGGGCACGCGCTACGCGGTGAACATCCTCATCTCGATGATTCCCGTCGCCATCGTGGGCTTCTTCTTCAAGGACAAAGTGGAGGCCATCTTCGGCTCGGGGCTGCTCGTGGTGGGCTGCTGCCTGCTCGTCACAGCGCTGCTGCTGGCGTTTGCCTACTATGCCAAGCCCCGCCAGCGGGAGCACATCTCGCCCCTACATGCCTTCGTGATAGGCATCGCGCAGGCCATCGCCGTGCTGCCGGGCCTCTCGCGCTCGGGCTCCACGATAGCCACCGGCCTGCTGCTGGGCAACAAGAAGGAGCGGCTGGCACAGTTCTCGTTCCTCATGGTCATCCCTCCCATCCTCGGCGAGGCGCTGCTTGACGTCAAGGACATGACCGAGATGGGCTTCAGCGCTGCTATGAGCGGGCTCTCGCCCATGGTGGTTGGTGTAGGCTTCGTGGCTGCGTTCGTCGCCGGCTGCTTCGCCTGCAAGTGGATGATCAACATCGTGAAGAAAGGCAAGCTCATCTGGTTTGCCCTCTACTGCGCCGTCGTCGGACTGGCTGCCATCATTGTTCCCCTCCTCGTCAAATAAGAATGAACTTCCAGGAAGGAGAAATACTATACATCGACAAGCCCTACCGGTTTACCTCGTTCGACGTAGTGAACAAGATTCGCTACACGCTCTGCCGCACGCTGAAGGTGCGCAAGCTGAAGGTGGGCCACGCCGGCACCCTCGACCCTATGGCTACGGGCGTGATGATCGTCTGCACGGGGAAGAGCACCAAGCGGATTGAGGAGTTCCAGTACCAGACAAAGGAATATGTCGCCACGCTCTGCCTGGGTGCGACGACACCCTCGTACGACCTGGAGAAGGAGATCGATGCGTACTATCCTACCGACCACATAACCCGCGAGCTGGTGGAGGAGACGCTCCAGCAGTTCCGCGGCACCATCGAGCAGATACCGCCCTCGTTCTCGGCCATCAAGGTGGGAGGCGTCCGCGCCTACGAGATGGCGCGCAAGGGCAAGGACATAGAGCTCAAGCCGAAGACGCTCGTCATCGACGAGATAGAGCTGCAAGACTATGCCCTGCCGTACATCACCATCCGCGTGGTGTGCAGCAAGGGCACCTACATCCGCGCGCTGGCCCGCGACATCGGGCAAGCCCTGCAGAGCGGAGCTCATCTGACGGCGCTGAAGCGCACACGCGTGGGCGACGTCACGCTGGACAAGTGCCTCGCGCTCGACGAGTTCCCCCAATGGCTCGCGCAGCAGGAGATCGCCCAGCCCCAAACAGAAGAAAACCAAACCAAATAGACCAAGAAAATGAAACTGTCCCAATTCAAGTACAAACTGCCCGAAGAGCGCATCGCCAACGAGCCCTGCTGGCATCGCGACGAGGCACGGATGATGGTCGTACACCGCAAGACGGGCGACATCGAGCACCGCACGTTCAAGAACATCCTCGAATACTTTGACGAGGACGACACCTTTGTGTTCAACGACACGCAGGTGTTCCCCGCACGCCTCTACGGCAACAAGGAGAAGACGGGCGCACGCATCGAGGTGTTCCTGCTGCGTGAGCTGAACAGCGACATGCGCCTGTGGGACGTGAGCGTCGACCCCGCCCGCAAGATCCGCATCGGCAACAAGCTCTACTTCGGCGAAGACAACTCGATGGTAGCGGAAGTCATCGACAACACCACCTCGCGCGGACGAACGCTGCGCTTCCTCTACGACGGCCCGCACGACGAATTCAAGAAGGCGCTCTTCGCCCTCGGAGTAGCTCCCCTCCCCGACTACATCCAGCGCGAGGCGACACCCGAGGACATGAAGGATTTCCAGACCATCTATGCCAGCCAGGAAGGAGCCATCACGGCGCCGGCTGCCGGACTCCACTTCAGCCGCGAGCTGCTGAAGCGCATGGAGATTCACGACATCCACAAGGCATTCATCACCATCCACATCGGCTGGGGCAACTTCCGCACCATCGACGTGGAGGACCTCTCGAAGCACAAGCCCGACTCGGAGCAGATGTTCGTCGAGAAGGAGGCCTGCGAGCTGGTCAACAACGCCAAGCTCTCGGGCCACAAGGTCTGCGCTATCGGCGCCTCGGTCATCAAGGCTCTTGAGACAGCTGTGGGCACCGACGGGCTGCTGAAGGAATACGAAGGATGGACCAACAAGTTCATCTTCCCTCCCTACTCGTTCACCCTTCCCGATGCCCTCGTGACGAACTTCCACATGCCGCTCTCGCCCATGCTGATGGTTGCCTGCGCCTTCGGAGGCTACGAGGCCGTCATGAACGCCTACGATGTCGCCGTGAAGGAAGAGTACCGCTTCGGCGCCTACGGCGATGCTATGCTCATAGTGGAATGACCTATCTCGGCTTAGGTTCTAATCAGGGCGATAGGGTGGCTCTTCTCGAGCAGGCTATCGCCTTGATTGCCAACAAGGCAGGCCCCGTTGTGGCTCGCTCGTCGTTCATGGAGACGGAGCCCTGGGACTTTCAGTCGGAACACCTCTTCCTGAATGCGGTGATAGCTGTAGCGACAGACATCGGCCCGCACCGACTGCTCAAGGTGACGCAAAAGATTGAGCGCAGCCTGGGGCGCACGCAGAAGAGCAGCAACGGGCACTATCACGACCGTCCCATCGACATCGACATCCTCCTCTACGACGACCTTGTCGTTCAGGAAAAGCGGCTTGTCATCCCCCATCCCCTCATGCTCGAGCGTCCCTTTGTCGTGAAGCCTCTGCTGGAGATTGCACCCGACATCATACACCCCGTTCTGGGGAAAAAGATTGCCGAACTGGTCCTTTCTGATCGGTCCGACTAAAAAAAGGCGGCAAAACTTGCGCACTACACGTTTTTGCCTTACCTTTGCAGCAGAAAAGAAACGTGGAAAGATTTGAGTTGCTTGCAACCACAATAAAAAATGCTAAAAGACCAGCCCGAAAGGCGGCTGCATTGCACCCCACCCTCCTTCTTTGTTTCCTTTCCCTTTTTGTTTCATTCATTAAACCTATTACAAAATGGGATATCTTTTTACATCCGAATCGGTGTCTGAAGGACACCCCGACAAAGTGGCCGATCAAATATCGGACGCTATACTGGACGAGCTGCTGGCCTATGACCGCGACTCCAAGGTAGCATGCGAAACGCTGGTGACGACGGGACAGGTAGTCATCGCAGGAGAAGTAAAATCAAAAGCTTATGTCGATTTGCAGGAGACTGCACGCCGCATCATCGAACGTATCGGCTACACCAAGAGCGAGTATATGTTCGAGGCGAACTCGTGCGGAATCTTCTCCGCCATCCACGAACAGAGTGGAGACATCAACAGAGGCGTTGAGCGCGACGACGAGACACAGCAGGGAGCCGGAGACCAGGGAATGATGTTCGGCTATGCCATCAACGAAACGCCTAACTACATGCCTCTTCCCCTCGATCTGGCACACCGCATCGTCCGCACGCTTGCCGAGATACGGCGCGAGGGAAGGGAGATGACCTACCTGCGCCCCGATGCCAAGAGCCAGGTGACGGTAGAGTATGACGACCAGCACCAGCCCGTGCGCATCGACACCATCGTCGTCTCCACCCAGCACGATGAGTTCATCCATCTGACGGAAACGCCCGAAGAGACGCAGGCTGCTGCCGACAAGGCGATGCAGGACACCATCCGGCGCGACATCATCGACATTGTCATCCCGCGCGTCATCTCGGAAATCGGCAGCCCGGCAATTGCTGCGCTTTTCAACAAGAATATCCGCTATCACGTCAACCCTACCGGCAAGTTCGTCATCGGAGGTCCGCACGGAGACACAGGGCTGACGGGAAGGAAGATTATCGTCGACACCTACGGGGGCCGAGGTGCTCACGGAGGAGGAGCCTTCAGCGGAAAAGACCCCTCGAAGGTGGACCGCAGCGCTGCCTATGCTGCCCGACATATTGCCAAGAATATGGTTGCCGCAGGCGTTGCCGACGAGATGCTTGTGCAGATTTCCTACGCTATTGGCGTTGCTGAGCCCGTCAGCATCTATGTGAACACCTTCGGCAGGAGCCACATAGCCTTGAGCGACGGCGACATCGCGAAGAAGATAAAGACGCTATTCGACCTTCGTCCCCACGCCATCGAGAACAGGCTGAAGCTGCGCAACCCCATCTATACGGAAACGGCTGCTTACGGACACATGGGGCGGGAACCGAAAACCGTCCACAAGCATTTCGAATCGCACTACGACGGAGCCCGCGATATGGAAGTGGAGCTCTTCACCTGGGAGAAGCTCGACTATGTAGACGTCATCCGAAAGGCTTTCGGACTTTAAGCCTGACGTTATAAGAAAGGAAATCCTCCGGGCGAATGGCTCGGAGGATTTCTTTTTTCGAATTGCCGCAAGAGCCTGCCGATGAGACTTTCCTGAAGCAGGGCGACAAGAAACTAGGGTTAAAATTCAAATAAGCTCCTTAAAAAGAGCCTTCATTGGAAGTCAGGAACTGATGTCAGCAGGGCAACAAGAAACAGGCGTCAGCAGAGAACCTGCGTGGGAGGCACGAAGTTCTGCTGAATCATCGCGGCAAGCATGCCTGCCGTCTCCTTCCTTCCGTAGCCGAAGACCTCTTCGCCTATGTTATAGATGAAGTCTATCTCCTGCTGCGAGAACTGCTTGTCGGCAAGGACGAGAGCTATCATGTAGGTAAACATCCCCTGCCGCATGCTGGGGTCTACCTCCTGGATGCGGGCGACAGCCTTCGTGAACAGCTCCCACACGTTCTCCTTGCTGATGTCCTGCAAGAACATGCCGGGAAACATCTGCAGCGCGGCAAGATGCTCCAGAATCACATCCATCTCCTCTTCCGAGATTTCCCCGTCGGCTGAAGCGGCTATCAAGCCTGCTGTAGCCAGGAAGATGGACATCGGCTCGTCGATTTCCGAGTCGCCAATCTTGAGCAGGATGCTAATGAGCTCATCCATATGCCTGTTGAGAGCGCGCTGCGACTTGCTCGTAGCAAACAGATTGAGCGACTGCACGCGGATGGGATTGACGGGATGCGAGTCAATGCTCACTCCCCTGTCCTTGAGGAAGTACTCCAGATGCTTGAGGTTTTCCTCCAGCAGCACGTCGAGGGCTACATCCATCTTGCTCAGGTCGAGCCCCGAAGCCATCTTGTAGAAAGCGCTCACGCAGGCACCCAGATCTTCCACAGCCAAGTATCCATAACGGTCGGCAACGAGCTCTGAGAGCTGTTCCCACAGACGAACCTTGTGCTGGAGGGCTATCGGCATCACGCTGTTGTCGGGAAAGATGAAGTTGATAAGACGGAGCAGCATCGTGTCCCTGTCGATCAGATGTCCCAGCTCGTGCCCGATGACGAAGCGCAGTTCATCGTCGGTCATCAAGTCGATAAGTGCCGAGTTGACGTTTACGATGTGCGGCTCCCCTTCGCCGTCGGCAGCTACCGAGAAGGCGTTCACCGTGCTGTCGCCCGTCACGTAGAAGTCGACATCCTCGGTGAAGTTCAGCTTCGCCTTCACCTCCTCGAAAATCTGGTAGAGCCGGCTCAGCAGACGGGGCTCCACCTTCAGGCTGTGCCCCTCCATCGCGCTGCGCCAATAGCTGTCGTTGGCTGTCGTGCGCGCCTGCTTCAGGATTTCCTCGACAACGGCTCCCTGAAGGGCGTTGTAGATTTGTTCGTTCAGCGCCTTGCAAAGTTCGATGTTCGGGTCAAACGTCTTTCTCTCCTCTTTCACGGCTTCTTTCTTCTCCCGGATTTTTCCCTTCTTCATCTCGCCGGCTTCTTTCTTCATAATTTTTTTTCCCTTCTCCATAATTATTTTTTCTTTCTTCATAATTATTTTTCCCTTCTCCAAAAATCTCTTTTCCTCCCCGCAGAATCCTCGCTGCCTCATCTGCACCTTGCGCGGAGGCTGCCAGCCACAAAAGTAGGAAAAACTTCTTGTTTCAACAAGCATTGGCGGAGTTTTCTTTCCTCCCGGCTCCCTTCGCTGCCGGCAAAGCGGAAAATAAAGTCGATTCTCTTGGGAAGAAACGCTTTTTGTTGTAATTTCGCACGCAGATTGGCAAAGAAGCGAATCGAACGAAACAATTCAAACAAACATACACGATGGAACTGTTCACAACAAAGCCCTACAAAGTAGCTGACATCACGTTGGCCGACTTCGGGCGCAAAGAAATAGACATAGCCGAAAAAGAGATGCCAGGACTTATGGCCCTGCAGGAGAAATACGGCCCTGAACAGCCCCTGAAGGGCGCTCGCGTGATGGGCTCGCTCCACATAACCATCCAAACCGCCGTACTCATCAAGACCCTCGTCCGCCTGGGCGCCGAAGTGCGCTGGAGCTCCTGCAACATCTATTCCACCCAGGATCATGCTGCAGCAGCCATCGCCGAAATGGGAGTCCCCGTCTTCGCCTGGAAAGGCGAGAGCCTCGAGGAATACTGGTGGTGCGCCCTTCAGGCAATGAACTTCAACGGCAAAGGACCCAACATGATTGTCGATGACGGAGGCGACGCTACCCTCCTCATCCACAAGGGGGTAGAAGCCGAAGACAATCCCGAAGCCCTCGACGTGCAGGCTCAGGGGGAAGACGAAGCCGAGCTGCTGAAGCTGCTGAAAAGGGTGCTTGACGAGCGTCCCGCATTCTGGCACGCAGTAGCAAAGGAGGTTCGCGGCGTCAGCGAGGAGACAACGACGGGCGTTCACCGCCTCTATCAGATGAAAGAGGAAGGCAAGCTGCTGTTCCCCGCCTTCAACGTCAACGACAGCGTGACGAAGAGCAAGTTCGACAACCTCTACGGCTGCCGCGAGAGCCTTGTCGACGGCATCAAGCGCGCTACCGACGTGATGGTGGCAGGAAAAGTCGCTGTCGTCTGCGGATACGGCGAAGTGGGGAAAGGCTGCGCGCAGAGCCTCCGCTCCTACGGCGCACGCGTGCTGGTAACCGAAATCGACCCCATCTGCGCCCTCCAGGCAGCGATGGAAGGCTTCCAGGTTGTCACCCTCGACGAAGCCTGCTCGCAGGGAAACATCTTCGTCACCACCACAGGGAACATCGACATCATCCGCATCGACCACATGGAGAAGATGCCCGATCAGGCTATCGTCTGCAACATCGGGCACTTCGACAACGAGATACAGGTCGCCGCCCTCAAGGCCTATCCCGGCATACGAAAGGAGAACATCAAGCCGCAGGTGGACCGCTACTTCTTCCCCGACGGGCACAGCATCCTCCTGCTGGCAGACGGCAGGCTTGTCAACCTGGGTTGCGCTACGGGACACCCCTCGTTTGTGATGAGCAACTCCTTCA
>JAGAAS010000086.1 GCA_017615125.1 Bacteroidaceae bacterium
AAAAAAAATGAAGATTTGCAAAGTACATGCAAGAGAGATTCTTGATTCGAGAGGTAACCCGACTGTTGAGGTCGAAGTAACATTGGAGAATGGCGTTTGCGGACGTGCATCCGTTCCCAGCGGTGCCAGCACGGGCGAGAACGAAGCCCTCGAAATGCGCGACGGCGACAAGCAGCGCTACCTCGGCAAGGGCGTCCTGAAGGCTGTTGCCAACGTCAACGAGAAGATTGCCCCTGCCCTCGTAGGCATGAACGTGCTTGACCAGCGCCTCATCGACAGCACCATGCTGAAGCTCGACGGCACCCCCACGAAGAGCAACCTCGGCGCCAACGCCATCCTCGGCGTGTCGCTGGCTGTTGCCCACACGGCTGCCAACTTCCTGCAGGTTCCCCTCTACCGCTACATTGGCGGCACGAACACCTACACGCTGCCCGTGCCCATGATGAACATCATCAACGGTGGTGCCCACAGCGATGCCCCCATCGCTTTCCAGGAGTTCATGATCCGTCCCGTCGGTGCCAAGACCGAGCGTGAAGGCATCCGCATGGGTGCTGAGGTGTTCCACAACCTCGCCAAGCTGCTCAAGAAGCGCGGCCTCTCCACCGCTGTTGGCGACGAAGGCGGCTTTGCTCCCGCTCTCGACGGCATCGAGGATGCCCTGCAGATCATCTGCGACGCCATCAAGGCTGCCGGTTACGAACCGGGCAAGGATGTGAAGATTGCCATGGACTGCGCTGCCAGCGAGTTCGCCACCTGCGAGAACGGCCAGTGGTACTACGACTACCGCCAGCTGAAGGACGGCAAGAAGAAAGACCCCAACGGTAAGAAGCTTACTGCTGCCGAGCAGATTGACTACCTGGAGAAGCTCATCACCGACTTCCCCATCGACAGCATCGAAGACGGTCTCGACGAGAACGACTGGGAGAACTGGGTGAAGCTCACCGACCGCATCGGCAACCGCTGCCAGCTCGTCGGCGACGACCTCTTCGTCACCAACGTCAAGTTCCTCGAGAAGGGCATCCGCATGGGCGCTGCCAACAGCATCCTCATCAAGGTCAACCAGATCGGTTCACTCTCCGAGACCCTCGACGCTATCGAGATGGCCCACCGTGCCGGCTACACCACCGTCACCTCTCACCGCTCCGGTGAAACCGAGGACACCACCATTGCCGACATCGCCGTTGCTACCAACAGCGGACAGATCAAGACCGGCTCCCTCAGCCGCACCGACCGTATGGCCAAGTACAACCAGCTCATCCGCATCGAGGAAGAGCTCGGCGACCAGGCCAAGTACGGCTACAACTTCATCCGTCGCGACTAATCACACACTAAGAAAGTCATTATGAAAAAGTACGTTTGCGAAGTCTGCGGCTACGAGTACGATCCCGCAGCTGGCGACCCCGACAACGGCATCGCCCCCGGCACCGCCTTCGAAGACCTTCCCGCCGACTGGGTTTGCCCCCTCTGCGGCGTAGGCAAAGACGAATTCAGCCCTTCCGAGTAACGACATTTCGTTGACTCTCCCCCTTCACACATCAGCCCCAGGCCTTTTTGCTTGGGGCTGATTCTTTTTGCCCGATAGTGTTGTTTTCTGGAAAAAACTTCGTATCTTTGCCACTGAAAAACAGATAATGTCATGAAAAAAGTATTCCTTTCCCTGCTGGCTATCATGCCTTTCCTGTGTACCAACGGCCAAGCATTAACCCCGAATAATGCCCTGCAAGGCAAGAAAATCCTATTCGTCTATGGCGGATGGGAAGGTCATGAACCCCGCCAGACGATGGAGATACTGAAACCCTGGCTGGAGAGCGAGGGGGCCATCGTCGTTTACCGCACCGACCTCGATGCCTATACCGACAAAGAACTGATAGGAAGCATCGACCTGGTGATTCAGTCGTGGACGATGGGCAGCATCACCGACGAACAGGAGCGCGGGCTGCTGGAGGCCGTGCGCAACGGCGTAGGGCTGGCCGGATGGCACGGAGGTCTGGGCGATTCCTTCCGCAACAATACGGAGTACCAGTTCATGGTTGGCGGCCAATGGGTGGCTCACCCTGGAGGAATAGTTGAATACGACGTGATTATCAAGGACAAGAAAGACCCCGTTACGAAGGGATTGAAGAAGTTCCACATGAAATCCGAGCAGTACTATATGCACGTCGACCCGAGTGTAAAAGTCCTCGCCACCACCATCTTCAGCGGTCAGGGCGGTGCACCTTGGATAAAAGGCGTTGAGATGCCGGTGGTATGGAAGAAGTATTACGGCAAGGGCCGCGTCTTCTATTCCTCCCTCTGCCACGTTGCCTCCGACTTCGACGTGCCCGAAACCCTGGAAATCATGAAGCGCGGCATCAAATGGGCCGTAAGGCCGTAAAGCCGCAGATGTTATAATCGTAGCCATAAGGAATTACGGCAGCGCAAAAACAGTCGCTCCTTCTGCTGCGGCAGATGCTCTTTCTAACAAATTAGAAGGGCCTTCTAAAAAAATAGCAGGCCCTTCTATTAGTTAATATCTGTTCTTTCTTTACTCTTTTTGCGATTTGCGGCGGGAGAAGAGACGGAAACGCTTGCGGGGTTTCTCGACGGGCTGTTCAGTAACGGCAATCGCTTCGGATGCCTCCTCGACCTGTTCTTCAGGGACAGTGGCGGGAACGAGTTCCTCGATGTTTTCCTCCATAATCATCTCGCCCTCAATGTAGATGCGGACGGGGGTGTTGGAGGCGTTGCTGTGGACGGTGATGCTTTTCTTGAAAACGCCCGGGCGCTTGGCCTTGCCGTTGTAGGTGACTAAGATGAAGCCCTTTTCGCCTGGGGCAACAGGTTCACGGCTATAGTCGGGTGCGGTGCAGCCGCAGGAGCTGATAGCCTGATGGATGATGAGCGGGGCATTGCCGGTGTTGGTGAATGCAAACTTGCAGGTGACGATGC
>JAGAAS010000087.1 GCA_017615125.1 Bacteroidaceae bacterium
AACCACCGTCGCGAAACGCGACGGTGGTCAAGAGAGTCGATCATCGCTAGCGAAGAGGTTCTCCGCGCGCTGGTGCCCGCACGATAGTAAAGAGGAAAGGGCACTGCCCCCCCCGAAGGCGAGAAACATCGAAAAAAAGTTGAGGGAAACGCGAAAAAAATGGCTGAAAAATTTGCAGAAACGAAAATAATTTCGTATCTTTGAAAAGAATTTCTAAGGTACTCCCGCTCGGAAGAAAAAATGAAAAAACTTTGTTTTTTATTTGTTTTTTCGCTCGCTTATTCGTATCTTTGTAGTGATAATGGAAACACACAGAAAAACAACTTAATACCATAAGACAATGAAACAGATCAGAACACTGAAAACCCTCCTCCTGCTGATGGCCCTCACGGCAGGTCTGGGCAACGCTTGGGCGGGTATTGATACATGGTATAATTACCACGCAGACGTAGTACTTGTGCCCATAAACGGAATTACCTATGAAGCTTGTCATGTATATCATAAACAAGGTGTTTTTAACACCAATTATGGATGGGGGTATTATGAACAGGATATTTCTGGTGGTACTAACACGTATTATGCGTCAGTAGTTGGAATAACCAGTACGGGAGAGATTGTTATTCCCGATAGCATTTCTAACGGGGGTGTAACCTATCCTGTAAGATACATTGGACTGCATACCGAAGAAACTGTTACTCGTAATGATACTACATTTTCTTATTTGATAGGCATGTCACCTTTCTCTGCTACAACTACTTGTTGCCATCATTCATATACCCAAACTCCAGTAAGCATTTATGCTGATAATATCAGCAAACTGACGGTTGATGGAAACGTTACGTTTAAGGGGTACTTTAGTGCACAGAATTGCATGACAGCGAAATTCCTTAATGGTGTCAATATTTCATCTGATGTGTCTTTCCCTTCTGCGACTGAAATGTTGTTTGCTAAAATCACGCATATTGGAACAATACAATGCAATAGTCTGATGCACATCTACTACACGAGTAATTTACCTGCATATTCAGGTTCGTTCAGTAAATACTTTAGCGGAGTGCAAGGAAGTCAAATTACTGCTCATGTTGCCAATAAGACGCAAGCCGAATGTGATGTGATACACAACAGTTGGGGCGTGTACAGTGATTTTGCCGACGTGGTGCCATACGTGACGGAAGTGATTGCGTCGACTTACTTTAGCAATCAGACATTCGTTCGCATAGGTGGTGCAGGCACGGCCTCGGTTACCACCAAACACGATGGAGAGACAACGTCATACGACATTCCTGCCGATGGACTGGTGACAGCGAAGCTGTACGAATTTGATTCGGGCGACTTTATAAGAATCGTGGTTCAGACAAACGGCGAGGAAACGGTGGAAATATATCGTGATGGCATTGATGTGACATCAATATTCACGAAGAGTGGAACCACTTACACGTTTGAAGCTGACGACTGGGAGGCAAATACGTTGTGGTTTGAATACTTAACGAATGTATTGGATGAAGCCGTATGGACTATCAAATACACAGACCAGCGTAAGATCATCAACTTTAAGGACGAAGCCGTAAAGACCATCTGTGTTAATAATTGGGATACTAATGGCGATGGCGAACTCTCGATGGCAGAGGCAGCGGCTGTGACGGATATTGCTAAGAAGTTTGGAACAAGAAATATAACCTCGTTCGACGAGTTGCAGTATTTCACAGGCCTGACTGAATTAAAAGATCAGGCATTTATGGGTGCAGAGAATTTAAAGAGTGTTATTGTTCCTGAAGGAGTAACACGACTTGGAAATAACGCTTTCAAATACAATTATGCTTTAGAGTCGATTGTTCTGCCCAGTACGCTTACTACATTGGGAAATTCAGTCTTTAGTGAATGCAATACCCTGGAATCGATTATCTTGCCTGAGAGCCTGACAAACATTGGAGAGTATGGTTTTGCCAAATGTTACAAATTGAAGTCGATTACAATTCCTGAAAACGTAACAACCATAGGGTCCATGGCTTTTGAAGACTGCACATCCCTTACCACGCTCTTTATTTCGAAGGCTGTAACCTCAATGGGAAGAATCATACCGGGCTGTACGAACCTGTCGGCCATCGTTGTCGATAAGGATAATCCTGTTTATGACTCTCGCAACAATTGCGATGCAATCCTCGAAAAGGGAACCAACAAGCTCATAATGGGATGCAAAGCTACAGTGATACCGGAGGACGTTACAAGCCTTGAAGCTTCCTGCTTTAGGGAACAGGGCATTACTTCGATTGTGATACCGGCATCTGTGCAGGAAATCTACACCTACGCATTTATGGGTTGCAGCGATTTGCTGTCTATTGAATGTAAGGGCTTGACGCCCCCTAAACTGAAGAACGCAAGTTGGTTCTATCTAATGAATGAGAACTGTGTGCTGACAGTGCCTTATGGCAAGATACAAGCATATGCCGATGCGGGTTGGAAGAAAATAAGCGATGGTGGCAATTTCTTGGATGTTGTGGAAAAGGAAGTAGGCACAAGCCCGAACCTAAAGATAACGATGGTTAACGGTTCTGGAGGAAAGATGGCTCTGGGATTAACTTACAATGGCCAACCGGCTGCACAAAGATGGATAGAAGGAGGCGATGCCTTCTCAATCTCCACCCTGCAGAAGGAGAAACTTGGTGATGAGTTCACACTGACGGCAATTATGGAGCCCGGTCGTAAAAACGCGGGTGTCAGGATAAATGGTTATGTTTGCCCCATTGCATCGTCATCGGGCGACACCCTATTTTATAATCTGGGCAACCTGAAGGCACATGGCGACAGCGTGGTCATCACAAGCCTGTATCAAGACTTGGCCGACTTCTCAAAGAGCAGAATTCACATCAAGTCGAAGGGTACGCCCGGAAATCTTACCAGATGGGCTCTGCGTGATGTAACCAAAAAGAAAGATGTCTTCAATGTGGCTGTATCCGATGTGCCTACGCTTGACCGCATCGATACGCTGGATGTAAACACACAATACAATTTTGCTTTCTATGGTTCTACAGACAACGTGAAGCGCGTGTTGATTAATGGCGAAGAGGTGACACTTTCAACCGGCAGTATTAAGCGCACTCCCAACCGCATCTTGCGCAGCTTCGATGATGAAATATTTATTGAGTTAGAGGGTACGGTTCATGCTGCATACT
Organism: Bacteroidaceae bacterium; assembly: GCA_017615125.1. Lineage (GTDB taxonomy): Bacteria > Bacteroidota > Bacteroidia > Bacteroidales > Bacteroidaceae > UBA1189. The sequence continues at coordinate 3,171 of JAGAAS010000087.1, forward strand.
CGATGAACGACGGAGGAAATACTTGTATGCGGGCCTATTATGAAGGTGAACTGATATCTTATGCCAGAAGTGAGGCAACAGAAGTGAATTTGGATGGCGCTGACGCCAACAAGCCCATTACCCTACAGTTGACTCCAAACCAAGGATTCACGGTACAACTCTTATTAAACGGCCGAAATATTCCTCTAGCCGATGCGACGACACCCGAAGAAAGCATTCCTGGCAACTATATGGTTAAAAACGATGGTGGCTACGAGTTCGTTCTTCCTGCCGAATTCAACACAGGTGGCAGTGAGGCCCGCTTCAATATCATCTACAAGAAGATATCCTTCTTCGACGTGAACGGCGATGGGGAAATCAACGTCACCGACGTCACTTCGCTGGTGAACAAGATCCTGCACCCGTAGGTTCGCCAAAGGCGAAATATGACAGATAATCAGATAATCGGATAATCAAATAATCGGAAGCCCCCAAACAACCTACCTCCAAGCCCCTCCCGAAGGAATGGAACTCTAAGTCCTTCCTCTTGGGAAGGATTTAGGATGGCTTCCATTCCTCCCTCGCATCGGGCAGTCCTTAGGGGCTGCCCGACGCGCGTATTACCTTATTTAAATAAGATTTTTCGCTTGGGCGAGGTTTTTTCGGGGAAAATGTCTATCTTTGCAGCTGTTTTACGAACGTGCACCCGCAGGCGCGTGCACGACAAAGGGATCAAAACCATAAAAAACGAAGATATGAAACCCATGAAGAAAATGACCGTTGCCCTTATCGCGGCTATGCTACTCGCCGGGGCAGCCAAAGCCCAGGTGACCTACCGCTGGCAGGACACGAGCCTGCCGAGAGCAGAACGTGTGGAGAGCCTGCTGGGCATGCTCACGCCCGAGGAGAAGGTGGGGCTGATGATGAACAAGAGCATCTCGATAGAACGGCTCGGCATCCCCTCGTACAACTGGTGGAGCGAGGCGTGTCACGGCGTGTGCCAGGATGGATATACCGTCTATCCCCAGCCCATAGGGATGGCGTCGGCGTTCAACGCGGAGCTGACATACAAGGTCTACTCGCAGGTGAGCGACGAGGCACGCGCCAACTGGAACCGCTCGGACCACAGCGTGAAGCACGTGGGGATGGGCGAGATCTACTACCCGGGCAACCCCGAGCTGACGTTCTGGTGCCCCAACGTGAACATCTTCCGCGACCCACGCTGGGGACGGGGGCAGGAGACCTGCGGCGAAGACCCGTACCTGACGTCGGTGCTGGGCGTGATGACGGTGCTGGGCATGCAGGGCAACAACCCTGACTACCTGAAGACGCACGCCTGCGCCAAGCACTACGCTGTGCACAGCGGACCGGAGCCCCTGCGACACTCGATGAACGTGGACCCCTCGAGCCGCGACCTGTGGGAGACCTACTTGCCGGCATTCAAGGCGCTGGTGACGAAGGCCCACGTGCGCGAGGTGATGTGCGCCTACCAGCGCTTCGAGGGTAAGCCCTGCTGCACGAGCGACGTGCTGCTCATCGACATCCTGCGCAACAAATGGGGCTACGACGGCATCGTGCTCACCGACTGCGACGCCATCAACAACTTCTTCAACAAGGGACAGCACGAGACGCATCCCGACGCCCTCTCGGCATCGGTGGATGCCATCATGAACGGCACCGACCTGGAGTGCGGAAGGGCGTTCGTGAGCCTGAAGGAGGGCCTCGACAAGGGGCTCGTGGACGAGAAAGACCTCGACCCGCACCTGCGCAAGACGCTCATGGGACGCTTCGAGCTGGGTATGTTCGACCCCGCCGAGAGCCTGCCCTGGGCCAAGCTGGGCGAGGATGTCATCAGCAGCGAGGAGCACGACGCGCTGGCGCTGCAGGCAGCACGCGAGTCGATGGTGCTGCTGGAGAACAAAACCCTCGCCAGCACCTCGAAGCCCGTGCTGCCCTTGAGCAAGAGCCTGAAGACCATAGCTGTGGTGGGCCCCAACGCCGACGACGTGGCGCTGCTCAACGGTAACTACAGCGGCACGCCCACGCAGGCACACAAGCAGTCGTTCCTCGAGGGCATACGCGCTGCCGTCCCCGGCACACGGATCATCTACAACAAGGCCTGCGAGCGCAACGACGACTACGAGACGGTGCCGCACCTGGGTGATTTCAACGACGGTAAGGGCGTGCTCGTGGAGTTCTGGAACAACAAGGAGCTGGAGGGCGAGCCCGTCAAGACGGGATACTACAAGGAGCTGAACTTCTCGACATTCGGCGCCTGGGGCTTCGCCGAGGGCGTGAACAACGACTCTCTCTCGGTGCGCGTGACAGGAACCTATATATCCTCCTTCACGGGAGAGATGAACTATACGCTGGCTACCGACAACGGCTACACGCTGAAGGTGAACGGCAAGGTGGTGGAGGAGGGACAGCCTGGAGGACGCGGCGGCTTCCGCAGACAAGTGGAGTACAAGTCGTTCACCGTCATCGAGGGCGACACCTACAACATAGAGATAGAGTACCGCAGGGGCAACGGCAACTTCGCCCTGCTGCGCGGAGATATCTGCGAGCGCAGGCTGGTTGACTTCTTCGACCTCTTCAACGAGGTGAAGGATGCCGATGCCATCATCGTGATAGGAGGCATCTCGGCACAGATGGAGGGCGAGGGCGGCGACAAGCAGACAATAGAGCTGCCCAACGTGCAGCAGCGCCTGGTGCGCGCTATGCACGGTACGGGTAAGCCCGTCATCTTTGTCAACTGCTCGGGCTCGGCTATCGCCTTCGGCAGCTTGGAAGGAGAGTACGATGCGCTCCTGCAGGCGTGGTATCCCGGACAGGGAGGTGCCCGTGCGCTGGCTGAGGTGCTCTTCGGCGACTACTGCCCCGGAGGCAAGCTGCCCGTGACCTTCTACCGCTCGAACGACGACCTGCCCGACTTCCTCGACTACTCGATGAAGAACCGCACCTACCGCTACTTCACGGGAGAGCCCCAGTATGCTTTCGGCTACGGACAGAGCTACACCACCTTCAAGGTGGGTAAGGCGAGGCTGTCGGCCAAGAAGATGAACAAGGACGGCAAGGTGACGCTCACGGTACCGGTAACGAACACGGGCACACGGGAGGGCACGGAAACCGTGCAGGTGTATGTGAAAGCTCTCGATGACCCAGGGGCACCCATCAAGGCGCTGAAGGGCTTCCAGAAGCTGCAGCTGAAGCCGGGCGAGACGGGCAAGGCTGTCATCACCCTCGACGGCGAGGCCTTCGAGTATTACGACGACTTCATCTACGAGCTTGCTGTGAAGAGCGGGCGCTACCAGCTGCTCTACGGCACATCGTCGCGCGACGCAGACCTGAAGACAGTCAACTTCAGGGTAAAGTAGAGTTGAGAGTTTAGAGTTGAGAGTGTAGAGTTTAGAGATTAGAGATTAGAGGAGGATTAGCTATAGCCAGTTATCCACGCGCGCAAGCGCTGATTCACCAGGCACGTAGTGCCGATTAAACGATTCACCAGACGCGCAAGCGTCGATTCACCAAAAAGAAAAAGAAGGTATGAAAAAACTCTTTGCAGCAGTCATGATAGGCCTGCTCTCCTTCGTGGGGGCGCAGGCGCAGTTAGCGACGAACCCCGATAAGTTCCTGGGTAACATCACCACGTACTCCAGCGTCGACTACGGCAGCGAGCCGTTCTACAAGCTCTGGAACCAGATAACACCCGAGAACGAGTCGAAGTGGGACGCCATCGAGCCCTCGCGCGGAAGCTTCAGCTTCAGCGGTGCCGACAGGGCTGCCAACTACGCCAAGCAGCACGGCTTCCCCTTCAAGTATCACACGCTCATCTGGGGAGGCCAGTATCCCGGCTGGGTGAACAACCTCTCTACGGCCGAGCAGTACAAGGCCATCGTCGAGTATTTCGATGCCGTGCAGAAGCACTACCCGAACCTGGAGATCATCGATGTGGTGAACGAGGCTATCGCCGGGCATGCGCCCGCTCCCTACCGCGCTGCGCTGGGAGGCGAGGGACGCACGGGCTACGACTGGATCATCAAGGCGTTCCAGCTCGCCCACGAGCGCTGGCCCAACGCCATCCTCGTCTATAACGACTACAACACCTTCACCTACCAAAAGACCGAGTTCATCGACCTAGTACGCACGCTCATTGATGCAGGTGCTCCCATCGATGCCTACGGATGCCAGAGCCACGACCTCACCGACATAAGCCTCAGCAACTTCCAGAAGGCGATGACCGAGTTGCAGGATGCACTGCAGATCCCGATGTACAGCACTGAGTTCGACATCGGCACCGCCGACGACGCCAAGCAGGAGCGGCAGTATAAGAACCTCATCCCCGTGCTCTGGGAAGCCGACTACTGCGCCGGCATTACCCTCTGGGGCTACATCTACGGGAAGACATGGACCACCGACGGCAACAGCGGACTCATCCGCGACGGCAAGGACCGTCCGGCTATGATCTGGTTGCGCGACTACATGAAGACGGATGCTGCTAAGACCGCCAAGAGCCCCTATCCGGGATTCAAGAAGGAGGCTTCCATCTACGTGAAGCCCGCCTCGATGAAGGTGGCGCGCAACGACAAGCTGCCCGTATGGGTCGATGCCACCCTTGCTACAAAGACCATCGAGAAGGTGGAACTCTTTATGGACACCACCCTCGTTGCCACGATGACGGAAACGCCCTATCTCTGCGAGATTCCCGCTGCCAAGCCCGGCACGAAGACACTGAAGGCTGTCGTCACCGCCACCGACGGCTCCACCTACGAGCGTCAGTCACGCATCGCCGTGCAGTTGAGCACGAAGGCCCGCAAGCCCTTCAACGATGGTGTGCCCTTCGAGCTGCCCGGCATCATTGACGCGATGCAGTACGACGAGGGCATCTCCGGCGTCACCTACTACAATGCGGCACGCACAGGCGTCACCAAGACAGGAGGGTGGATGGAGTACACCGTCGACGTGAAGGAGACAGGACTCTACTCGCTCTCGGCTGAGGTTGCCTCGTCGGGCGATGGGATGTTCCACCTTGTTGAGAACAACTTCGGCAACATGATTTTCCTCACCGACTTCGTGGAGGTTCCCAGCACGGGAGGCACCTCTACCTACAAGACCTTCCACTCCCGCTTCTCCCTGCCGCTGGAGGCCGGGCAGCACACCCTCTGCCTCTGTATCGACAAGGGAGGATTCAACATTGGGAAGATGACCTTTACCCGTCTCGAAATGGATAACAATATGAAAGTCACTGTCAAAGCAAGCCCGACGACTATCACCATCGGCGATACCGTCACCATCACCGCTACCGCTTCCTCGACCACGAGCACCATCGAGAACATCAAGGTGTTTGCCAACGACATGCTGGTGGAGACGCTGACGGCAGAACCCTATACCACCCAGTTCATCCCCGCAGCGAAGGGCTCCTACGCCATCACCGCCATCGCCACCGATGCTGAGGGGCGCGAGTCGAAGATTGTGAAGACCACGCTGAAGGTCAACGGCAAGCGCACTCCCTACAAGAGCATCAGCCTGCCCGGCACCCTCCAGTTCGAGGACTTCGACAGGGGCGGCGAGGGGCTCACCTTCCACGACTCTGACGCCAACGATGAGGGCGATGCCCACTACCGCACCGACAACGAGGGCGTGGACATCGTCAAGGGCAACGGCGGCAGCGCCATCGGCTACACGGCAACGAACGAGTGGCTGGAGTACACCGTCAACGTGACGAAGACGGGCACCTACAACTGCGAGGCTGTCGTCTCGTCGGGCACCACAGGCGCATCGTTCACCATCAGCCTCCGGGACAACAACCAGACGACACAGCTCTGCAAGATCAATATCCCGCAGACGGGTAGCAGCAGCTGGGATACCTACACCACCGTCAAGGGCAAGCTCTCGAGGGAGCTGCCCGAGGGCAAGCACACGCTGCGCGTCACCATCACCGGCCCTAACGGCAATCTCGACAAGGTGACGTTCACCCGTGAGGGCGACGATGATCCTTCAACCGCCGACCCGAACTTCTACGTCTACCTCTGCTTCGGGCAGTCGAACATGGAGGGCAACGCTACGCCGGAAGCTGTCGACAAGACGGGCATAGATCCCCGCTTCCAGACGCTGGCATGCGTCAACTTCAGCAGTCCTTCCCGCACGATGGGAGAGTGGTACACTGCTGTTCCGCCTATCGTCCGTCAGGGGACAGGGCTGGGTATGGCCGACTACTTCGGACGTACGATGGTGAAGTACCTTCCCGAGAATGTCCGTGTGGGTGTCGTTGATGTAGCCATCGGCGGCACGAAGATCGAGGGCTTCATGCAGGAGGAAGTCGCCAGCTACATCGCTTCGATGACGTCCGACGAGCAGTGGCTCAAGAATTACTTCGCTGCCTATAACAACGATCCCTACCAGCGGCTCGTGGATATGGCGAAGATTGCCCAGAAGTCAGGCGTCATCAAGGGCATCCTGCTCCATCAGGGCGAGAGCAACAACGGGCAGTCCGACTGGCCTCAGAAGGTGAAGAAGATATACGACCGTCTCATCGCCGACCTGGGACTCAACGCTGCTGACGTGCCCCTATTCGTGGGCGAGACGGTGAGCCAGGCTGAGAAGGGTGCCTGCTGGGCACACAACAATGTCATTGCCCGCGTGCCCAATGTCATCCCCAACTCCTACGTCATCTCCTCAGCCAACTGTCCCCAGAAGGGCGACGGCCTGCACTTCACCGCTCAGGGCTACCGCATCATGGGCAGCCGCTATGCCAAGCAGGCACTAAAGCTGATGGGTATCGAGGCTGTCATCGACGAGCCTGAGACGCCCGTTTCCGACAAGGAAATCAACCAGCGCTTCACCAGCCTGTCGGCCATCGGCAGCACACCGTTCGCCATCGTTGACGAGAAGCGCGAGAAAGCCTTCTTCGGCTCCACCGACCAGAACCTCAGCTTCGACACCTACGCCACCGCCTTCGACGACGCCAACACCGGCTATCTCTTCCGTCTTGAGAAGAGCACCGTTAGCGGCTGCTACCTGCTGCGTCTCATCACGCCCAGCGGGAGCGCCTACAGCATCTGGGGCAGCCCCGGATACCTCAACGGCTATTCCACCGTCGCCGACTGCAGCTTCATCCTCGGCCTCAACAACCAGAACGGACAGGATGTCGAGAATGGTGCCGTATGGGAGATCAACTATGTGGAAGGCAAGGGCTTCACCCTGCGCAATAAGTATACGGGCAAGTACCTCGGCGACGCTCTGTCGGCCAAGTACGACGAGCCCACCTACTTCACCTTCTGCACCCTCGGCCCGAAGACGGGCATCCCCGTGCTCTCAACCATCGACCGTGAGCCCTCTGCCATTTACACGCTGCAGGGCCTCTGCGTGGGCACTGAGGAACAGTGGGAGACGTTGCCGAAGGGAGTCTACATTGTGGGCGGAAAGCTGAAAATGAAACAGTAAAAGGTGAAAGGGCTAAATGGCCAATTGACCAAGAGCGTAAGCGTTGATTCAACAAATTAACACCATCCAACCGATGCTGAAGAAACTTTTGCTGATAGCCTTGCTTGCTATGTCGATGAGCGTATTTGCCGAAGTACGTACTATCGATATTAGCGGCAATAATACCTCGTCGTCATACGTGTCGTATAGTCAGAGCATCTCGTTGCCCGCCTCCGACACCGTCAATGTGAAGATGGCGCGTTACTGCTACTTCTCGTCCTCCGTCAGCGGCACGGGCGTGCTCAACCTCTATGCAGGCGGTGAGCGCTGCTATCTCGGTACGGAGAAGGGTAAGGCGTGGCCCGTGTGGGTCAGCTACAAAGGCGACGTACACATCTATCCCTTCCCCGAGAACTCCTCGTCGGCAGGCTTCTATGGTGTCGTACTGGCTCACGGAGGCAAAAGCTCTACCGCTGAGAACGCTCTTGCTGACGCCAAGTCGGGTAAGCTGAACCCCTCGATGTCCAACAATCATGTCACCCTGCATCAGGGAGCTACCATCTGCTGCGAGGCCAACACCTCGGGTGCAGGTTTCCGCATCGGCCATCTTGACGCTGAGGCAGGTTCCACGCTCCTGGGATATATGAAGAAGGGACGTGCCGCCTACTACCTTCTGGGCGCCCTGAACACCGACTGCACCCTCGCCGGCACCATCAAACCCTCCGACTACGATGATGCTACGCTCATAGGCATCGTCAAGGAGGGCAAGGGAACCCTTAGCATCACGGGAAACGACAACTATGTGAGTGGCGCCCTGCGTATCCTCGAGGGTCGTGTGCAGGTGGGCAATAACCGCAACGAGGCGAAGCAGAAGAAGATGCGTGGCGCTCTGGGCGCACGTCCCAACACCAGCGAGGCCATCGTCTACGTTTTCGAGGACGGCATCCTGGGAGGCACGGGCAGCATCGGCGGAACTGTCGATAACTACGGCACCATCGAGCCTGGCTCTTTCAAGCGCGAGGGTGACTCCGTCGCTACATCGCCTGGCTCGCTTGTCCTCCGCAACTATGTCACCCCCTCCAAACAGCCTGACCTCTGCGTGCGCCCCGCATCAAAATTGCATTTCAAGCTCACAACGTCTGATGCAGGAGACGGCACGCAATCATCGCTTATCGTGAACGACCTTCTGGAGGTGGGTGGCACCGTGAAATACAACAATATCACTCAGGACTTTTCCACGAGCGACAAGATGCCTGTCGTCGAATTGGAAACCACCTGCGAACCCGTAGGCATGAACGTCGGCGACGAAATTATTCTTCTTACGGCTCACGCCAAATCGGGCGACTGGCACTTCGACCTTCGTCAACCCTCCCGGTATACGTGGGAATTGGTTGAGGAGACCTCTTCCGACGGCTATGCCCTCAAGGCACGCATCGTATCCCTGAAAGACTCTGACAATCCGGATAATCCCGATAATCCTGATAATCCGGACAACCCTGTTCTGGGACCCTACTATGACGACGGCATCGACGATGCTGCCGACACGCATACGCTGCGGTACTATGCCGAGCAGTGTGGAAAACGTATCGGCGTTGCTATGTGTACCTATAAGAGCTATCAGAGCGAGCGTGACGAGGCAGGCCGTCAGTTCAATATGATGGTGGCAGAGAATGAGATGAAGATGGATGCTCTTCAGCCCTCCAAGGGACAGTTCAGCTATGGCAGTGCCGATAACCTGGTGAGCTTCGCACAGCGTAACGGTATGACGGTGCGTGGGCATTGTCTTGTCTGGCACCAGCAGCAACCCTCGTGGCTGAGCAGCGACGGCAAGAAGAACGACCAGAACTGGACGCGCCAGCAGGCTCTTGACATTATGAAAAGCCACATCACCAATGTAATGAAGCACTTCAAGGGCAAGGTGGCTGAATGGGATGTGGTGAACGAGTGCCTGGACGACGACCAGAGCATCATCCGTACCAATCCCGACGGCTACACCCTGCGGCAGACAGTGTGGCAGCGTGCCATCGGCGACGACTACATCGACTCCGCTTTCGTCTACGCCCATAGGGCTGACCCAGATGCTGTGCTCTACCTCAACGACTACGATGTAGAGCATCAAGGCAAGGCTAAGTCGGTAGCTTTCTACAATCTCGCTAAACACCTCAAGGACAGAAACATTCCCCTCAACGGCGTAGGGTTGCAATGCCACTTTTCGGTGGGTGAAGTCGACTCTTTGAAGCTGGATGCCACTATCAAGCGATTCGCCCAGGAGGGCATGAAGTGCATCATCACTGAGCTTGATATGGGCGTACCGAATACATCGTCGGAGAATTTGGAGGAGCAGGCACGCCTCTATCGAGTCATCACCGACATCGTGCTCAACAACGACAATTGTCCTGATATGGTCATCTGGGGCATCAAGGACAATGACTCGTGGCGCAGCGCCTCGAACCCGTTGCTCTACAACTCGGGCATGCAGCCCAAGCCTGCCTGGCGTGCTGTGCGTTCCGCCCTCCGCCATCATGTGATCACAACTGACATCTCTCCTTCCGCTGCTCAACACCTTCCACTCAATACTGACGTCTATACACTCGATGGACGTCGTGTCACCTCTTCCGTTTTGATGCCAGGACTTTACATCAAAGACGGCAAGAAGTTTATTGTAAGACCTTAGCATGAAACGAATCACTTCCATTCCCTCATTTGCAACACCAGTGCTAGCACTTGTGATCATCGCCTGCCTGCTATTGATTCTTGAGCCTCACTTCCTATGGAAGTTGCAGGAGTCCAATCTGTTCCTCAACAGTAGAGTTTTCTTTGACGAGCTGATGGTAGAGCCCGGCGGTTTGCTCTCATGGGCGGGCACTTGGTTCACGCAGTTCTTCTTCCATCCGTGGGTGGGCGTGTTGATGCTGTGTGGCTGGTGGCTATTGCTCATGTGGCTGGTGCGGAAAACCTTCTGCATCGGCTGCCGCTGGACGCCTGTTGTTGTCGTTCCCGTCCTCTTCCTGTTGGTAACAATTGTTGGCATGGGCTATTGGATTTATATTCTGAAGCTGCGCGGGCATGCTTTCGTGGGAACTATCGGCACTACAGCCGCTGTGGCTCTCTTGTGGGCCTTCCGCAGCGTGGTTGAGAGGGTGCGCCTCCGGCCTACACTCGTACGCTGTGTCTTCGTGCTGCTCACCTGTGCCGTCGGATACCCTCTGCTGGGCATCTACGGCTTGGCTGCCGCTGTACTCATGTCCCTGTGGATCTGGCGCCTTGAGCCGCGTCGTCTGTCGGCACTCGCCGTCAGCCTTACAGGATTCCTTAGCGTAGGCCTGTTGCCGCCATTCTTCTACCGCTATGTCTATTACCAGACCAACATCGCCAATATCTATTTCGCTAAATTGCCACTCTATTATGTCACCGAGAGATATACCTCCTTCTATGTGCCTTTCATCCTGTTGCTACTGTTCTTTGTGGTGATGGTATTCCTTCCTCAAAGGACGAAGGGCGAAAAGGCTAATGGACTAATTGGTCAAGCACAAGGCGCTGGCTCACCTTTTACCAAGCGCGTAAGCACCAATGGGCAGAAGGCTGACAAGAGGTTGTCGCGCAACGCCCTTCAGGAGACGCTCGCAGCGGTGCTGCTGCTCATCGTTGCTGCTGTCTATACCGCCTGCTCGTGGTATCGCGATGAGAACTTCCACCACGAGGTCGCAATGCAGCGCTGCATCGACCGCCTCGACTGGGAGGGGGTGCTGAAGGAGGCTGCCAAGCAGAAGGACGAGCCCACGCGCGCCATCGCCATGATGCGCAACCTGGCGCTTGCCCGTCTAGGGCGTCAGGGCGATGAGATGTGTCATTATAGGAATGGCTGCAAGAAGTGTAACGCCCCCTTCGACATCCGTGCTGTCAACAGCGTTGGTGCCCTCATCTACTACCACTACGGCATGCCCAACTATAGCTATCGTCTCTGCATGGAGCGCGGCGTGGAGTTCGGATGGCGTGTGGAGCAGCTCAAGTATCTGGCGCGTTGCTCCATCCTCAGCGGTGAACAACAGTTGGCACACAAGTACCTCGGCCTGCTCAAGCAGACACTGTTTCATGGCACATGGGCCGATAGCATGTACACCCTCGCCGAGAAGCGCGTGGCTCTCGTTGCTTCACCCGAGATGGGCTTCATCACCCACATGATGCACTATGACGAAAATCTCTCCTCCGACCACAACCTGGTGGAGGACTTCCTCATGCGCCAACTCATGAGCGCGTCGTACACAGGCGACCCACTCTTCGTCGAGCAGGCACTCTTTGCCACCCTCTGGGCCAAGGACACCAAGGAGTTCTGGAACCATCTCTACAACTACACTCGCCTCTATCCTGACAGGCAATGGCCCGTCCACGTGCAGGAGGCAGCTATGATGTTCGGTACCCTTGACCACAAAAAACAGATGGACCAATGGCCTATCAACTCTTCAATAAGGGAAAACTACAAGCGCTTCGACCAGATGGCGGAGCGACTGGAGGGCGCTGACTGGAAAAAGGCTAACACGGCGCTCTTCAAACTCTTCGGACAAACCTATTTCTACGACTGCTACATGATTAATTTCCCCTCGCAGAACTGAGGAAACTGAAATAAAAGTCCAGACAATCAAATAATCGGATAATCAATCACACTATGGACATCCATAATAAATCTCGTTTGTTCCTACTATTGTTGCTGCCGGCAATCCTTCTCGTCAGCTGCAGCCCTTCGCTGCCCAAGGACTACGACGACAGCAACGTGCTGCCCCGCATCTATCCCGACTACGTAGGAGTCACCATTCCCGTGAACATTGCACCGCTCACCTTTGAACTTGACGAGAAGGCCGATGCGATGGTGGCACGCTATACGTCGGGTGACTGCGAGATTGTCTGTGCCGGCAAGATGCAACCCAAGCTTGCTGCATGGCGAAAGCTCATTGCTGTAGCTCTCAACGCAAAAACATCTACTCCCGACTCATCACTCTCCACTCCCGACTCTCCCCACATCCAAGTCGATGTTTTTGCTCGCCACGACGGCTGCTGGACACACTACCATCCCTTCACAATCAACGTTTCGTCCGACAGCATCGACCCCTGGCTCAGCTACCGCCTTATTCCGCCCTCCTACGTCAGCTATGAGGCGCTCACCATCAGCCAGCGTTGTCTCGAGAACTACGACGAACGTGTCATCTATGACAATATGCTCTGCGGTCTGGAGGTCAACGGACAGTGCATCAACTGCCACAGCTACCAGCAGTACAACCCCCAGCGTATGCAGTTCCACGCCCGTCAGAACTATGGGGGCACCGTCATTGCCTACGACGGTGAACTAAAGAAGGTGAACATGAAGAACGACTCCATCATCTCCGCTGGCGTCTATCCCGCCTGGCATCCTTGGATGAAGCTTATCGTCTATTCCACCAATCACACCTACCAGAACTTCTTCACCGTCTGTCGCGACAAGATCGAGGTCTACGATAGTGAGAGCGACCTTATCGCTTACGACATCAACACCGACGAGGTGACGAATATCGAGAACCGTTCCGATGAGCTCGAGGTGTTCCCCGCCTGGGCTCCCGACGGTCGCACACTCTACTTCAGCAGTGCCCGCTTCGTCCGCAACGACTCCATCAAGGATGCCACCACCGACGTTGTCGCCCGCTACGACAGCCTCCACTACAATATCTTCTGCAAGAGTTTCGACCCCAAAACCAAGAAGTTTGGCCCGCGTCGTCTTGTGATCGTTACAGACAGCCTTCTCGTTGGCGGTGGTAGCGCCCTGCTGCCCCGCATCTCCCCCGACGGCCGTTACCTTCTCTTCTCGATGGCTCCATACGGCGTATTCCACATCTGGCACCACGCCGCAGACCTGTGGATGAAAGATCTCCAGACAGGAGCTGTGCGCCCCCTCGACGAGGTGAACTCACCCGATACCGAGAGTTACCATACTTGGTCGAGCAATGGTAAGTGGATTGTATTCAGTAGCCGCCGCGACGATGGCACGTTCACCCGTCCCTTCTTCTCTCATATCGATGAAGAAGGCGTGTTCAGCAAACCATTCGAACTGCCCTGTGCCGATCCCGACTACCATCGTCAGTTTATGAAGTGCTACAACATTCCCGAGTTTTTGCGCAGCCCTGTCACCTACCGACCTCATGACTTCGCCCGCCTGCTCAAGGGAGAGGGAGTCCCCGTGAAGTACGTCCAACGATTGTCGGAATAATAAAAAGGGTAATCGGATCATCAAATAATCGGATTTTATGCGAAGGTGGATTTTCCTGTGGGCGGGGTTCTTGTTGACAACTGCGACATTTGCGCAACTCACGCAGATGACGAACTTGCCTACGTTGTACGTGGACACTTACAGCGGCCGTAGCATCACGAGCAAATCGACGTATGTGCTCTGCACGCTCACATGGTTGGACGGCGAAGAGTGCGTGACGTACGATTCGGTTGAGATTCGCGGCAGGGGCAACTCGACATGGGGGCTTGCGAAGAAACCTTACCGTATCCGCTTCAAGACTCCCACGAAGCTGCTCGGGAAGGGCTTCGCCAAGGCGCGCAGTTGGACGCTGCTGGCCAACCACGCCGACAAATCGCTTATACGCAACGCCGTCACCTTCGATATGGGCAAGCAGCTTGGGCAACCCTTCGCGCCTGCGGCTCACTTCGTGGATTTGGTGCTGAACGGTACCTATTTGGGCAACTATCAGGTGAGCGACCAGGTGAACGTGGGAGGCAAGCGCGTAGACATCGTGGAGCAGGACATAGCGGCCGATGCGGAGTCGAATATCACGGGCGGGTATCTGCTTGAGGTGGACGGCTTTGGGACGGGAGAGCCTGTCTATTTCCGAACCAACAAGAACTTGATAGTTACGGTTCACTCGCCCGACGAAACCATCATCAACACAGCGCAGAAAAACTACATCAAGAACTACCTGAATGCCTTCGAGTCGACGCTCTTCAACTCCAAGACGTTTAAGGACCCGGAGGCAGGGTATCGTGCGCTCACCGACACCTCCTCGCTCATCAGCTGGTACATTGCTTCGGAACTTTCGGCTAATCCCGACTGCTTCTGGAGCACATATATCTATAAGGATTGCGACGACCCGAAAATCTACTTCGGCCCACTGTGGGACTACGACATCGCCTACAACAACTGTGACAGAATCGGTGACGTGACGAGACGAACGATGGTGGATGCAGCCTTCGGCTCGGATCTGACAAAGGTGTGGGTGAAGCAGATGACGACGGACGCGTGGTTCAACGAGGCGGTGAACCGCGCCTGGACACGTGCTCTTGACGAAGGGCTCGAGGAACATATGCTTGATTATGTGGACTCGTTGGCGACGCTTCTTGAAGAGTCGCAGGAACTGAACTACAGGAAGTACTCCATTTCGTCGCATGTGTACAACGAAATATATCTCTACACGTCTTACGCCGACTACATTGGCCAGCTGAAGTCGTTCATCATCAGTCATATCGATTACCTGTCGTCGGCGTTCCTAAAGCGCGTGAAAGACACAGGCGGCGACCCGGGTGGTGACACAGGACTGAGGGCGTTTGCCCTGAAGGAGGGGTACTACTACCGAGTCAGCAACAGGGGAGTGAACATGTCGATGGATCTTGCGGAACCGTCGGAGGGAGCCTGCGTCGTCGTCTGGAGCCCGGAGTACGGCAGAGCAACGCAGCAGTGGCTCGTGAGCAAGGTGGGTGACTACTACCAGTTTATCAACAGTGCCACGGGACTCGCCCTGAACGACCCCTCGCCCTCGTCGGCAACGGGCACGGCCATCAACGTGGTGGTGCCGGACGCTACCGATGACCGCCAGTTGTGGAGCATCGTAACGGTCAACTACAATGGTAACTACAACATCATCAACCTCCACACCGGGCATGCCATCAATAACAGCGGAGGAGGGAGCACGAACGGAAACAGCATCATCAGCTATACGAGCGACGAACGTAACGCGGTGAGCAACAACCGCCAATGGTCCATTGAGCCTGACGAGCAGATTCCCGACTATGTGTCGGAAGAGGTGCGCGAGGCGTTGGCACAGACCATCGAGGAAGCAAAGGCCTTCGTGGAGGGACTGTCGAAGGATGTCGTGGGTGATGGCTTCTTCCAGCTGGTGCCCGAGGAGGTGGAGACGCTGGAAAGGATGATACAGGACGCGCTGCTGTTCAGCTCGACGGTGGAGGACGATTACATCCTCTGCATGGTGGGCTTGCAGAAGCAGATGGAGAAGGCAAAGGTGATGACGTTGCCGACAGATTACAAGTTTTTCACCATTCGTCATGTGGCCTCAGGGTTGTATGCTTCGGCTGACGGCAGCGCCTTCTGCTTGGCAGGAAAGGATACCCCACAGGAGGACAGGAACTTCCGTTTCGTGGCAACGGATACCCCGGGAGAGTATCTGATGCTTTCCGAGTCGGGCAAGTATATCTCTATGGCTGGCACCAACGGCTGGTCGATGACGGCGGTGGAGCAGCTTCCCGACGAGACGCTCGCACGCTTCACTGTCAGTATCAACGGAAATGTCCATAACATCGGCACCTGCTATGGACTGTGCGGCACCGACGGTGCTATGTCGGGCTCTGCCATCTATGGCGACAAGGGAATAAACAAAAAGTATGAACTTGCCCGCTGGATTATCTCCTACGCTGGGCATGACTATGAGGATGAGTTTACGATCATTGCAGGGAAACAGGCTATGTTGAAGTCATTGCTTCAGGAGGCAGAGCGTCTGCTCTCGTCTATCGCACCAGATTGGGTGGGAGAGGAGCCTTTCATGCATAGCAAAACAATCCAAACGGAGCTGACAGAAGCATGCCGACAGTATGCTGTAGACGTAGAACCCGATGCGCTGGACGAGGCAATCGCTCATCTGCAGGGTCTCATCAATGGCTACAAGATATTAAACACTCCCTCCGAGGAAACAGGGTGGTTGCTGATAAACGAGTCGGGATTCATGCTGACAGCCGAGGAGGGGCTCGTCTTTACGGATTCGACGCAGGTGACACCGATGTCAGTATTCCGTTTTGTGCCTGTCCGGAATGCAACCGACACCTACTACCTTGCTGTGGGCGACAGATACGTGTCGCTTATTGCTGGCACATCGGGAACAATGGCGCTGACAACATCCCCTCGTGCTTCTTTTGGGAAGTTTGTCATTCAGCAGGTTTCACCTACCACCTTCACTATGACGTCCTATCATGGGCTGATGGGAGCGGACGAGCAGATAGCGGAAGGCACCCATCTCTCAGGACAGGCAATGCAGGAGGGTACCACGGAGTGGATGCTCCGAAGGGCTCCTGACATACCAGATGGAATATGGGGATTGCAGGTTCCCGACTATGCCGTGAAGTATAATCTGGAAAGTAAGACCATCTCGTTTGTTTCCGACAATATGGAGATACTGAACGACGTGCACTGCTTCCTCTATACCACAGGAGGAAGGCTGTTATACACATTCTCTGCTGGAGAGGGGCAGGAAGTGTCGCTGCTTCCAACAGGAACGTATATCCTCCGTTGGACTATCTGTGGGCAGGAGAAAAGCACAAAGCTGCTAATCAAATAAAAAGCTACCAATCAAATATATTTGACCCCTTTTTCAAACCTTCTAATCATAAACAAAGAGACATTGAACCATGAAAAGCTTTTTTCAAATTCTCAAGTTTTCAAAATTACTTTTTTACTTTTTCACCGCAGCACTGACATCCATTGTTTCTGCTGCTGATTATACAACCTATTTAACCCCTTCGAATGGCTTCACTGAGGTAACATCGTGGAGTGATATGCTGGCAACGACGGATTACTATTATATCCTTGCTTCAGCCGAAGACACGAGGTTCCTACTGGAAGTGGGGGCATATCAAGCTAAGCCCGACTGGGCTGATGAAAACACTAAGGCGCTGCGCTATGTGGAAGTAAATGACGAGTTGCTGCTGGATCCTCTCTGTTATTTCACCATTGAGAAGTCGGGGAATTACATTGGATTCAGAAACATTTACTACTGCGCTGACCTCTTCCAGACGCACAATGAGGCAGGCTTTATGTATGTGAACACGTATACCGACAGGAACTTGGATGAGTGGAGTTGGCTTACGCCCACATACGTTTCAAATGGAGGATATTGGTTATTCGAGAGTGGTAAATATCCATTGTCTGGAGATGCCTACTATTCAGGATACCTCGGCCCTTGGAGCAACCTTGTGGCTGAGGGAGAGGCGCTAGCACTGAACCGTAAAAATACAACAGGAGACGAGGCAGGCCACTTTCGCTTGTTCCGTATTGCAAAGGATGATTACGAGGAACTATACGAAGCACATGCTATTGCTCTGAAGCGTGAGCAGCTTCTGCAAGCCAGCAACACAAACCCCATTGATGCCACATGGCTGATAACCAATCCGTCATTTGAGACAGGCGATATGACTGGATGGACAATGGTTCCCCAACCTGCCGAAAATGAAACAGAAATGGGTGCAAAGAACTATCCCATTAGCGGCAAGGAGGGCGGATATGTGGGTAATCTATTCCACTGGTGGTCAGGAGTAGCGCTTGAACAGACGGTAACGGACATACCTGAAGGTATCTATGAGGTGTCGGCATTGGTGGCAACGTGGGAGGGATATACCGTTAACTTCATCGTCGACGGGAAAAAAACTTCTGCTCTAGGTCAAGGTGACGCAACGGGGATTCGCCTGTCGCATACGGTAACCGTTGGTAACGATAGGATGATTACGCTTGGAGCCAGCCGGACAGATGTGGATTGGTGGAGCGAGGGGCGAGGTGAATATCCTAATATGGTAGGATTCCTAAAACTCGAAGATGTACGTCTCACGTGCCTGCAAGCCTATTTCAGCGGTACGGCAATTCCTTTGCCCAACAATAGCACGACACGCCTTGTTGCCAACCAATGGTATTACTACGATGTGGACTTCTTCACAGAGTATTTCCTTACGGGGAATATCAGCGGAATGGTGTACACTACAAATGGTGTACAGCCTGTGGACAACGTGCAGACGCAGGATGCCCAGCGAAGACTCTCTCTTCCTCGCGGACGTGCTTACTTCAAGACTTCTCGAGCTGATGCTACGCTCAGCATCTCTTCGGTGCGCGAGCTGAAGCAGGGTAGCGTGACTGCAGCGGCACTAAACGTGGATGGTCTGCCTGCTAAAATTTCAGTTGTGGAAATAAATCCGGATGGCCCCGGAGCCAGCGGTACTAAGCTCATCAGTTCGTATCTCGCACTGAAGGGCTACGATTTCATTGGAATCAGCGAAGATTTTGATTTCCATAGCGAGCTTACCCAAAATATGACAGGTTACAGTTGGGGAACATACAGAGGGAGCGTGAGCGCAACAGCTGTGATTTCCCCTGCCAACACCGATGGCTTAGAGATGGCTTGGAAAGAGAGCAAAGTGGATATGACGGATGAAAGTTGGACTCGTTGGGAGTCTACAGCTTCTACCGATGGTAACCAATATATTAAGAAAGGATACCGCCACTATGTGATGACAACAAAGCCTGAAGGGGTAATCGTTGACGTCTATGTTCTGCACATGGATGCGGGCGATGAAGCTAAATCATCGCGTGAGGCTCAGTGGAAGCAGCTAGCGACTGCTATCAACAACAGCGACGGAAGCCGTCCGAAACTAATAGTTGGTGACACAAATAGCCGCTGGACACGGGAAGATATTAGGACGAACTTTGTTAACCTCTTGCCGAACTACACGGTGGAGGATACTTGGGTGGAACTCTACCGCAGGGGTATCTATCCGACTACGGATATGGAGGATCAGACGAATCAGGAAGACCCTTGGGATTTTTCTGCCTATGAAGTTGTTGACAAAATTATCTGTCTGAATCCCAAAGTGGAAAATTCCATCAATATCATGCCGACAAGCTTCCGGCTGGAGCAGGACTACACATACGGCATGGTGGACGGAACGGATAGCGGAAAGCCTTTGGGTGACCATAAGCCGTTGGTTGTGGAGCTGACATACGTTTGGGCTGGTGATGCGAAAGTGATTATCGGTGATGTGGATGGAAACGACGAAGTGAATGTGAGCGACGTCACGGCTCTTGTGAATATTATTCTTGGGAATGCCACAGACAGTCATGCTGCTGCCGATGTGGATGGAAATGGAGAGGTGAATGTCTCCGACGTTACGGCATTGGTGAACATTATTTTGGGAAACTAAGTCTAAAGCTGGCAAATCACGTTGTTATTGTTAAAAAGGAAGCACTCAAGTTGAGCGCTTCCTTTTTTACTTTAAACTTTGCCCTTCTCACCCTTTATTTGATTTTCTGCGCATTTGTCTATCTCCTTCAGCAGATCTGCTACCACAAAGTTGCTGCCTCCTACGAAGATGAAGTCATCGGCGCTGGCATCGGAAAGGGCTGCATGATAGGCTTCGGTGACGGTGGAGAAACGCGTTGCGTTAAGCCCATAACAGCGGGCCATATAATAAAGCATCTCACTGGGAAGGGCGCGGGTGACGGAAGGCTGAGTCAGATAATAGATACCTTCTGTTGGCATAGCGTTTAGTGCAGGACGGATATCTTTGTCGTTGACGAATCCGAGAACGACGCGGAGTGCGGCGCACGGCGGTAGCTGAGCCTGGGGTTGAAGCTGTCGCTTTAGTTGCTCGGTGATAAAAGGCATGCAGCCGGGATTGTGTCCTATGTCGCAAACGACTGTCGGATGTTCCTGTAGCTTTTGCCAGCGCCCCTTGAGGCCAGTTAAGTCGCAGACGTGGGCAAATCCTTCTTTAATATGCTCATCGCTAAGCGTGTATCCCTGACTACGCAGTACATCAACAGCCGTGAGTATGGTGCGCGCATTGTTTGTTTGGAAAGTACCCTTGAGCTGCATCACTTCGGGCAACGTGTGTTTTTCCTTCTCAGCAAAACGAATGGGAGAACACATCTCGCGCGCTTTAGAAAGAAAAACAGGATGTGTTTCATCGTTTGTCTCGCCCACAACAACAGGAACTCCTTCTTTGATGATGCCAGCTTTTTCGTTTGCAATCTTTGCCAGCGTGTCGCCCAAAAAGGCGGTGTGCTCCAAGCTGATGTTGGTGATGATAGAGAGGTCGGGGCGGATGATATTGGTGCAGTCGAGCCGTCCGCCCAATCCCACTTCGACAACGGCGACATCTACCTTCTCATCCGCAAAGTAACGGAAGGCAAGAGCTGTCGTCACCTCGAAAAAGGAGGGGTTGAGGGGCTTGAAAAAGCTGCGCTCGCGTTCCACGAAGTGTGCCACATAATCGTGGCTAATAGGCTTTCCATTAATTCGTATACGTTCGCTGAAGTCAAGAAGATGAGGCGAAGTGTAAAGCCCCACGCGATAGCCTGCTGCCTGCAGAATAGCAGCGAGGGTGTGCGAACAGGAGCCTTTCCCGTTCGTTCCGGCAACGTGAATGGTTCGGTAGAACCGATGAGGATGCCCGAAATGCTCATCCAAAGCCCATGTGTTGGAAAGGCCCTCCTTGTATGCTCCCGCACCGATGTTGTGAAAAGCCGGCGTGCGGGCATAAAGGTAATCGATGGCTTCCTGATAGGTCATAAGCGTTGAATCGTGGATGCGCCTATTTAACAATTAGTCGGTTCAACAATTAAACAATGATCAGACGAGTGGGCGAGAAGGCAAAGAGTCCACAGGGCAGAAGGCTTAGCTACTCAAAGAGGTTCTTGAACTTACGGATGAAGTTCTGCTTGGTGCTCTCGCTGGGGCGGAAGTTGTCGGATGAGGACATCTTCTCAAAAGCCGTTTTCTCCTCGCGCGTCAGCGTCTCGGGAATGTAGATGGTGATGCGCACCAGCAGGTCGCCCGTGCCGTAGCCGTTGATGGATGGGAGTCCCTTTCCGCGTAGACGCATCACCTTGCCCGGCTGTGTTCCCGGGTCAATGGTCATGCGCACCTTGCCCGTGACGGTAGGGATGTCCACTTGCCCGCCGAGAACAGCGGTAGGAACGCTTATCATCAAATTGTATACAAGGTCGTTGCCGTCGCGGATGAGCTCTTTGTCCTCTTCCTCAACGATTTGGATGTACAGATCACCGGGCCTTCCGTTGTGCTTGGCTGCATTTCCTTTGCCGCTCATGGTGAGCTGATATTCGCTGGTAGCTCCGGCAGGAATCTTTGCCGAGATGACTTCCTCGCCATAGATGACTCCTTCGCCTCCGCACTTGCGGCATTTGTTCTTTATGATCTTGCCTTCGCCTCCGCACTTGGGGCAAGCCGTCTGCGTCTGCATCATGCCGAACATGCTCTGTCTGGTTCGTATGACGTAGCCCGTACCATTACACTCGCTGCATGTCTCCGAGCCGCTTCCGTTCTCGGCACCTGTGCCTTTGCAGTCGGGACAGCAGACGTATTTCTTCACTTTCAGTTTCTTTTCGGTACCTTGGGCTATCTCCTGCAAGTTCAGCTTGACTTTTACCCGCAAGTCGCTTCCGCGGTAGACGTTTTGTGCCTGCCGTCCTCCGCCGAACCCGGAGCCTCCGAATCCTCCGAACCCACCAAATCCGCTGTGCCCGCCGAAGATATCGCCGAACATGCTGAATATATCGTCCATGCTGAAGCCTCCTCCGCTGAAGCCACCTCCAGCTCCGTCAACGCCTTCGGGTCCGAACTGATCGTAGCGAGCACGTTTGTCCTTGTCGCTCAGCACGCTGTATGCTTCGGCAGCCTCCTTGAACTTCTCCTCAGCCTGCTTGTCACCCGGATTTCGGTCGGGGTGATATTTGATGGCCAGTTTCTTGTAGGCTTTCTTTATGTCATCGTCGCTGGCGTTTTTGTCAACGCCCAGCACCTCGTAGTAGTCGCGTTTTGCCATTTTTCTTTTTACTTGAGTAAATCTTGCTGATTTAGTAAGTTTGCGTTTTTGTTGTTTCGCAGTTCTGCTCGTTAGTCTGCTACCACCACTTTTGCGTGGCGGAGCACTTTGTCGTTGAGCTTGTATCCTGTCTGTATGCAGTCGATGATAGTTCCCTTGGGGGCTTCGTCGGTGGCAGGCAGCAGGGCAACAGCTTCGTGGAAGTCGGTGTCGAAGGCTTGTCCCTTCGTTTCTATCGCCTTGAGTCCGTTCTGCTCCAGGATGGTGTGGAAGTTGCGCGTAATCAGTTTGAACCCTTCGCAGCAGGCTTCGGCATCGTTGGTTTTCTCCATCGAGTCGAGGGCGCGGGCCATATCGTCGAGGACGGGAAGCACGGCTTTCATCAGATTGGCGCTTCCGTTGAGGATAAGTTCGCTCTTCTCCTTCAGCGTGCGCTTGCGGTAGTTCTCAAACTCTGCCATTTGGCGAAGGTAACGGTCGTTGAGCTCTGCCAACTTCACCTCTGCGTCGGCAAGGGAAGCCTTGAGCTTCTCCTCCTCGGTAGGCTCAGCCTCGGGCTGTGCAGCCTGTTCGGCAGCATCCTCTTGTACGTCCTCCTCGTTTACGGCAGCCTGCTCATTCTCGGCAAGCTGCTCCTCGGACGGTTGTTCGTAGTTCTTCTTCTCTGACATATTTTTCTTTTTGTTCTTGTTCTTAGCCATAATACCTATTCTATTTTTATCTGAATTTCCCCTTGCAAAAACCTTGCCAAAAGGGAAAACGACCGACTTTGTCTTGTTCTGTCGGTCGTTTTCTGCCATTCTGTCGTATGGGAATGCCCTATTTCAGGAAATCGCCTGTGAAGACGAGGGGAAGCAGCTCGCGTATTCCTCCCTCGACGACGTATGTTCCTTGAGTGCCGTAGAGAAGGATGCGGATGGGATGCTGGAAACGCGACTCCGTTTCCAATATCACTTGCCGGCAGGCGCCGCAAGGAGGCGTGGGAACGGGTGTCAGCCCCTCCGAGTCGCGTGCCGCAATAGCCAGCGCTACCACAGCCTTGTCGGGGTACTGGGCGTTGGCGTAGAACAGCGTAGTACGCTCGGCGCACAAGCCCGAAGGAAAGGCGGCATTTTCCTGATTGTTGCCTGTGACGACGGTTCCGTCGTCCAGCAGCACAGCGGCTCCCACGCTGAAGTGAGAGTAGGGCGAATAGCTGCGCTTCGTTGCCTCGCAAGCTTCCTTAATCAGGTTCTGATCGGCAGGCGTCAGCTCGTCGAAGTCATACAGCGTATAGTGACATTCGTGCACAATTTCTTTCATAGCGTCAATTTTTCTACAAAGATAGCGAATGTTTGCGATGAAACCCAAATTTTTTCGTATTTTTGCACCAAACAGCAAAATCGGTCATCCTATGAGACATCGTTTCGCCCTCTTTTCCCTTGTGTTGCTCCTCTCGCTCGCGGCAGGCGCGCAGAACGCGCAGTATGTGAAATATGTGCGTCAGTACAAGGACCTCGCTATCGAGCAGATGAAGAAATATAACATCCCAGCCAGCATCACGCTGGCGCAGGCGCTGCTCGAGTCAGGCGCGGGGCAGAGCGAGCTGGCGCGCGAGAGCAACAATCACTTCGGCATCAAGTGCCACAACTGGTCGGGCAAGAAGGTGTATCACGACGACGATGCCTCCGACGACTGCTTCCGCGTCTACAAGAGCGTGCGCGACTCCTATGAGGATCATTCCATCTTCCTTTCCACCAGTCAGCGCTACCGTCCGCTCTTCAAGCTCAAGAATACCGACTATGTGGGCTGGGCACAGGGCCTGAAGCTTGCAGGCTATGCCACCAACCCCTCGTATGCCGACAGGCTCATCAACATCATCGAGTCGTACAACCTCGACCAGTACGATGTGCCCTACGGCACCTATACCGTGCTGAGCGTGGGTTCCCATCAGCCGCATATTGCCAACGGGCTCGTCTATGTTGTCACCCGCAAGGGCGATACCATCAAGCTCATCTCCGACGAGTTCGGCATCTCGGTGGGAAGCCTGCTCCGCTACAACGACCTTTACAAGGGATACGTGCCCGAGGACGGCGACATCCTCTACCTTCATCGCAAGAACTGGCGCGCAAAGAAGCCTTACAAGACGCATGTCGTGCGCGAAGGGGAGAGCATGTATTCCATCTCGCAGATGTACGGCATCCGCCTTGCACGCCTTTACCGTATGAACCGCGACAAGGGCGACATCACGTCCTATGCCCCCAGCGTGGGCGATGTCATCAGGCTCCGATGAGGGGTGTTTGTCCTTGTGTGATTATGGTTCCATCCGGCATTTTGAAGCATCCAATTTTCAGTTTGAAAAAAGGGCTTACCGATATGTGTGAGGCATGCTGATTTTTCGAGAAGGGAAATTTTTTTTTTCGAGAAGGAATCTCGCCGTATGAAGAAAGAAAAAATTTTTTTCGAGAAGGGAAAAATAATTATGCTCAAAGGAAAATTTTATATTTGTTGTCGAAAATAAAAACGAGTGAAATGTCTTTGAAAAAATGGTTCGTGAACGGGCGGTACGGAGCTCTTGTGCAGAGCGTGATGCCTGCCGTCCTGGCTGTGGTTCTTGCCATCGGGCACGAGGGTTTTAATGTGTGGCTGTCGCTCCTTGCCGTCGTGGGTGTGGAGTGTGCCCATCTGGCGCTGAATCTTTCCGACGATTACTTCGACTACAAGGCCGATATGCTGGCCGACCGTATCAACGTGGTGCGGAAAGGGTTCAAGGCCTACACGGCAAAGTATCCTTATCTGACAGACGGGACGGCTACTGTGGGCGACTTGAAGAAGGCGATAGCCCTTTTCTCGCTCGTAGCTATCGTGTGCGGCATCGTCATTCTCATTTTCCGCGGATGGCCTGTTGTTGTCATCGCAGCCGTAACGGCCTTCCTGGGCGTGTTCTACTCGGCTCCGCCCCTCAAGCTCGGCTTTCACGGGATGGGCGAGCTGATTATCGGCATCGTCTTCGGCCCGCTGCTGATGATGGGTGTTTACTTTGCTGCCTGCGGAGCTATCGAGCCCTCTGTCGTGTGGCTCTCCGTACCTGTGGGGCTGCTTGTGGTGAACATACTCTTTACCCACAGCTATATAGACAATGTGGGCGATGGGGAGTCGGAAAAGCTCACGCTCTCGGGCCTGCTGCGCACCGATAGGGCAAACCTCGCGATGAGCTTCATCCTCAACTTCCTCCCCAGCGTGCTTGTCGTGCTGGCAGTCATCCTTGGGAGAGTTCCCTGGCCCTATCTGTTTACGTTGCTTGTCCTTCCGCGCAACATCTGGCTCTTCTGGTCCCTCGTGAAGTTCTCCCGCAAGGAGGAGATTCCGCTTGAGAAGCCCGCGTGGTATCTTGGCAACATGGGCAAGTGGGAGCTCTACCGCAAGATGGGCCTTGACTGGTACCTCATCCGCTGGCTCACCGCCCGCAATGCCCTTTCGCTTTTCTGCCTGATACTTATCGTCGTTACGCTGGTGCTCCTCTTCACCGCTTAGCCTTTTCACCCTTTCGCCCTTTAGCCTAATTTGATTATCTGATTATCTAATCATCTGATTATCTTCAAAATGTCTCGCATCTCCCAATTCCTCTACCTTCCCTGCTGGTTCGTAGGCGCCCGTTTCCTGGGAAAGAAAAAGCCTCTGCAGAGCGTCATCTTCATCTCCGACAAGTGCAATCTCTCGTGCAAGCATTGCAGCGTGTATAACCACACAGAGCCCAAGGTGAAAACCTTTGAGCAGCTGGTGGAGGAGATGAAGTACTGCTATTCGCTGGGAAGCCGTTTCATCGATTTCGAAGGGGGAGAGCCGTTTATCTGGGAAGATAACGGGCGCACCGTTGACGATTTGTGCGACGAAGCAAAGCGTCTGGGCTTCTTCTCTTGTACTATCACGACAAACGCGCAGAAACCCTTCCCCGATTCGCATGCCGACAGCATCTGGGTAAGCCTCGACGGTGTAGGCGACTATCACGAGCGAGTGCGCGGAAAGGGAACGTTTGCGCGCTTGGAACAGAATATCGCGACGTGCCGACATAAAGCCCTCTCGGCAAATATGGCTATCAACACACTCAACTGGGAGGCTGTTGCCGAGACGATTGAGTATGTGAAGAAAAGTCCTTACTTCAAGTCCATTTCCTTTAGCTTCCACACCCCCTTTGCTGGCACCGAGTATCTGGCTCTCGATCAGGAGCATCGTGAGCAAGTGCTCGACGTCATCCTTGCATACAAGAAGAAAGGCTATCCCATCATGAATACCGCAGTAGGACTGCGCAAGATGAAGAAACTCGACTTCAAACCCGAGTGCTGGGTAACCAATTTCATCTTCTCCGACGGCACGCGCAAGCCCCAATGCATCGGTGCCGAGCAAGGCGTCTGCGACAAGTGCGGCTTTGGAATGGCTGGCGAAATGAACGCCCTCTTCCATTTCTCCCCCGAAACCATCCTCGCAGGACTAAAACTGAGAATGTAACCAACGCGAAACGTCGTTTTTCTGCTCAGGAAAAATAGAGTTAAACGCCAACATATTGTAGTTAAACTCTACGGCGCTAAAGTTAAACAATAATTTCTTAGAGTTAAACTCTAGCGTGGCGAAGTTAAACAATAATTCCGTAGAGTTAAACTTCTGTCGAAGGGCTGGTGTGAACTAAGAGGTCTTTTTTGTTGTTTGGGTAGGCTTGGTTACAAGGCATGTCCTCCAGACACTTTAATTACTTGTCCCGTAAGCATTCGTGCCTGACTGCTTGACAAAAACAGAATCGTCTCGGCAATATCTTCGGGTTGAATCAATTCGCCCATCGGGATAATCGGAATGACGGTTTTCTCCAACTCGGCATCAATCCATCCTGTCTGCGTTGGGCCAGGCGCCACACAATTCACGGTGATGCCATACTTCGCTACTTCGAGTGCGATGCTGCGGGTAAGCGCTTCTAATGTTGCCTTGCTCGCTCCATAGGTGATTTGACCTGCGAAGATTTGTGATGCGTCGGTAGAGATATTGATGATTCTGCCGTAATCGCTACGGTGGTTGATCAATTCCCTTGTCATCAAAATGCTTCCTCGGACATTAACTGCAAATGTGTCGTCAATCACTTTTGGAGTGATTTTTTCTATGGTATCATTACCGTCTAAATCACCTTCTGCCGCATTGTTGACAAGGATATTGACTTTTCCGTATCGTTTCAGAACGGTCGAAAAGATATCCTTTACGGCAGCCTCGTCGGTAATGTCGCTTTCAATAATCAGGTAGTCGGCTTTCATTTCCCTGAGTCTGCTTTCAACAATATCTGCATTCCCTGCATTTGCCTGATAGTATCTGTCAGCTCCGTTCGTATCCGTCTTGTTCTTATCAAACGGCCTGGGTACTCTCTTATATACCAAAGCCACCTTTGCGCCTTCGCGAGCAAAAGCAAGTGCTGTTGTTGCCCCGATTCCTTGCGGGTTGTTTGCCCCCGTAATCAGAGCCACTCTATCCTTTAATCCGTAGTTAACCATATTGTCTAATTTGAACTCTCTTCCATATCTGTTGCAAAGATATATGTTTTTTCGATTCCAATCTTTCTTGCAAGAAAGAAATATCAAGGAATCGGGAAGTCTGATAAAAGGGTGAAAGTCAGCAGAGAGGAGAAAAAGAAGGGTGCCGTATGGAAGCGGCACCCTTCTTTTGTGGATATTTGAAAGGGATGTGACGGGGGGCTTATTTCCTCTGTTTCTTGATGACGGGGAGGAGCAGTTTCTCCATCACTTCGTAGCCCTTAACGTTGGGGTGAACGCCGGGGGTGTCTTGTGCCAGTTCGGGGTTCATGCCCGTGCCGTCTTCCGATACCATAGCGCTGAAGTAGTCGACATACGGAATCTTGTTTGCTTCGGCATAGGCTTTCACGCGAGCGTTGAGACGCTGGATCTTCTCCATCGAGTCGGTAATGGAGGGGTGCCAGTTGAAGCCTGCGGCAGGAAGGCAGCTGGTGAGGATGACTTTAATCTTGTTGTAGCGTGCCAGCTCAACCATCGATACTACGTTGCCGTAAGTGAGGTCTTCGTCGTACTCGCCCGTGTTCTCAGCGACGTCGTTGGTGCCGTAGTTGATGACAACCACCTTGGGCTGCAGGTTGATGACGTCTTCGCGGAAGCGGAGGAGGAACTGATAGCTGGTCTGTCCGCCGATGCCGCGTCCTATCAGCTTGTTTTTCTCAAAGAACTTGGGACGTGCGCCAGGCCATCCGTCAGTAATGGAGTTGCCGAAGAGCACAACGCGCTTCTCGCCCTTTGCGGGTGCGCCCAGCTCTTTGTTCTGCGCTGCATAGCGCTTCCAGTTGGCAAAGTCGTGGCGCTGAGCCCATACTCCGTTTACACTCACACATGTCAGTAGCAGGGCCAGACCTGCCAGTTTCAAAGCTTTCATAGGTATTCTCAGTTTTTAAGTAAAAGACTTTTTTGAAATTCTGTGGCGAAGATACGCATCTTTTACTTATCTCCAAAGATTTTCCTTATAAAAATCTTGCTTTACCTATTAACGCATTCGCGTAGGTTAATCGACGCTTGTGCGTCTGGTTAATCGCAGCTTTGCTGCTGGTGAAGGGGCCAATCGGAGATTTAGCCTATTAGCCCTTTAGCCTGTTGGCCTTTAGCACCTAGCCCTTTCGCCTTTTGGCCTCTTAGCCTTTAATCGCTTTCGCTATCGTAGGCACAAAGAGCCGTATCGTTATCGTTAAGGTTATCGGCATCGGCAGTTTTTACATTCGCTCTTGTGCTTCCTTGCCGGCACCTGTTCCGCGATACTTGCTCTGAGCCGCATTGAAGCTATAGCGCAGGCTGAACTTGATGCGCTGGATGTCCATCAGGTTTGTCTGGCTGATGGTGTGGCTGCCGAAGTCGGAAAAGACGTTCATCTGTGACGTTCCGAGAAGGTCGGCGCCTTCAAGCCGCGCTACGAGGGAGCCGTCGCGAAGCATCGTTTTCTGCACGGCAGCGCTGACGTTGCAGAAGACGTTGCGCATGTAAAGGTTCTGCGACCATCCTTTCGACTGCATCACTCCTCCCAGCTCGAACTGCCAGCCGCCCGTCACCTTCAGGGTGTTGAAGAGCTGGGCAATGTAGACTGGATGATTGTTGAAGGTGGTAGTGCGTATGCCTGACGGTTCGCGGGGGTCTTCGGCATCAATGGTGAGCCATTGGGGCTGAATGCCCACCGAATAGTTTATCGTCCAAGGACCGAAGGTGGGGGTGATGTTCAGCATTGCCGTCATAGCGCGATAGGGAGTCTCGATGTTGCGTGGCTTGACAAGCACGATGCCTTCGTCGCCGTAGGGTGACGACCAAGTCATGATGGCGTCGTCGGTGCGGGCATAGTTTACCATCAGCGTGTAGAACTTCCAGACGGCAGTGACGCCGAAGTTATGCGAGAGCTCGGGCTGGAGCTGGGCATTGCCGCTCTGCCAGATGTAACGGCTGTTGTAGCGGATGGCATTGGAGAGGTTGGCGTAGTTAGGACGGCGCGTCTTGGCGCTATAGTTCAGCATCAGCTGCACGGGTCCTGCCATCCTGGCATAGGAGAGGGTGGGGAACCAGTTGTCGTAGTTGCGCGTGAGATTGCTCTCGGGAGCCAGCGCATCGGTGTAGGCATAGTGCACATATTCGTATCTAACGCCAGCGCTGAGTTGCGCTCTGCCCAGCATGAAGGCATAGGAGGCAAAGCCGGCGTAGTTGTTCTCTTCCACTTCAGCGAAAGAAGAGGGGATAGAGACTCCTGTGACGGTGTATTCGTCGGTGCGGTGCGAGAAGGTCTCCTCGGTGCCGCCCTGCAGCTGTCCTTTCCAGATGGGATAGGAGAGGACGGCTTTTGCAGCGTACAGACGGCCTGCGTTGTAACTTCCGCTGCTGACGCTTGCATTGTGAGTCATCGTGCTGGTTTCTTCGGAGAGCGAAGTGCGGGAATCGTCATTTCCGTAGTAGTCAAGGTTGACATCGATGCCGAGCTTGCTGCCGACGAGCCCGTTGTAGTAGAGGTTGGCGCCGAGACGATAGGGCGTGTGATCTCCGAGGTGGTCTTCCGACGAGGTTGTCAGCTTGTCGATGAGCAGGCTGTTTTCATAGACGTTGTCGTCCACTATCATAGTAAGGTAGTTCGACAAGGTGCGTCCCCATTCTACCTTTCCTCCGACGAAGTGGTTAGTGGCCAGCTGCAAGTTCACGCCAGCATTCCCATAGAGGGAGCTGCTGTAGTTGTCGTTCATCAACGTACCCTTGTTTTCTATCACGAAGGTCTTGCCAAACGATGTTTTCTCGACATTGCTTTCTTGACGGAAAGAGTTGCGGACGAAGTTCACACCTCCGAAGAAGTCCACACCGCCCGTGCGGTAGTTGACGTTGACAGCTCCGAAGGGATCGTTGTGCTCCTTCCAGCGAGGCGACTGTGAGTCGGAGGCGTTGAGGTTGAAGCTGAAGCCGTCGCCTTGACGACGGATGGTGCGTATCCGGACAACGCTGCGAACGGTGGCGTCGTACTGGGCTCCCGGATTGGTGATGACTTCGATGTTTTGTATCTCGTTGCTCTGCAAGCGCTCCAGCTCGCTGGCATCCGTCACACGTCGTCCGTTGATATAGACCTGCGGCGAACCTTTGCCGATGACTTCCAAACCGTTCTGCCCTTTGATGATGCCGGGAGTCTTGGCAAGCACATCGTTGGCGGTTCCTGCATGCTCCAGCACCGAGCCTTGGATGCTGGTCTGCAGACCTTCGCCAGTGACTTTCGTCTTTGGGCGCATACCTTTCACTACCACTTCGCCCAGGAGCTGTGCATCCTCTTTCATTTGGATGGTAAGCGTGTCAGCGGCAGGGACGGTCTGAGTTTCATAGCCGATGCTCGTTACCTTCAGCACTCCGCCTTTCTTGTCGGTTACTACCGCGAACGCGCCCTTCTCGTCTGTCATCGCTCCTTGCACGAAGGCTGAATCGGGCAGCGAGAGCAGTACTACGTTGGCGAACGGCAGCGGATTACCCTTCTCGTCCGTCACCACACCCCTATAGTCGGGAGTCTTGGCGACAGTCGTTATTGATGTCAACACAGCGAAGGACAGGATGGTTAGCTTAGCAATTGAAATATTGAATTGCATTCTACCTTTTCTCGCCATGCCAAAGTTGAAGCAAGCTTCGCTTTGGTCATTTGGCTTAACGAAAACGTTCATTTTATTATGCGTATTGATTGGTTTTGTCCTTTAGACGCAAAGGGCAGCAGAAAAGTTGCAGCATCGCCCTCGTAGTTTTTCCTCACGTAGTGAGATGAGTCTCTTCTGTCATCAGCTGATGAAAATACGAATTGTCGAGGACAAGCCGACATTCAAGGAATTGTTAAAATCAATGTTAAAAAAACGAGATCTCTTGACTCGTACCTTAGGGGAAAGTATACCTTTGTTGACGCTAATCGATAAGCAGAACGACTGTACAGTTTTATGAGTAGAAAACAATTATTAAAAATCGGAGAGTTCTCGCGACTGATGCAAGTTACGGTCAAGACTTTGCGCCACTATGAGCAGAAGGGGCTATTGATGCCTTCTGAGGTGGACACGTGGACAGGCTATCGCTACTATTCCGTCGATCAGATGCAGCGCCTCCATTCCATCCGCGACCTAAAAGCCTTAGGCTTTTCGTTGGAGGAGATTAAGGAACTGTTCAACGATGAATCCCACTCGCCCGACATCGGGCAGCTTTCGGCAAAGATTCGGGAGACCGAGCGCCAGCTGCACCTTCTTGTCAAACGCCGCGAACAGCTGATGAAGTGGCGTGACTCTCGTAAAAAACTAAGCAAAATGGAACCATTCATCATTGAATCATTACCCGAAATTATCGTGGCGTCACATCGCGAGACCATCCCCGACTACGATGCCCTGGGCCCTCTTTGCGTAGGCACGATAGGCCCCGAGATGCAGCGTCTCGGCTGCAAGTGTCCGCCTCCAGGCTATTGCTTCACAGTTGAGCACTCCAGGGAGTACCGCCCGAAGAACATCGACATCGAGTACTGCGAGCAGGTAGAGGAACCGTTCGCCGGCTCGGCCATCGTTCAGTGCAAGACGCTGCCCGCTGTCCCCAAGGCTCTCTGCTTGAAACACTATGGCCCCTATGACCGCTTCTACGCGACTTATACAGAAGCTTTCCGCTACATTGCCGAGAAAGGCTATATGGTAGCAGGAGCTCCTCGCACCGTCTATGTTGATGGTGCTTGGAATCAGGATGACCCCGAGAAGTGGCTCTCTATCCTTCAGATTCCAATAAGTAAGGAATAACTAACAGCAATGAAAAAGCTCCTCGCCTTTCGCGGGGAGCTTTGCATATCTTCTGGCATTCAGGAGTGCTTTTTACTAAGTAAGAGTGAAATCGCAGCTTCGCTGCTGGTTAACTGGTGAATCGTTGAACCGTTTTTTTCGCTATCGTAGGCACGTAGTGCCGTATCATTATCGTAGGCGACATAGTCGCCGTATTAGCCTTTTAGCCCTTTATCCTCTTAGCCCCTTTACTGCTTTGTGTTGACTATGGCGGCGTATGTTTCCTCGGGAATCATGGGGGAGCAGATCTCTGCCAGCAGGTCAGCGTCAATGGTGCCCGTTTCGGCAAACTGCTTTCCTGCCTGCCTGACAAGCGCCAGCCGAGGCTTGGTGACGATGTCGGCTTCGGGAGCATTGAACATCGGGCTTTCGGGAACGGTGATGATGGTGCGATTGTTGGGAAAACAGAGCTTGAACTGTGCGACGGCAGGCTCGAAGTTGTGACGGCTGTTGGGGAAGCCGCAGCCGCAAATCATCAGGTAGCGCAAGCGGGAGAAGTCGGCCTGGCAGGGATGCTCGTAACGCTCGCCGACTTTCCGCATCGCCATCGACGAGAGCGGCATCGTACGGTCGAGCAGTGCTTTCAGCGGTGCAGGCATACCGTAGCAGTACAACGGGAAACTGAAAAGCAGCAGGTCGCTATCAAGAATCTCTTCCAGAATCTCACGCATGTCGTCGTCGTGGATGCAGGAGCCTCCATTTCTTTTACATGCGAAGCAGCCGGTGCAGTACTCGATGTGTCGATCGATGACATGAACGAGCGTGATCTCCTGCGGCGCAGCCTCCTGCATTCCGTCAAGGAATGCGCGCGTGATGTGTATGGTGTCGCTCTTCTCCCTCTTGGGGCTGCCGTTGAATATGAGTATTTTCATCTTTTCTATTTCTGATTTGTGAAAAGGTTTTATGCTTGATGTGAGGGTAGGAATCCGTTGATTCTGTCTGCTACTTGCTCGGGATGATCCACCAGCAGCTGCCCGTGATTCATACCGGGAAATACCTCTACGTGCGCATCTGGTTTCAACTGGAGCAGATGTCTCACCTGAGGCTTAGCCACAAAAGCCTCCTTGGTGCCGTACCAGAAGTGGATGTCGGCACCGGTGATGGATTCCAGCTTGTGGGTGTAGACGTCTTTGTAACCATCCAGCACGGCGCGCCCCCTGCCCGAGGGCCACACCTTCCTGCACTCGTCGAGCAGCACGTCGAAGTAATGCGAGTGAAACACCCACTTCCAGAATCCCGTCCAATGATAGCAGGTCCATACGTTGAAGCACTGATAGTAGCGGATGGGGCCGACAGCCCAGCGAGGCAGCGGAAGCAGCGGGGCTGCATCCAAGACGGCGTGTTCAATGGTGATCACGTTTCTCTCTACTATGCGCGAAAGAATCTTCCCTCCCAACGAAAGCCCGTAGGCAACATCCAGACGACTGTCAAGATTGTCTTGAACATAGTTGATTGCTTGCCGAGCCTGATCGTCAACAGAAGTGTACCGCGACGTTTTGCCGAGTAGGAAACCGTCTATCCCTGCCGCAACGATGTAATACTGTTCCTTGAGCAGATCGATCAATGGCAGGAAGATTTCGTGCGACACACCCAGTCCCGGAAGGAGTAGCAGAGTGGGGTGATCCCTGTTTCCGTAAGTGTAGAAAATCATTGGTGGCTTTTTTAGTGGTGAAATGTGGTTCTTGTTTTTTGTTACGTTCTTCGATTTTCCGTTACCTCTTTTCCTAGTTTCATCACCCTTACTGGGCGGTCTGCTCCTACTTCAAGGTTCGGGCAGAGCACCTCGATCCCCGTGTCAACGAATCCGCATTTCTCCATCACGCGTCCCGAGGCAGGATTGTCGGGAAAGTAGCTGCCCCAGAGGACAGAGAAGCCCTTTTCTTGGAAACAGTAGTCGATGATCATCCTCATCGCTTCTGTGCAAAAGCCCTTTCCCCAATAAGGTCGAGCAATCCAATAGCCCACTTCGCATTGGTCATCGTCGATCTTCAGATTCGATGCAGATGAAGGGAGGTAGCCGACGCAGCCGATAGCTTCTGCCGTCTCTTTCCATTCTACCGCCCACATCCCCTCACCGCTAAAGAGGGAGCGTATAATCTCCAGGCTTTCCTCTGGCGTCTTATGAGGAGGCCATCCAGCACGAGGTCCCACTTCGGGATCGCTGGCATATCGGAACAGTGCTTCTGCGTCACTCTCACGCCACGGGCGCAGCCGAATTCTATCGGTTTCCATAGACGAATGATTTCTTATTGATAGTGCGCATATCTACGATGTCCTTCTCCCCAATGTAATGTATTTCCTTCTGCAAGCCATCCAAGAAGCGAGCTGCGTGGCTGCCGTCCATCTGGACGTGATGGAACTGGAACGATACAGGTAGCGTAGCCTTGAACAGGCCCTTGCGGTACTTGCCCCACATGACCATCGGATTGCAGAACTGATCGGTGTATTGATTGACGATGCAGTCGAGTTCCGTCTGTATCATAGCGGATGTGCCGATAACCATATAGTCGTCAAGAACAATGCTCTGACTTTCTCTCGCTGCTTGTGCAGTCAACGTCAGGTAATCGCGATGGAACTGTTGAATATCATCGGTATATGGGATGTCGCAGGAGCTGATGCCTCCCTTGCTGTTCTCAACGATAACGTTGATAGCAAGCTTGTCGTAGCGGTATAACGTCTCTCCTATTGGCAACGTATAGAATTCTTCCACTTGACTTGCTGCCTTGCCTATGCACCAGCACATCAGCGACGTGAATTTCATGTCGCCCTTTCTGCTGGCTTTCACCAGAGAGGTGACATCTAAGGTTTTGACCAATGTCACCATTGGCATAGGCGATGACATCCACATCCTGAATGCTTCTGCGCGATTGCTCTCTTGAGGGTTTATTTCTTTCTTCATGTTATTTATTCTATCGGCATCATCACACCGCATTGGTAGTCGGGCGACTGGATATCAGAGCCCTGATACCATTCCAGACAACAGGAATTTGGAGTCCATTCATACTCGGGGTGAGCGGGCAGCCACTCCTTATGGAACTTCGTGTACTGCTCTTGGAAAGCTTTCATGCCGCCCTCGAAATGCATCTTCAGCCACTTTCCGCTATGGATGGGGAAGAGCTTCATACCTTCGGGGACATCACCGCCTTTGTATATTCCTCCGATAACATAAGAAAAGGTGTTGCCCGTGCAGGCTCCAAAGTTTTGTTCCGCACAGGTGGCACAGTTGTGATTGGGTATGTCGCAGGTGCAAAGCGCATACTCACCAACTCCGTTGTCGAAAGCAGCCTTCTGAAAAGCGTTGGGCTTTTTCTGCTCAAACACCACAGGCCTGATGATCGTTTCTACATATTCGCCCCAGAACGCCGGGCATTCTTCCTTTGCCTTGTTGAAAGCAATCTTTTTGGCGATGCCAATTATCTGTACATCGTGTAATTCAATAATCTCGTATTTCATTGTCCTAATAGTTTGTAGTTAGAATCTGCGGGTTCGTCGGCAGTAGGCATCGTACTCTTCGCCGAAGTCTTGGCGTAGACGACGTTCCTCACTGAGCACCTGCACCAGCATGATGGCAAAGAAGATAACCATCACGAGCCACGCCTGCCAGCGCCAGAGCCACAGAGCGATACCTGCAAGGTAGATAAGTGTACCGCTCAGCATGGGATTGCGGTTGAACCGGTACGGGCCTTCCGTCATCAGGTGCTGGGTGCGCGGTGCTACCTCATGGCCGAAAGCGTCCATCGGGTTTCCTTTGCCTCGCTTTTTCATATAGACGATGGTCCAGATGCTCAGAGCCAGCCCACCGAGCATCAACAGCCCAGCGAAGCATGCCCTCACAAAGTTAACAGGCCATACGTCGGGCTTCTGCGATGCTATCCACATCAGCGAGGGAATCGCTGCCACGAAGAGCAGTCCGCCGAGAAGATAGCCGAAGATTTCACGCAGCAGTTTCATGGGTTTCCTCCTTTATTGTTTTATAATCTCTTCCAGAGGCTTGACTTCACATCCCTGTTTGGCATAGTAGGCGAGCATTTCGGGAATCTTCTTCAGATCGTAGCTTGTCACGCAGTCGGCAATGACGTGCACCGTATAGCCTGCTTTCCTCATATTGAAGCACGTTGATTTCACGCAGGCGGTAGCGTCAGCGCCAACGACATAGAATTCGTTGATGTCGTTGGCTGCAATGAATGCGGCAAAATCCTCGCTTGTCAGAGCATTACTCTTTGTCTTTACAAAGATATTAACCGAAACGACCTTAAGCTCTGGTACCAACTCCTCGCCATGAGTGCCTGGTTTGAATGTACGAGTGCCTGAGGTAATGTTGTTGTGCTTGATATAGACGATGTGCATCCCCTCAGATACTGCCCAGTCGATAGCAGCATTGATATTCTGGGCAATGTCGCGGTAGTGCTTAGTGATATCGTTTTGGATGTCAATAATGATTAGTGCTTTTGTTTTCATTATTCTCTTTTCATTTCAATCGCTTTACTCCGGCACCCCTCGTTATCTTGAAAGTACAACGATCACCTCCTCTTAGAATCGTATTCTCAATCTGGACATCGAACTGGCTGTCAGGTTCAAGTTGCGACAAAATATATAAAATGCTTTGCCTGGAGCACTCGCATTGCTGCGGATTGTTCCTGAGTCCACATTTTACTTTGGGACACGAACATTCCGAATAACTCAGTTCATAAACCTTCCCTGGCTCAATAACCCTACCCTGATACGACTTGCT
>JAGAAS010000088.1 GCA_017615125.1 Bacteroidaceae bacterium
GCGATATTCTAAGACCGTAGGTCAAAGTGATTTTGGAGTAAGGAAAACCCTTAGGGAGTGCCGAGATACTGCGTGATGGTTCGCACCTGCCGGGGGGTGAAGTGACGTTGCGTAGTAGTGTAACCTTGCGCGCGCAGCTCACGTGCGAGAGGCTTGCAGAGTTCCAGCTCGTGCCGAAGGGCTCGCCATGCAGCACCCGGGGTATGCTTGGGGTAGTAGAGTGAGGCAAGTTCTCTGCGCCCGTAGGTCTTCACCTCAAAGGGCTTGTCTAAGTAAAGGGAGTCGTATTCCATAGTCTTGTGTTTTTATTTTCGCATCTAAGGTACGATTTTTCTCCGACATATACAAGAAAAAAACGCAAAAAAGTGAGAAAATTTTTCACTTACAACACACTCTGTTTCAGTGCGTTGCAAGACGTTGAAAACTTTTTTCAAAATAACGTGCAGTAACGTGCAATAACGTGCATCGGGTGAAAAAGATGTTGTAATTTAGCGGTGTCTAAGGAAGAGAAAGCCTCCCGTCGTGGCGCCAGAGGGCGGGTTTCGATTCCGACAGGCAATGCGTTCTTTTACATTATTATTTATACCCCGTGCCCTCGCGCCCCTCACGCATGCGTATGCGGAACGACGCTGATGCTGACGGGAAGGAATGTGGCAGCCCGCCCCCCCCCGACGGGGTTGCCTTCCGGCTCCTTCCACCTCGTGGCCTACCGCAGGGTCATCATCGAAGTAGAGGGAGAATGACCGGATAGTCCTGACGACGGATGAAGAAGGCTCTGTAAAAAACGCAGCCTCACATCCCGCAGAAGGATGTAAGGCAGCGCTCATTCGTGTCGTTGGAATGTCTTGCTGATGCGCGGAGACGGTTCTGCCAACAGTCGTGCTACTCGTCAAGCTGGGGAGCGAAGGCGGTGAAGCCCTGCGCCTGGAGCTCCATCTCGGTACCGTCGCGGGTGACGAGCATGCTGCCGAGCTCGGGTTTGGTGATGTGCCCGACGATGCGGACGTCCTTGATGTCCTGCACGCGCTCGTAGTCAGAGAGGGGTACGGTGAAGAGCAGTTCATAGTCTTCGCCTCCGTTCAGGGCGAAGGTGATGACATTCATGTTGAGCTCTTCGGCCATAGCGGCTGTCTGATAGTCGAGAGGGATGTGCTCCTCGTAGAGACGGCACCCGACGTGGCTCTGCCGGCAGATGTGGAGGAGCTCCGACGACAAGCCGTCGGAGATGTCCATCATAGCTGTAGGGCGGATGCCTGCGGCAGCAAGTGCCTGGATGACGTCGAGCCGCGCCTCGGGCATGAGCTGGCGCTGGAGGATGTACTCGCGCCCCGCGAAGTCGGGCTGGACGTCTTTTGTCGTCCCCTGCAGCACGGCTTTCTCCCGCTCGAGCAGCTGCAGGCCTGCATAGGCAGCCCCGAGGTTGCCCGTGACGCAGATGAGGTCTGTCTCGCGGGCACCGCTGCGGTAGCAGACAGCGTCTTTGTCGGCTTCGCCTATGGCGGTGATGCTGATGGTGAGGCCTGTGAGCGAGCTGGTGGTGTCGCCGCCGACGATGTCGACGTGAGCGTGCTCGCAGGCAAGGCGCATGCCGGCATAGAGCTGTTCGATGTCCTCAACAGAGAAGCGCTTGCTGATGCCGAGCGAGACGGTGATCTGGCGGGGCGTGCCGTTCATGGCGCACACGTCCGAGAGGTTGACCATCACGGCCTTGTAGCCCAGGTGCTTGAGCGGCACGTAGGTGAGGTCGAAATGGACGCCCTCGAGCAGCAGGTCGGTGGTGACGAGCACCTCCTTGTCGGGGTAGTGGAGCACGGCGCAGTCGTCGCCGATGCCGCAGGCGGTGGAGGCGTTGGCGGGCTTGATGCCGGCAGTCAGCCGGTCGATGAGCCCGAACTCGCCCAGCGTGGAAATCTCGGTGCGGCTCATGAGGCTCGGATGATGAGTTCGCGCATGATAGCCGTCATGAGGGGCTGTGCAGCGTCGGCAGCCAGCTGTACCTCCTCGTGGCTTACTTCGACGGGCTTTCCTTCGACGCCGAGGTCGGTGATGACGCTGATGCCGAAGACGCGGATGCCGCAATGGCGGGCGACAATCACCTCGGGCACGGTGCTCATGCCTACAGCGTCGCCTCCGAGGATGTGATAGCAGCGGTACTCGGAAGGAGTCTCAAACGTGGGTCCTTGTACGCCTACGTAGACGCCCTTCTGCACCTTGATGCCGAGCTCGTCGGCAATCGTCTCGGCCATAGCGATAAGCTGCTTGTCGTAGGCCTCGTGCATGTCCGGGAAGCGGGGGCCGTAGGGGATGTTGGGCCCGTGAAGGGGATGCTCGGGAAAGAGGTTGATGTGATCGCGGATAATCATGAGGTCGCCGATGGAGAAGTCGGGGTTCATGCCGCCCGAGGCGTTGCTGACGAAGAGGGTCTTGATGCCCAGCTCGCGCATGACGCGGATGGGGAAGGTAACCTGCTTCATGTCGTAGCCCTCGTAGAAGTGGAAGCGGCCTTGCATGGCCATGATGTCCTTGCCTCCCAGACGGCCGAAAAGAAGCCGTCCCTTGTGTCCCTGAACGGTGGAGACGGGGAAGTTAGGAATGTCGGAATAGTTGATTTCGACATCTACGTCAATTTCTTCGGTAAGGCGTCCGAGTCCTGTGCCCAGCACGATAGCGGTTGTTGGCTGGGCAGGCATCCGCTCACGGATGAACGCTGCTGTTTCTTGAATTTTCTCTAACATAGTTTTTTATGGTAAGGTTAAACATTTCTTGTCCATCCTGCAGAAAGCGGACGGTGACGGGGAGCACGAAGGTCTCTGCTGGGAGGAGCGAGAGAAGCTCGTCGGGCAGGCGTGCGGCATCCTTCTCAGTCAGTATCAGCCGCTTGTCGGGGCAGGAGAGCCGGTTGAAATCCCCACACACCTTGCGGATTTCCTCCTGGCTGAAGGCGTGGTGGTCGGGGAACGTGAGGGGGACAACCTGCTGCGTCTTTTCCTGCAGGTACTGGATGAGAGGCTGAGGCTGGGCAATGCCTGTCATCAGCACAACGTGGGTGTCGGCAGAGAGAGGGCGGGACTCAGGCTTCGTTGCGGGAAGGCCCTTCCACTGATGGAGCGGAAGGGGATGCCCGTAGTCGTACGTAGTGAAGAACACTTGCTGGTTGGCCCTGGGAGCCAGGTGGTTGAGGAACACGCGGTAGTCGATGGGCTGCATGTCGTCGCGACATTTCGTGACGATGATGATGTCGGCTCTGTAGCGCCCGTTGAAGGACTCGCGCAGCAAGCCTGCAGGCAGCAGACGGTCGTCGTAAGGCATGCGCTGGCTGTCGCAGAGCAGGATGTTGAGTCCCGGGCGGACGTGACGGTGCTGATAAGCGTCGTCGAGAACGACAACCTGCGTGTCGGCTGTCTCCTCATCGCCCATAAGGCGGCGGATTCCCTCCCTGCGGTTGGCATCCACAGCCACGTGGATGTCGGGATGGTGCTGCCACACCTGACGGGGCTCGTCCCCTATCTCCTCGGCTGTGCTGCCTTCATGAGCGAGGACGTAGCCTTTGCTTTTCCTCCGGTAGCCGCGGCTCAGGAAAGCCACGCGGTAGTCGTCCTTGAGCAATCGGATGAGGTACTCGGTATGAGGCGTCTTGCCCGTGCCTCCCGCCGTGAGGTTGCCGATGCCGATAACCGGCAGGTCAAACGACTCGGAGGAGAGGACGTTCCAGTCGAACAGCAGGTTGCGGACATCGGTGACGAGTCCGTAGATCCAGCTGAAGGGGGCAAGGAACCGATACTTCATGGTGCTCTTCTCTCGTGGGGGTAGTTACATCCTTTCTTAAGGGGGCTTACATCTTTACTTTAAAGAAGTACGGGATGCGTGCCTGAATGGGGTCCATCTCGTTGATGTTCTGGAAGAACATAGCCTCTTCGGCAAAGTCGCCGAGGAAGCGCTGCATGCGCGACTCGAAGTAATTGCTGCGAGCCTTGTTCATGAGCCGTGTGAAGAAGCTCTCCTGTTCGGGATAGGCGAGAAGGGTGTAGCTGTCGATGCCAGCCTTCTCGGCAGCGATGCGCTCAGCATCGTTGATGTCGCCCAGAACGTCGACAAGTCCCAGCCCGAGGGCTGCCTCACCCGTCCATACTCTTCCTTGCCCGATGGCGTCGATAGCTTCGGGGGTCATTCCGCGTCCGTTGGCGCAGCGGGTGATGAACGTCTTGTAGCCGTTCTCAATCATGCGCTGCATGAGGGCGCCCTCATCGGCATTCATCTTGCGGTAGTAGGAGCCCATATCGCCGTGAGCGTTTGTCTTCACGCCGTCGAAGTGGAGTTTTATCTTCTCCGTCATCAGCTTCTCGGCGCAGGGGAACATGCCGAAGATGCCGATGGAACCTGTCAGCGTGTTGGGCTGTGCGACGATGGTGTCGGCAGCGCAGGAGATATAATAGCCGCCTGAAGCAGCCATATCGCCCATGCTGACGATGACGGGCTTCTTTTCCTTGAGGAGCGTAATCTCACGCCAGATCTGCTCGGATGCATAGGCGCTGCCTCCTCCCGAGTTGACGCGGAACACGACGGCCTTCACATTGTCGTCGTTGCGCAGCTTCTGCAAATCCTGAATCACCTTGTCGCTGCAAATCTCGGGAGAGCCTGCGAAATTGGTCTGGGAAGGAGTCTGAACGATGTCTCCCTGCGCATAGTAGATAGCGATAACGTTGCCGCTCTTGTCGAGAGGCTTGTTCTTGCGGATGTTCTTCACGTCGGAGAGGGTCAGCATCCTGAGGCTGCCGTTGTCGTCCATAAGCTCTTGCAGGTAGCTCTTCACACCGTCCATGTAGA
This sequence comes from Bacteroidaceae bacterium, assembly GCA_017615125.1. Lineage (GTDB taxonomy): Bacteria > Bacteroidota > Bacteroidia > Bacteroidales > Bacteroidaceae > UBA1189. Next base: position 4,825 of record JAGAAS010000088.1, read on the forward strand.
GCAGCGTGTCGGCCATTCCTTTCTCCACTACCTCTTCGGGAGTGGTGAATGCCAGATACTCGTCGGCATACGCGTTGAGCGTTTCAGCCGAGATGTTACGCTCGGCAGACACGCCGTCGACGATGACGTTCCAGAGGGTATTGAGATAGGCGGTGACTTGCTCGCGGTTAGCGTCGCTCATCTGTGTTGTCATGAAGGGCTCGACGGCCGACTTGTAGGTGCCCACCTTGAAGATCTGCATCTCCACGCCGAGCTGCTTCATCGCGTCGGGGAAGAAGATGCTCTGCGAGGCAAGTCCGTGCCAGTCGAGCACGCCCTGCGGGTTGAGGATGACCTTGTCGGCAACGCTGCTGACGTAGTAGTCGCCCTGACTGTAGGTGTCGCCGTACGAAACGACCCACTTGCCCGTCTGCTTGAAGTCAAGCAGCGCCTGGCGGATGAGTGAGAGCGTGGCGGGGCTTGCCGAGATGCCCTTGGCCTCAAGGTAGATGCCCTTGATGTTGTCGTTCTCGGCTGCCTTGCTGATGGACGAGAGGATGTCGTCAAGTCCGACGGATGTCTGCTCGTCTCCGCTTGCAAATGCCTCGAACGGATTGTCAACGGCCTGTTCGTAAACGCTACCCTGCAGCGTCAACTTGAAAACGGATGGTTTGCGGACAACGGTTTCCGATTCAGCCGAGGCCATCATGCCAGCCATGCTGCTGATGCCGATGATTGTGAGAACTGCCGAGAGCAGCAGGATGCCTACGATAGTAGCAAGCGTGTACTTCAAAAAATCTTTCATTTTCTTTTCCTTATTAGTTTATTATAATGTAAGTTTTGTCAACAGAAGGAAGCGGACTTCCCAAATTGGAAACAAAGGTAACCAATGAAATGATTTCTTCAAACAAGTTTCCCTTTTTTTTCGCTTTTTCGAAATACATCAATCTACATGGGGGTTGCTCAACGCGTTGAGCAACGTTACCCAACGCGTTGAGCAACCTTGCACAACGCGTTGAGCAACCCCTCGCGAAAAGGAAAAAAAAGAAAAGGGGCAAGAATAAGCTGAACTTCCGTGAAGCAATGCCAGCAGGCGGGCAGCTCGGGCGGATGTGTCAAATGGGAATTTCTGCGCCCCGCAAGGAGGCACTTCCCGTGCGGAAAGAGGCTTTTCGAGGGGGAAACTTTAAAAAAATTATGTTTTTGAAAGAATATTTTCAAGAAAAATGGTTGTATGAAAAAAAATAAGTATATTTGTAGCCGAATTGTGACTCAATGTGAGCTGACAATTGCAAGAACTGGAAAGATGCTCGAGTGGCTGAAGAGGCACGCCTGGAAAGCGTGTAAACTCCTAAAGGGTTTCCGGGGTTCGAATCCCCGTCTTTCCGCAAAGAGAATTTAATGTACTAATTATATCAAAGTATTAATCAAAAAAAGTAACACACATGAAAAAGATTTTTGCAGTAATTGCAATGTTCGGACTCCTTTCGTTAGGAATGACACAGTCAGTGATGGCTCAGGAAGCTGCAGCTCCCGCTGATCAGGAAAATGTTGCAGCCGTTGACTCCGCAGCCGCTGCCGTTACCGAAGCTCCCGCAGAGGTTGCTCCCGTAGTGGAGGAGGAATCGCAGAGTTTCCACAAGGCTTTGAAGGTTAAGTTCATCGAAGGTAACGCTGCCTTCATGTCTCTCGTAGCCATCGCATTCATTATCGGTCTTGCTTTCTGCATCGAGCGTATCATCTACCTGAGCTTGGCAGAAATCGACACCAACAAAATGTTGAAGAAGGTTGAAGCTGCTCTGGAGAAGGGCGACCTGGAAGGTGCCAAGACTGTTTGCCGCAACACCCGCGGACCTGTTGCATCGATCTGCTATCAGGGTCTGATGCGCGTTAACGACGGCCTCGACGTTGTTGAGCGTTCCGTTGTTTCCTACGGCGGCGTACAGGCAGCTGCTATCGAGAAGAACTGCTCGTGGATCACGCTGTTCATCGCTATGGCTCCTTCACTCGGATTCTTGGGAACTGTGATCGGTATGGTACAGGCCTTCGACGACATCCAGAAGGCAGGTGACATCAGTCCTACCATCGTTGCCGGCGGTATGAAAGTCGCCCTTATCACCACCATCTTCGGTATTATCGTTGCCCTTGTCCTTCAGGTGTTCTACAACTTCATTCTTACGAAGATCGAAGCTATCAACAGCGATATGGAAGACAGCTCCATTACTCTGTTGGACATGATCATGAAGTACAACCTGAAGTATTCAAAGTAAACCTTAATCACCGACACCATTAAATCGACTTACAATGGAAAAAACAAAAAAGTCAACAAAAGATATTTGCTCGAAGGTGTCGTCTCTCGCGCTCTATGTCGTATTCGGCATTTCAGCCCTCGTACTGATTCTTTTCTTCTGCGTGGGATATAACAACATGGAATCGTATGCAAGCGGATTCCTGACGACCCCCAAGTTTACTGACCTGCTGCTCTTCTGGCAGTATGCTCTTGTGGTTATCTGTATCATCCTCACCATAGTCGGTGCCATCATTGCCAGAGGTGCCAAGATTGACTCCCAGATGCCCAAGTCGGCCGGTGTGCTGAAAACTCTGGGACTCCTTCTCTTCGTACCCCTGCTCATCGTGGGAGCCATCATTGGCAGCAGCAAGCCCGTGCGCACAGGTGAAGGTATTTACGACAACTCATTCTGGCTCGTTGCTACCGACGCCATGCTTTACACCATCTATGGGCTGCTGATAGTAGTCGTTGTCGGTCTCATCCTGAACATGATTGGCATCTTCAAAAAGTAAGATTGTCATAATTTAAATAAGGAGAAAGTAATTATGGCAAAAAAGAAAAGAAAAGTTCCTGGATTGAATGCGAGTTCTACCGCAGACATTTCGTTCATCCTGCTTATCTTCTTCTTGGTCGTCACATCTATGGACACGGATACCGGTTTGGCGCGCCGTCTGCCGCCTCCACCAGATCCAAACCAGCAGGACGAAGACGTCAAGGTGAAAGGAAGAAACGTACTGGTTGTCCAGGTGAACATGAACAACGAGATAAGCTATTACTACGGAGACCAAGCATCGCGCGTGTATCAGCAGAATGTACAGCCCGCTGATTTGTATCCCATCGCAAAGGAGTTTATCGCCAACCCGAACAACAAGGCCAACATGCCCGAGTTCCACCCTGCCGATCCTCCTCTGCCCATTCTGGGTGCATATCCTATCACGCAAAATCATATCATATCGGTGCAGACCGACCGTACCACTAAGTACGAAGTCTACTTCCAGATACAGAATGAGCTGATGCGTGCCTACAACGACTTGCGCGACGAGTTCGCAATGAAGAATTTTGGTGTTAAATATTCGGATCTTCCTTCAGGTGAGGACAAGGAGCTCGCCGTTCGCGGCGTCTATCCTCTCAAGATCTCTGAGGCTGAACCTAAACAATATGGAACTAATTAATTATGGGAAAATTTAATAAAAGCGGCAAGCGAGAAATGCCGGAACTGAACACATCGTCACTTCCCGACCTTATTTTCTCGATTCTGTTCTTCTTCATGATTGTTACTACCATGCGTGAGGTTACGCTGAAGGTTGACTTCTCCCTTCCTGCAGGTACAGAGATTGTGAAACTTGAAAAGAAGTCCCTCGTTTCCTACATCTACATCGGCCCTCCCACCCGGGAGTACCGTGCAAAGCTGGGAACAGAGAGCCGTATCCAGCTCAACGAGGACTTTGCTGAAGTAGGCGCTATCCATGAGTATATCCTTCAAGAACGCGAATCCATGCAGGAGCGCGACAAACCATTCATGAAGGTGAGTCTGAAGATAGACGAAAATACCCAAATGGGTATCGTGACGGATGTGAAGATGGCGTTGCGAGAAGCATACGCGCTGGCTATCAACTATTCGGCTACAAAACGCCAGTAAGTGAAACACCAATTAAGAAAAGCGGGTGGCTTCCGGGTCCCCGCTTTTTCAATCTAACCTCAAAAACAAAACTATCATGGCCCGTCATCACTTAGACGCTTTGGATTATCAGATCCTCTCAATGATTTCTGCCGACGCCCGCACTCCGTTCCTGGAAGTGGCGCGTGCCTGCAACGTCTCTGGAGCCGCTATTCATCAGCGCATCCAGAAACTGCAAAACCTGGGCATCATCAAAGGCTCAGAGTTTGTCCTCGATCCCCAGAAGATAGGGCTTGAGACTTGCGCTTATGTCGGATTGTTCCTGAAGGACCCTTCCGCTTTCGAGGCGGTAGTGGAAGCCTTAAAGCAGATCCCCGAAGTTGTGGAGTGCCATTATACTACAGGGCAGTATGACATCTTCGTAAAGATCTACGCGAAGAGCAATCATGACCTTATGAATATCCTTCACGACAAGCTGCAGCCTCTTGGCCTTGCCCGCTCGGAGACAGTCATCTCCTACAGCGAAGTCTTCAGGCGCCAGATGCCTATCCCTAATCCCTCGGATGAGGAATAAGAGAAAGCAATTATTTATGAGAAAGGCACCGGATTTCTAGTTCGGTGCCTTTCTCATGATGACAGATTCGACTTTGTCGGGGAGCTGTATCTATACCGAGAATGTCTTTTGAAGTTTTTTGTCCCTACTGTTAAAAGAAAGGAGGACAATTTGAGCGAATCCTATCTTCGGATGTAATGTTTGAAGGAGAAGGGGAAGGCGTGTCTCTCGTCTGCTTCGTGCTCCTGGGAGTCGGTGAGCTTCCATTTTTCTGTGTCAATATCCGGGAAGAACGTGTCAGCTTCCTTTGGGATGTCGTCAACAACAGTCAGATACAGCTGTTCCGCTAGAGGGAGGGCTTGCTGATAGATGCTTGCACCTCCGATGATGAAAACCTCTTCCTCTTCAGCGCAAGAGAGGAGGGCTTCCGACAGCGTCGGAAATACTTCCGCCCCTGGGAAGGAAATGTTGCTGCGGCTGAGTACCACATTCCTCCGATTGGGAAGGGCCCCCTTCGGGAAGGACTCGAAGGTCTTTCTTCCCATGATGACGGTATGCCCAGTCGTCAATGCCTTGAAGTGCTTCATATCATCTGGAAGATGGTAGATGAGGCTGTTGTTGAGCCCGATGGCTCCGTTCTTGGCAATTGCGACAATAATGCTGAGGGTCATGAGGAAGGGTTTGGTGTGGGGCGAATCTTATTGGAGGAATGTGCTTGTGCGGTAGGTCCTGACAATTACTGAAGGGTTATACGGAAACCTTTGCTGCGATATGGGGCCAAGGGTCGTATCCTTCCAGCTGGAAATCTTCGTACTGGAAGCTGAAGAGATCCTTGACGTCGGGGTTCAGAATCATGCGCGGCAGTTGGCGCGGTTCGCGCGTGAGCTGCAGGCGGGCCTGCTCCAGATGATCTTTATAAAGGTGTGTGTCGCCCGTCGTGTGGATAAACTCCCCGGGTTTCAAACCTGTCACCTGGGCAACCATCATCAGCAGTAGCGCGTAGGATGCGATGTTGAAGGGTACGCCCAGGAAGGTGTCGGCGCTCCTCTGGTAGAGTTGCAGGCTTAGCTTCCCTTCGGCAACGTAGAACTGGAAGAGGACGTGACAAGGGGGGAGGTGCATGTTTCCCAGGTCGGCAACGTTCCAGGCGCTCACCACCATACGGCGCGAGTCGGGCGTGTTCTTGATTTGCTCCAGAATCTGACTTATCTGATCGATGTGCCCTCCGTTGTAGTCGGGCCAGGAGCGCCACTGATAGCCGTAGATGTGCCCGGTGTCTCCTGTCTCGTCGGCCCACTCGTTCCAGATGCGCACGCCGTGCTCCTGCAGGTACTTCACGTTGGTGTCGCCGTTGAGGAACCAGAGCAGCTCGTAGATGATGGACTTGAGGTGCAGCTTTTTCGTTGTCAGCAGCGGGAAGCCGTCTTCGAGGTTGAAGCGCATCTGGTTGCCGAAGACGCTCAGCGTGCCGGTACCCGTTCGGTCGTTTTTCTCTACGCCCGTTTGGAGGATTCGTTCAAGCAGATCAAGGTATTGTCTCATGATGTGGAAGGGTTAGCGGAATACTTTCAGTCTGTCTGCGCCGTAGGCGAGGAGCCCGGCTGGGATAAGCAGGAGGAGCGGGCTGAGGGAGGTGTGCTTGGCGTAGGCTATCCATTGGATGAGTTCCACAATCTTGTTGCAGATGATGGTCCACAGGTCAAAATAGAAGAAGACGAGGAGTGCAGCGGCAACCAGCAGCACGGCCTTCAGGAGGGCAATCCACACGGGTGTGTAGCGTGGAATGTGCCGCATGACGCGCTCGCTGAACCCGTTGTCGTCGGGCTGTGTGACGTTTTCTTGTAGAAACTTTCTTATCAGTTCATCGTTATTCATATCCATTTTGTTTTAAGAAAGTGGTCATTTTTTCCTTTCCCCGTGCAAGGTGCGATTTGACGGTGCCTTCCGGCATGTTGAGGACGGAGGCGATGTCCTTGATCTGCAAGCTGTCGAGGTAGAAGAGTGTGATGCACGTTCTCTCGTTGGCGCTCAGAAGCTGCATGGCCTGCTGGATGTCCGAGCTCAGGCTGCCGTCGTTGGCTTGCTGCTTGTAGAACGAGTTGACCTCCGTTTCGACATCTTCGATGGATTGCACTTCTTTGCGACTGCGAATGTAGTCATAAAAAACATTATATGCAATTCTGAAGAGCCAAGTTTTAAAAGATGACTTATTTTTAAAGGTATTCAGCTGCAGCCAAGCTTTCACGAAGGAGTCTTGCGCCAGGTCGTCGCTGAGCATCCCGTCGCCTCCCGTCAGAGACAGCAGGAACTGCCGGAGGGAGGCTTGATGGCGCTGCACGAGCGTGTCGTAGGCGCGCCGGGAACCGAATACGGTGACTTGGGTTATGAGCATCTGATCGCTGAGAGCAGCCATCGTGATCTTTGCTTGTTGAAGGACGTTGGGGGAATGGGGTTAATGTAAATTCGATTTTCGAGAAGGAATCTCGCCGTATGGAGAAGGGAAAAATTTTTTTCGAGAAGGAATAATTTTTTTTGGAGAAGGGAAAAATTCTTCTGGAGGAAGAATCGTTCCCTTCTGCGCATTATTCTTTTTCCCGTTTGTTCGGGTCGTCCTTGCGGCTCAGCGCCCAGGTGATGATTTTCCCTAAGCCGATGCAGCCTATCAGGGCTCCGATGGCGAGGCCGAGCTTGCCGATGATGAGCCCGAGGAAGATGGCGAGGCCGATGCCCAGGAAGACGTTGCGGATGCCGTCGTTGCGTATCTTCAGGTCGTCCTCCTCCATAGCGTTGTAGGTCTCCTGCGGGATGGTTTGTCCCGATTCGGCCATCTTCTGGTAGGCGGCGTACTTGGCCTTCCGTCCTTTGTAAGTGAAGTAGACGATGATGAGGATGATGAGCAGCGGGAGGACGAATCCGAATAGGATGCCCATTGCCGGGATTACCCAGGAGTACTTCTCAGCCTTCTGGGCGAATTTTTCGAAGTGCTGGAGGATCGGGCCCTGAAACATGCTTTCCATCATTTCTTCAAGGTCTTCGTAATCGGCGTCGTCTGAGTCGATGGTGACGGTTGTGGAGCCGTTGTTGAAGGTCCACGTGTGCTTCTGCTCTGCGGAGTCGTTGTCTTCGCTGGCAATCTCATTTACCACGAGCGCGCTGTCGAGGTCGTTCTGGGCTTTCATGCCTGTTGCGGCAAGCCCGAGGAAGAGGGATAATAGTAGGATGATTCGTTTCATTTTCTTTTTCAATAGGTTGGTTTTGTCTTTTAGACGTAGAACTTTCCAGATAAGTTGCAAATTAAATGAATTTTTTTTAAGTTTGCATCACAAAAGGAGCAGTTTATCTATGGAGTTGCCAAAATCGTTTCTGGAAAGCTTGTCTGCGCTCTTGGGAGAGGGCGCGCAAGCTGTTGTCGGCGCATTGGACGAGGAGCCTGTCGTCAGCGTGCGCCTCAATCCCTTCAAGACCGATGCCGCCCTCCGCGAGGAGCGTGTCGCGTGGGCTTCGGAGGCGTACTATCTGCAAAAGCGCTGCAACTTTACTTTTGACCCCCTGTTTCATGCGGGATGCTACTATGTGCAGGAGGCTTCGTCGATGTTTCTCGAGCAGGTTATCCGTCAACATGTAGCGTCGCCGGCTGTTGTCCTCGACTTGTGTGCCGCCCCAGGCGGGAAGTCGACGCTCCTCCGCTCGGTGTTGCCCGAAGGGAGCCTGCTCGTCTGCAACGAATACATCCACAGCCGGGCTCAGGTGCTCTCGGAGAATATGACGAAGTGGGGACATCCCGGCTGCGTGGTGACAAACAACGCTCCGAGTGACTTTGCCTGCCTTGAGGGGCTGTTCGACATCGTTGTTGCCGACGTGCCCTGCAGCGGGGAGGGGATGTTCCGCAAAGACAGAGCCTCTGTTGCCGAATGGAGCGAGAGCAACGTGGAGCTCTGCTGGCAGCGCGCACGAACGATCATCGACGACTGCTGGCCTTCGCTCAAGCCCGGAGGACTGTTGGTTTACAGTACGTGCACGTATAATATAAAGGAAGACGAGGAGAACATCCGTTACCTCCGTCGGAAGTACGGCGCCGAAGTGCTGGCGTTGAAGACGGAAAGCGACTGGAACATAACGGGAAACCTCCTTCCCTCAGTCGAAGAACGGGATTCGTTTCCCGTCTACCGCTTCCTTCCCGGACGAACGCGCGGCGAGGGATTCTTCTTGGCTGTGTTGCGCAAGCCTGCTGAGGAAGGGGTCTTTGCCCGCAAGGAGATTTCTCCTACAGGCAAGAAGGGCAAGAAAACGCGCCCTCTGCCCATACCCGCTGTGTGCAAGGGCTGGCTGACGAATCCCGACTCCTTCTGCTGGAATACAGACGGAAACGTCGTTGCAGCAGAACCCTTACTTCATGCTGATATCTTGTCTTTGTTGAAAGAGCGCCTTCACGTGCTCCAGGCGGGTATTTCTATTGCCAGCATGAAGGGCACCGACTGCGTGCCCATGCAGAGCTTAGCCAACAGCATCTGCTTGAACGCCAGCGCTTTCCCGCGCGCCGAAGTATCTTATCAGGAAGCGTTGGCTTATCTGCGCCGCGAGACGATAAGGCTTTCGGAGAATGTCCCGCGAGGCTATGTCGTTGTCACCTACCGGAATGTCCCGCTGGGCTTCGTCAAGAATGTAGGCAACCGGGCAAATAACCTCTATGTCAACGAGTGGCGCATCCGCACAACCTACTTGCCCACAGAGGAATTCACGCTTCTCAGCTGAACATCTTGTCGATGTCCTTGTCGTCGATGATGCAGATTATCTTTTTCCCGTCGGGCGTGTAGTTGGGAACAGCACAAGCCAGCAAGTCCGTCGTTATCTTGTTCATTTCCGCATCCGACAGCTCCTGTCCTATGACGATAGCTGCGCGACGAGCCATTGTGAGCGCCATCTGATGATGCGTGCTCGACTTCACGCCGGCATTCTTCTCCATTGCGCTGCTCAGCATAGCGCGCACCAGCAGGCAAGGGTCGAGTCCCTCGATGCCCGCAGGGATGCCTTGCAGCGAGAACGAACCTCCCCCCAGGTTGCTCAGCTCAAAGCCCAAGCTGGCAAAGTCGTCAGTCAGGCTGTCGAGTTGTACGGCTTCGGAAGGCGATACTTGCAAGATCTCCGGGAAGAGCATCCCTTGCGAGACACCCTTCTGCGTCTCCAGCTGGCGCATATACTGATCATAAAGGATACGCGTATGCGCGCGATCCTGCTCGATGATCATCAGTCCTGAGCCTACAGCCGTAACGATGTATCGCCCGTTGTGTTGATAGCATTTCAGCGACTCGTTTTCCGCAGGTGTGCTTGAGTCGAAGATGGGCGCCTCGGGGGTGGGGGAGGTGAATCCGATGTCGAGCATCCCGGCGTTGTCTGCGCCGAAGCCTTTATCCAGATTCTGGCCTTCCCTCGACTGATAGAACTGTTCCCAGTCGATGGACGATCTCCGCTGCCCTTCGTTCGTCCTGGACTTGAAAGGATTGTACTTGGGGTCGTAGTCGATTTTCGGCTGCTGGATGAAGGCGCCGCTGCTTATCACGGGGATGTCGGGCTTGTCCGTCGTGTCGAAATCGATGCTCGGTGTAGCATGCGTCCTTCCCAGCACCTCGCGGATGGTGGCAATCAGAATCTGCCAGATGGCGTGCTCGTCCTCGAACTTTATCTCCGTCTTTGTCGGATGGATGTTGACATCAATCCGTGAGGGGTCCACATTGAAGTAGATGAAGTACGGCACCTGCTCGCCTTCAGGGATCAGTTGCGAGAATGCCTCCTGGATGGCCTTGTTGAAGTAGGGATGCCTCATGTACCGTCCGTTGACGAAGAAGAACTGGTGAGCCCCCTTCTTGCGGGCGCTCTCGGGTGTTCCCACGAATCCTGAGATGTTGACGATGGATGTCTCGACCTCCAGCGAGAGGAGGACATCGTTCAGCTTCTTGTCGAAGACGTGTATGATTCGCTGGCGCAGCGTAGCCGCAGGGAGGTTCATGACCTCCGAGCCGTTGTGCAGCACGCGGAAGACAATCTCGGGGTGCACGAGTGCTATGCGTTCCACCTCCGTCAGCGCGTTGCTCAGCTCCGTCTGGTCCGACTTGAGGAACTTGCGGCGTGCGGGAACGTTATAGAAGAGGTTCTTTATGAGGAAGTTGCTGCCCGTCGCACACATCTCGGGCTCTTGCCTGAGGACCTTCGAGCCCTCGATGGTGAGGAGCGTTCCCAGCTCGCTCTGTTCCGTCTTGGTGTGCAGCTCTACCTGCGACACAGCAGCGATGGATGGCAGAGCCTCTCCCCGGAAGCCGAACGTCGACAGCGCAAACAGGTCGTTGGCTTTACTTATCTTCGAGGTAGCGTGCCGCTCAAACGCCATACGAGCGTCTGTCTCCGACATGCCGCACCCGTCGTCGATGACCTGTATGCAGGTGCGCCCCGCATCCGTCAGAAGGATATGAATGGTCCGCGCCCCCGCGTCGATAGCATTCTCAACGAGTTCTTTCACCACAGAAGCGGGGCGTTGGATCACTTCCCCTGCAGCTATCTGGTTGGCGACGGAGTCGGGCAGTAGATGGATGAGGTCACTCATGGGCAGGGGTGTTTAGCTTAGCAGGAATCGCCAGATGAGTAATAGGACGACGATGATGAGGAACGCACCGAAGGGCGACAGCCGCTTTTTCCCACCGACGCCCTCTTCCTTCCAGCGCTTCAGGTGCTTGGTCTGCTCGACGAACTTTCCCCGTATCTGCTTCTCGGGGTCGTAGGTCTCCTGTTCCAGCATGCCCAGTTCGCGCTTGGCTTTCTCTTCGATGTTACGCAGCTTCTCCTTGCGCTCGTCGTAGTAGATGTAGTTATGTTCAAATCTGCGGGGTTCGCGTTGCTTAAACAGGCTCATGGTTGCAATCCTTTCAGTGAGGGTAGCGGCACGGCGTTCCGTTTCGTTGTCCTCAGTTTTGTTTCTTCTTTCTTGCCTCTCCAGATGAGGGTGTCCTCCTTGCTGAGTGGCCGTATGTGGGCGAACCAGCCGAACGATGCCAGCTTCATCTTCTCAGGAGGAGCCTGGGAGAGAGGGTAGAAGATGCCGTTCGACTTCTTCGTAATCAGCAGCTTGTCCACCGTGCGCTCGCTCATGTAGGCGGTGAGCATGCTTGCCTCCGTCGTGTTCATGCCCAGCAGGAGGGAGTCGCCCTCCTCGCGGTAGTAGTAGATGACCTGCACGTTGCCCGTCACGTCGGCATGCTCAATCTCTCCGTCCTTGAAGTACGCCTTGATGTCCCTTCCGCTTATCTGGTTGTAGTGGGTGGTATCGAGCTTCTCCACGAGCAGCGCCTGGTTCTCGATGTGTGCCCATTTGATGGTGCTGTCGTTGAGGTAGATGTAGATTTTCTCCCCCAGCACCTGCTGTGCCCCGTTCCAGATGATGGGGTCGTAGAACATCGTGATGCACGAGTCTTTCGTGTTGAAGATGAGCGAGTCGCATACCGCCTGCATGTCGCTGCGGTAGGTGCGCACGTGCCGGTAGGCCCTCAGGATGCGGACCACGGAGTCGGTGTCGTTGTTGTAAGTGACCATCTTCAGCGTGTCGCCGTGCAGGAACAGGCTGTCGCCGCGCGAGTATTCGGTGGCGATGGCCCGCTTGGTGGCGAAGGCTGAGTCGGTAACCTCGTCGTAGAAGACGTAGTCGCCCGTCAGCCGCGTCTTGTCCTTGTAGTCGTCCAGGACGACGTTCGTGAAGGCTTCCCCGTATTGCTTGTCTCGGTCATAAAACAAACTGTCGCCCACCAATCGCTGGTCCCCGTTGGTCCACGTGGAGCGGTCGAAGAGCATCACGTGGTTCTTGCCCGTGTTGTAGTACCCCCGCTCTGAGTAGATGCGGTTCTCGTCGCTCACGATGTTCGTGGGCCCCGAGATGGTGGCGATGCGCGAGTTGGTGTTGTAGCCCAGGGTGTCGCCCGTGAGCACGTAGTTCTTGTTCGTGAGGGTCACCTCGTAGTTGAAGACAGCGTCTTTCGTCTTCGTGTCGTACTCGCCCCACACCGACGTCAGCGTGTTGACGGAGTCCTGCAGCATGCCCCAGTCGAGGTAGTAGCCCAGGTTGATGGTGCGGTCGTAGTTCAGGCTGTCGGTGGTCAGCACCATGCGCGGGTCTTCCATCCTCACGTTCTCGCGCACCTTCGCCAGCATGGCGTTGCCGTCGTACATCAAGTGCTCGCCCGAGAGGAACAGGGTGTCCCCTTGGTTCATGCGGATGTTGCCGTAGGCATCGATGGAGTTCGATGCCTCGTAGAAGAGGGCGCTGTCGCAGTACATGTAGAGGCTGTCGTGCCGGAACGACACGTTGCCCACGAGCACCTTCGCATAGGCGTTGATGTTCTTGTTGAAGCGTGTCTCGTCGGCATGCAGCAGGTACACATAGTCCTTCTTCTTCCCGCTGGCGTCGAACGGGTTCTCATCGTCCTCGATGCCCTGCGCGTGCAGCCCCAGCGGCAGCGCCACGAGTAGCATTGCCAGCCGAACGAAGAGTCTGAAATCCTGTCTGCCCATTCCTGTCTGTCGAAGGAGGTCTCCCGTTTAGTTGTCCTTCACCCATCCCGGGTACTTGAATTCCCCGTGTTTCCATTTGTCATCGATGTGGATGTAGGTCGTCTTCTGCTTCTCCACGATCCACTTCTCCATCTTCTCCTCCCTGATCTGGTTGATCATCACGTCCTTCAGCGCTTGGAAGTCGTCCTGCACGGTGGCCTTGTGGCCGTTGACGCGTGTCTTGAGCTTCACGACGGCGCACACCTTCTTGCCCGACTTCGGGTCGGTCATCACGAAGGGGTCGGAGATCTCGCCCACCTTCATCTCGTTCACCATCTTGGCTACCTCCTGCGGCAGGTCCTGCATCTCGAAGCGGGGCGAGCCGTAGTTCTGCGAGTAGTAGTTGCCGTTGTGCATGATGCCGTAGTTGGCGCGGGTCTCCTTATCGTCGGACAGCAGGGCTGCCTCCTCGAAGGTGAACTTCCCGTTGCGTATGTCGTCGGCTATGGAGTCGAGCCGTGTGAGCATAGCGTCGATGCTCTCCTGCGGTGTCTCGGGCTTCATGAGGATGTGGCGCACCTTGATCCTGTCGCCCCGCTTCTCGATGAGCTGTATGATGTGGTAGCCGAACTCCGTCTCCACGATCTTCGATATCTTCGTCGGGTCGGTGAGGTTGAAGGCGACAGCCGCAAACTCGGGCACGAACTCGCCCCTACCCATGAAGGGCAGCTCACCGCCGTTGCTGGCGCTGCCGTCCTGCGAGTACATCACGGCCTGTATGGCGAAGCTGGTCTCGCCCTTCTGTATGCGCTCGGTGATGTCGCGCAGCTTCTCCTTCACCAGCTCAATCTCGTCCTGCGGGATGACAGGATGCTGGGTGATGATCTGCACCTCCACCTCGGTGGGGACGTAGGGGATCTCGTCCTCGCTCATCTGTGCGTAGCGCTGGCGCACCTCAGCGGGTGTCAGCTTGATGTCGCCGAAGATCTTCATCTGCTCGCCCTGCACCAGCAGCTCGTCGCGCTTCGTCTCGCGCAGCTGCTCGCGTATCTGTGTGGTGGTCTTCTGGTAGAACTGCTCCATCTTCTCCTTCGAGCCGTACTGCGCGATGTTCTTCTCTATCTCCTCGTTGACGGCGCTGATGATCTCGTTCTCGGTCACCTCGATGCTGTCGACGGCAGCCTGGTTGATGAACAGCTTCTGTATGGCGAGCTGCTCGGGGATGACACAGTAGGGGTCTCCCTCAATGCGCTGCCCGCGCGAGAGCAGGAGGAGGCGTGCGTTCTCCACGTCCGACTTGAGGATGGCTTCGTCGCCGACGACCCACATCACCTCGTCGATGATGTTGTCCTGAGCGTTTACCGTGAGGGTGGCGACAAGTGCCAACAAGGTCAGCAGACTACGTATGGCGGTTGTTCTTTTCATTGTTCAGCTTGTTCTGATGGTTTGTTGTAGTATTTGATGCGGCCCATCTCCAGATGGCGGTTGTAGAGGTCGTTCTTCACCTGTTCCATGAACGATACCTGCCTCTGGCTGAGCATGATGCTGTTTATCTCGGGGCGGGCGAGCTCGTAGGGCTTCTGCTTGCCCTCGAGCACGAACTCCTCCACGTGCAGGAGGTAGCAGAACTCATCGTCCTCCGACTGGAAGTCCTTGTTGCTCTGTAGGTTGTGCTCCAGGTCGTTGAGGTTCATCTTGAGCTTACCGTCGAGGTCGGAGAGGGGCACCCAGTGGTCGTAGAAGTACTCGTAGATGATGGCGTTGCGGAAGCTGTACTTCTCTATCTTCTCCAGCGTGGCGTTGTCGTTGCGCTTGTACCATTTCTTCAGCTCCTCCAGCCCCGGTGCCGACTTCGGCGCCTTGATGAAGAGTCCCTTGATGGCAGGCTCCTTCAGGATGAAGAGCTCCTTGTGGCTGTCGTAGAACGTCCGCATGTCCTCCTCCCTGATGCCGCTGCTCAGCTTCTGCTCGATGAGCTGCTGCTGGTACTCCTGCAGGATGAGCGACTTGCGGTACTCCTGCACCATCCGGTCGATGCGCTCGTCGGCCTTCACGTTGTGCTCGGCCTGCTTGTACAGCAGCTGGTCCTCAATCCAGCTGCGTATGTACTCGTCGGCCAGGCGTGCGCTGTCGGCAGCAGGGATGTTGAGCGGGATCACGCGCTGCAGGTCCTCCTGATAGAGCACCGAGCCCTCCACCTCGGCTATGGGCACACCGCCCTCCTTCGTCGCCTCCTCGCGGCAGCTGCCGAGCAACAGCAGCGCCCCCGTCAGCACGACAGCAGCAGGCAGGAACACGTGATTCACCTTTCCCCTCTTCACCTTTAGCCTCTTTTCTTTTTTAGCCATTAGCCTTTAGCCGTCGTTAAGGTCGTTAAGGTCCTTAAGGTCGTTAAAGACTCTAATCGTGTTTATTCACCGTGTCGAGGACATCCTTGTAGACGGTGAAGGGATAGCGCTTGCGCAGCTCTGCCACCCACTTCTGCTCCAGTTCCGTCTGGTAGTCGGCGGTGACGGCACCCCTGACGTCCTCATACGTCTTCGGCATTTTCTTCTGCACCTCGCCGATGGCAGCCACGCAGGGGAAGCCCTTTATCGGCTCGGGCTGCTCCTTCGTGTTCTTGAAGCCGTAGTAGTCGGCGAAGGCGTTCTTGCCGGGCGTGAACGGTCCGCGGATGATCTTCACCTGCAGCGTGTCGCTGTTGAACTTTGCGCGGATGGTCGGTATCCACTCCTTCTGGTCCACCTTCTTGAGGCTCTTCTTCACGTCCTTCAGCACGTCCTTGTTGATGCAGTTCACCACGATGCCGCTGTAGTGGGGCTCGTCGTACTTGTAGTTCTTCTTATGCTTCTTGAAGTACTTCTCCAGCCCCTTCTCATCCTCGGCGGCCTTGTTCCACACCTCGCGGTTGCTGATCTCGTAGAGCAGCGAGCCGTCGTGGTACTCCTTCATCAGGTACTTGAAGTCGGGATATTTGTCGTCGAGCTCCAGCTCGGCCTTCGCCAGCGCCTCCTCGGGGGTGATGTTGCCTCCCATCTGTGCGGCGAGCTTCTTGCCCATCGACTCCTTGGCCGAGGCGTTGATGCCGCGCTGCTCGAGGAACTTGTAGATGGCGTCGCGGTGGTACTCGTAGGGCTCGAACTGCTTCCTGCCGTTCATCTTGATGATGTGGTAGCCGACGGCTGAGAGCACAGGCTCCGACATCTCGCCCGTCTTCAGGGCGAAGGCGGCGTTCTCAAAGGCGGGGATGGTCTGTCCCTTCTGTATCCAGGGGAGCTCGCCTCCCTGCTGCGCTGTGCCCGGGTCTTCCGACAGGCGGCGGGCCAAGTCGGCAAAGTCGGCACCCTCTTTCAGCGCGTTGTAGATGGAGTCGGCGCGCTCCTTGGCGCGTGCCTGCTCGTCGAGGGTGGCATCCTGCGCCAGGCGGATGAGGATGTGTGCGGGCTGCACCAGTCCGTCGTCACCGATGCGGTCCACCGTCTGCTGGTACACCTGGCGGGCGGCCTCCTCGATGTAGGTCGAGTCGATGAGGTACTGCTCAGCCTGCTGCGAGCGGTACTCTTCGATCTCCTTGATAAGGCTCGACACGGTGTCCATGCGCTCGTCGAGAGCGGCAGCCACCTTCAGCTTGTAGTTGATGAAGAGGTCCACGTACTCGTCCAGCGACTTGCGGTCGAGCACCGCGTCGGTGTTGTTCTTGTTATACGAATACTCAAATTCCGAGCGCGGCACGTCCACGCCGTTGACGGTCATCACGATGGGGTCGTCGGTCTGTGCAAGGGCGGTGAGGGCGCCCAGAGCCATAGTGGCGACAAGCAAAAAACGTTTCATGTTCTGTTACTTAAAATCGATAGTCATGTAAATTGCCGCGAAGATACGGATTCTTTCTGAATAGTCCGTAATTTTTTATAAAAATTAAAGGTGTGCACACAAAAAGCCGCATCTGTTAAACAGATGTTAAAAACTCTGTTGTCCCCCTATGTTCCAAGTGGGAGGGGGACTATGATGCTATAGCCTTACTGTACCCTGCTCAAGACCTTTGCTCCGTACGGTGACGGTGATGGCTCCTTGTTTTCTTGTGCTCTTCACTACCAGCAGAGCCCGTCCTTTCCACGCTTTGTGTGTGTTGTCGGTATAGCAGTCGTTGTCCTTGATGTCGGCATTGCCGAAGGCGACTATGGTGGCAGGACCTTTCACCGTAGCCTCCAGCTCGTTCGAGGCGGTGGGGTTCAGTACACCGTTGGCGTCCAGTAGCTCTATGGTAATGAAGGCCAGATCCTGACCGTCAGCTTTAAGTGAAGTTTTGTCTGCCGTCAGGCGGATGCTTTTTGTCTCGTTGGCTGTTTGGAGAACGACAGATTCTTTCCCTTCGCCATCCACCACCCCGTCTGCCCGGAGCACTCCTGGCTGGTAGGGGAGCGAGAAAAGGGCCTTGTGCTCAGCAACATCTTTTTCGTCTATCAACTTGTCGTTGAGATAGAGGCGCACCTTGGGATAGCGGCTGTATGTTTCCACCTCGATGGTCTTGCCCTCATGGCCGGGCCACGTCCAGCTTTCGAATGTGGGCCATGTGCCCCAGAGCGTGGTCTTCACTTGCCCGTTGTAGCCGTCGGGCTCACGTACAGCCATATAGAGTTGCTCCTTGTCCTCGTTGTAAAGCATCGAACGATAGTGGCTGATGGGTTTGCGAAGACCTGTGAGGTCGATGTCGCCGCAGTAGGCCGCATGCCAGGGGAAGAGAGGACGCTCCCAGTGCTCGCCGGGCACGTCGCCCGTGTAGTACCAACGCCCGATACCCGATTCGCCGAGGTAGTCGATAGCTGTCCACACAAAGTCGCCGATGATGTATGAATAGTCGGTTACCTTCCGATAGCATTTCCAGGCATCGCGCGGATAGCTTTCCGTTTGCATCATCACACGGCTGGGCACTCGTTCGTGGTCGCTTTCCGACTTATGAATCATATAGTTATAACCCACTATGTCGTGCTCGGCAGCCAGCGGGTCGTAGATGTCCCAGTCGCTGTCCCAGGCACACAGGGCCGATGTCACAGGACGCTGCTGGTCGTCCAGCTTGCGGCAGAGGGTTGCCATCTGGTGAGCGGTCTTCACCACCTCAATCTTCTTCCGCTCGATGACCTCGTTGCCGATGCTCCAGCAGAAGATGCTGGGGTGGTTACGGTCGCGCAGCACCATTGCGCTGATGTCTTCCTGCCACCAGTGGTCGATGAGCGTCGAATAGTCGTAGTCGTTCTTCTTCTCGCGCCAACCGTCGAACGCCTCGTCGACGACCAGCAGCCCCAGCTCGTCGCAAGCCCGCAGGAAGGTCTCCGAGGGCGGATTGTGCGAGGTGCGCACGGCGTTGAAGCCTGCCTCTTTCATTAGGCGCACTCTGCGATACTCGGCATCGTCGTAGGCAGCGGCTCCCATGATGCCGTTGTCGTGATGAATACAGCCGCCGTTGAGGACGACAGGCTTGCCGTTCAGCAGCAGGCCTTTTTCGGCCGAATAGTCGATGGTGCGTATGCCGTAGCTCACGGGCAGCACGTCGCCGTCAGCCTCCAGCAGCGTCTCGTACAGATAAGGATCGTCGGGCGACCATAGGCGGGGATGCTCAATGTCCAGAGTCTTGGTGATAGGGCGTCGGGAACCGTCCTCCTGGACCACTTCCGCCTTGATGTTGACAGTATGAATGTCGGGTGTTGTCACGCTGACACTCCACTCGTCGATGTAGCGCTTGCCTGTGGTCATGAGCCACACGTGCCGATAGATGCCCGAGCCCGAGTACCAGCGGCAGTTCTTCTGATGCGAGTTGTCGACACGTACCTCAACCGTGTTCTCCCCCGTCCTGACGAAGGGCGTGATGTCGACGAAGAACGACGAGTAACCGTAGGGATGTCCGCCAGCCCGCTGCCCGTTAACGAAAACTTCCGCGTTCATATAGACACCCTCGAAGTAGAGGCGTAGCTTCTTGTCTGTCAGCGTCAAGCCCGTCCTCTGGTTCCCTCGCTTCTTGGAGGAATCCTCAATGGTGAACTCTTTCCGATACCATCCCTTGCCCGTAGGCAGGTAGGCACCGTCGTTGCCCGCAGGCGCCTCTCTGTCAAAAGCACCTTCTATGCTCCAGTCGTGCGGCAGATCCACACGCTGCCAGCTGATGCTGTCGAGGGAGAACAGCCAGTCGAAGTCAAACAGCTGCTTGCGTTCGGTACTCTGGGCTTTGCCAAACGATGCAGCAGCTATCACGAGCGCCGCGACAAGGGTAAGTGTCTGTTTCATATTGCTTTGGTCATTCTTTCTTGCTTTCTTGGTCATTGGGGAAGAGGTTTTATATGAGTCAGGAAGTCAATCTCGACGATGCGGAGGTCTCCCTTCACTTGCTCGCTGCCGGGCGTCTTGTAGAGGTCGAGCTCTGAGGTGTTTGCCCCATTCTTCGCTTGCTCCTCCAGCTCGGTGACTTGTCCGAAGGCTTCCTTGTCGGAGACCGAGCCTGTCTGGCGGATGGTGTAGCGTTGCGCCACAACGGGTTGGTCGATGAAGAGCGAGACGTAGCCGAGCGACTTCTCCGTGTTGCCGCGCCAGACCACCTTGTCGTCGGCGAGCACCTCCAGAGGGTAGGAGCGTTGGCGCCAGCCCGTCAGCTTGAGGCTTATCTCGTCAATAGCAGCGGGAGCCGCCAGCTCGTAGGTGATCCACGCGGTGCTGATGCGCCCGTCGTTGCGCCATTCGGAGAGCTCGTTGTCGTCCCAGCTCTTCTGCACCTCGTCGGCGTGGGCATTCGCTGTTGCCGCGACGATGGCTACAGTTCTCTTTTTCTCGGTGTAGGAAGGCCCGTCGGGTGTCTCCCCCCGGCGGAGCGAAGAGGGGAGCATCTGTGCCGGCTCAGCCAGTAAGCCCTGCGTGGCGCCGAGTGCACGAGGCGTCGTCTCCCATTCCAGCGTGGCGTCGTCCAGGTCTTTGGCTCGGGCGGTGAGGCATATCCTGCCGGGAGTGGTTGTGGAGCGCACGAGCACGCGGCTGACGCCCGCCTCTACAGGCAGGTCTTTCGCGAGTATGTAGTTGTCGCCGTCGGGACTCTTGCCGATGCCGCCGCGCCATTCGCCCTCGCCCTCCAGCGTCCAGTGGATGAAGCGGTTGTCGAGGGGGCAGCGCTGGCCCTCCTTGTCCACCACTTCCACCTGCACCAGCGCCACATCGCTGCCGTCGGCCTTCATGCCGCCGACGGGATTCTGCATGAGGGTGAGCTGTAGGTGGTGTGCCTGTCCTGCTGTCGTGTGGTGCGCTTCGGACTCAACGGTCTGTCCGTCGGCAGCGTAGCTCACGGCTCTCACTTCGCCGGGTTGGTATGCTACCTCCTTGAAGGTATGCAGGAATGTGTACTGGGGTGTGTCGGACTTGCCCACAGACTTGCCGTTGACGAACAGCTCCACTATGGGCGAGGTGGAGACCACATAGACATCCTTCACCACGCCTGCCGGGTAGTTCCAGTGGCCGATGATGTAGCTCGCCTTGTGTTCCACATCCACCCACGAGTCCCACATCACCTGGTGGGCGAAGAAGGCATCCTTCGGGATACGCATCGCATCCACCACACCGCTGGTGCGGTAGTTCATCTCCGAGCGCCCGTGGGTGTTGGTGTCGGAGAAGATGATCTTCACACCGCCCGAGCTCACCCGCCGTCCCATGCCTGGGCGGACCACGTAGTAGTCGTGCCAGCGGCGTATCTGCTCGATGGCGAGCTGGTCCTGATTCTGGTTGTAGGCGTCGGCGGGCGCGTTGCGGTAGTAGGGCCCGGCACCCTGTCGGTGGTAGGGGTAGGAGTAGTCGTCCCAGTACATGCGGTAGCCCTCGTCGCGGCAGTACTCCATCGCCCACATGGGGTGCTTGGCCGACTTGTTGATGTAGAGCATCTCGCCGCCGTACTCAGCCTCGTCGATGTCGAGCATCTCGCGCGAGCCTATGGCGCGTCCCCCGTGCGGGTCGTACTGGTTGCGGATGGCAACGAGCTCCTTCATGTGCTCGCGGCTGATGCTCTCGTTGCCGCCCTCGTAGAAGACGATGCTGGGGTTGTTGCGGTTGTAGATGATGGCGTCGCGCATCAGCTCCTTGCGCTGCTCCCAGTGCCGTCCCGTCACATCCTTCTCGGCATCGCCGGCAGGCATCGCCTGGAGGAGTCCCACACGGTCGCACGACTCCACGTCCTGCTTCGAGGGGGTGACGTGCATCCACCGCACGAGGTTGGCGCCCGACTGCACCATGAGGTCGTTCGAGTAGTCACTGAGCCAGGCAGGCACGTCGATGCCCACGCCGGGCCATTCGTTGCTGGTGCGCTGGGCATAGCCGTGAATCATCATCACACGGTCGTTGAGCCACACCTTGCCTTCGCCGAAGCGGGTCTTGCGGAAGCCGGTGCGGATGACCACCTTGTCGGCATCCCCCTCCTTCGAGTCTCCTCCGAGGGTGGCCTTGCTCCCCCGGGGCGATGCGTCGGTGACCAGCTCGGTCTCCACCGTATACAGATAGCCGTAGCCCCACGACCAGAAGTGTACTTGCGAGAGGCGCTTCTGGGCGGTGAGCATCACGGTGTCGCCAGCGGCAACGGGCTGTGCCTTTCCCCTGAAGCGTGCCACCTGACGACCGTCGTTGTCGCGGATGCTCACCTGCAGCGCCACCCGTCGCGGGGTGGGAGAGGCGTTGATCACCTGTGCCTGCACGTTGGCCGTCACCTTCTTCCCCGCGATGTCGTAGTCGGTGCCGTAGATGTATGTCCCCGTGGTGCCGAGCGAGCTGTAGAGGGGCAGCGTCTGGTAGACGTCGCCCGTGACGTGCAGCCACACGTTCTTGGGCAGGCCGCCCATGTTCATGTTGAAGTTCTTGTTGTTCCATTGGAACGATGTGGGCGCGAGCAGGTTGCCCGGCAGCCCGTTGCCGTCCTTGACGGGGAGGACCCCCTCGGGTGTGCGGCGCTCGGTGCCGTCGTCGAGCCTCTCCTTGTAGGCCCAGTCGTTGTCCGTGAGCACCTCCAGACGGTTCTCCTCGCCTAAACGCAGGTAGGGTGTCAGCTCGAAGCCGAAGGCCATCACGCCGTTCTGGTGCAGCCCTATGCGATGTCCGTTGAGCCACACCTCAGCGCTCTGGCGTGCACCCTCGAACTCGATGAACACATGCTTCCCTGCCCACTGGTGCGGGGCGGTGAAGGTCTTCGTGTAGCGGCAGGTGTCGTCGGGGAGGTCGTGGATGCCTACGCGGTAGGCCCAGCCCTCGTTCCACGCGCGGGGGAGCGTCACGCTGCGTGTCTGCCCGGCATAGAGCAACGCCTTCCCGGGGTAGTGGATCTGCCAGCCGGCATTGAAGCTGAGCCTCTCGCGTGCCGACGCACAGAGTAGGGAGCAGACCGTAAGGAGGATAAGTGCCGTCTGTCTCATAGTGCTGCGATGCCTCCGGCAACCAGCGCCGCGGGGATACCCAGCAGCATGCCGATGAGCGCCCCCTTGATGTGGAACCAGTAGTCGTGATAGTCTTGCGTCATGTCCTCCGTGCCGGGGATGACGAAATGCTTGTCGTGACAGAACCACAGGCAGTCGAGCACCAGCGCGTCGAACCAGTTCACCACCACCCACAGGGCATAGGCCGTCAGCGCCCCCTTCCAGAAGGTGCTGCAGCCGTTGACGTACCGCACCAGCAGGCCTAGCAACAGGCCGAAGAAAAGCATCGCCCCCACCTTCTTCATGTAGAACGTCGCGCCTCCCGGGCGATTGCTGGCGTCTACCAGCCCCAGCCGCTCGCAGCGCTCAATGATGGCAGGAGGGTAGTTGAAGATGCTCTTGATGGGATTCCTCGACATCACGAACACAAACAGCGTGAACAGGACGCACGCGATGATGGATTCAATGAAAAAAGTCATTCTGTCAATCGTTTTATTGTTTGTTTTGGCAACCAGGCTCTTGGCCCTCTACCCCTCCTGCGGCTGCTACCTCTTGCCGAAGACGAATGCCCTCATGCGGCGTACGAGCTGGGGCAGGCTGTTGCCTATCAGACGCTGGAACATCACCTCCAGGCACAGGAAGCATGCGATGAACATCCCCGCGCCCCACAGCCACTGAATGCCGTCGTAGGCAATGTTGCGGTTGATGACCACGATGGCCCAGATGCTGTAGGCCGCCATCAGCACGGCTGTCCACCAGCCTGGCGACACCCCCTTCAGCCGGAAAACGAAGATGCCCATCGTGTGCACGAAGCCCTCGAAGAGGCCTAGTATCAGCACGGCGAAGGTGAGCCACAGCCGCTCGGGGAAGAGCAGCGCCACCGAGAAGATGATGGTGATGTAGAGCGCCTGTGCGATGTGCGACACACCCGGCTTCAGCGTGCGGTGGTCGATGCCCATCACGCGCCCCAGCATCAGCGCCAGGAAACGGCTCTTGTAGCCCTCCTCGTACTCATGCACGACGAGCAGTCCGTAGAGGCCCAGCACCAGCTTCTGCACCAGCAGCAGGTCGCCCCAGTGGCACGCAGCCCACACAGCCCATCCGACGAAGATGAGCGTCATCACGTGGATGTTGTTTTTCAATAGGAACAAACCGAGTTTTTTCATTCTGTCATTATCTATGTATGCGAAGAGTGTCAGGTCTATGTCATCGCAGCAGCAGGTGGACAGCTCTTCCGCAACTGGTTGCGGCTGAAGGCGGAGGCAACACCTCGGGGCTGAACCGTCCATTCCCTTGCCGACTGCAAATATATAGCAAATCTTCCAACTATCCAAATTCTTTTCCATTTGCCGCTCATTATGAGGCTCGGGGTATAAATAATAATGTAAAAGAACGCATTGCCTGTCGGAATCGAACCTCCCTCTCGGGTGCCACGACGGAGGCCTTCTCGTCCTTAGACACTTCAAAGTTACAACATCATTTTCACCCCGCTGCACGTTATTGCACGTTACTGCACGTTATTTTTGAAAAAAGTTTCCAGCACCTTGCAACGCGCTGAAACAGAGCGTGTTGTGAATGAAAATTTTTCTCGCTTTTTTGCGTTTTTTCTTGTATATGTCGGAGAAAAATCGTACCTTTGAGAAGAGATTTGAACGATAATAACATTGCTGCGGATATGATCTTCAACAAAAACCCATAAAACCCTTCCCGAAAGGAAGAAAAACCTTGAAAACAGGATTTTGACGGCACCCTTTCAGGGTGGAAATCTATCAAAAATCTAATTCAAAAATCTTTCACAGAGCAGCTCGTCTGTCGTTTGCCGAACTTCGTCCCGTCTGCCTCCTGCATGCCTGAGCTCATGCAAGCCTGGCTCCGCCCTGCAGCATGCCGACCATCCATCGGTGCCCGATGGCTTGACAAACGACATCCGCTCTGAACGCCTACCTGCAGCAGACAATCGGTGCGCAGCCTGCGGCAGGAAAGCGGTTCGTTTCCATCCTCGCCCAGGCGAAGGATGTCACTGTCGGCAAGGCAGCGCCAGGCTTGCATGAGCGATGCCGTGCTGTAGGGGAGAGAAGAACCATGTTCTGAGAAACGAACCGTTTTCATGTCGCTGTAAGATTTTCGAAACAGATTTTTGTAAGATTTCCGGCTCAAAGAGCCGCCGTAAAAGTGTCGCCGCAATAGCGGTTTTCTGTGTTTTTCTTTCATCGAGAGTAACGTATCAATGAAAGGGTTTTTACGGTTTTGGTTATCAATCGTTCGCGGAGCATTCGTGTAAATCAGTGCAATTTGTGTTCGGACAATTATGCTCAAAGAAGCCGGCGAGATATAGAAAGAAAAAAATTATTTCCCTTCTCCATAATTCTTTTTCTTCCTAGCAAAATTCGTGCTGCGAGAGACCCAATGCCTGGAAGGCGAAAAAGTGGGATTTTGACGCGAAAGACACGAAAAATGACAGAAACGAGCCGAAAAATAGAAAAAAATCGCTCAAATCTGATCCTTTCAAACTGACGAAAACAGCGTGAAAACGTCCGAAAAACACCCGAAAATCGGGCAAAAAGCCCCCATTTTGGCACGTTGAGGACCCGAAGACAAGTCTTTTACAGCGCTGAAACGCACGCCAATGGTTTGTAATCGTTTGATTATCTGTATATTGCTCCTTCAATCCCTCCATTATTGCTACAGTGCTACAGTGCTACAGTTCCAAAACGACTCTCATGGGAACCCCAAAA
>JAGAAS010000089.1 GCA_017615125.1 Bacteroidaceae bacterium
AAATATTAATTAATTATAAAGGAATAGAAGAGTGTGCATACGCCTTTTTTTTTAATTGTCAACTGTCAGAACTGTCAGACTCTGCTCATAATAGTTTGTTAGTCAAAGTTTTATTTCCCTATGAGGCTATCATCACGCGTGACAGGCTTATTTCTCGTTAGCGTAGATGACCTCCTTGAGCACATTCTGGGCGATGTTTCCCGCCTGGCGCACCAGCCTCATGGGGAGCTGCGAGAGCGTATGTGCCTTTAACCTTCTTCTTCCTGCTTTACCAAGTCGCGAGGGATGAAGCCGAATTTAGTCCCACTGGACTTCTGCAAAGGTACGAAAAAGGCGTGATATCTCCAAACGAAAAACGGACTTTTTTCCCTCTTTCTTCCCACTTTCTTTTATCGCGCTGAGGGTCAGATTCTTGGGGCAATCAGGCAAAAACCCCTGCTTCCGCGAGAGGAAACAGAGCGGCTACGGGCAGCGGCTGAATGAGCCGTTTGACGCAAGGAGGGAAAAAATATTGAAATAAGGTGTCGTTTTTTTTGGAGAAACCAGCCAAAGGCCGTACCTTCGCACTACGAAAGAAGTTATCTGAACAAAGACTATGAGAAAGATAAACACCATCGGCGTGCTCACATCGGGAGGAGACGCCCCAGGCATGAACGGTGCCATCAGAGCCATCACACGAACAGCCATCTACGAGGGATGGAAGGTGCAGGGCATCTACCGCGGATTCGAGGGACTCATCAACGACGAGATCTGCAACTTCACCACCGAGAGCGTGAGCAACATCATCCAGCGCGGAGGTACCGTCCTGAAGACGGCGCGCAGCAAGGAGTTCCGCACGGTGGAGGGAAGGAAGAAGGCGTACGAGAACCTCAGGAAGCACGACATCGACGCCCTCATCGTCATCGGCGGCAACGGCTCGCTGGCGGGAGCGCTGGAGTTTGCGCACGAATACGACGTGCCCTGCATAGGGCTGCCCGGCACCATTGACAACGACCTCTACGGCACGGACAACACCATCGGCTACGACACGGCGCTGAACACCATCGTGAGCGCTGTGGACAAGATTCGCGACACGGCTACCTCGCACGACCGCATCTTCTTCGTCGAGGTGATGGGGCGCGACGCAGGGTTCCTCTGCCTCAACAGCGCCATCGCCGCAGGCGCCGAGGCTGCCATCATCCCGGAGGATGAGACGGGCATCGACCAGCTGAAGCAGTTCATCGGGCGCGGCATCCGCAAGAGCAAGAACAGCAGCATCGTGCTCGTCTCGGAAAGCCCGAAGACAGGAGGAGCGATGCACTATGCCGACAGGGTGCGCACGGAGTATCCGGAGTATGACGTCCGCGTGACCATCCTCGGCTACCTGCAGCGCGGAGGAACGCCCTCGGCTGTCGACCGCATCCTGGCAAGCCGCCTGGGCGTGGCTGCCATCGAGGCACTGAAGGAGGGACAGCGCAACGTGATGATAGGCGTGAAGAACGACCAGATAGTGTACGTCCCCTTCAACAAGGCCATCAAGAAGGACAAACCCATCGACCCCGAGCTCATCAACGTGCTGGGGATACTGTCGATTTAGTGTAGAGTTTAGAGTTGAGAGTGGGTCTTTAAGGTCTTTAAAGTCTTTAAGGTCTTTAGAGTCCGCAGAAGCTGCCACATTGGACTCTGAGCCTCTTGGCCCCGCCCCCTTAGCCATTTAGCCTCTTAGCCATTTAGTCCCTTAGCCTATAATTTAAATATGCCCGACATCAAGGACAAGTCACTGCCCCACCCGCTCGTTGCCGCTATTCCGCTTGTGGTGCTCATCGGGCTGCTTGCGCTCGTCATCGCGCTCTTCGGCAGCGACTCGCTCAACGGAGGTAGCCAGATTGCCCTCATCATGGGAATGGCCGTCTGCATGGCTATCTCGATGTTGTCCTATCATGTTCCCTGGAAAGCGTTCGAGCGACAGATAGGCAAGACCATCGGCGACGTGTCCGTGATGCTTCTCATCCTGCTCTGCGTGGGCATGCTGGCAGGAAGCTGGATGATCAGCGGCGTGGTGCCCACCCTTATCTACTACGGCGTGCAGATCCTCTCGCCCAAGTTCTTCCTGGTTTCCGCGTGTGTCATCTGTGCGCTGGTGTCGCTGCTCTCGGGCAGCTCGTGGACGACCATCGCCACCCTGGGCGTCGCGCTGATGGGCATCGGGCAGGCGCTGGGCGTGAGCCACGCGTGGACGGCTGGCGCCATCATCTCGGGCGCCTATTTCGGCGATAAGATGTCGCCGCTGAGCGACACCACCATCCTGGCCTCGTCGTCGACGCGCACCGACCTCTTCACCCACATCCGCTACATGATGATCACGACGGTGCCGACGATCACCATCACCCTGATCATCTTCCTCGTGGCGGGCTTAGGCAACAGCAACGATGCCGAGCTGCACATCAGCCAATACACCGAGGGCCTCTCGCATACGTTCAACATCTCGCTCTGGACACTCATCGTCCCCATCCTCACGGGCGTTCTTATCGCCCGACGGGTGCCGTCGCTCATCGTCCTTTTCATCTCGAGTCTCGCCGCAGGCATCATGGCCCTGATACTCCAACCCCATATCCTCTGCGAGATAGGAGGCAGCGCAGCGCTTGATGCTCCGCACTCCATTCATGATATGATTCGCGGCCTAGCCATAACCTTCTACGGCTCAACGGCTGTGGAGACAGGCGATGCAGCCCTCAACGAGCTTGTCTCCACAGGAGGAATGGCGGGCATGCTGAACACCATCTGGCTCATCCTTTGCGCTATGTGCTTCGGTGCAGCGATGATTGCCAGCCGTATGGTTGAAAGCATCACGCGTGTCATCCTCAGCTTGGTACGTAACCGCTTCAGCCTGGTGGCATCCACCGTAGGCACGGGCCTTTTCCTGAATGTGACCACAGGCGACCAGTTCATCTCCATCGTCCTCACGGCCGACATCTACCGGCATGCCTACGAGGAGCGTGGCTACGAGTCGCGCCTGCTGAGCCGCACCTGCGAGGATGCCGCAACGGTCACCTCCGTACTCATCCCCTGGAACACGTGCGGAATGACGCAGAGCACCGTTCTCGGCGTCCCCACCCTCACCTACCTGCCCTATTGCTTCTTCAACTACTTGAGTCCTCTGATGACACTCTTCATCGCCGCCGTCGGCTGGAAGATCAAGCAGCACAAGAGTTAGAGGGATTTCTTACCCAGCATCTGCTTTCCTGAGACCATCTTCATTTCTGCTGCCGAAAGCAACAGCAATCCCTAAAAAACAATACCTCGAAAGGTCAAACGTCGAAGGACATGGGGGTAAACGTCGAAAGTGATTTGACGCCTACCCCTGAATCATCATACCTTTGCATCGTCAAAAGACAAAAACGCAGTCGGATGACGAAACGGATTATTCACAATTAAAAACGAAAAGGATATGAAAAAAATGATGATCGCCCTCGTGGCAATGTTCGCAATGACAATGAGTGCAAACGCACAGAGTAACGACAACAAAGGTTTTTCCTTTGAGCGCATGAGCAGCTATCTGGAGCTGACTATCGACCAGAGGAAACCCGTCGAAATCGCAATGAGGCAGTTTACAAGCTCGATGGAAGCCTTCTATCAACTGGAGGATACCTCAAAGAGCGCTGAGACCTGGGAGAAGATTCAGAAAAACCACAAGCAGAAGATGAAGAAGCTCCTGAGCGAGAAACAGTACGACAACTATGTAGAGCTGTTCGACTTGACCGTAAAGAACACAGCTGAACGGATGATGAGTCAAGACGGGCAGGACACGGCCTCGTTGTAAATGACTAAACCAACATACGTAAGTTTTTTTGGGTTATTTGTCTCTCCTGCATAGCGATTATGCGGGGGAGATTTTGTTATTTCGAAATTAACGCCTACATTTGCTGTCATGAAGAAGATTAAGACAAAAGACATCTGGCTATTTGTAGCGCAAGTGATGCTGCTTCTGCTCATCATGCTCTCGCCGACACTGATCAACTATATAAGCAGCAGAGATGCTGAACAGACCAGACAATCGTTTTGGATTTCTGCCTACTGGCTGGGGCCGATGGTGGGAGAATATCTTCTGAATTTCTATCTCATCATTCCCCTTTGTTGGTTCAAGCACCGCTATTGGCAGTTTGGCGTTGCAAACGTGGCGTTGATTTTCCTAAGCAATCTGCACCTTATCGGCAACGACATCAGCAATCTGCCAAGCTATGTTCAGGCAGGCTTCTCCTCGTTTGTTTTCATTTCGTTTCTGCTCTGCATAATGGCCATAGGCGCCGCATTAAGCATCCGCTACCTGATGCGGCGGAGCGAAAGACGACATAAGGAGATAGAGGCAGAACTCGCTTGGCTAAAAAACCAGATCAATCCGCACTTTCTGTTCAACACGCTCAACAACATCTCCAGCCTGGCTCAGATAGACGGCAACGAGACGCAGGAGGCCATCATGCAGCTGAGCGACCTGCTGCGCTATGCGATGTACGAAACCAACAAGCCTAAAGTCCGCATCGACGGCGAGGTGGAGTTTATGCGCAACTATATCGAACTGATGAAACTGCGCTGCAATGAGATGACGACCGTCAGCGCCCAGTTTACCGTTACCGACGCACAAAAGGAAGTGGCTCCGCTACTCTTCATCTCACTCATCGAGAACGCCTTCAAGCATGGGATGAACAGCAATGCGCCCGCCTCGATAGATATAGGCCTGAAACAGCAAGACGACACGCTCGTCTTTCATTGCGACAACACGAACAATCCCAAGCCTACCAAAGACCGTAGCGGTTCTGGTATAGGACTTGAGAACACCAAGCGCCGTCTGGAGCTGCTCTATTCAGGCCGATATACGTGGGAGCAGGAAATCACCCCCGAGAATATCTATCATGTCAAAATCTCCATCCGCCTATGAGACCACTTACTTGTATGATTGTCGACGATGAGCCGTTAGCCGTACGCCTACTGGTTTCATACGTGGAGAAAACGCCCGACTTGAAGCAGCTGGGCTCGTTTACGGACTCCATCCAAGCTATCAATGCTATTAAGGAGCAGAAGCCCGACCTGCTGTTCCTGGACATCCAGATGCCTAATATCGACGGTATGGAATTAGCGCACAGCCTGCCCGAAGAAACACGCGTCGTCTTTGTCACTGCCTTCAAGGAATATGCTTTCGAAAGCTATGAGGTGAATGCTATTGACTTCCTTCTGAAGCCTGTCAGGTACAACAAGTTCCTTGGCTCCATAGAAAAAGCAAGAAAGCTGCTCGACATCCAGCAGACAGCCGTTCAGCCCAAACAGCAACCCAATACGGTCTTCATCCGAGTTGACGGAGAATGGAGGAATATCCCCGTTAATCAAATCACCTATGTCAACGGTATGAAAGACTACGTGCTGTTCTATCTCGACAACGAACCCAAGCCGCTGATTACCCACCTGACGATGAAGGCCGTAGAGGAGATGCTTCCGGAAGACAGATTCCTGCGCATCCATCGCTCATACATCATCGCCGTCGATAAAATACGCAAGGTAGACAGAAACGACTGCGTTTACATCGGCAAGGAAATCATCCACGTGCCCGACGGCTACCTGCAGGCTTTCAAGGACTTTCTTGAGGCGCGCTCATTCGGAAAATAGCCAACGCACAGCACGAAAAAGAGTATGTCTCATCTCTTGTTGGGGATAGACAAACAAAAAAATGCAGTCATTTCTGACTGCATTTTCTTTCGCTCGCGGCTTATTGCTTATTCAGCAGCGGCTTCAGCAGCTTCAGCTACTTCTGCACCTTCGGCAACAACCTCAAAGGGAACCTCAACGGCAACCTCTTTGTGGAGGCGAACGGTAGCGGTGTAGTGGCCGAGTTCCTTAGCGGGCTCGTTGACGGTGATGGTCTTCACGTCTACATCGTACCCCTGCTTGCCAAGCTCAGCAGCTACCTGAGCAGCGCCAACAGCAGCGTAGAGCGTACCTGCCTCGCTCACCTTAGCGGCGATCGTAAGCGACAGGGGTTCCAGACGGCTGGCGAGAGCCTCAGCATCCTGCTTGATCTTAGCGAGCTTGTGAACACGCTGACGGAGATTCTCAGCAAGCACCTTCTTAGCGCTTTCCGTTGCCAGAATAGCCTTGTGCTGCGGAATGAGGTAGTTACGGGCATAGCCGTCCTTAACGGTAACGATATCGTTCTTGTAACCTAAGTTCTGAACATCTTCTATCAAAATAATCTGCATAGTCAGTCCTCCTTACTTTATTACTTCAACATATCGGTTACGAAAGGCAGCAATGCCAGATGGCGAGCGCGCTTCACGGCCTGAGCCACGCGACGCTGATACTTCAGCGAGGTGCCGGTGATACGACGGGGAAGGATCTTGCCCTGCTCATTGAGGAACTTCTTCAAGAACTCGGGATCCTTGTAGTCGATATACTTAATGCCAGCCTTCTTGAAGCGGCAATACTTTTTCTTCTTCTTATCTACCGTTGGGGGGGTAAGATAACGGATTTCGCTCTGATTCTGTGCCATGATTATGCCTCCTCTGCTTTTTGCTGTTTAATACTACGACGCTTCTCGGCGTACTGTGCTGCATACTTCTCCATCTTGACGGTCAGATAGCGGAATACGCGCTCGTCGCGACGATACTGGAGTTCCAGTTTCTCAATCACCGTGGGCTCTGCCTTGAACTCGATGAGCTCGTAGAACCCAGTAGTCTTTTTCTCAATGGGGTAAGCGAGTTTCTTCATGCCCCAGTTCTCTTCATTGATAATCTCGGCGCCTTCGACAACGAGAATACCCTTGAATTTCTCTACCGCTTCCTTCATCTGTGCATCAGATAAAACGGGAGTCAAAATGAAAACGGTTTCGTACTGATTCATACTTTTTGGGTTAATAAATGATTGTTTTTGCAAAATGCGGCGCAAAATTACTGCTTTTCCTCTAATTAACAAACATTCCGCCCTCTTTTTTTGAAAAAACACCGTCCGAGGCCTTTTTTTTATAAAAAGATTTGAATATCCGGAGAAATTTTCTTTAATTTGCCAGTCGAAACCGAAAAACGAATTGTACCACTTTTTCTATAGAAACAATTATGAACAATTTCAAAGACTCCATCGGCATCCTTCTGATGATTATCGGAGCTGTCATTCTTGTGCTCAGCTATTTCCTCGGCTGGAATAACAACAACCTCGTACAGGCTGCTGGCTTACTGTTTGTCGTTGGTGGCATCGTTGTGTATGTCATCATGAACAAGAAGAACCAAGAAGGCAAAGATTGACATCCCGGCGTCATCCGATAGTAACGATGCTGTCGGCACTTGTGTCGGCAGCATTGCTATTTCTGGCCTGTCATGAACTGGAGATAACAGGCGAGGTGACTCCCCTTGGCCCTAACGAGACATTCACGATAAGCGACACCGCTATTGTCTACACGTTCCACAACGACTCAACCAACGCGACGCTTACGTTCCACATGGACGACGGCATCGTCCACACCTCTTCCGCCAAACTGGTGTTTGACAACGCGGAAGGAGCCCTCGCCTACTACAACGCCTACGCCTCCGACTTCGGAATCAGCGACATGCAGCTTGACGGACTCGTCGTCAATCTCCGAACGTCCACCTACGACAAGCTCACGCAAGGAACCATCCTTGACATCATCCAACAGCGCTTCCTCTATTCGAACGACGTCGGCTGGCCAACTGTAGAGAAGTCTTTTACCGCGAAAGCTTTCGACGAGCTGAAAGACGGTATGCGCATCATCCTCGCGCAGTCGAAGTCGCGAAACGACAACTACATCTTTTCCAACCCCTCCCTCATCTGCACTCCCAGCAGCAGTCTCCAGCCCGTCCACAGCGAATATGCCGCCTGGCGTCTGCGACAGCAGCCAACAGGATGGGTCATCGAGCTGGGCGACAGCACGTACCTTCGTCGCTGCGGGCACACCGTGCTTCCCATCATCCTAACGGGCTGTGACGACATCGGCGACGCTACTCTCTGGCAAATCGACAACAGCTTCGGGAGCATCGTCCAGGCAAACTACTGGACCATTCACTCGCGCCTCTCAGGGGCAAGCGATTTCTACGGGCTGACGATCGGAGCCTCGGGCGAGCTGCAGGCAACAGCCGATGCTGCCGAGATATTCACCTTCCTCAACGCCTCCGTAGCCCTCAAGTTCGAAGTACGCGACTCGCTTGTCCAAACCAACTACGCCATCTGGGGAACCGACTATGTCCTTCCCTATTACCAAAGCACAGACCCCGCCTATCTGTTCATCGGCTGGAACACCGATGCCAACAAGCTTGACGGATACCTCCCGCCCGGCTCTCACGTCGAAGCCGAAGACATCACCTATCACGCCATTTTTGCTAAGGCGGAATAGATTCTTCCTGGAGCCAGTCACACGACGGCCCAATCGAAACGCTTTTCTTTTCAAGCGAGAATTTTCCCTTCAGACTTGAAGAGGAAGGAACGGGCTGCTGACAACCGTCAGCACGTACTCGGGACGAAAATGATACTGAGCCTGCAGGGGATGACGGAACCCCTTTGCACAAAGCGCACACGTGCCCGAATCGCCTACCCTATTGTCTGGGACAACCCGGATT
The DNA here is from genome assembly GCA_017615125.1 of Bacteroidaceae bacterium. Classification (GTDB taxonomy): domain Bacteria; phylum Bacteroidota; class Bacteroidia; order Bacteroidales; family Bacteroidaceae; genus UBA1189. Next base: position 8,589 of record JAGAAS010000089.1, read on the forward strand.
TCGCGGAGCAAGTCCAATCCCGTCATATCCAGCAACTTGTATGCCGACTCCTTTGTCGACCACATCAGCAGCTCGTACTCGGGCGAAGGCTGTGTGCCGAAGACATTTGCGGCGAGACGCTCTTCGCGGCTTATGAACCGATCTGCAGCACGCAACACTCTGTCGGAACGTCGCTCTATATCAATACCCACACGTTGTTCTTTGTCCCAAGCCAGAGCCGCCCAATGAGTCGTGTGGGAGATACTGATCTGATAAGCTCCATCTTTAAGGAAAGGACGCCCCGAAGGAAGATAGCCTATGGGATGTCCCTCGCCGAGAACCAGCTGGAGGAGCACTCTTACCGCCAGCCTTTCGGTGCGTCGCGCCCGGCTTCTCGCCTTCAGCACATCGGAAACATCCACAGCGTCGGAGAGCATTCCCCGCAAGGTTTCCTCCGTCTCGGCGATATGCCACACGGCAAATCCCGAAGCACCGTCAGCAGAACGTACTTGCTCAAACAGCATGGATGATGACTTTTACTTTCACAATGCGACGATCGTCCATCTCGAGCACCTCGAAGGAGAAGTTCCTGTAGTTGATTACCTCGTTCTGACGCGGGAAGTCGCCTTTTATCTCCAGGAGAAGGCCCGCAAGCGAGTCGGCGTCTCCTGCCACTTCATCGAAGGTAACATCGTCGATGTCAAGCACTTTGCAGAAGTCGGACAGCAGCGTCTTTGCCTCGAAGATGTACGTGTTGTTGTTGAGGCGCGTATAGCTTTTGTCGGCTTCGTCGTATTCGTCGTTGATTTCCCCAACGATCTCTTCGAGGATGTCCTCCATCGTCACCATTCCGAGAGTACCTCCGTACTCATCGACAACGATCGCTATATGCCGCTTGTCGCGCTGAAACTCGCGGAGAAGCTCGTCGATCTGCTTTGTTTCAGGCACAAACACGGGCTTTCGTATCAGCTTCTGCCAGGCGAAGTCGGGACCCTCGTTCAGATGCGGCAGCAAATCCTTTATATAGAGTATTCCCTTGATGTTGTCTACTGTATCGTCGTAGACGGGTATGCGCGAATAGATGTTCTCGGCAACCTGCTTCATCACTTCCGAATAATCTTCGGAGACATCCAGAGCCATCATGTCGAGGCGCGAAGTCATCACCTCGCGAACCGTTTCGTCGCCGAAGCGGATGATTCCCTCCAGGATATTCTGCTCGGCAGAAATCTCGCGTTTGTCAGTCAGTTCAAGCGCTTGTTCCAAATCGTCAACCGACAGATTATCCTGCCCCGAAGCTACCTTCTCGGCAAGGGCTGAGGAGTGAGCCAGCAGATTGGCAAGAGGAGAAAAGATCTTCGTCAAAGCGAAAATGCCGGGTGAAGCCTTCCGGCAGAAGCGAAGAGGAGCGTTGGCCGAATAGAGCTTGGGCATCACCTCGCCGAAAAGCAACAAGACGAACGTCAGCAGCACCGTGATGCAGAGGAACTCAACCCACGGGGCACCGAAATGGAAGATGTTCATCAGCGCATAGTTGCTTAACAGGACAATCGTTACGTTGATGAGATTATTCGAGATAAGGATGGAAGCGAGGAGCTTCTCGGAGTCGTCGAGAAGGCGGCAGATGAGCTGATCGTGCATGCTGTCGCTCTCCTTGATAATCGCTTTGTCCGATGGAGACAGAGCAAAGAAAGCCGTTTCGGAAGCTGACACGAAGCCCGAGCAGACAAGCAGCAGGGCGACAAGCGCAAGAGCGATAATCGCTCCTGCAGAAGGGGCGGTTACCGAAAGCGCCGCAGAAAGGATGAAAAGCAGATTCGACACTTGACAAAGGGTTTATTTCGGCAGGTTATCGGCTGTGACGTCTTCGGGAAGCACGGGCGACGCGCCCTTCTCGCCCGACTGAGAACGCGACATCAGCTCGAAGTTCTCGCCGTAGACTTCGGTGACGGTACGATGAATACCACTTGCATCGTCGTAACTGCGCGTACGAAGCTTGCCTTCCACATAGAGCTTATCGCCCTTATGCACCAGCTCTTCGACCGTCTCGGCTATTTTTCCCCAGAAAACGATATTGTGCCATTCGGTACGGTTGGGAACTTCCGTCCCGTTCTGTAATGTATAGCCCCGCTCCGTCGTTGCCAGAGGGAAGCTGGCGACAGCGTTGCCGGTATCGAAATAACGCACTTGAGGCTCGCGCCCCACATTGCCAATAAGAATAACTTTATTAACTGACATAATCGTAACTATCTGATACTTTGTATAATGTTGTTAGGAAGAAAACAGGAGGAAACAAGCGTTGCGATAAGAATAACACATACGTCTTCACCTATTATGCATCCGACGACAAAGATAATACATTATTCCTTATCTGTAAAGAAAAATGCAAAAAAGCGACTACTCAAGCAAAATCTGCACAAGACGCGGGAGGGCATACTTGTCAATCTCGCTGCGACGAACGACGATACATCCTTCCCGCTGGGGCAAAGGACCCGGGAGCACGCGATGATAGAGCTTTGCGTGGATTATCTGATGCGAGAGAACATGCCGCACGCTCTTTACAGGAAGCATCTCCTCTTCGGCATCACTACTTTCCACCTCCTTCAAAGGCAGCTCGTACAGCCCGCGCCAGATATCGTCGGCATCACGCTTATGCAGATAAAGGCTCTCGCCGTCCTCAATCAGGAAGTAATGGAAAAAACGGTCTGTCACCTTCGTCCGATGAGATTTGCAGGGAAGCACGCCCACAAGACCACGTGCGAGAGCGAGACATTTGTCAGCTAAAGGGCAGACGCTACAGTCGGGAGAAGACGGCACACATTGCAAGGCGCCGAATTCCATCACGGCCTGATTATATCTTGCCGATTGTCCTTCGGGAAGCAACGACTGCGCAAACTGCTCCACGAGGCGTTTTCCGGCTTTTGAATCGATCGGCTCCTCGATAGCAAACAAACGCGACATAACCCGGCATACGTTCCCGTCGACTACCGCGCAAGGAAGGCCAAAGGCAAAAGAGCCGATGGCGGCTGCCGTATATGGACCTATACCTTTTAAATTTAAAATACGCTCGAATGTCGACGGGAACTCCCCCAATGAAACAATCTGCCTCGCAGCCGAATGCATGTTGCGCGCACGACTATAATACCCCAATCCCTGCCACAGACGCAGCACCTCATCCTCGCTCGCGTGAGCCAACGCCTGAACAGTAGGGAAAGCATCCATGAAACGCAGGAAATAGTCATATCCCTGAGCCACTCGCGTTTGCTGGAGAATGATCTCAGAAACCCAGATAGCATAGGGGTCAGACGTCTCGCGCCAAGGGAGGGAACGCTTGTTCGAGTCGTACCAGTTCATCAGCGTCTGCGAAATGTCTTCCATTCGTTTTTTCTCCTTTTCATCGTGACAAAAGTACCAAAAAAGCGCCATTTGATGAAAAAAACAACAAAAAAAGTTCCAATATTTTTTTAATCAAAGAAAAAGCTATATATTTGCAAGCCAAAAAAATAACGAATAGTGTAAAACATATAAAAATTAAAGAAAATGACAAAACAAGAAGTTGTAAACGAAATCTCTGCAAAGACTGGTGTTGACAAAGCAGATGCTCTGAAGTGTGTTGAAGCCTTCATGGAAGTAGTAAAGGAATCCCTCATCAACGAAGAGAATGTATATCTCCGCGGATTCGGTAGCTTTATCCTGAAGAAGAGAGCCGAGAAGACCGCCCGCAATATCTCCAAGAACACGACCCTCGTTGTTCCCGAGCACAACATCCCCGCCTTCAAGCCCGCTAAGATTTTCATGAAAGGCGTTAAGAAGTAATCAGATAACCCCATAATATTAACATTATGCCAAACGGAAAGAAGAAAAAAAGACATAAAATGTCTACGCACAAACGTAAAAAACGTTTGCGCAAGAACAGACATAAGAGCAAATAAGCTTTTATGAGGACCTACAAAGAACAAACATCTTAGCGCTTTTGCCTAACGGAGGTTTGTTCTTTGCTCTTTATTTGAAAACCCTATCAGTTAGTTAGAAAGTGACAAGCGAACTTTTTATTGATGTACAGCCCAAGGAGATAACCATCGCCCTTACCGAAGACAAGGACCTGGTTGAGTTCCAGCGTGAAGGACGCGAGGCGTCTTACTCCGTGGGCAACATGTATTGGGGACGCGTGAAGAAAATCATGCCTGCCCTGAATGCATGTTTCGTTGATGTAGGTTCAGGAAAAGAAGCTTTCCTTCACTATCAAGATCTGGGCAATCGATTCAATTCCTACCAAAAGTACATCAAGCAGGTTACCAGCGACAAGAAGAAGCTCTACCCCTACGCCAAAGCCTCCATCATGCCCGAGCTTCCCAAGGAAGGAAGCATCTCGAACATTCTGCAACAAGGGCAGGAGATTATGGTGCAGGTAACAAAGGAACCTATCAGTACGAAAGGGCCACGAATCACTTGCGACTTGTCGTTCGCAGGACGATTCCTCGTCTTAGTCCCTTTCTCCGACAAAGTGTCGGTATCCACAAAAATCAAGTCATCCGAAGAACGCGCGCGTCTGAAGCAACTTCTGCAGAGCATCAAGCCCAAAAACTTCGGAGTAATCGTACGTACTGTCGCTGAAGGCAAACGAGTAGCCGAGCTCGATGCCGAACTGAACGTCCTCGTCAACCAATGGGACGATGTCATCCGCCGAGTGCAGAAAGCCGAGAAGGCACCCCTCCTTATATACGAAGAGTCAAGCCGCGCCGTAGCTATGCTGCGCGACGTGTTCAATCCCTCCTACGAGAACATCTACGTCAACGACGAGGCTACCTTCAAGCAGATCAAGGACTACGTCTCGCTCATTGCGCCCGACCTCTCGCACATCGTCAAGCACTACACAGGCAACCTCCCCATCTTCGACAATTTCGGGCTCACGAAGCAAATCAAGTCGTCTTTCGGACGCATCGTGCCCTATAAGGGAGGCGCCTACCTGGTTATAGACCACACCGAAGCCCTTCATGCCGTTGACGTGAACAGCGGGAACCGCTCGCGCGGCAACACGAACCAAGAGGAAAACGCTATCGACGTAAACCTGGGTGCCGCAGACGAGCTCGCACGACAGTTGAGACTTCGCGATATGGGAGGAATTATCATCGTCGATTTCATCGATATGGATACTGCCGAAAACAGGCAGAAACTCTACGAGCGCATGTGCGCCAACATGAAAAAGGACCGCGCCAAGCACAACATCCTTCCCCTCAGCAAGTTCGGGCTTATGCAAATCACGCGCCAGCGTGTGCGCCCAGCTATGGACGTTGATGTGGAAGAGACTTGTCCTACCTGCTTCGGCACAGGAACCATCAAGGCGTCAATCCTCTTTACGGATACGCTGGAAAGCAAAATCGATTGTCTGGTAAAGAAACTGAACGTAAAGCGTTTCGACCTACATATCCATCCTTACGTTTCTGCATACGTCAATCAGGGCTTCCCCTCGCTGGCTATGAAGTGGAAAATGAAGTATGGATTAGGAATCCGAATCATCCCCAACCAGTCTCTCGCTCTGCTGCAATATCAATTCTACGACAGCAAGCACAACGAGATCGACATGAAGGAGGAACACGAGTTTATCGGAAAGCAAAACCCTAAAGTATAGAAACAAAAGAATAACGCCGTAAAGGACAATTTGTTACACACCAAAGGGTAAAGTAAAGAAGAGGGCCGAACTTTAAGTTTCAGCCCTCTTCCTTTTTTATTTTTCCTATCTTGAAAAGCAAATTTCCCTCCCCTGAAAACGATAAAGGAAGTATACGAAATTATGAAGAAAGAATCTCGCCGTATGAAGAAAGAAAAATATTTTTTCCCTTCTCGAAAAAAAATTTTGAAGAAAGAATAATTTGATTTGGACAAAGCATATTGAGAGCATGCAGGAAGATGCCCTACTCCCATCCCTCAAGCTTGTCGCAAATATCAGGAAAAACTTCTTTCTTGTGGAAGACAGGGCTGCGGAATCCCTTCCGCTTCTGCGCCCGATAGTCGTCGAGCAAACGGAAGGCATAACGCCCAAGCAGGAGAATAGCCAAGAGATTGAAGGTAGTCATCAGCGCCATAAAAAGATCTGCTATCGCCCAGACGGTATCAAGGCTTGCCAACGCGCCGAAAACAACCATTCCTGCCGAGCAAAAGCGATAGATGCCGACGAGAAGCCTCTCTGACGCGTGTCCCTTCAGCATGAAGTGCATATTTGCCTCACCATAATAGTAGTTTCCTATCAGGCTGCTGAAGACAAAGAAGAGCAACGCCACAGCCACGAAGCTGCCTCCCGCCTTTCCTATCTGCGACGAAAGGGCAAGCTGAGTCAGCTGCACGCCTTCTGCATCCGGATTCAACGCGGCTCCGCTACAGAGGATGATGAACGCTGTGCACGAGCATATTACCAACGTATCCGTAAAAACGCCTAACGCCTGGATGAGTCCCTGCTTCACAGGATGCGATGTATGGGCAGTCGCAGCTGCATTAGGCGCCGAACCCTCGCCTGCCTCGTTGCTGAACAGCCCGCGCTTGACTCCCTGCATGATTGCTCCTCCCATCAGTCCGCCTGCAGCCTGCCTGAAGCCGAATGCTCCCTCAAAAATCATGCGGAACACGCCCGGAAGCGACGATACATTCATCAGCACCACAATAAGGGCAAGCGAAATGTATCCCAGAGCCATAAACGGCACGATGACGCTGCTGAAATGCGCTATGCGATGTATTCCGCCGAAGATAATCAGAAGCATGATAGCCGAGAGCACAAGGCCCACTATCAGCCGGCTCCACCCAAAAGCGCCGTCCAAAGCGGCACAGAGCGTGTTGCTCTGAACAGAATTGTACGAGAGCCCGAACGTCAGCGTGATGAGCACAGCAAAAACCATTCCCATCCATCGACGCCCCAATCCGCGTTCCATATAGTATGCAGGGCCTCCTACAAAGGAATCCTTACCTTTTATCTTGAACAGCTGCGCCAACGTACTTTCCACGAAAGCCGTAGCAGAGCCCAGCAAGGCTGTTATCCACATCCAGAAGACAGCCCCGGGCCCACCTACCGCAATAGCGCAGGCTACGCCCGCCAAGTTTCCCGTTCCTACGCGTGTAGCAAGCGAGACGGCGAAAGCCTGAAACGAACTGATAGGTTTCTTCTTCCTTTTCTGGTGTTTCTTCTCCCCACAGGCTTCTTTCGACTGGATATCCTCCGATGCAGGTTCCTCGAGCTTATTTGCCGACTCCCCCAGCAGGCGGAACATCTCGCCTATCATCGTGAACTGCACGCCTTTCGTGCGGATTGTGAACCACAAGGCGCACGCAATCAGCGCGGCTATCAGGAAGTAGCCCCAGAAGATATTGTTTATCGAGTCGATCAGCTGAATCATCGGATACCACGCGCGTTTAGGGCTGCCTGATAGCGGGAAGCATTCTTGTTGTGCTCCGACAAAGTGACGGCAAAGTTATGATAGCCGCTGAAGTCCTCTTTGGCACACATATACAGATAATCGTGCTTTGCGGGATTCAGAACAGCTTCCAGCGCACGCACTGAAGGGATGCGGATGGGCGTTGGAGGAAGTCCCGCGTGCAGATACGTATTATAAGGAGAGTCAACCTTGAGATGCTCGAAGAGGATTCTGCGCAGCGTGGGATCTCCTACGGCGTACTTCACCGTTGGATCTGCCTGCAGCAGGATTCCCTTGTGGAGCCGGTTGAGGTACAAGCCTGCCACAACGGGCTTCTCGTCGTTGCGTGCCGTTTCCTCATCCACAATAGACGCTAACGTAGCTACCTCATCAGGAGTCAGCCCTTGCGCAGCAGCTTTAGCACGCCTATTCTCGTTCCAGAAACGATCGTGCTCCTTTTGCATACGCTCCACGAAGTCTTCCGGCGAAATAGTCCAATATACCTCATAGGTGTTGGGGATTATCAGCGCCATCTGCTCGGGTTGTCCGAGCAACGCAGCAAAAGCAGCCGAGTCGGCCATCAGTTTGTTGCCCAGCACGCCTGCCACCTTGTCGAGGTTCCGCGCTGCAGGTATCACCACCTTCACGGGAGTTTGGTTCCCCGAGAGAAAGCGAAGCCAAATATCGCGCATGCTGTCTCCACGCTTCACTACATAGTTGCCCGCCTTGAAGGCAGACGACCGACGGCTGAGCATCTCGAATCCCCGCACGTCGCAGCCAGCCACTTCACGCACCTTCGCAGTCACCTCCTCGGCAGAAGTCTGGGGATAGAGCTGGATGTATTGTTCCTCTTCCACTTTCACCAAAGGACTCAGCACAAAGTAATACCCCGCGACGACTGCCAAAGCAGCGATGACGAGCAATACAGAAAGGAAAGCAAGCAGTTTTTTTCTCGATTTTTTCATAATTGTTGCAAAAATAGCGAAAAAACGGAATTATATGAAGAAAAAACCAGAAAATAAGCGTACATTTGCCCTTGATAAGAGAAGGAGATTTCTCTTGCCCGAATTATTCTTAACTCATAATTATTTTTTCTTTCTTCAAAAAAATTTTTTCTTTCTTCATACGGCGAGATTCCTTCTCGAAAAAAAATTTTCCCTTCTCGAAAAATATTCACAATAAAAACATATCAAAATGAAACGAATCTTCATCTCCAGCATGCTGCTGACCCTCTGCCTCATCGCTTTCGGCGCAGAGCGCAAGTCAACCGTCACCGTCCACACCTCTGAGGGCACTTCCGTCATCAACCGCAACATCTACGGGCAGTTTGCCGAGCATCTCGGCACCTGCATCTACGGAGGCCTGTGGGTAGGCGAGGACTCCCCCATCCCTAACACCAACGGCTATCGCAACGATGTGCTCACAGCCCTGAAGGAACTCCACATCCCCGTGCTTCGCTGGCCCGGAGGCTGCTTTGCCGACGACTATCATTGGATGGACGGAATAGGCCCGCGCGACAAACGTCCCGCAAAGGTGAACAGCACCTGGGGAGGTACGCTTGAGGATAACAGCTTCGGCACGCACGAGTTTCTCAATCTCTGCGAACTTCTCGAGTGCGAGCCTTACGTATCGATGAATATCGGAAGCGGAACCGTGCGCGAGACTTCCGAATGGGTTGAATACATGACAGCCGACAACGGCCCGATGGCTGAACTGCGTCACAAGAACGGCAGGACCAATCCCTGGAAAGTGAAATTCATCGGCGTTGGAAACGAGAGTTGGGGCTGCGGAGGAAGCATGACACCCGAATACTACTCCAACGAGTATAGGAGATATGCCACCTACTGCAAAAACTTCAGCGGCAACACACTCTACAAAATCGCCAGCGGCGCCAGCGACTACGATTACACGTGGACCGAAACGCTCATGAAGAACATCGGAAACCGTATGGACGCCCTCTCCCTCCACTACTACACCGTCCTTGGGTGGAACGGCAGCAAAGGAAAGGCTACCACATTCACCGATGACGACTACTACTGGTGTCTTGGGAAATGTCTGGGAATCGAGCCTGTCATCAAGAAACATATCGCCATCATGGACCGCTACGATGCGAAGAACAACATCGGACTTCTCGTCGACGAATGGGGAACCTGGTGGGACGAAGAGGAAGGAACGACCCCGGGACACTTGTTCCAGCAGAACACGATGCGCGATGCCTTCGTGGCAGCCCTCTCCCTCAACGTCTTCCACAAGTACTCCGATCGTATCAAGATGTGCAACATTGCACAGATTGCCAACGTCCTCCAGTCGATGATCCTTACTAACGACGACAAGATGGTCCTCACGCCCACCTATTATGTCTTTAAGATGTACATCCCTCATCAGGATGCGACGTTCCTTCCCTCCGATATCGTCTGCGATGAGATGCAGGTTCCCAACGAACGTTTCCAGGGAGGACGCAATCAGGAAGAAGAGCCTACGCGCACGCTCCCCATGCTCTCGGCAACAGCTTCCCGCGATGCGAAGGGTGTTCTCCATCTCTCATTAGCCAACGTCGACCTCAAGCAGAGCCAGACAGTAAGCGTCAAGCTGGAAGAGACGAAAGCCAAATCCGTCAGTGGCACCATCCTGACTTCAAAGAACATCGCCGATCATAATACATTCAAGAATCCCGACACCGTGAAGCCCGAGCAGTTCAAAGGCGCGAAAGTGAACAAGAAGGATGCCTCCGTCATCACGGTAACCCTCCCGGCAAAATCCATCGTCACGCTCGAGATAACTACAAAGTAAACAGCCCGTTCCGTTCTCTTTATTGCAAAGAGCATTCCGACTATTGTAAAGGACATTCCTTCTTATGATACATCTGCTTATTGCCATCCTGTGTGGTTCTCTCTTCTGCATCATTCTCAAGCTCTGCCAGAAGGGAGACACCATGCAAGCCGTCTTTGTCAACTACCTGACAGCCGTAATTGCCACATTCCTTCCCCAGATTATTCGGCAGGATATTCCCGTCAATCCTTTCGCTGAAAGCTGGATAGGCTTCTCCGTGCTGCAGGGATTCTTCTTTATGGCGGGCTTTCTCGTGATGTCGTACAGTATTCGCCTGAGCGGTATGGCGCTAACGACGGCAGCCTCGCGCGCAAGCCTTATCGTGCCCGTCATTTGCGGCTGGCTCCTTTTGGCTCAGCCCGCACCCTCGTGGATTCCTGTCATCTTGGTTGTCATTGCCCTGCTGATGTTCTCGCTGGGCGACACGCCTGTGGACTCCGACAAGACGAAGAAGACTTCAAAGAAATCCTACGGCGGAATGGCCTTCCTCTTTGTCGTGTTCCTCTTCTACGGTGCATCCGACTTCTCCCTGAAGTACATCCAGCAACGCGTGTCAACGCAATTTGCGGGTAACGACACAGCTGTTGACCAGCAACTCACGGCACTTGCTGGCGCCATCTTTCTTATGGCAATGCTGCTCACGTTGCTTGCCATCCTGCTCCGAAGCATTCGTCAGCCCTTCCGCATCTCCTGGCGCTCGGTAGGATTGGGAGTAGTTCTGGGTTTGGCAAACTTGGGCTGCACACGCAGCGTGCTGAACGGATTGCTTGCGCTTGACACGGGAACGTTCTACCCTCTCTACAACGTCGGCATCATTCTCGTCACCACGCTTATCGGGCTCCTTTTCTTCAAGGAGAAGCTTCGCCCCATCCAATACGTTGGACTTTTGATTGCTATCGTTGCCATCGTGCTCTTTTTCAAGCTGTAGGCAACAGATTCGAATAATCAGATTTCAGCAGGCGTTCTCTCGTAAACTCTACGAAGAACGTCTGCTGAATTTTTTATTCAAGAAAGCCCGCGCAGGATGTTCCCACACTATCATCAGCAGAGCGGAAAGGACAATACACAGAATAGCCAAAGTCACAGGCGTGCTCCACGAATGGGTGCCGAAAGGATTCCTGCCGTCTTTTATCCAGCCGATGTAAAGATAGATAAACGGATAGTGTATCATATAAAGCGGATAGGAGCACTCGCCTATCCACAACATCGTCTTCCTTCCGAAGAGACTTCCCGCATTTCCCAACGCGCCCAGCCAAACCAATGCCGGGAAAGCCACCATAACGCAAAACAGCTCATACCCTACCCGCATCTTGCCCAGCGAAGGAACCGCCAGCAGCCCCAGCATCAAGACGGCACAGACAGGAAACACCCAGCTGCCAAGCGTTTCCCTCTTCTTCTCGCGGAAAAGGCGCGCCAGCAGCAAGCCCATCGGGAAGTCGAAGAACATTCTCAAAAAGCCCCCAAGCATATTCAAAGGTTGGCTCGACCATCCATAACCGATGCTTCCGTCAGGACCAAAAATACCTATCAACAACAAAGCGACTGCTGCCGCTAACACCAAGCACTTCAAAGCCCGCGTAGACAGACGACGAATCCAAACAGCATACAGCAAGCTTCCTACATATTCGAAAAACAACGACCAGCAAGGCCCGTTGAGAGGGAACATCTCGGTGTTTCCCCGCACGTCCAAAGGCAGCGGAGAAGGTATCATGAACAGCGCCAGGACGACAGCAACGAGCACATTCCACACAGGAACGGCTGTTCCATCCCAACGCTCGCATCCCTGCGCTAGGAAGCAGACAAGTCCTATCACCACGCCGGCTACTACCATCGGATGAAGTCTTGCGAAACGTTTTCGGATGAAATCCCCTACCGACATCCTATCCCAGCGCCTGTCGTAGGCGTGCCCGACAACAAATCCCGACAAGACAAGAAAGAAGTCGACAGCCAGAAACCCGTGAAAGAACCGCTGTTCTGCCGCGCCCGACGCAAACGCCTCTGCCTCAAACAGATGATAAAGCAGAACGGAAAGCGCAGCAATGCCGCGCAAGCCGTCGAGAACCTCGTAGTGCCGGGATTGGGAGGATGTGTCATTCATGATAAGTCCAGTTACAATCTGTATTCGCGAAACAAAGTTACGTCAAAAAAGACACATCCGCAAGCTTTTCCGCAACAAAATAAAGTCCATACTTTTTCAGCGTCATCAGGTGCTTCCCGACGCAAAAGTCCTTCCGGCTTCTCTTATTCCCTACCCGTCTGGTGATATGCTGAAGCAATCAGAAATTTTCCCTTCTCGAAAAAAATTTTTGGAGAAGGGAAAAATTTTTTTTCTTTCTACATCTCGCGAGATTCCTTCTCCATAATTTCTTTTCCCTTCTCCACTCTCTTTCAGGAGAAGACAAATCGCGCAGGAATTGAAGTCGGCAGAAAAGATACCTTTTTAAAAATGTATTCTCCGCTGAAGTTTTTATCCCGAAGTTTTCGACTTTTCAATTGTCTTTTTTATCTTTGCGATGAAAAACTAAAAAGACGCGCCCATCATGAGAAAACTCCTCGCCCTCGTTGCTTTCTGCCTGTTCGTCTTAAGCCTCTCCGCTTCCGTAGAAGTGGGAAAGACCTACCGCGTAGTCTCCAAGAAGTACCCAACGAAGTCCCTCTTTGTAAAAAATTCCTCCTACGACATCGGTTCCGAAGTCATGTTGTGGGAAGAGACTGACGTCCCCTCGCAACAATGGACCATCCTGGAGACATCCACAGGTCTCCCCGTGCTTCAGAACGTCTACTCGGGCTATTACGCCACTCCCCGCACGCAGAAGTTGAACAGCACGCTACGCATCAATCGCGTGCTGAACAATTCGGGAGTCATCCTCGAGCCTTCTGGCGAGGACGAGAACGCTTACCACATCATGTCGCGCGACAGTGCCTACTACCTCACCACCAGCAAAGGCACCGACGGCGAAGAGCCTGCCTGGGGCGAGAAGGAAGAAGCCAACGACGGGCAGCTCTGGCTCTTGCAGGAAGTAGAGCCGAAGAGTAAGTTCTCTCCGGAAATGCGCGACGAGATGATAAACGGCTGGCTCTCCCATTTCGCCGTCTCCAAAGGCTCTTCCTCGCGCACCCTTTGCTACGGGAGCTGGGGCGAGAGCGAACAGCTTGAGGTTGTGCTCGATGCCTACGAAAGCACGGGCGACGAGTCCTATCTGAATATGGCGAAGTGGATTTATAACTACTTCAACAACAACGTCGGCAGCAGCTGGAACAAGCTTGTCTACACCGACGCCTACAAATGGTACGGGCACGACTTTAACGACGACGTCATGTGGCAGATAATCGCTGTTGCGCGCCTAGGATGGCTCACGGGGAGCAAAGCATACACCAACGCCGCGAAGAAAAACTTCGATATCATCTACGACCGAGCCTACATTCCCTTCACGGGGCTCATGCGCTGGGCAGAGAACTCGGGCGACAGATACGGCACCAATTCCTGCATCGCAGGGCCCACGGAGGTAGCAGCCTGCTATCTAGGAATGTCGGGCTGCGGAGAAGTCTACTTCGAAAAGGCCCGCGACTTGTATGCCGCGCAGCGCAAGATATTGGCAAACAATATGTCGTCGGGGAAAATCTGGGATAGCGTCGTCTGGGACTCTGCGACAGAGACGGTTAAGTCGAAGAACGAATGGGCTTCCACCTACAATCAGGGCACAATGCTCGGCGCTGCCTGCCTGCTCTATGATCACTACGGCGACGTGCAGTACTATAACGACGCAAGGAAGATCATGCTCTACACAAAGAGCAACCTCTGCAACTCGCGCGGCGTCGTCAGCGTCTGCCAAAATATCGACGGCGACCTTTGCGGCTTCAAGGGCATCCTCATGCGCTACGTGCGCCGCTTCATCCTCGATCTCTGCCAGCCCGACTATCAGGAGTGGATGACAAAGAACGCTATGCACGCCTACTGCAACCGTTCATCCGAGAAAATCACCTCTTCAGCGTGGCTTACCAAATCGACAAAGGAGACAACGAAAAACGCCTTCAGCTGCTCCACAGCTGCTTCGGCAGCAGCCAACACGCCGCTTTGGGATGTCGTCAAGAACGGCTTCGACACCCTGCAGGTTGAGCGCTTTGACTATCATTGCGGGCTCTTCACCAACAAGGAAGAGGACTGCGGGATGGGCGGCTCGGTATATGTCTCCAACGGCTTCTGGGCTCAGTACGACAACGTGGACTTTGGCGAGGAGACAGCGCTGAGCATGTCGCTCGACGTTACCGCTCCCTCCACAGGCGAAGGTACTGTCGAGGTCTACTTCGACAAAATGGACGACACGCCGGCTGGAGTCATCGACATGAGCGACATTGACGCCTCCAAAACGTGGCACACGCTCTTCTGCGACATCACTCCCACCACAGGCATGCACCGCGTCTATCTGCGCTTCACTTGCAGTCGCACGCGCGCCAAAGTGTACCGCGCCGATCAGTTCCGCTTCTTCACCCAAGAGGCCTCTGCCCTGCGCACTCGCATCGACAAGCAGCCGACGACAGACAGCACCCAGCTGCCCGACGATGCTCCTCTCTACGACTTGAGCGGGCGCCGCACGCTTCATCCCTCTCAAGGCATCTACATCCTTGGAAGGAAAAAAGTGCTGATGAAGTAAGCGCAGAACGCCTCCCCAAGCCTGCCTTGCAAGAAATAAGCGGATGTGCCCGTCTGGGAGCATCCGCTTTGCTTTTCCAGAAGCAACCTTATCGAAGAAACAAAGGATTCTCTCTTTTTAATAGATTATTCACTCTTTTTAAATAAGGAAGGAGAAGGCGAAGCGGCTCCACGCGGGATGATTCTTTATCCCTAACATTTTTTTCTTTGACTTCGTGGGTCGATCAACGCGTTGTTAGACCTCGATCAACGCGTTGTTAGACTTCGATCAACGCGTTGATCGACCCCCATGAAGAAACATAGGCTCAGAAGCATCTGTAGATAATGTACGGAATTCACCAGGCACCAAAGAGAAATTAGTTGCCTTTTCCTTATTCTTTGCCTCCAAAACGGCGTTGTCTTTCACAAGCAACGGGCATAAAAAACACCGCTCATGCTTCAGCAAGGCGGCATTTGGGTTTGTTCTACGGAAAAGAGGGAATGCTTAGTAGGAGAAGGCGACGTCCTTGCGCGAGGCGTTGGCGTCGGCAGCCTTCACGAAGTCGGAAACGATGGGATTGGAGAGGAACGAGCTGGGCGCCTTGTCGAGAACGGAGCGGATGAGCGGTGTAATGACGGGATAAGGGAGCCCGTTGGAGAGCATGCTGAACCCGCAGAGCCCCAGCACGTTGGTGTAGTTGTCGCCGATGAACCCTACCACCAAGTCCTGCATGTCTGACGACAGAACGGCATAGACGGAGTCGACGTAGTGATGGATGTAGTAGTCGGAATTGCCGTTCATGATCATGCGCGACTCGGCGTGTCCCAAGTCGGCGACCTGCTTGTCGAGCTCGTTCTTCTTGTCGAGGAACGAATAGAGCTCGTTGTTGAGCGGCGTACCGCTTGCGTTAAGGCTGAGATTGGTAATGGAGACCTTCACCTTCCCCCTCTCCACGATAACGGGCATAAGGGGCACCTCGCCGATACAAAGGGTGGTGACGAGCACGGAATCGAAGTGACAAGCCATCGAGAAGGAGCCGTGAGTAACCTCGCACGAATCGAGAACATACCAATTCCCGTCTGGCTGGACGGCTTTCAGGCGGATGGTGCGCCCTTCGATGTTCGACGCATCGGCTATTCCCTCGATGCTACAGGTATTCTTGCATGAGGCAAGAAATGCCAGCATGCACACAGCACCTACGAAGGCTTCTATTCCGACTTTGTTCCTTGCACTCATATCTACGCTCTGGAAACGGTGCAAAATTATAAGGACGGAACGACGAAAGGAAACAATTTTTCTTTAATTAAGAAAACTGTTTCCTCTTTAACGATTTTTTACGGATGATTTTCGCTCTATGGATGATTCTCCTCCTTGCGGAGTTCTGCAGAGAGGCGCAGCGACGTATAAAGTTCAATCACGGCAGCGATGAGAAGGCACAGAACCCATTCGTTGTGATGCAGGACGAGCATCAGCACGCCGGCAACGATGAGAAGCAACGCTCCGAGAATCTGCTGGCGAAGAAGACGCTTGACGACAAAGTTGTTGCCCCGATAACGGTCGGTTATCTGCTTGAGGGCAAACAGAACGGCACCAGAGAGAAAGACATACGGTGCCCCACTCCAGCGAGTGATGTACAAGCAGGCTCCGACAACCATCGCGATGCCTCCAACGACAAATATTATATCCCTGAACTTATTCATATTTCTGTGCCTCATGAAGCCCGGCAAAGGAGCTCTTACTTATCTTTGATTATGAACACATCCTCGTTGTCGGCATGCATCCCGTACTGCTCACGCGCAATGCGCTCGAGGGCGGCGCCGTCGGCATCCAGCTCGTCCAGCTCCTTCACGAGCGAGTCGCGGAGGGAAGAATACTGCTCAATCTGACTGTTGAGCCTGCGGAGCTCACGTTTGTTCTTCATACGCACAAAGACATTGTTGCTGTCGAGAAACAAGACGATGATAAGGAAGCCGACAATAGCAATAGCGTACTTGTGCTTCCCGATGTAGTGCCACAGTTTCCTTAGAAATTCCATACCCTTCTCCTTGTGTCGGCAAAGATAGCAAAACCTCATCAAAACAAAAAGGGTGACAGGTTTTTTTAGAAAAAATATTTTGAGTTTCGCCCTTCTTGTATTATTTTTGCAGAAACAAAAAAGACAAGAAAGTGGACTCCTTTATTGTATCTGCAAGAAAATACCGCCCAGCAACGTTCGACACCGTCGTCGGTCAAAAGGGCCTTACGACAACGCTGAAGAATGCCATCAGGGAGAACAAGCTGGCGCATGCCTATTTGTTCTGCGGGCCGAGGGGCGTGGGAAAGACAACCTGCGCACGCATCTTCGCCAAGACTATCAACTGCGAGCACATGACGGCGGAGGGCGAAGCCTGCAACGAATGTGAATCGTGCCGCTCGTTCAACGAGGGGCGCTCGTTCAACATCCATGAATTGGACGCCGCCAGCAACAATTCCGTCGACGACATCCGCAACCTCATCGAGCAAGTGCGCATTCCGCCCCAGATTGGCAAGTATAAAGTGTTCATCATCGACGAGGTGCACATGCTCTCGACACAAGCCTTCAACGCCTTCCTGAAAACGCTGGAGGAGCCGCCTGCATACGCCAAGTTCATCCTTGCTACCACCGAGCGGCAAAAGGTGCTCCCTACCATCCTTAGCCGATGCCAGACGTACGACTTTTATCGCATCAGCATCAACGACATCGTGCAGCATCTGGCTGAAGTAGCCCAGAAAGAGGGTGTGAAAGCCGATGCGGATGCCTTGAATGTCATTGCGCAGAAAGCCGACGGAGGCATGCGCGACGCACTCTCGCTCTTCGATCAGATGGTGAGCTACTCGCAGGGAAACCTCACCTACAAGAGCGTCATTGACAATCTCAACATCCTCGACTACGACTACTTCTTCCGCTTTACGGATATGTTCCTCCAGAACAAGACGGCTGACTGCCTGCTTCTCTTCAACGAGATTTTGCAGCGCGGCTTCGACGGGGGGAACTTCATCGGGAGCCTCGCCCAGCACTTCCGCGACTTGCTCGTAAGCAAGGATATCGTCACCCTTCCCCTGCTCGATGTTAGCGAGGATATGCTAAAACGGTACAAAGAGCAGGTAGAGAAATGTTCTCAGAAGTTCTTATACAGGGCAATGAAGCTCTGCAACGACTGCGACTTGAAGTACAGGGACAGCAAGAACAAACGATTGCTTGTTGAGCTCACACTCATCCAACTCTCCCAGCTAACGGAGGATAACGAAGACGACGATGCCAGCGCGGGGCGCCGCCCCGCACATCTTAAACCTATCTTCGGGACGGCTTCTGCTGCCGTCTCTCAAGGACTACCGAATAACAGTAAGCCGTCCTCTCCCGCTCCCGCCACCAAGCAACAGGCAAAAGTTGCGGCTCCAGCCTCTGCTGCCGAACAGACACAACCCGTTCCGCTACAGGCATCCCACGAAAAAGCCAAAGCCTCCTCCGCAGGAACACAAGAAAGCAACAATGTAACAGAAACAACGCAGAGTGCTTCTGCGTCTTACGCTAATGGAAACACAGCGACGCCTCTTTCGGCAGCCTCAAGCCAAGCAAATACTACTCCTGCCGCGAAGGATGCTCCCAATGCATCGTCGTTCTCTCCTACTATATCGAAAATAGGAACCGTTTCCATAAAAGTTAAACGCGCTGCAGCACAAGTTCAAGCTTCAACAGAAGCAGCTTCCTCAGAAAAAGCGCCGCTCAGTACGGATTCCGAAACAGGCGATAAACCTTTCTCGTATGACGACTTGGAGACCCTATGGCGTTCCTTTGCCCAAGAGCTACCCAAAGAAGAGGTTGCGCTAGCTCGACGAATGGAGGGTATGCAGCCAACGCTCTCCGAAGACCAACATACCTTCGCCGTCGTAGCGACAAACAAGCTGATTGAAAAAGAGCTTTTGAATGCCCGCAGCCGTATTGTCGGCTACCTGCGGAAGCAACTCAACAATCAGCGCATCGAAATGGTTGTCTATCTGCAGGAAACGCAGGAATCGGAGAAGATTCTCTCGCGCTCCGAGCAGTTTCGTGAAATGGCCGAACAAAACAAATCCCTGAAGCTATTAGCAGAAGCGCTTGACTTAGACTTGGCATAATACAGACTCAAGCTCTGCTTTCAGACATAGCGCAAAAGAGAGGAGCCTTCCTAAACGAAGGCTCCTCTCTTTTTATATCAAGGATAAAAAACGTGATTACTTCTTAACGTACTCCTGTACCTTCTCGGCAGGAACCATTTCCTCCTGGAAAATGTAAGCACCAGTCTTCGGAGACTTCACCATCTTGATGACCTTAGCGTAAGAGCTTGACTTACCGGTCTGAAGAGATGCAACAGCTTTCTTTGCCATAGTAGAATCTTTTTATTGAAAAAATTACTTTATTTCCTTATGAATAGTCATGCGCTTGAGATAGGGGTTGTACTTCTTCAACTCCAGGCGCTCTGTCGTATTCTTGCGGTTCTTGGTGGTGATGTAACGCGACATGCCGGGAACACCGCTTTCCTTCTGCTCAGTACACTCAAGGATAACCTGTACTCTATTGCCTTTTACTTTCTTTGCCATAACGTGGTTCCTCTTTGAATTAGTCTAAAACCTTTATATCATTCCAATCACAGTAGCCCTTTTCCACAGCTTCCGTAAGCGCTGCATCCAAGCCTTTTCTGTTGATAATACGCAGACCAGCGGCGCTCAAGCGTAGCTGAATCCAGCAGTCCTGCTCTACATAGTAGAACTTCTTCGTAAACAGATTCACATCAAACGTACGTTTTGTTCTTCTCTTTGAATGTGAAACGTTATTGCCAATCATGGCCTTCTTACCGGTAATTTGACAAATCTTCGACATTTCTATCTTATCTTTCTTAAGTTATTATATCTTCTTTCAGGGGAAGTAGTTTCCAGACCCATACATTTAGCATCCAATGCACAAATCAGGTTTTACTTGCCTGCTTTTTCCGACTTTGTAAAAATCAGCGTGCAAAGTAACTGCTTTTTCCCCGAACTTGCAAATTATTTGGCAATTAATTTTGAAAAATCATTCGTTTTTCTCGCTTTTCAGGAAATCTGAGAGCAAACGAAGGGCATTTAATATAGCATTCCGCGTATTTTTGCTCCTTCCTCGATCCAAATCGCCGAAACGAAATGTGGCAAAACGCCCCTTTTTATTCACTACTGCAATCCAAACCGTGCAGACAGGATTTTCCGGTGTTCCGCCTGAAGGGCCTGTCACTCCCGAAGTAGAGATGCCTATTTCAGCATCAAAAACGCGGATTGCCCCTCTTGCCATTTCCAACACAGTTGCTTCGCTCACAACACCTTCTTCATCCAATGTCGTCGGGCTTACATGCAACACGTTTCGCTTCGCTTCCGTCGCATAGGCTACTACTCCGCCCTTCACCACAGCCGAACTGCCGCTCACAGAAGTAAGAGCTGCTGCGATTCCACCTCCGGTACAACTCTCAGCCGTAGCAATAGAACGATTTTGTTCTATCAGTGTGGTAACAACAGCGAGAGCTCTTCGCGCAATAATCTTGTCCATAATAGCAGGATAAACAAAATGAACCTACAAGGCTACTCTCGAGAAGGCTGGTTTGTCGATAGAGCAGAAATCACCATCCAGATATTTGTAATACCCTGTGATAGCAATCATTGCCGCATTGTCTGTCGTAAAACCGAACTTGGGGATGAATACTTCCCAATGATACCGTTTGGCATAGTCGTAAAACGCATTCCGAAGGCCTGTATTAGCGCTGACTCCTCCTGCGACAGCCACCTGTCGTATGCCCAAATCCTTTACCGCCAAGCGGAGCTTCTTCATCAGGATATCAACGACAGCATATTCCAGCGAGGCAGCGAGGTCTTCCTTGTGATGTTCGATGAATTGCGGGTCTTCCTTCAACTGATCCCTCAGAAAATAGAGGAACGATGTTTTCAGCCCGCTGAAACTGTAGTCGTAGCCAGGAATGTTCGGCCTGCTGAACGTAAACGCCTTTGGGTTCCCTTGACGCGCGAGCCTGTCGATGATGGGTCCTCCAGGATAGCCGAGCCCCATCACCTTCGAACACTTGTCTATCGCCTCTCCCGCAGCATCGTCGATAGTCTGCCCGATTACCTGCATATCGTTGTATGCCTTCACGAGCACGATTTGGGAATTTCCCCCGCTCACGAGCAGGCAGAGGAAAGGAAAAGACGGCTTGGCGCGTTCCACATCTTTTTCATCGATGAAATGAGCCAACACGTGTCCTTGGAGATGATTCACATCCACCATCGGAATACCGAGCGCACGAGCCATTCCCTTTGCGAAGGAAACACCCACAAGCAGCGAACCCATCAGGCCAGGCCCACGCGTAAAAGCGATAGCCGACAAATCCGACTTATCCACGCCTGCTTGTTTGAGCGCCTGATCAACAACAGGGACAATGTTCTGCTCATGAGCACGAGAGGCAAGTTCCGGCACTACTCCACCAAAGTTTTCGTGAACAGCCTGACTCGCTGTAACGTTCGACAGCAGCACCCCATTACGGATAACGGCAGCCGACGTGTCGTCGCACGACGATTCTATTCCCAGTATTACAACGTCCTTCTTATCGTTCGTCAAATCCATACCTTTTTAAATATGTCGCAAAAGTAACTATAAAAAACGAGAAAAGAAGACAACTCTCGTTTTTTTGTAGCCATTCATTTCCTTCTCTTCCTCCTTCAAAAGTTTCGATTTTGCACAAAGGAGCCAAAGAATACTAACAAATCGTAGCCATTTTGCCATCTTTTCCAAAATATCATTCATTTTTTGCGTGAAATACAAAATAGATTGATACCTTTGCGCCGCAAAACGAAAAGACTCCCACCTAAGAAGAGAAATGAAATACTGGAACGAGCAAATGGAATGCATGGATTCCGAGTCCATGCGGAAACTTCAGAGCGAAAGGCTCAAACGGATAGTACGCTATACATACGAGCGGGTTAAGTTCTACCGCGAGAGGATGGACGAGGCAGGCGTGACGCCCGACGACATCCAGACGATTGACGACATCAGCAAGCTCCCCTTCATGCAGAAGAAAGACTTGCGAGAGTACTACCCTACCGACACCTTTGCGGTTCCAGTAAGAGATATCGCCCGATTCCACGCCTCAAGCGGGACGACGGGCAAACCTATCGTCGCAGGATACACCGTTCACGACCTTGACTGCTGGGCAGAGGGCGTCGCACGCTGCCTTACCGCCTACGGCGTGACAAAAGACGATGTCGTGCAAGTCTCCTACGGCTACGGACTGTTCACAGGAGGCCTGGGCGCGCACGACGGCGCGGGCAAGATAGGATGTGCCGTCCTTCCCACATCGTCAGGCAACACAGCCAAGCAAATTATGCTCATGAAAGACTTGGGAGCTACCTGCCTTTGCTGCACGCCCTCCTACGCGCTTTTCCTTGCCGAAACGATTGAGAATACCCCCGACTTCGACGTCAGGGACTTGAAGCTCCGCGTGGGAGTCTTCGGCGCCGAACCTTGGACGGAAGGTATGCGCCAAGCCCTTCAGGAGAAGCTCCGCATCCGCGCCTACGACATCTACGGACTTACCGAAGTGAGCGGGCCGGGCGTCGGAGGCGAATGCGAGTACCAGAACGGCACACACCTCTGGGAAGATATGTTCTACCCCGAAATCATTGACCCTGTGACACTTCAGCCCGTTGAAGACGGAAAAGAGGGCGAGCTGGTATTCACTACCCTCACGAAGGAGGGTATGCCCGTCATCCGCTACAGGACTCGCGACTTGACACGTCTTATAAGGGGGCGCTGCGAATGCGGGCGTACCGCCGTACGGATGGACAAGATCCTGGGACGCTCCGACGACATGCTCATCATACGCGGAGTCAACGTGTTCCCCTCGCAAGTCGAGGCTGTCATCATGGAAATGCCCGAAGTCACGGGGCAGTACTTCATTACTGTAGACAGAGTCAACAACATCGACACCTTTGACATCGACATCGAACTGAGGCCCGACTACTACGGCGACAACCTTGCCACGATTGAGAGAGCAAAGTCGCACCTCTCCGAGCGGCTCGTGAGCGTGCTGGGAATAAAGCCCACGCTCCACATCGTTGAGCCCGGAAGCATCGAGCGCTCGATGGGCAAAGCCAAGCATGTCGACGACAAGCGCAAGTTTAAGAACTAACACCATAAAAAGACAAAGATATGATTACGAAACAACTATCCATCTTCCTTCAGAACAAGCTCGGGCGCTTTGCCCAAGTAGCCTCCATCCTGGGAGAAGCAGGACTCAACATGCGGGCGTTTACCGTAACCGAAAATGCCGATTACGGCATCGTGCGCCTTATCGTAGAAGACGTCGAGAAGGCTGTGGAGACGCTGCGCGCCGGATCTTTTGCCGTAAACCTTACTGACGTCGTTGTCATCAGCATTCCCGACAAGCCGGGAATACTAGCCGAGTACATGCGCACTTTGGCCGACGAAAACATTTTCATCGAATACATGTATGCCTTCTCGAGCAACTCGCATGCCAACGTCGTCATCAAGAGCAACGACAACCAGCGCTGCAACGCCCTTCTCGAAAGCAAACAGTCGGAAACACTCTAACAACACTTAACAATAAAACGCACGAAAGCCCCTTCCGTACCGACGGAAAGGGCTTTTTTTCACTACACTTAGTTAACGAAAACCTTTATACCTTCACGAAGGCACACGTTCTCCTTCACGAAGGAACACGTTAGCCAACGTGAAGGAACACGTGTGCCTTCGTGATGTCAAAACAACTATCTTTGGGAAAAAGTAAGTGCATAAGTAAAACAAGGCCGGCTCTTTGGGAGCCAGCCTTGAATCAAGGGGTAAGTTTTACCCAGTTTATTAGAACTTTTCTGCTTCCTCAAAGGAGACGGCACGAAGGTCCTTTGGCGAGAGCAGCATCTCGTCGGAGGAGATGGGCCACTCAATGCCTATCGTCGGGTCGTCGAAGCGTATCGACGCCTCGCTTTGGGGCGCATACAGATTGTCGCACTTATAGGTGAAGACAGCCTCATCGCTCAGCACGAGGAATCCGTGCGCGAATCCGCGCGGAATGAAGAGCTGCTGCTTGTTTTCTCCGCTGAGTTCAACAGCAACATATTTGCCGAACGTGGGAGAGCTGCGCCGCAGGTCGACAGCTACATCGAGCACGCTTCCCCTGATGACGCGCACCAGCTTGGCCTGACTGAACGCGCCGCGCTGATAATGCAGCCCGCGAAGCACTCCTCGCGACGATTTCGACTCGTTGTCCTGCACGAAGCACACAGAACCCACATGCTCCTCGAAGTCCCCCTGCCGGAACGTCTCCATAAAGTACCCGCGCGCATCCTCAAACACCCTCGGACGAAGGATCAGCACGCCCTCCACATCTGTCTTAATGTATTCCATAGACTGCATCTGAACGTTTAGCGGGACAAAGATACGAAAAAACGAAGAAAGCAGCGCCTTTTCCTTGATTTCTTTCAAAAATATCTTCTCCGAACGAGGGAGCCGACAAGGGTTTGAAAATTTTTCCACAATTTGATGAAAAAAAAGTCCCCGAACACGGATAGTTTGAAAAAATATCCTATATTTGCATCCGTGGAAAAACTAGGAAAACATATCGAAACGCTCCTGCGCGAAAACGACTGCGTCATCCTGCCCGGGTTTGGCGGATTCATCGTTCATCCCGTCGCCGCCCGCTATATAGAAGAGGAGCGCCTGTTCTTCCCCCCTGCCCGCACCGTTGCCTTCAACAACAGGCTCACCGAGAACGACGGCCTTCTGGCGCACAGCTACATGAGCGAGAACCAAGTAGGCTATCACGCCGCTTGCCGAATGATGGAGAAAGCCATCGATGCCCTCTCCGACACGCTGGCAGCGGAAGGCGAAGCTTCGCTTCCCGGCGTCGGGACCTTCCAGCAGGACATTCAGAGCAACATCCGCTTCACGGCCGATCAGGAAATCATCGAGACTCCCTTCCTCACTGGGCTGGATGCCGTTGGAATGAGCACACTTGCAGCCTTGCAGGCCGACAGGGAACTTGCCGAAGCAGCGGTGCCGTCGCAGCCCGTCATCACGACATCTCAGAAGACCATCGACATCCATATCGGCAAGCGCTTCATCCACACCATCTCGGCTGCCGCAGCTGCCGTGCTCCTGCTAGTGCTCTTTGCCCTTCCTATGAGCAAGGACCAGCAGCCCAATATGGCTGGACTTCCCATGAATACGGGCTCGATGAAGGCAACGACAGCAACAACCGTCTCCGCGTCCTCCGACTCTCCCGCAGAGAGCAGAACGAGCTACTATCCCTTCGAGACCTATACGACAGCGAAGGAAACTCCTGAGGCTCCGTCCATTTCAGAAGAAGCTCCCGAGGCAAAGGAGCCGGCAGAAAGCCTTGCCGCCAGCACCGTTGAGACGCCCGAGAAGACCTATCACATCATCATCGCCAGCCTGCCCAGCGAGCAGAAGGCTGAGCCGCTTGTGAAGAAATATACCGACAAGGGCTTCCCCGATACGCACCTTCTCAAAATCGACAGCTACGTTCGCGTCGCTCTTGCCTCGTATACCGACAAGGACGAAGCCCTTCGCCATCTGCGCGAGCTCCGAAGAGAGGAAGTCACCAAGCACGCCTGGATACTCACGGAGAAAAACCAGTAAGACATTTCACGCATGAAACGCGTCCGCTGCCCCAAATGTGACAATTTCATCCTTTTTGATGAGACGAAGTACAAAGAGGGACAGGCGCTGGTGTTTGTCTGCAACGCCTGCCAGAAGCAGTTCTCCATCCGCCTGGGAGTCAGCAAGCTGCGCGCCACCCAGCAGGAGGAAAACAAGTCTGCCTCCCCCGCTCCGGAAGAAGAGACCTCATACGGCTTCATTTCCGTTGTGGAGAACACCTTTGCCTACCGTCAGGTGTTGCCCCTGAAGCTCGGCGACAACCTTATCGGGCGACGCAACAAGGGAACCGAAGTCGACATTCCCATTGAGACGAACGATCCGAGCATGGACCGACGTCACTGCTACATCAACGTAAGCCGCAACAAACGAGGAGAAATCATCTACACACTCCGAGACAACAACAGCCTCTGCGGAACATTCCTCAACAACGACATACTCGGAAGCAAGGATCGAGTACGCATCTCCGATGGAGCCATCATCACCCTAGGCGCTACAACCATCATCCTACACGATAATACCGAGGAGCCGGAACCCTGAAAAACGAAAAATTACGAGAAAAAACATCTTTGACTAACTTTTTTTGCTGTCATGATGACAGCAACGTTTTTTTTTATATATTTGCACTCAATCTACCCGAGTACTTTTTCAATGAGAGCATATCACTTTTTTCTATAAACTTACCTTATTATTTAAAATAAACATACCATGGGTTTTTCAAGAAGAGATTTTCTGAAAGCAACCGGGGCAATGGGACTTTTCACCATTATTCCCCGGAAAGTGATGGGCGGACTACCTGGTGTAATTCCCCCCAGTGACCAACTCACAAAAGGTATCATTGGCGTCGGCGGAATGGGACGTGGACACTACAACTACGGAGGAACACGCCTTATTGCCATCTGCGACGTCGACAAGAAGCACCTTGAAGATGGTGTCAACGCTGCTCCCGACAAGATTCAGGCGTTCACCGATTTCCGCGACCTTATCGCCTTGCGCGATGTAGATATCGTACATATCGCTACTCCGCCCCACTGGCATGCTCTTATGGCCATTGAAGCCGCTAAGGCAGGCAAGGACATCTGGTGCGAAAAGCCTATGACACGCACCATTGGCGAAGGAAAGCGTGTGATGGAAGCCGTCAGACAACACGGAAACATTTTCCGTCTGAATACGTGGTTCCGCTTCGCAGATACCTTCTACGGGATGGGCACGACAGTAGAGCCCATCAAGAAACTTGTTGACAGCGGACTGCTCGGCTGGCCTCTTACTGTCACCATCGGACGTCACACAGGCTTTGACTGGAAATTCTACTGGGTAGGCAACACAAACCTTGCCCCGCAGACTGTTCCCGCCGAGCTCGACTACGACATGTGGCTCGGCCCGGCTCCATACAAGCCCTACAATGCTCACCGCACGCACCAGACCTTCCGAGGCTACTGGGACTACGACGGAGGAGGACTCGGCGATATGGGACAGCACTATATCGACCCGGTTCAATACTTCCTCGGGAAAGACGATACCAGCCCCGTTTCCGTAGAGATCGATGCTCCGCAGCAACACAGCGACGCCGTAGGAACCTGGCGCAAGATTACTTTCACCTATGCCGACGGCTGCAAGATTATTCTCGACGGAGCAGGCACAATCAGCGATGTTCCTTACATTGAAGGACCGAAGGGCAAGCTCTGGCCTGGTTTCCGTTCCGATATTCCCGACTTGCAACGCAAACTAGCTGAATATCCTGATCCAAAGCCACAGGCAACTGACTTTATTCAGTCCGTTCGCACGCGCGAAAAGTTTGCTCTTAATGAAGTCAACGGTTTCCGCTCATGTACGCTTGTCAATATGGGTATTACTGCCCTGCGTCTCAATCGAAACCTCCGCTTCGACCCCGAAAAGCTGGAGTTCATCAACGACGATGCCGCCAATCGTCTTATCAACCAGCCTATGCGCGCTCCCTGGATTCTCTGATTGTTTAACGCTTAACATCGAATAAAATGAAAACATTCAAATATATTCTTTCCTGTCTGTTCCTTCTGTTGGCTATGTCCATCATGGCACAGAACGATCCAGGACGCACAAACAAGACTATCGTTGCTGACGTGCTCGCGCAACTGCCTGCACAGAATGCTGCCAAGTCCAACGCTCTTATGGAAGAACTCCTCCGCACGGGCAACGAGGGCGTAAGCCAGATTGTCTCCCTGATGTCTGCTCCCGGTGAAGGAGACAACACAGCAATGGAATTCGCTTTAAGCGGCTTGGCGCGCTATGTTATGCAAGACAAAAACATGGAAGCAAAACGCGCTGCTCTGTCGGAATCGCTGTGCAAGTCACTCTCAGCCACAAAGATTGACGAGGTTAAGTTCTTTGTTCTCACCCAACTCCTTCTTGTTGGCAAAGGGGAAGCCGTGCCAGCAGTAGTTGCCTGTATGAACAACGAACGCCTGCACGATGTCGCTTGCCGCACGCTCGTTAATATCGGCACACCCGAAGCCAAAGCCGCTCTGGTTGCTGCTGGTTACAAGACAGCACCCGATCCGGACCCAGCACCTGCCGCAGACGACCTCGAACGTATTGAGGCCAATCGTGTAGCTGACATTTACAACCTTGTAAAGAGTGTTGACAAAGCTTTGCCTCTCACATCCAAGTCTCCAGTTTCGGTAGCTTTGGCCAAAGCCATGAAGGATCCTGACCGTCGCTTCCGTCAGGCAGTATTAAACATAGTAGCAGAAGAACTTCCTGGCAAGTTCGACAACACCCTCCTCGGTTGTCTCAAGAAAGCCAATGATGATGCCAAAATTGACATCATGGATTATTTCTCACGTACTTCTGCTAAGGACGCCGTACCTGCTATCACGAAGTTACTTAAAAGCAAGAATCCGAACGTCCTCGGCAAAGCAGTCAGTGCCCTCGCCAAGATTGGCGGATCGGAAGCCCTCACTCCTCTTGTTAATATATTAAAGGAAAAAGGTAAACTGGCAGACTTCAAAACCGCCCTTGTTCGCGACGCTCTTCCCTATATGGATGCGGATGTTGCTCCTGCCCTTTTCGAGGCTTTCGATGCACTCTCACCCGAAGGACAGGTAGTTGCCACAAAACTATTTGGACACCGTGCTTACACAGAGGCTTCGCCCAAAGTGTTTAGCTTACTCAATGCCGACTACGGAGCCCTTAGAAATGCTGCATACAATGCTCTTCCTGGCGTGGCTACTAGAGCCGATGTGGATAATCTTTGCAACATGCTTGAAACAGAAGGAGACGATTCCCGTCTGTCAAACATCAAAGAAGCTCTTCTCGCAGCTACCAATCTAATGGATGCCAAACAACGCGAAGAGCTTTTCCTTCAGAAGACCTCAAAAGCTGATGCAGCAGTTCGTCCAAATTACTACAATCTTCTCAGCCGTATTGGCAGCACAGACGCAGGCCTTCTTGATACATTCTTCTCATTGCTTGCAACTGGCACCGATGCTGAGAAAGCTTCTGCTATTGAGAATCTTACTATGCGACCTGACTGTGAGAATGTTGTACGCCGTTCTCTTGCCCTTGCGCGCAAGGATGCAAATCAGGCAAAAGAACTTCTTCCTGTCATTCTCAATCGCGTAGCTGCTGCAGACATTACTCCTGAGCGTAAACTATTATTCTTGCGCGATGCATTTGAAGTTGCAGCTACAGATGAAGAGAAGTGCGCTGTGCTTACTGCCGTCAGTGAAGCGAAGACATTCCAAGGACTCGTTTTTGCCGGGCGTTTCATCGAAGAACCAGCCCTTCAGCAAGCTGCCGCCCACACAGTCATGAATATTGGGCTTTCTAATCCATCATTCAACGGCCCTGAGGCAGTTGCCTTGCTTAACCGTGTTGTTGAAGTTCTCGAAGGCGGTGACGCACGTTATGAGAAAGAAGCTGTCAAGAAACATTTGGCAGAAATGGGCTCCGACCCAGGATACGTTTCTCTTTTCAACGGAAAAGATCTCACGGGCTGGAAAGGATTAGTTGAAAATCCCATTACTCGTTCGAAAATGAAGGCCAAGCAACTCGCCACAGCCCAAGCAAAAGCCGATGAGATAATGCGAAAAGACTGGACGATTGAGAACGGCTGCCTGACCTATGTAGGAAATGGCTATGACAACATTTGTACCGAGAAGCAATACGGGGACTTTGAAATGCTCGTCGATTGGAGGCTTGATGCCGCTGGAGCCGAGCCTGATGCTGGCATTTACCTTCGCGGTACTCCCCAGGTACAGATATGGGATACCGCTCGCACAAACGTTGGTGCACAAGTAGGCTCTGGTGGACTCTATAACAACCAAAAATACAAGAGCATTCCTTCGCACGTAGCAGATAATCCCACTGGGGAATGGAACACATTCCGTATTGTCATGCAAGGCGATCGTGTAAGCGTATGGCTTAACGGAGATAATGTGGTAGATAATGTTATAATGGAAAACTATTGGGATCGTTCTCAGCCCATTCCTTATATTGACCAAATAGAGCTACAGGCACACGGAAGCAAAGTTTGGTATCGCGACATTTACGTGAAGGAATTTGTTTCCCCAAAGCCTTACGAGCTATCTGCTCAAGAAAAGAAAGAAGGTTTTCGTCCTCTCTTCGACGGAGTAACGATGCACGGCTGGATAGGTAACCTGCAAGACTACATTGCTGAAGATGGCTGCATTGTCCTCTATCCAAATCATGGAGGAGGTGGCAACCTCTACACCGAGGAAGAATTCTCTGACTTTATTCTCCGCTTTGATGTTTGGCTCACGCCAGCTGCAAATAACGGTCTTGGAGTACGTACTCCCACAGAGGGTGACGCTGCTTACGTCGGAATGGAACTCCAGATTCTCGACAATGAAGATCCCGTTTATAAAGACTTACAACCCTATCAATATCATGGTTCTGTTTATGGTGTAATCCCAGCCAAACGCGGCTTCCAGAATAAACCCGGCGAATGGAACACAGAAGAAGTCTACTTCAAGGGCAACAAGGTGCGCGTTAAACTTAACGGAACCGTTATTGTTGATGGAGACATCAAAGAAGCATCCAAAGGCTTCACGGAAACAATGGACCATAGAGAACATCCTGGACTTTCCAACCCCAAAGGACATCTCGGTTTCTTAGGACACGGCTCACATGTCAAGTTCCGTAACATCCGAATCAAGGAACTGAAATAAAGAGATTGTAACTATTAGAGAAAAATAGAGCGGAGCTACTTAGATGGTAGCTCCGCTCTATTATTTACTCATCTGAAAGATCTCTTCGTCTTTTATTTCTATCTATTCAGAAAGTGTTAATAATATAAGTCGAATAACGTACTTTTAGATAATTCTTAGGCTAATTCCAAGGAAATGCCTTTTTCCAGCGCCATATTTCGGAGATTGATAATTGCATAACGCATACGCCCCAACGCAGTATTGATGCTGACGCCTGTAGCTTCTGCTATCTCGCGGAAACTGAGATCCTGATAATACCGCATGAAAACAACCTCCCGTTGAACGTCTGGAAGAACATTGATAAGGCGACGAACATCGCGCAATACTTGCCTATTGACCAGAGCCGTTTCTACATTATCGTCGCAAAGCTCCGCATTATTGAACAAGTCTACTTCGCTTTCGTCATTGGAAAGGAGAAGATCGCTTTTATCGTGCCGGAAGGAATCGATAATCAGATTATGAGCGATTCGAGTAAGCCAAGCGCCAAATCGTCCCGACTCCGCATAACGCCCTTGCTTGATGGTAGTAATAGCTTTAATAAAGGTCTCTTGGAAAAGATCTTCTGCCAGCGTTTCGTTGCGAACAATAAAAGATATGTAGGTAAAGAGCTTGCTCTGATAACGGGAGAGCAACTCGTCAAATGCCGCATTTTCGCCTTTTGAATACAACTCGACCAACTCTTCGTCAGTCATTGACTTGAATTCATTCATAAACTTCCTTTTTTACTTTTTCAGAGTAAGGATGTTTCGATAGGCGATAGTGTTTTAGTTCGACATTATTTGATTTGACGCGACAAAGAAAAGGCAATTTTTATTATGATGCAAGAAAAAATCAAAAAAAATGACTTTTTCGGCCTTTCTGACACAACAAACGGGGATTTTCTGCGTTACTCACGCTAAAAAAACGCATTTACCAAAAGTT
Organism: Bacteroidaceae bacterium; assembly: GCA_017615125.1. GTDB lineage: Bacteria > Bacteroidota > Bacteroidia > Bacteroidales > Bacteroidaceae > UBA1189. The sequence continues at coordinate 40,258 of JAGAAS010000089.1, forward strand.
TATAGCTGTTCTGACAATTGCCAGAGAGAGATGTCGGGATGTCCGTGCAGAAAGTCGGCTACAGGCATCCGCCGCTTTCCTGCAATCTGCAGGCTGAGAACTGAAATTACGCCGCTAGATGTACCAATGCGGAGATACGAACGGGAATCAGAATCGATTGTTCCAACGGGCAACGAGCCTTCTTCTACTCTCGTCTGGAAAATCTTCGCATCAATCTGCATGCCTTCGGGAGTGACAAATGTAGTCCAGGCAGCAGGATAAGGCGATAGTCCTCGCACAAAATTGTGAATATCGCATGCGGGTTGAGCCCAATGAATGAAGGTGTTTTCTTTGAATAATTTCGGAGCAGGACGAAGAACTGTTTCGGAAGTAACCAGTTCCGACTGAGCTACAGGATGTATCGTGCCAGCAATAATATCATCGACGGTACGAAGAGTTACCTCAGCGCCAAGAGCCATAAGACGGTCGTGAACAGACTCTGCATCATCGTCAGGACCTATGGGAATACGCTCCTGACGTATTATCGCGCCGGTATCTATATCATGTTGGAGGAAGAAAGTAGTGACTCCCGTTTCCGTTTCGCCATTCATAATGGCCCAGTTGATAGGCGCAGCTCCGCGATACTGAGGTAGCAGGGAGGCATGAAGGTTGAACGTGCCGAGAGGAGGCATCGCCCAAACCGCTTCAGGAAGCATACGGAAGGCAACGACTATCTGCAAATCAGCCCGATAGGATGCAAGCTCAGCCAGAAACGTCTCGTCCTTCAGTTTTTCCGGCTGAAGCACGGGAATTCCTGCGGAAAGTGCATACTGCTTGACGGCACTTGGCTGAAGAACACTTCCGTGACGCCCTTTGGGCTTGTCGGGCATCGTAACAACAGCTACCACATCGTATCCGTTTTCAACAAGAGCACGAAGAGTGCCTACCGCGAAGTCGGGAGTTCCCATAAAGATGATTCGCATAAGTCAAACAGTTTGAAAATTCAAAATTAAGTTATATCTGAAATCGGGCTTGGATTATGTAGAAAGAAAAAAGAATTATGAAGAAGGAATAATTTTTTTTCGAGAAGGGAAAAATTTTTTTTCTTTCTTCATACGGCGAGATGTAGAAAGAAAAATTTTTTTTGAAGAAAGAATAATTTGAGATGTATTGAGCATAATCCAAAGAACGGGAAAAAGTCCTGCGGAACTATTCGTCGGAGAAGTCTACGATAAGCCTCCGATATTCGTTGAAGATTTTAGAGCGCGATATAAAGCCCTGATAGACACCGTTTTCGTCCTCGACAGGAAGGTTCCATGCCTTTGTCTCATCGAATTTGTGCATCACGGCATCCATTGAGTCAGTTAGCAAGAGGCGCGCAGGAGTCAGCTTCATCAGTTTATCCACCGTGTAGCGATGATAAAGCTCTGTACGGAACATTAGTTTGCGCACATCGTCCAGAAAAACAATGCCTACCAGTTGTTGCTCCGCATTCAGCACAGGAAACAAATTGCGCGAGGAGCGGGAAATGGCGTTGACAAGCTGCCCCAAGTCCATATCGGGCGAAAGAGGAGTGAAGTTCTTCTCAATGACGTTCTCGGTACGCATTAGTACAAGTACCGACTTGTCTGTATGGTGCGTAAGAAGTTCTCCCTTCTTCGCCAGACGCATACTGTAGATGCTATGTCGTTGGAAAATACGTATCGTGAGGTATGAAGCAGCCGAGACAATCATCAGAGGAAGCAGCAAGCCGTATCCTCCCGTCAGCTCGGCAATGAGGAAGATGCCCGTAAGAGGCGCATGCATGACGCCCGACATTAATCCAGCCATTCCGAAGAGTGCGAAATTCTCCTCAGGCATAAAAGGACCTATGTGAAGCGAATTGCAGACGTGGGCGAAGATAAATCCTGCGATGCAGCCGAGAAACAAGCTGGGCGCGAAAATTCCTCCGCATCCGCCTCCTCCATTAGTTGCAACCGACGCGAATACCTTGAACAGCAGCACAAGCCCCAAGTAAACAATTAGCATGTGAGCGTGCCCGAAGAAGAAAGAGTTGTTCATCACCTGATTCCAATCAGCCGACATGTGGTTGTTAATAAGAAGGTTAATCGTATCGTAACCCTCTCCGTACAACGAAGGAAAGAGGAAGATAAGCACACTAAGCACAATTCCGCAAACGAGCAGCTTGCGATAAGGTCCCTTGATCTTGGCGATGAGTCCCTCGCAAGCGTTCATCGTTTCAGAAAAATAAAGCGACACAAAACCGCAGAAGATACCGAGCAGAATAACAAAAGGTATGCGATCCAAAGTAAAGGCATTCTCGATGCTGAACTTGAACATCGGTTCCATACCGTTGAAGATGTACGATACCGTCGTAGCGGTGACGCTGGAAAGCATAAGCGGCAGAAGCGAAGACATCGTGAGGTCTATCATAAGTACCTCAACAACAAAGACAAGCCCCGCGATAGGAGCCTTGAAGATCCCAGCCACAGCTCCTGCTGCCCCACATCCTACAAGGAGAAGGAGGTAACGTCGGTCAAGATTAAAGAGACTTCCCAAGTTCGAACCGATAGCAGAACCAGTAAGCACAATAGGAGCCTCAGCGCCGACAGATCCTCCAAAACCGATTGTGATACCACTCGCAACAATCGAAGACCACATGTTATGCCCCCTGATACGAGCCTGACGCCGCGAGATAGCATATAGGATGCGAGTGACTCCGTGACTGATGTCGTCACGCACAACACGACGGATAAATACGCCTGAAAGATAAATACCTACGACAGGATAAAGAAGGTATAGGAAATTGGCTCCCGTAATGTCAAATCCGTGCGTGAGCAACTGCTGGATAACATGAATGAGCGTATGAAGCAAAGTCGCAGCTAACGCAGCAAAAAAGCCTACCAAAACACTCAGGATAAGCACGAAGCGGCTGTCGCTGATATGCTCGGAACGCCATTTGACAACGTTTTCCAAAGAAAAAGTATGTTGAGCAGAAGAATTCATAGACAGTTTTCTATTCACGGATAATCTGTATCTCCCCTTTTGCGCTCAGGCGAATGATAGATGATGGCTTCGTGGGCTTCTTCTCTCCCCGACGACATTTGACAACATAATCCACAGCCTCAAGTATCTCATCGCTTATCTCCGAAAACGTGCGAGGCGTAGGCTCTCCGCTGATATTGGCAGAAGTCGAGACGATAGCTTTCCCGAAACGATAACAGAGTTGACTCGAAAACGCTTCGCGCGTAACACGAATCCCCACAGATCCATCTGACGCAACGACGTTTGGAGCCAAGTTGCGCGCATTATCATAGATAATGGTAAGGGGTTTCTCCGAAAGCTCGATTAAATCCCAAGCCACATCGGGCACATCCTTCACGTAAAGGCTCACTTTAGCATCGTTATCGACAAGCATCAGCATCGTCTTTGAGTCTGCGCGATGCTTGATATCGTAAACGCGCTGAACAGCCTGCTCATTCGTAGCATCACAGCCTATTCCCCAGACAGTATCTGTAGGATATAGAATCACCCCACCCTTCCGAAGGACTTCACAGGCACGTTTCACCTCATCGTCATAACGGGGGATGTTCTTCTTCTCTACCTGAGAAACTTTTTTCTGAGGAGAAGGATTCTGACGTTTGGAAACTTTGCGAAAGGACTTTTTATCTTCCATCATATTAAAATTCGCTTGTGAAATGGAATTTGATATGCTTAAAGTCAATCTGCGCCATTTGCAGAACATAATTGCTGTCGGCTAGGAACACATCCCTGCCTTCCTTATCCTTAGCCATAAATTGGAACTTGCGACGCTTGAATGCCTCCAACTCGGCTTCATCGTCACTCTCAATCCAACATGCTTTGTAAAGACTTATCGGTTCCCAACGGCATTTGGCGTTGTATTCATTCTCCAACCGATATTGGATAACTTCAAACTGGAGTTGTCCTACGGTACCGATGATTTTTCTGTTGTTCCATTGATTAACGAAAAGCTGGGCAACGCCTTCTCCCATCAATTGGTCAATTCCTTTAGCAAGCTGCTTCGTTTTCATCGGGTCATCGTTCTCTATGTACTTGAACATCTCGGGAGAGAAGCTGGGCAAGCCTCGGAAATGAAGTATCTCGCCTTCTGTAAGCGTGTCGCCAATCTTAAAGTTGCCTGTATCGGGAAGTCCCACAATATCTCCCGCGAATGCTTCGTCAATCGTACTCTTGCGCTGAGCCATAAACTGCGTAGGAGAAGAGAAACGCATCACTTTTCCTGAACGAATATGCAGATAAGGAGCTCCGCGCATGAATTTTCCGCTGCAAACCTTACAAAAAGCAACGCAAGAGCGATGATTCGGGTCAATATTCGCGGTAATCTTAAAGATAAATCCCGTAAACTTCTCTTCCTCAGGATGTACCTCACGTTCCAACGCCTGAACAGGACGAGGGCTGGGAGCTATCTGCACGAAACAGTCGAGAAGTTCCTTCACACCAAAGTTATTAAGCGCAGAACCGAAGAAAACAGGAGCAACGTCGGCAGCAAGGTAATCGGCAACGTCAAATTCGGGATAGACGCCTTCGAAAAGCTCTAAGTCGGCACGCAGTTTCTCTGCCTCGCGTGCCCCGATATGGCTCTCCAAGTCAGAACTTTGAACATCTACTTCCACTTTTTCTGTCACGACCTGCTTGCTGGGCTGATATAAATCGAGGCGCTTTTCATATCGGTTGTAGACACCCTTGAAACGAGGGCCCTGCCCTATGGGCCAGCTGAGGGGATGAACATTTATGTGAAGCTCGCTCTCCAATTCGTCGAGCAAGTCAAAGGGATCTTTTCCCTCCCGGTCCATTTTGTTGGCAAAGATTATGACGGGCGTCTTGCGCATTCGGCAAACCTCCATCAGTTTTCTCGTCTGCGCCTCCACTCCTTTTGCCGAATCGACAACGATAATTACGCTGTCGACGGCAGTTAATGTGCGGAACGTATCTTCGGCAAAATCCTGGTGTCCCGGAGTATCGAGAATGTTGATTTTATAATCGTTATAGTCAAATTCCATTACAGACGTCGTCACAGATATTCCGCGCTGCTTCTCAATCTCCATCCAGTCCGACGTAGCCGTTTTGCGTATCTTGTTAGACTTTACTGCGCCTGCAACCTGAATTTGCCCTCCGAAGAGGAGAAGCTTTTCGGTGAGTGTGGTTTTTCCGGCATCCGGATGCGAGATTATCGCAAACGTACGCCTGCGCTGCATTTCGTTTATATTACTCATTCGATTGTTCTATTTGATTGATACATTCTTTAAGACTGTCAAGCCAATAAGGCACAACGACTCCATACGTTTCCTTTATCTTGCTTTTGTCAAGTACGCTGTAAGGGGGACGTCGAACGGGCGTAGGGTAATCGCTTGTGTGAATGGCATTTACCACGCAGTCGATACCTGCAAGCCGATGTATGGCAAGCGTAAAATCGTACCACGAGCAGACTCCTTCGTCCGTGAAATGATAAATGCCTGGTATCCACTTTTCGTGATGGATGATGGTATCTACAGCAGCAGCCAAGTCGCGTGCATACGTAGGCGAGCCAATCTGATCGAACACTACGCCCAAGGAATCCCTCTCGCGCCCAAGTCGAAGCATCGTTTTCACGAAGTTGTTTCCGAAGGAACTATAGAGCCACGCTGTGCGGATAATAACCGCCTCGGGGCATTGAGCCTGCACCAGCTGCTCTCCAGCAAGTTTTGTAGAGCCGTAAACAGACGTGGGGCAAGGAACATCGTCTTCCCGATAAGGAAGATAATGATTGCCGTCGAAAACATAATCGGTAGAGATGTGAAGAAAGCGGCAATGATGCCGTGAAGCAGCCTCCGCAAGGATTCCCGGAGCTTCGCGGTTGATTTTGTCACAAATCTCCTGATTTGACTCAGCGCCGTTCACATTTGTATAAGCGGCACAGTTGACAATAACGTCGATATGTCGCTCCGAAAGCATGCGCTCAACAGCTTCTGCGTCACAAATGTCAAGCTCGGCAACATCCGTGAACACATACTCATCCTTTTCCTGAGCGGCACTTATGCGCCTCATCTCATTTCCTAACTGCCCGTTTGCGCCTGTAACAAGAATTGTCATATTTATTTTGCTTTTTTCAACGTGGAAAACACTTTATATTTTTTGGAGAACAAATAAAAAATTTTCGAGAAGGGAAAAAATTTTTTTCTTTCTACATCTCGCCGTATGAAGAAAGAAAAATTTCTTCTCGAGAAAGAATAATTCTATATGGGTACTTCATCTTCTTGGAAGAGCTCTCCCCTCTTGTCTTTTTGATAATAATCACTCAACATTCCTATGAAAGTGGAGATGTCGGAAAAGGCAGCCGTCGTTTCCTGAGAAGGCTCGCGATGCTGAAGCTTGAGCATCCACAGCCCATACAAAGCATCGAAGCAGTTTTCCAGCTCGGGCTTCGAGTGAGTGTTGCTCTTGCTGCGCAGTTCCACGATAAACGGAAGCACTTTGTAGTAGGCAGCCTGATAATATGGATACTTGGGCGAGTGCATCAGGCGCAAGTGCAAGTCGTTAAGGTCGATAATCACATTTTTGTTAATCTGCAGATGTCCTTCTTTGACAACACCCTCGCGCCGCATCATCTCGATGAGGTCTGAATACCATTGGAGTAGCTCTGCGCGCTGTTCCTCACCGAGTTCATACTGCGCCACAACAGATTCCTTCACCTTCTCCAAATCCAAGTTGTTGGCACGCAGCAGATCCTCAACCTGCCACATATAAAGAAGGTATTCGGCGATGTTCGACTGTTTCAGACTTCGGGATATGTACATATTTTAAAAAGGTATATTGATGCCGAGGAAAGCATTGGCGTTCAATTTGTTCACGGGTATTCCCTGCGGAGTGATGCGGAAAGCCACGCAGTCGGAGCCGACAAAGAAAGCGAAGCCCTTGGGATGGAAATTGAGCATTCCGCCAAAAGCAGCGCCGTAAGTGGAGCCTCCGACGTTGACAGATGCCTCGAAGATTTTCGCAGGAGCGATATTCACAAACAGACGCGTCTCGTTGAACGGAAGATGTTTGTAAAAGCCGTGCGTGTATAATACTGCGACAGACATAGGACTATAGAACGGCATGCGGTATTCAGCACCCAGACGGGTGGTAGGAGCAAGCCTTGAGCGAATTCCCGGAACTTCCTCAAACTGAAGGTTGACAAGTCCTTCTATTCCTTCTACTATCTGATTCATTTCTTCGTCAAGGTCCATCTCGCTGGGGTTCACCTCTCCGAATCCGTTGTAGACGTAAGAGCCTTCTCCAGAGGTACCTCTCAATGCAGACTTCCACCCTATCCTTCCCAGCCCGGTAAGGGAAGCTGAAGCACGCAGTCCCTCAATGATATCCGAGAAATCGTACTCTGCTCCTACATCCACACCCAGTCCCAAAGAGGAAAGCGAGGGATGGGAATCGGAAACACCCGTTGGAAGACCTTCCTCATCAAATTCGAACTGCATATTTCCGGATACACCTACTTCGGCGTTGGCTAAGCTACGCACAGCCCACTCATCTTCGTGCATCTGCAGCTCAAGCCTATCTACGGTTACATCTGCATAAGCCGCTCCTGCCAATAAATGAAGAGTAGCGCCGACTCGCAAGTTCTCGCCTATTGCTCGCGAATGCCCATACGCCAGATCAACATACGAAAGAGCCTCCGCGCTAAGGTTGGAGAAGACATAGCTGTCGTGCTGGAATCCTTCTTTGGCAAACTGGAAGAATGCCTTCGGCACATGTACGCCAGCATCGGCGTGCAAAGAGAGGTTCAAGGTGTTATATCCGCCAAAAGCACGGAAGCCGGCTCCGAGAATCTTCAAATCGACGTCTGCATTCACGCTGGGCAACTCTGGAAGACGATTGAGGAACGCTGAAGCATCCACCGTCTTGCTCATAAAAGTCGTCAGCGCTTTTCCGTCCTTGTTATAAGGATACAGAAAGTCGGAAAGGCCCACATTGCCATTCAGACCGACGGAAACACTACCCAATAAGGGAAAAGCCAAATAGTTATGCTCGCCTTCAAAAGCGGGATTGAGTGCTGTGCGCTGCAAATTGCCTTCAAGGAAATAGCCTGAGACTTGTGCTTTTGCAGAAAACGCGAGCAAAAGAACACAACTGACTACAAATAGCCTGCGGATTGTATGGATGATTCTCAACATATTATAAAGTCGTATCAATGTCAGCTTCTAAATGAAGCACAATGTTCGTAAGTAAAATGCCCTGCTTAGGCTGAAGGGCGATTCCTCCCTCTGTATGGTCGGCAGAAGCTTCTGTCTGGATCTTCAGGTAAGACAAAGCATGCAGGGAACGATCGTCGCCCGTTAAGGAAATCTCTACTTTGTGTACCGCAGCCGATTCGCTGATGGGGCTTCCGTCTCCAGCAGGCAGCAGAATGGGTGTCACGTTGATGCCTGACAAAAGCTTCCCTTCTGCATCGAATGGAACCAGATTGAGCGTCAGATTCAAAGGAACGGTGTTGCGTGCATCCATCTTCAGGCCTATTGAAGCACGGGACAGATGGGATGTCAGCTCTCCCAACGAGACTTGAAGACCCTCTCCGGGACTCTCGTATTTAATGGAAATCGCATCGAAACGCAACGGAACAGATACCTTATAGCTTCCAGCAAATTCCAAAGGAGAAACGATGTCTACATGATGCTTCACAGACTGATCGAAGCGAGGCGTCAGCATGAAATGAATCGACTGAGGAACTTTCTTCAGCAAAACAGGCAGCGACTCAACCCATACTGTCGTATAGTCGCTAAACGATACATTCTCTTTGTTCGTGAACAAAAGCTTGTTTTCTACGGGTGTCAGCTGCCTTGTCTTCTCGTCATATTCGGCGGGTTTAATGTAGACATCCTTTATTTCCACAGCCGAGCCCTCAATCACCCTCCCCGAGGCGTCAAGTCCCTCAAGCACAACATCAAGCAACAAGGGTACGCCTACTGAGTTCTTTAGCGTGAAGAAAATCTGGGATTCTGACAACATCAGGTTCGAATTCTCATCAACGAGCAAACCTAACGCCTTATCGGCAAACGGCAAAGTCGTCTCAAGCGGATCTAGCGGATAGTCAAGGATTCCCTCAAATAGACGAAGGGTTACTTCGCTGAAAAGAACCCCCGCATGCACGGAGAGCTCGCTCTGCAAGTCGGAAAGCGAGATGTCGGTTTTTCCGATATGCAACTTTCCCTCGAAGCCAAAGGTTTCCGACAGTTTCAAATGACTCACGCCTTCCTCCTCAACAGGTTCCAGAGCCCCGTTTGGCAAGGAAGTGAAATCGAAATGAGTCACACGCAGTTCCTTTCGGATGGATGCATGATTCATGTCTACCGAAGCATTAAACGTAAGCGAGCCGTTCTCAATTGTCACATCCGGATCGTCAGACTCCATACAAATGAAGTCGGGATAGTCAATCGTAGCGGTAACCTCAACGGGCTCGGTAATAGCCTCAAGTCCCTCTACATCGAGAGCAAGCGCCAGCTCCATATCTTCAGAGGGCCACAGGGCATACGCCTTGCGGATGAAGCTGACAGGAAGAGACACGTCGATATTCAAAGGAATGGATTCGCTGAATGTCTCCGAAATGTCTGCCGTAGCAAACGAAACATCCTTCACGACCCATTTGCATTCGTCGGACGAAACCCGCAGGATGCGCTCCCCAAGATACTTCGACAAATCATTCAGGTAGGAAGTCTTTCCATTCAGCTTCCATACATCGCCAGGAGTGCTTACGGTAATGACACCTTGCCACTCAAACACACCATCTTTGATTTTCGTGTTTATGTCTAAGGAATGCACAGCAAAGACATATTCCTTGTCGAAGATTCCTTCCAAGTCGTTCATCGTGAGCATGTTGCGCGTTGCATCCCAAACGGTGCCAGGATGCTGCGCAGGATTTAGCAGTTCAAGATGAAACTCCGCAGGGAATTGTACTACAACCGGCTGCTCGGCATCCATCTCGAAGACATCGTATGGCTTGTCTGTGAACGTCTTCAGCACGAGCAGGCTCTGCTCAGGCTCGAATGTTACCGTACCGACTGAATCTACATACTCCAATTCGTCAAACGATGTGTTGAACTCAACGATCTGCGGCTCAAGCTCGCTCACAAACTGGTCAAGAATAAGGAACGCATCAGCGATTTCTAGGGACTCGTCAACGGAAAGGCTTGCCGAATAATCTTCCTTGTTGTCGCTCGGAAGGATTGTTATCGGCCCGTCAATGGTGTAGTTAACAGAAAGCGTGACATTTCCTTGGTAGCCGATACAGTTTTTCTCGCTATAGCTAAACTCCTCGAGTTCCTCGCTATAGCAATATGGCTCAAGATCCTCGATGCTCATTGCAAGGAACTGGATAACGGTGCTTGCGCCGTCGCCCTTCAAGCCCTTGATGCTGAGAACGTTCCGATGTCCCATGTTTCCTTCCTTCAGCGTATAGCACTCGCGCTGGGGCTGGTTGTCGCTCAAGGCGAGCTCATACTCGTCCGGGAACACCAACTCGGCATCTATCCGTTTGCTCATCCTTGAGAACTTTGACGGATGCCGAATCGTCAGCTCCATGAGTGTTCCACTTGAAGTTCCGCTGGTGCTTCCCGCTTCGCCCAGATAAAGGGTACGTATTGCCTTAAGTCCTTTCGGCAACGGGGAAGAAAAGCTGCACGGCATCTCCTCGCTCTCGATGAACAACACCGTTTGCAGCGAAGGAATCTCGTTGGAACTCTGCCCGGAGAGGGCTACCGAGGAGATCAGCTCCTCAAAGTCAACGTCGGACTCCTCAAAGGAAACCGTCTTATTCAGCAAGGGAAGGGATCTCTCAACCTCCGAAAGGCTGATGTCGTAGACTTCCACGCTCAGCTCGTTTGAGAAAGCGGGAACAGTCAGTTCCCTCAGTTCCACATCGGCAAGATTCACGTGGATATCCTCCGAGACGGGATCGATCTGGAAACGTACGGGCTCTAGCTCAACTGTCACGGGAGAAATAGAATCCTCCGCGCTGATGCCGTAGACTCCGTCGACGACAGAGAGCATATCGCCTGCCGAAGCCAGAAGGGAGTCGAGCGTCAGCGGGGTAAGGCTGCCCAGAGGCAGGTCTATCACGTTGCCCGGGATGCTGATATCTGTCGAGATGCCGCCCTCCAAGTCGTAGTTCTTGTCAACACACGACACCAGCAGGGCAAAGCACGCTGACAGAATCAGGGAAAGCCGGCTTGTAAAGAGTCTTTTCATATCTGGATAATTTTGGTTGCAATGAATATGGAGAACAAAAATCGCGGGGAGAAGAAGGGATAAAAATTTTTCGAGAAGGAATAATTTTTTTTCGAGAAGGGAAAAATTTTTTTTCTTTCTTCATACGGCGAGATGTAGAAAGAAAAAATCACGCTGTAAAAACGCATTTTTCACGCTTCGCAAAGAAGCTGGTTTATTGGGCGTTATCAATGTTGATGGTGATAGGCTCCTCCGACTCCTCCTCAAGGCTCTCGGCTTGCTCTTTCAGGAGCTTTTGACGCCGGCGGAAGAGGACGAATCCGAGCGTGTCGGAAACAGCGCTGATGATACATCCCACACCCGTCAGCACAAACGGGATGGCTGCCGCCTTCATCGGGTTCCACAGCGCAAGAGCCGCCAGCACCAGCGCGACAGCAGGCGCCAGGAAGAACCAGCCCGAGAGTTTCACATGACGATGCAGCATGACAAGCCGCACAATGTGCGAGATGGCGAGTATAATCAACAGAGCTGCAGCGACATAGACGAACGTCTGGACGAACGACTTCGACTTCAGCATCAGAACCAACCCCAGCAGCACACAGCCGAAGCCGAGCACGGGAACAAAGCCGGCAGGCTCCTTACGGCTCTTCCTCACAAAGTAGGCAATGACTGCCACAAGCCCATATACGGCAAACAAGGCGCCGATGAGGATAACCAGCAGATTTGCCCACGTGTCACGATAGACAATAAACAACACACCCGTCAGCAAAATGCAGACAATGCGAATAAGAGGATACAACCAATCTTTCATAAGGAAACACTTTCTAAATTTCAGCAAAAATACACCTTTTTACAATAATATCCAAGCAATAAAAAACATTTGTTGAAAAAAGTTCCTATCTTTGCACAAAGGGAATACATCAACAAGCAATGACAAGAATACTGCTCATATACACAGGAGGAACCATCGGCATGTTCCAGAATCCGCAGACGGGAGCGCTGGAGAATTTCGACTTCAACAACGTCCTCATCCACATCCCCGAGCTGCGCCAGTTCAACTTGCATCTCGACTCAACCACCTTCGAGCCTCCCATCGACTCCTCCGATATGGATCCGGAGCAATGGAGCAAGCTCGTCCGCATCATTAGCGACAACTACGAACAGTACGACGGCTTTGTCGTCTTGCACGGAACCGACACGATGGCCTTCACCGCCTCTGCGCTAAGTTTCATGCTCGAAGGACTGTCCAAGCCTGTCGTCCTCACAGGAAGCCAGGTTCCTATCGGCACACTTCGCACAGACGGGAAGGAGAACCTTATTACAGCTATCGAGATAGCTTCTTCCAAGCACGCAGACGGCTCCCCTATGGTGCCGGAAGTCTGCATCCTCTTCCACGATAAACTGATTCGCGGAAACAGAGCAACAAAAACCAGCGCAGATCAGTTCGACGCATTCAAATCGTTTAACTATCCCCTGCTGGCAAGAGCTGCAGTTGAGATAGAATACAATGAAGAATTCATTCTTCCCTATAATCCCCATGCGGTACTCAAGCCACACTTCAACATGGACACCCACATGGTGATTTTTTCTCTTTTCCCGGGCATACAATCCTCCCTCGTCGAAAAGATGCTCGATACTCCGGAGTTGAAAGGTATTATCCTCCGCTCCTTCGGCTCAGGGAATGCGCCTCAGAAGAAATGGCTCGCCGACGCGCTCACAAGGGCCACTCAGTCGGGGAAGGTGATTGTCAACATCACGCAATGCACGGGAGGAAGCGTCGTTATGCAGCGTTACGAGACAGGAATACAACTGCTTTCGACGGGAGTCATCAGCGGCTACGACAGCACGGTAGAGGCGTCTATCACAAAGCTGATGTTCTTGTTCGGCGAAGGATTGACGCCCGAAGAGGTAAGAAAGAAGATGAACGAAAACTTAGCAGGCGAGATAACCCTCTGACACAACAGCCGGGAGCCTTCAACGCTCCGAATGGCTTCTTTTCCCAAAAAGGCTAAATCGCGACACTATGCTCCAGCAGGACTTTTGAAGCCAAAGCCCAAAGGAAATCAAGTTCTGTTACTAAGCGGCAGTTGCAGTCATAAACAACCACACGACATACGCAACATATAATAATAGGTAGAAGGTTGCGTCTGCCCTATCGAGCTTGTAGCGCTTGAAGCAATAGGCAGCCGTCAGAAGCATCACAGACGAAAGCGTCATCACACCTAAATCCACACGCGTAAGCGAAACAACGTGCAAGGGGGTTGCAGTTGCGCTGACGCCGAGAATAAGCATGATGTTGAAGATGTTTGAGCCGATGATGTTTCCGAGAGCGAGCTCGTTTTTCTTCTTTACCGCAGCAACGATACATGTTGCCAATTCCGGCAGGCTCGTTCCAAGCGCCATAAGCGTCACAGAGATAAATGCATCCGAGACATGCAGCATCTGAGCGAAAGCTATCGTATGGTTGACAAAAAGCTTACCCCCTATCACAAGCCCTGCGATTCCCAGAATCGTAAGCAATAATGCCTTCCACAGAGCCATCAGCGGCTCTTTTTTCTCCGTCTCCGGCGTTTTGCCCGTTTTGAACGAATAGATCATGAAAGCCGTAAAGCACACCAAAAGAATGATTCCATCCACGCGGCTAAGCATCACAGGCTCGGAGGCAGCAAACCAGCGATAAAGCATTACCATCAGCAGCGCGGTAGCAGCAATGCAGATGGGGATGTCTACCTTAACATTCTTGCGCGAGAAAGCAACAGGCGAGATCATCGCCGTTACTCCCAAGATGAGAAGTGTATTGCAGATGTTGGAGCCTGTCACGTTGCCGATAGCCATATCTCCGTGCCCTTCGAGTGCCGAAAAGAGGCTCGACACCAATTCCGGCATCGACGTGCCGAAGCCGACGACAGTCATACCTATCACAAATTCCGTCACACCAAACCTGCGTGCAAGAGCAGAAGCTCCATCCACCAGCCAATCTGAAGCAAGTGTTATCAACAGCAGCCCACCTATGAGCCAAGCAATTTCAACCAACATAATCTCTTTTTCATCTAAAATGGTTCACAAAAGTAGTAAAAACCTGCGGAAACAACACGTAACGGAAAGAAAAAATTAGAATAATTTTGTATTTCGCCGTACAATTACTACCTTTGCGCCGCATTTGCGCAGTAGCACCCGTGTGCGACAACGCAGATAACAAGGATGGTTCGGTAGCTCAGCTGGATAGAGCAACTGCCTTCTAAGCAGTAGGTCAAGGGTTCGAGTCCCTTCCGAATCACATCAGCAGGACGAAGACAAGGAGCAACGCATGCTCTTCCCTGCAAATCAATGCGAGAGGAATCCTCCATAACGGATATTTCTCTCGCGCTTTCTTTTACCCTCTTCTCCACTCCTTATCTATTATAGAAAAGCGATTATCGAGAACTGAAAAAAATCTATCTTTTTTCGATAAAAAATTATGAAGGGAAAATAATAATTCGTATTTTTGTCGCTCACTTGGGTAGATAACTACCCATCAATAATCCGATACCGAAATAAAACAATAAAACAGAAACAGATATGGCAGAACAAATCAACAATCCCCAAGTGGAAGCACTAAGCATGCGCATCAAACAACTGGCAATTAGCCCCGATGCAATGACTCGGCTGATAGAAACCGAAACCAGCGAAGGAAAAGTCAACAAACGCGATATCCTCGAAGCCCTCCGCTATGACCATAACCTGCTCGATGCATCCACAATCATCGCACTCCTGCGGAGCAAGCTGTTCAGCGTGGAAGAACTTCTCGATGCCGGCTTGGAAAAAGCCTATGTTCGGGAACTTTTCTCCGACAACAAGTTCCCCTCCTTCGGAGTGCCTTCGAAACTGGAGCACATCGACAAGCCAAGCACCGAGATCTACTTCTGGGGCGTCCCCGGCTCGGGAATAACCCTTGCTATCGGCTCCATCATCAATGCTATGACAAACAGCAACGAGGTAGCTGCCGCACATCCCGATATTGAGTCGCAAGGCTACGTCAACCTGATAAAACTTATGCGCATCTTCCAGGACGAAACAATCTGCCGCGTGCCGGAAGGGAACAGCACCCTCGAGATGTCGGCTATGGGTATAGACCTTATCGATGCCGAAGACAAGACTCATCCCGTCACCCTCATCGAGCCCCCCACGTCGATGCTCCGTTGCATCTACAACCAGTCAGTTGTCAAGGAACCCGTGAAGGAAAACGAGCAGGAAATCATCGACACGCTCTCGCATCTCATCAACGACTCCACCAACCGGCGCATTCATTTCTTCGTCATCGAGAACACCGACGAGCGCAAGCTCTTTGACGAGCTGCCCGAGAAGATTTACCTCAGCACAACCATCTCCTTCCTGCAGCAGCTGGGAGCTTTCAAGAAGACCGACGGCATCTACATCCTTGTCACGAAAGTTGACAACAGCGACGCCGTGAAGGCCAACGATTTGGTGCAGAGCAAGTATCTCGGCATCCACAACCGCCTGCAGATGATATGCAGGGAGAACTACATCGGAAACGGGCAAGTGGAAGTCATCCCCTTCTCCGTCGGAGAATTCTGCTTCAAGACGCTGTTCAAATACAACCCGAAACCTGCCGACACCGTAGCTCGCGTCATTCTGGAGAACACGAACAGCGCTGTAGAGAAAAAGCCTCTCGACACCACCGTCAAGCACTTCCTGTCGAAGATAAAACTCCCGAAGAGATAAGTTTTCGAGACGCCGAGATAGCTTTCCTCTTTACCGAAGCAAGCTATCGAAGCTCCAAGACAGTTTTTCAAAGATCCATAGGAAATAGGGTTGCCTCGAAGGGTTTCCCTATTCCTTTTTTAAATGTTTTCTTCACACAAAATTTTCCCTTCTCGAGCGCGCCGTATGAAGAAAGAAAAAGAATTTTTCCCTTCTCCAAAAAATCGGGAAGGAACTTGATGCATTTTGAAGAAGAGAAAACGAGTGATTTTCACTTCTACTTGAAGTATTTTTTCAAATCCGCGGGCTCGCCTGCATGACGTCGGCAAGCCCTTTCAAGGGAGTCGTGAAACTGTTCCCTGAATTCGGCAGGCTCAAGCACCTCCAGCTGCTCGGCTTGAGAGAGCAGCTCCTGCCGGAAATCATACGTCGGACGCAGGAAATAGCTGAAATCGGCCCAAGCCTCCTGCGTGTCGATTTCTCGCTGCGAATGATGCAGGGGAAGCGTGCGAAGGAAATTCACAAGTGAACCATAGGCACGAATGACAATCTTCTGCGCCTTCTCCTCTCCTCCCACATAGACACCGAAATTATTCTCAAAGAAGACTGTAGCGTCAAAGTTGTCGGGAAGAGAAAAAGGCGTATCGGTTTCCTTAACACTTGCAAACCTGTCAAGGGCATACACGCGAATATCGTTTTTCTCATACCCCACGTTATGGCCCACCAGATACCAGCGCTGACGGAAAACCTTCAGGCAATAAGGCTCCAGCTCGAAGAACTGGGACTCAGGCGAATGGAACTTCCTGTATTCCACCTGCAGAAGCAGATTGTACTTCAACGCCTCAATGATGACGGGCAGATATTCCTGCCCCCCGGGGATAGACTCCAGGAGTATGCGCTCCTTGATGTCAGAACCCTGCTGGAGAGCACCTCCAACGGTGAGCGAGCGCAAGAGCCACGACTGGGAAGAGGAAGAATGAAGCGCCTCGGGATTCTCAACATAATAGACGTAGGCGGCTCCGTCGCGCCTGCATTCGATGTTGATGTCAAACATCTCCTCGATGGACTCGCGGTAGCGATTAAAAGAGGTACGCGACAAACGCTCCCCCTTGCCTGCCTCACTCCCCTTCCAGCGCCTGGCGAGTTCCTCAAACGAAATGCCATACGAAGAGCGCAGGATAGTATTCACTATCCACACGTATTTCTGAAACAGATCATTCGCTTTCGACATACGCAATTATTTCCTATGCTGCAAAGATAGCAATCAACCACCAAAATGCCAAACGAAACAGCGCCGAATATGTGAACCGCCTTTTTCCGGCTCCGCCAAACCCTTCTGACGCAGGCAAGCACACTTCTCGGCGTAAGCGTTGATTCGGCATCGGGCTACTTTGTCAATTCGCGGAAATCAGCAAAGGCGACAACTCCAACAAAAACGACGGCTAATGTAAGTAAAAGTACCATAATTTTTCCTCTTTAATTTATTGATATTACTGAACTTAATGCACCTCCGAAGTTAGCGGAACGCGCACATAGAATTTTCTTCCTGCCACGAAGTTGGCTTGCATGAAGTGCAGGCGACGGGCTCCTTTCGAGATAAGCTGTTTTTCTTTCACCGTTGCTTTTCTTTCTGTTTGACGATGCAAAGTAAAACGCCCGCTGAACCAAAATACGGTACAGCACAAAAGTTTTTTCTTAAAAAAGACAAAGAGACCCTTCCGCGCGGAAGAGCCTCTTTGGCAGGAAAAGGAGGAAAGGGTGCGTTTAACTTATTTTTTCCAGCAAGGAGCGCATGTCCGAAGCCGTGAAGGCAAAGCCCACAAGGGTGCCCTCAGGCGAAATCAGCGCCAGCGTTGGAATCCAGTGAAGGTCATAGGAAGCCGAAATAGGGCTCTCTTTCCATTTTACTAGATTGCTTACCTGAAGGAACGGGAAATCACTCTCCGCCAGGCACTTGCGCCACGCTTCCGCATCGTGGTCAAAGGAAAGTCCCACGAACTTTACTCCTCGAGGCGCATACTCGGCAAAGAGCTCCTTTACCGAAGGTATCTCCCTGCGGCAATCTCCGCACCACGAAGCCCAGAAGTCAACAACGACATAGAAGCCCCTCAAGCTACTGAGCTGGAAAGCATTTCCCAGCGTATCATTTGCCACAAAATCAGGCGCGACAGCACCCGCAGAAAGGGAAGGCATATACTGACTCATATCAATAGCCGTTTCCGAGGGCTGTTCCTCGTCGGCAAGAGCTGCAGTCTCCTTCGCCGATTGGCGATTTCCGCACGAAACGGCAAAAAGAAAGAAAAGAATCAAAGTCCAAGAAAGGACTGGAAATTGAACTTTACGCATAACAATTTTTCAAGAACAAATAAAAATTTATCGAGAAGGAATCTCGCCGTATGAAGAAAGAAAAAAAAATTTTCCCTTCTTCATAATTTTTGCTTGAGAATACCTACTGCGACAAAGGTACTAAAAAAACTTTTTCGTTCTTACTTTTTTTAAAAAAGAGAGCTCCTTGCACGAAAATCAAAAAATAAGCGTATTTTTGTAGCAAAATAGACAAATGCATCATGAACACCTCCGACAGTATCGTTATCATCCCCACGTATAACGAGAAAGAAAACATCGAGAATATCATCCGAGCCGTATTCGGCCTGGAAAAAGTTTTCCATATCCTCGTCATCGAAGACGGCTCGCCCGATGGAACCGCCGACATCGTCCGTCGGCTGCAGGAGGAGTTTCCCGAAAGGCTCTTCATGGTAGAGCGCGCAGGAAAGCAGGGGCTGGGAACAGCCTACATCTGCGGATTCAAGTGGGGGCTGGAGCATGGATACGACTACATCTTCGAGATGGATGCCGACTTCTCGCACAATCCCAACGACTTGCCCCGTCTCTACAACGCCTGCGCCGAAGAAGGCTTCGACCTCGCCATAGGCTCGCGCTACGTCAGCGGAGTGAACGTCGTCAACTGGCCTATGTCCCGCGTGCTAATGTCCTACTACGCTAGCCGTTACGTGCATTTTATCACGCGCATTCCAGTTCGCGACACAACGGCAGGATTCAAATGCTACAAACGGCGAGTGCTGGAGACCATCAACCTTGACGAAATCCGCTTCAAAGGCTATGCCTTCCAGATAGAAATGAAGTACACCACCTGGAAATGCGGCTTCCGCATCAAGGAAGTTCCCGTCGTCTTCGTCAACCGCGAGCTCGGCACCAGCAAGATGAACAGCAGCATCTTCGGCGAAGCTGTCTTCGGTGTCCTCAGGCTCCGCTGGGACGGATGGTTCAAGGAATACCCGAAGGCAAAATCCTAACTCCGCACCGCTGTGACAGAACTCATCCGAAACGCAACCGTTGTCAACGAAGGACGAACGTTCGTTGCCTCCGTGCTTATCGAAGATGAAGTAATCAAGCATGTCTTTGAGGGCGAGGACAATGTTCCGCTCCAATTAAAAGAGGATATCCGCATCGACACAGTCACCGAAGGGGAAGGATTTTTCCTCATTCCCGGTGTCATTGACGAACATGTCCATTTCCGCGAGCCTGGACTCACGCACAAGGCTACCATAGCCAGCGAGAGCCGTAAGGCTGTCGCGGGGGGAGTAACCTCCTTCATGGATATGCCTAACTGCATTCCGCAGACAACTTCTATTGCTCTCCTCGAGCAGAAGTACGACATTGCCGCCCAATGCAGCCCTGCCAACTACTCCTTCTACCTCGGTGCCACAGCCGACAACCTCAGCGAGCTTGAAGCGCTCGACGCAAGCACTAACTGCGGCATCAAGGTCTTTATGGGCAGCAGCACGGGAGGAATGCTCCTCGACGACAACCGAATTCTCGAGGATATCTTCTCCCACGCCCGCGTACCCATTGCTCTTCATTGCGAGGATCAACGGATTATCGCCGAGAATGCCCGATACTACCAATCACTCTACGGAGAAGACCCCGACGTGCGCTTTCATCCTCTCATCCGAAGCGAGGAAGCCTGCTACCGCTCGTCAGCACAGGCTGTGGAGCTTGCCGAGAAGACGGGAGCCGACATCCACATCCTCCACGTCAGCACCCAGCGCGAGCTCACTCTCTTTCATCCTGGCGACGTTGCCGAAAAGCACATCACAGCCGAAGCCTGCATCGCTCATCTCATGTATACGGATGCCGACTACGCCAAGCTCGGAACAGCCATCAAGTGCAACCCAGCCATCAAGACGGAAGAAGACCGCAACGCCTTGCGGCAAGCTGTACGCGACAGGATAATTGACACTATTGCTACCGACCACGCCCCTCACACCCCTGCCGACAAGCAAGGAGGAGCCCTAAGGGCTGCATCTGGCATCGCTGTTCTTCCCCACTCCCTTTCCCTCATGCTTCGCCTGGTGTCGGAGGAAGTCTTCGCCCTTACCGACGTCGTGCGCACCATGTGCCACAACCCAGCCACGCGCTACCGCATCGCCCAGCGCGGGTTTATCCGCGAGGGTTACAAGGCAGACCTCGTGCTGCTGAGCAAAGACAAGGAAGGACATCTCTCCGATATCTCCCGCGTATGGGTTAACGGCGCTGTAGCCTTCAGCGACGGTATGCTCCACAACGACATTCACGGGCAACGGCTCCTCTTCGACAGATAATCCTATGCCTACCCTCTTCCGCTACCTTACCTCCGATCTTGTGCCCCTCATTGACTGGGCACATTTCTTTCATGCCTGGCAGGTACGCGAGGGAACGAAGGAGGCTGACGAGCTTCTTGCAGACGCCAACGCCTTCCTTGCCCGCATTGACAGCGAGGAAGCTGCTCTAGGAATGTTTCGCCAAGTCGAGGCACGCAGTCAGGGCGACAACATCATTGTAGAAGACGTCATCATCCCACTTCTGCGCCAGCAGACGGTAAGTCCTGACGGCACCACGCTTTGCCTCAGCGACTTCATCTCCCCTTGCGGCAGCACTATCGGCATCTTCGCTACCACATCGCCCGTTGCCAATCCCGAAAGGACCGAAGGCGCCGATCCCTTCGACTCCCTTCTCCGCCAAACAATTGCTGTGCGTCTGGCAGAAGCAGCTGCCGAAAAACTCCAGAGCGACACCCTCCCGGGCCTGCGCCCTGCCGTTGGCTATCCTTGCATGCCCGACCTGAGCATCATCTTCATCCTCAACCAGCTCTGCCCCCTCACCCAAATCGGCATCCAGCTCACCGAAAACGGCGCCATGAAGCCCCAGGCCTCCGTCTGCGGGCTTATCATTCCCCATCCTCAGGCGCGCTATTTTGCCGTTGGGCGCATCGGCGACGACCAGTTCGCCGACTACGCCTTGCGTCGCGGTATGGAGCCCTCCCAGCTGCGCCGCTTCTTCAAAAGCCGCCATTAAGTCTTTTCAAGAAAGAATCAACCGCTCTCGTCTGTCCATTTTTCAAAAGACGCATGCATCGTTCATGAAAGACGCATGGGTCGTTTATAAGCGACGCATGCGTCGTTTCAATTTTTCTCTGAAGAAAAACCTTAATTCCTTCTCGAGCGCATGCTCTGAAGAAGGGAGGAAAAGCGAAAGCAAAGCGAATAGGATATCTCGTAGGATTTCCTGCTTTTCTAAAGGCTCTGCGTCACTTGCCGATGAGTGCTTTGGGGGCCTTAGCGGGGTGAAAATGTGAACTGCTCTTGAACGGCGTCGGTGAGGAGGTTGTGGACGTTGACGATGAGCCTTCCGCGACTGACGCTGCCTTCGATGACGGTGGGGAACTCTCCGCGCTCGAGGTGCATCTCAGGGCCTCCACCGACAATCTGCGCCCAGGGACGCTGGGCGGTAGGGGCATCGTAGCGGTAACGGTGCTGGTGGGCGGTGATGACAAGCTGGCAGCGTGCTTCCTCAAGGAGAGGCGCCCAGAGGGTTGCGCAGGTGCGCTGCCACATAGCGTAGTCGGTAGTGTACTGGGGCGCGGAATCGGCAGGACGAACATCGCCGGGATTGGACTTAGGGTCGGCATCGAAGAGAGGAATGTGGCAGATGGCGACGAGGAAGGGCGCTGAGGCAATGTCGGGACGGCGGAGAACGTCTCGAAGCCAACGCGTCTGCGCCTCGCGGTAGGGAGCAGAGGTGAAAAGGCCCGCGAAGAGGGGGTTCTCGTCGAGTTTGTCCTCGGCGGTGTCTAGGCCTATGAGGGCAACAGCTCCCATACGAACGGCAAAGTTCCGTCCGAGATCCCAGTAGGCGGAAGGACGCTCGTCTGGCTGGCGATACATCCACACCTGCTCGAGATGACGGGAGGCCATTCCGCGACAGTCGTGATTGCCTGGACAGAGGAGATAAGGCGTGCAAGCTGCGTAGTCGGCACGCTGAATCTCGGGGGTAAGGAAGATGTGGCGCAGGCGCTCAATCTTCTCCTCGCAATTGGTAGCGTCACCATTCCAAACGACACAGGAGGGACGGAGGGATGCAATCTTTTCAACAGCAAGGCCAAAGGGCTTCCAGCTGGCGTGAGTGTCGTTGATAACGCAGAAGTGGGCACGCGCGCGGGAACCAGCGGTTGTGAAAGAATAGATTCGAGGGTCTTGCTCGGTGGAAGTGATGTGCATATTGTAGCCCCCGCGGTAGTCGACACGATCGGCTCCAATGCGGTAATAGTAGGTTGTGGCTGGCTGGAGGCCTGTGAGGCGGACGAGCATGACGTAGCGATTGATGTCGGTGACGCGGTATCCTCCGCATTTGACAGTGATGCCGTCGGAGAGATCGGGGCTCAAGCCATAGGTGACAAAGCCGTTGGCCATATCACTGACGGCAAAGGCAACGCCCATGCTGTTCTCAGCATAGTTCTGAAGCATGGGGGCAGAGATGATAAGGGGCTGATCGGGCGAGGAGACGACATCGTCTGCAGGAACAGGCGTGACACTCTGCGCGAGGGAGGGCACTTCAGCAGCTGCGGCAAGCAGCGCACTTGACTTGAGGAATTGTCGGCGATCCATAGGGGAATTATTTAGATAATCAGGTAATCAGAATAAATAAGGAGAAATAGCTTAACGGCCTGTATGCCGATGGAAGGCATTCTCGGCAAGTAGGGAGGCAGTGACAAGAATCTGGGATGCAAAATAGGTTGGCATCATGAGGGCATAAAGAGTGCCGTCGCCGAGGAACCGTTTCTGTGCGATAAGGAAGTCGGAGAACAAGAGGCTGGCAATGCCTGCAATGAAGAGGATTCGCACGAGAGTGCTGCCTCGCAAGCCTGCGGCAGCGGCCAAAGACAAGCAGGAGACAAGAATATAGGCGAAGACAGCAAGGCTAGTGATAGCATCGCCTATCTGAGGGCGCAGGAGCAGCAGGTAGTAGCTGCCAAAGAGGAGTGTAAGCAAGGCGAAGAGCCACCAGCGGATAGAACCGTGACAAAGACTATATAAGATGTAGCCGACATGAGCCATCAGGAAAAGGACAACACCGATGACGAAACCCAAGAAACTGCCTCCCCAATGATTGAGCACGCAGTCGCCAGCGATAGAAAGAGCGAAAGCTGCGACAATCCAGCCAAGGGTAGCGTTGCGCGGCTTAGGGATGAGCAGTAACAAGACGAGTAAGAGGCAAAGGGACGTGGTGCCCACACGCAGCAAAGGACTGTGGGTGAGGAGGTAGCCAGCAAGGCAGGCAATGGGAATGAGTATCTTGTACAAGGTGTTAAAACAATCAGATAACCAAATCATCAGTTAAGGAGCGAAAGACCAAAGGCAAGGGGCAAATGATTCGTCTTCAGCTTTTCTCCAATTCAACAATTAACCTTTCAGCATTCACTCTACACTATAAACTCTACTCTCTAAACTCTTAAGCCCCTCTCTCCTATTTTCCACGAAGTATGAGGGAAACAAGAGCGGTAACGTCGGAGACATCAACGGTGTCGTCGGCATTAACATCAGCACGGAAAGGATCGACAGTGGAAATGCCGAGGATGTGGGCAACGAGGGCGGTGACATCGGAGACATCAACCTTGCCGTCGGCATTGACATCGCCCGTAACGGGGGCTGGGATGCGGCTGCGTGTGTAAAGCTGCGGCAGGAGCATGAAGCTGTTAGTATCAGATATGTAGGTGGTGAAGCGAGGTGCGCTGGCGTTATAGAGAAAGCGCCCGTAATCAGAAGTAGTATTCTGGATGGTGACATTGCCGTCGGAGGCAAAGGAAATAGTCCAGGTAGTGACACCGCTGCCCATGGATAGCGTCTTAGCAGCAGTAGCACCGAGGAGGGCTCCTGTATCGTCGGCAAAGGTCCAGCTGCCCGTGCTGCCTCCAAGGGTGAGAATGAGAGGATCGGAGCCAAGCTCTTCAACGATGGAGACGTCGGAAGAGAAGGTAGCCTCGACCTGAGCCAAGATATTTTTCTCGGTGATAAGCCCTGCAACGACATCCTTGCTGTTGCAAGCAATGAGGTACTCGTCGCCGACAACGAGCTGCGAGGGTGAGGTGACAAGAGTCCAATCGGTGTACATTGGATCATCGTCATCATTTCCTCCATCAGTACGCTGCCACTGGGCGTAAAGCGTGAGACTAGCAGTGAGTGTAAACGAAACGCCGGGGGCATAAGAAGTGCCGGTGCCGTTAGCGGAGGTATTCCAGCCGATAAAGGTGTAGCCGCTACGCGTGGGGCTGACGGTGGTGACGGTAACGACACCACTTTCATTGGCTGTAGTGGACGACACGGAAGAGGAGCCGCCGTTGCCGTTATAGTAGAGACGAATGACAGAACTGCCGGAGGAGGCAGCTTCATTGGAATAGAGGGTGAGCTGCGAGAAGTCAACAACCTCATTCATGTCGTCACCCCAGATATATTCTGCTAAACGAGGGTAGTCAACGAAAGGATTACGGTTATGCTGCTTAGAATAGACGTTGTTGTTGCGGTCTATCTCCTTTTGGCTGACAGGATCTTGACGGTGCCATTGGAGGAGGACACGGATGGCCCACGTCTTGAATCCGCGGCTCTCGCTGCCAAACATGCCTCCAGTCCAAGAGGAGCACTTATTTTCATAGCAAGTAGCCATATAGAAGTAAATGCGAGCGATGTCGCCCTTGTACTCGTTTATGGGCTCGAAGACAGTTCCTGAGTAGCCTGCATCCTTACAGGCACCTAACTTACTGCCATTGCCAGATGTATAAGAAGCGGTGCCGACGTTGCCGTAAGGATAGTTGCTACGCTTGCCATTGACGTAACCATCGGTGGGAAGCACGTGGAAGAGGTCACTCTTCATGGGCGATGCCTCGTCAAACCAACTCTGAGGTACAGTGTGTTCACGGTTGTAGCAGTCGCCCTCGTTCTTGTAGTTGCCGCATCTGGAATTGGTATTGAAGCGGTAGTTGGAGTAGATGTCCCATATCTTGCCGTTGTCATCGACATCGGTGGTGGAATAGCAGCTGATGAGCCCGTCATAAGAAATGGTGGTATGGGACTTGATAATGTTGTAAAGGGCTGTCTTGAGGGCGGCATCGCTTTTGCCGTTGGCACTGCTGTAGTAAGTGCTGGAGGGCTGGCCCATAGATGCAAGGGCAGCCAGGACGAGAAGCAGGAAGAAAGATGTGCGTTTCATCGGTGAGCACCTTTCTAACGCTGCTGTGCTACCACGCTGCGGATGGCTTCGACGGCAAGCGCAGCATCGGCGTCAGCCACAACGATAGAGATAGAGAGTTGCTCCCCTCCCTGCGCGGAGGCGATGACGGAAATAGAAGCCTGCGCAAGCGCATTATAGACAGAGGCTGAGATGCCTGGTACATTTTGCATACGGTCGCCACAAACAACGATAACGGAAACGGAAGGCTCGTGGTAGACAACATCGTCGTAGGTAAGCAGGTGATTCTCGGCGATGAGCGAACGAATGGCAACAAGAGCCGATTCAGCATCGGCATGACGTACTAGGATGCTGATGCTGTACTCCGAAGAAGACTGCGAGATGAAACGTATGTTGATGCCTGCACGTGCCAAAGCTCCGAAGAGAGCGGAGCTGATGCCTATGGTGCCAAGCAAGGAGGTGCCGGCAACGGTAATGAGATCTAAGCCCGTCTCGCTGACGACGCCAGTAATGCTTCCCTTTCCCTCTGCATGGGAGCTAATGAGGGTGCCAGCGAAAGAGGGATTGGTGATATTGAGGATGCGCAAGGGAATGTCAGCCTTGAGCACAGGCCAAAGGGCTGCAGGTTCCAGCGGGCTGTCAGCAACGCTACAGAACTGCGAAGCTTCGGTGTACGTCATCGAAGGGATTCCTTGGATGCCGTCGACAGAGGCGTAGATGATGACTTCCTCTGCCTGCAGCTCGGCAGCAATAGATGTTGCCACAAGGTCTGCCCCACCCTTGCCGATGGCTACGTTATAGCCCGAAGCCGTACGTCCATAGCCTCCCGACACTACGATGACGCCCGTATCGGAAAGACGCTGACGAATGCGCGCGGAAGTTTCCGTCCAGTCGACTACAGAAATGCCGTCCTTCTCATGACACACGAGTAGATCGGCACCATCAACGAACGAGGCTTCTGCGGGTAAGGCAAACGCCACGAGCTGGGCACACAGCGCAGCACAACGCGCCATCACGTAGTCGTAGAGCGACTGATAGGCCACAGGATAAAGCTTGGCTTGCTCCAAGTAAGTAGCGATGGAGGTTACTTCGGTATGATAGACGGGCTCGGCTGCCGGATCGGGAAACAAGGAAGCAAAGTAGCTGCAAATCTCCGCATAGTGAAGACTGGGGTTACCCTTCTCAACAAGCTGGCAATGCACGGCAGCGCTGAAAAGACGGCTGACGTGTGACTCGGGACGAACTACGAATACGGAGGGCTCGTCCGTAAGCATAGCCGACAAAGCGGCTACCGACGAACGATTGAGGGTGAATGACTTGACGTTCATAGCAGAAAAACTATACATAAAGTTAATTTAGCCACAAAAATAGGCTTTTTTTGCCGTAAAACACAGGAAACAGCAAAAAATCACGAAAAAAAACACAAAGCTGCGAGCCTTTGGCTCAATAGCAATGTAGGGACTTCTATCGAAGATGCGCGGAAAGGCTCTACTTTTTCTGGAAGACACGGACGTAGTCGACTTCCATCGTCGCAGGCAAGGCACTTTCGTCAATGCCTTGTGAACCGCCCCAGTCGCCGCCCCAAGCTAGGTTGAGGATGACGTAGAAAGGCGCATCGAAGGGCCACGTTTGCCTGTCGCCCTTGCCGTCATTCTCGTAGAAAAACAATTCCTCTCCGTCAACGTAAGTACGGATGTAGTCGGCAGTCCACTCAAGAGCATAGATGTGAAATGCTCCTTCGGCTCCAGGACAGAGACGTTCCTTCGTCTTCTGCGTACCTATGCTGTGGTAGTACTTCTTGCAATGAATAGACGATGATGTGTAGTCGGGGTGATAGCCTACCTCTTCCATAATATCTATTTCCCCGTCGTCGGGCCAGGCAGAAAAACGAACAGGCATCATCCAGAAAGCGGGCCACGTGCCTTTTCCCTTGGGCAGCTTGATGCGCGCCTCCACGTAGCCATACTGCCAGCCTTCGTGTACCTTAGCGTAAACGCGTCCGGAGTAAACTTTACCGTTCTCCTTGAAGCAATGAATGCGGAGCGCACCTCCCGAGCACTCGGCAACGCTTTCTCCTGCGGGAGAAACGCGTTTCACATAGGTCTGAAGCTCATGATTGACCCAGCCGGCACGTGCCTCCTGATACGTCCAGTCGTCCCCAAGAGGGCCGTCGGCATCGAACTCGTCGTGCCAGACGAGGCGGTATCCCTCCAGCGGGCAACTCGCAGCATAGGCTGTTTCCGAAACGTCAACCTGAGCAACACCCAACTTGGAGTTCTCCGGGATTATTGTCTGCTTCACATGCGTGCCGCAAGCAACAAAAAGCAAGAGCGCCATCATCGGCAGCAGATGTGACACACACCTTACATTCCTTTTTTCTTTCATAAGTCAGTAGCTGAAAACTTTATTCTTCCTTTCCGTGCACCCTCTAGCCCTCGCAGGCAGGGGGATTCCAACATTTCGGGCACTAATTTAATGTTTTTTAGGCAGCGAAACAAGTGTTGTCGCGTATTTTTTTTATCTTTGCACCAAATTGACTCAAAATGACTTTGGGCAAAGCATCTGCCTCGCATGATATAATAATATGGAAGAAGTCATCCTCAACGAGCACAACAAATCAGAATATGCCCCCGCTCATAGCGCTGAGCATATTCTGAACGGCACAATGGTAAAAATGTTCGGATGTGCCCGCTCACGCGTGAACCACGTGGAGCGCAAGAAGAGCAAGTGCAACTACGCGCTTCCCCGCCCTCTCACCGACGAGGAGATTGCGCGAGTGGAGCAAGCGGTAAACGACGTCATCCTGCGCGACTTGCCTGTGACAACACGCTTTGTCACGCGCGACAATTTACCCGAGGGCATCGACCTGAGCCGCCTTCCCGAGGATGCCTCGGAAACACTCCGAATGGTTTATATCGGCGACTACGACGTGTGCCCTTGTCTCGGCACTCACGTCGAGCACACCGCGCAGATAGGACACTTCCGCATATCCTCCACATCGTTCAACGAAGGCTCTTTCCGCATCGTCTTCCGGCTCGACAATCCTGACCCCTCCTTCGGATGAGCCGATAAAATAGACAGGTTTCAACCCATATGAAATTTTTCTTTCTTCAAAAAAATTTTTTCTTTCTTCATACGGCGAGATTCCTTCTCGAAAAAAATTTTTCCCTTCTCGAAAATTCAGCAAGCTAAAAACCCCTCTCCAGCATACTCCTGCCCATGTCTCCGATGTTCCGAAAAAAACTCGTTTTCCTTCTCCTCCTCTGCACGGTTTCCAGCCTTGCAGCGCAGGAACTTGACAACGGCGACGAGTACATCATGGGCAACTTCAACCTGAGCGAAGTCATCATCCAGGGAAATGCCTTCGGAGGGCGCTACTCGCGCAAGAATAACCCTGGGCTTGACATCGTGCGCGAAATCATTGCCAATAAGGACAGCTACCGCCCGAACCTGAACGGATGTGTGAGCCGCAGCCGACACGACATTCTCACCCTCTCGTTGAGCGAGGCAGATCACGGAGCCCTAAAGAAGCTGCTGAAGCTACGCCCCGAGCTTTTCATCCGATACCTTGACCTCTACCCCTCGCCAGAGCCCCTTCTGAACCTCACGGCTCGTGAATCGACAGCTACGGAATACTTCGACGCCTCGCCCGAGGGACGAGCCGTCGTCTACGACAAACGCTTCCGTTCGGGTGTGGACGACTTCCTCACCGAAGACGAAGTGGAGAACATCCAAAAAGAACTCATCGGAAGTGCTGATATCTTCGACCCCAACATCAAGCTTCTCGACGAGCGTTTCATCTCTCCCCTCTCGGCCTTCGGCACTATCGCCTACCGCTTTGCGCTAAGGAAAGACACCGTGTTCATTGGGAAGGACCGATGCGTCGATATCGTCTTTGCCCCCGTCGACCCTACCGCGTGCACCTTCACAGGGCATCTCTACGTGGATGCTTCCTCGCACGCCTTACGGCACATCCAGATGACGACATCGCCTGAAGCGAAAATCAATTTCCTTAAGTCCATTCTTATCATCCAGTCCTTCTCGCCCGACTCAGCGGGGCACAACAGCAAGAGCTACGAGCTCACGCTGGCAAACTTCTCCGTGCGCCAGGCGGGAGGAGCCGCCATCCGCAAGGAGACTGCTTACGCGGGATACAGATACGTCGGCGCAGAAGGCAGCGAGGAGCAGCCGACAGCAAGCGTTAGCCCGACAGCATCGTTCGGCTCGCTTCCCTCCGACTCATATAAGTTGACGGAAGGCCTCATTCGCGAATTACGACAATATCCCTTCTACAACATGCTGGAAGGCATCGCCAGCATCATCGACTATAACTTCCTCCCCTCCTCGCCTGAAGACCCTGCTTTCTTCTTCGGCCCCGTCACCTCGACGCTGAGTTTCAACAACATAGAGGGCATTCGTCTCCGCGCAGGAGGAATGACAAGCGGATACTTGAATCAGCACCTCGGAGCGCGATTCTACGTCGCCTACGGCACGAAGGATAGAAAATGGAAATACATGGGGCAGCTGGAGTACTCGTTCAACCCGCGCCAGCGGCACTTCGGAGAATATCCCGTTCACTCCCTGCGCCTGCGCTGCGACTACGATATTTTCCCTCTGCGCGAATGGAAGCCCGACGAAGGCTGGGACAATCTGTTTGAATCTATCAAACACAGCTACTCCTATCCCTACGCTATGCAGCGCAGGCAGGAGCTCTCGTACAACAGCGAATTGCAAGGAGGATTCTCCTATTCGCTCAAGGCTCGGCACCGCACCTTCCTGGAGCCCGACAATCCCCTGTTCCCCTCATCGCTGATGCCTGAGGGAATGACGGACTTCGACTTGTCGGAAATGGAAATTGCTCTCCGCTACTCCCCTGGGGAAGTGTTCCTCGACAAGCCCGATGCGCGCTACGTGATGCGCAGAGAGGCCCCCATCTTCTCCCTGCGGCACACGATGGCTCGCAAGGGATTCCTCGGCAGCGACTACGACTACATGCACACCGAGTTCTCGTACAAGCAGCGCATACGCTTCGGCGCATACGGCTTCTCCGACAATACGGTAAAGGCAGGACGCGTATGGACGCCCAATGTGCCCATTCCGTTGCTCATTGTTCCTAACTCGAGCCCTGCCTTCAAGCTGAACGACATCAGCTATGCCGATTTCAACCCGATGGACCTTGTCAGCGACAGATATGTTCAGTGGAACTTCACGAACAAGATGCGCGGCATCATTTTCAACCACATCCCTCTGCTTAAAAAGCTGGATCTGCGTGAAATCGTAGGCGCCAAGAACATCTGGATGCCTAATTCCACCTACCGAAGGCTGGAAAACTCCCACATTCCTGCTACTGCCGATCCGAATGCCCTCTGCCCCCTGCCCTGCACGAAGATTACCGTCGGCGTGGGTAACATATTTCATTGTATGGAAATCGACTACGTGTGGCAGGCAACCTGGAGGGAGATTTTCGGCTCTTCCAACGATGGAATTCAAGTACAACTCAAGCTTCGTCTCTAACTTCTCAACAGGAAAATCTATTCTGCTATGAACCCCAAGCGCTACGATTGCGGCATGCAATACTGCCGATGTGGAAAAAGCGGAGTATTGCTCCCCAAGGTCTCCTTAGGCATGTGGCACAATTTCGGAAACCTGACGCCCTACGAAACATCGCGCCAGATAGTCCTTTGTGGCTTTGACAACGGCATCACACACTTCGACCTAGCCAACAACTACGGCCCAGAGCCGGGAGAAGCCGAGAAGCGGATGGGACGAATCCTCAAGGAGGACTTGAAAGCGCATCGCGATGAGCTCTTCATCAGCACGAAAGCTGCCTACGATATGTGGGAGGGTCCTTACGGCTCGTGGGCAAGCAGAAAGCACCTGACGGCAAGCCTTGACCAAAGCCTTCGGCGAATGGGGCTCGACTACGTGGACCTTTTCTATTGCCACAGATACGACCCAGAGACTCCGCTGGAGGAAACGCTCCAATGCCTCGTCGATATCGTGCACAAGGGGAAAGCTCTCTACGTGGGCATAAGCCGCTGGCCCTTGCATGCCTTGGAGGTTGCCGAAGCCTACCTCAGGGAGCACGACGTGCGGCTCCTCATCTATCAGGGACGATTCCATCTGCTCGACCGAGCGCCTCTTGAGGAAGGAATCCTGGAGTTTCTCCAACAGATAAGCACAGGCTTCATTTCGTTCAGCCCGCTGGCGCAAGGGCTCCTTACCAACAGATATTTGAACGGCATCCCTTCCGATTCACGTATGATGGAGGGACGTTTCCTCAAGCGGGAAGTGCTTACCGAGACGCTTCTGAAGAAATTGCACGCCCTTAACAACGTAGCCCACGAGCGAGGCGAAACACTCGCTCAGATGTCCCTCGCATGGGTTCTGCATCATCCGGCAACAACAAGCGTGCTTGTGGGAGTAAGCAGCACCGAGCAGCTTGAGCAGAATATCCGTTGTCTGCAGTCGCCCCCCTTCAGCGAAGAGCAACTACGGAGGATTGAAGAAATCCTTGCCTGAAACGCTCTTTTCGACGAATATCTCGCTCCTCCATTTTTTCTTTGTCCATATTGATTTTTTTTTCTTCATACGGCGAGATGAAGAAGGGAAAATTTTTTTTGGAGAAGGGAAAAAAACTTATTGAAAAAACAGGCTTCAACGGGCATTTCGAAGAATAAAAAAGGAGCTGTCCTTCAGTCGCGCCGACAAGACGACTCCTCTCGTTTTATGAGGGAACAACTGCCGTCAAAGGCGCAGAACCGCTCCAGCCATAACCCAGAGCCCGGGCTGAAGGACTTCCCCGATGTCGTAGTAACGATGATTTGTCAGATTGTCGCCCTTCACATAGACATCGTACTTCTGCCGATGCCACAGCACCTTGCAATCGAGCTTTCCATAAGGCTCGTAGCCGTTCATGCGCTTCTGCCAGCGGAAATTCCAAGACGCCGACAAGTCTTTCCAAACGACATGATCCACTTGAGCCACAAACTTATGTCGTAGATATTCAAGCGCATACAGCGAACGGAAGATAGGGCGCTCTGTCTGATAGGACTGATCGATAAAAGCATAACCGAGCTTGACATCCTTGACGACAGCCTTCGGAAGCAACTCGCGTACGCCGAAATGCAAGTCAACCGAGACGCCTCGATTGTCAAGCCTGCCGATATTCATAGCGTGATAGCACGTGCTCTCCTCCGTTTCGTATGCCCAGTCAATCATATTGATTCCTCGACTGTAAAACGCGCTGACTACAGCCTCAACCCCCGCTCGGCGATACCTCACGCCACATTTATACATGCTGTTCTGCTCGGGAAGAAGATGCACATCGCCCCGTTGTACCTTATTATTTATATATAAATCCGTGTAGGTGGGCAGGCGAAGGGCTTTGTTGTACGATGCAAAAGCCTTCCAACTGGCAGTAGGAATCCAGGCGACATCTACTCCTGGATAGAAGCGGAAGTCATTGTCGAGCCCGGTGTTACTGTTTGCAAGCAATCCGGCAGATAAAGTGAAGAATCTCAAAAGAGCCGTATGCTCGAAGAAAAGACTCGTGTTAAGCCGTTCTCCCTTCCCTTCATAATAGCGCTCAGAACCACTCACGGGCAGCCATTCCGACTCCTGCTGGGGTTCTCCGAGAGCCGTGCTGACAATCTTCTCCCTGCGCACATCTACTCCGAGCGACGTCTTACCTAATTTCCAATCTACATTTATATTGTTTCCCGCGCCAAAGGCTTCCGTACGATGATAGTTCTCCCCGTTGGAACTCCCCGTCATTCCCCGAATCAACTGATAATGATCATAGTCCCGATGCCACGAGAGCTGAGGAACAAAACTGAGGGAGAAGCCTTTTCGCTGAAGGATGTGTAAATCACCATTCACCGAGCCCAAAAGCCGGCGCGTCTCTTCATATTGATTATTGAATTTAGCGCTATAGAACGTGTTGGCTCCGAAGTCACGCGAGCTCCATCCAGCCTGCCAGCGAAGCGAAGACTCCCCCAGCGCAGTCTTTCCTTGATAGAAAGCATTCCATTTCACAAAGTCGCCGTTGTCGATGGCTCCCTCGCTTTGCGTATATCCAGCGCTTATCTTATTCTGAACAACAGAAGCCGCATAGTTGACTGTAGCATCTGCCGCATAAGTTCCATACATACCTCCTTCGGCAGAAAGCCTGACGCCAGATAAATCGGAGGGCGTAGTGACAATGTTTATTGCGCCACAGAAAGCAGTACTCCCCACAACGCGGGAAGCAGCACCTTCGAGCACTTCAATACGCTCTATATCAGAAACAGAAACGGGAAAGTCAGCGGCATTGTGCCCTGTCTGAGGGGAAGAGATATCGACACCGTTTAGCAAAATGGTAATCTGGTCGAAAGTACCGCCGTTGATGGAAACGTCCGTCTGCACTCCAAAACCACCTCGCTGACGGACATCTACGCCTGTGGCCATCTTCAGAACATCATTGATTGTCTCCACAGAAGCACGATGAATATCATCCCGCGAAATAATAGAGACAATCTTCGCCGACTGCATCTGCGTCAACGGCGCTCGTGCTGCCGTAACTACCACTTCGTCGAGATTCACATTGCTTCGCGCAACGGAATCTTCCACAGGAACAGGCAGTTCAGCTATTTTGGCTTGGGCGCTGGAAAGAGTGGCGACAGACAAGACGCCAATTAGCACCTCTTTGCCTAAGCAGCTGAAAAGGGCGTAGTTCTTGCGGGCAAAGTGCTTGAAACGCAATAGCGGGCGCTTAAAGAATTGCTTTTTGA
The DNA here is from genome assembly GCA_017615125.1 of Bacteroidaceae bacterium. GTDB lineage: Bacteria > Bacteroidota > Bacteroidia > Bacteroidales > Bacteroidaceae > UBA1189. Next base: position 74,463 of record JAGAAS010000089.1, read on the forward strand.
ACATAATTAAAGAATTGAACAAGACAACGGCTGAGTCTATGCTCAGCCGCTGCAAAGATACCACTTTAGTTCTCCTCTTCAAAAAGAAAAACTCGGTTTTCTTTCTCCGAAAGGAATGTATCGTCTTTTCCTATGTCCTTACCACCCTACTTCGCTCCACGATGCAGCCTTATACCAATCAGTACGACGGAACCACTCATTGAGCTGGCTGAAGACTTTCCCATTCAGCGGAACGTAGCAAGAAACGGCTCCGCAGTTCTCCAAATCAACAGGACATAAGCTATACGAATAGGCCGAGTACCAAGAATCCGTTGCCTTTATTACGGGCACAGCCTCGGAGAAGGCTCTCTCCCACGACTGCAAGTCAGAACCTGCGGGAACGACGTTGCGCATATAGTCGAGCATGTCGAAATAGTAAGGAATATCCGTTGCCGTATAGGGGAAGTAATGCTGCACACCATTCACATTGTCGTTGATGGAGGATGACATATACTTCACGATGATATTGGAAGTAGCCTGTCGAAGGGTTTCCATCTTGCTACAGTCAATAGCTGAAAGGACGACACCGAAGCAATCGGAAGACGTGGATGTCAAAGGAACACACTCGTCAGCATAGCCTCTGTAATACGCATCGACAATGCTTTCGGCATATCCCTCGCTGGAAAACATCGGGGAAATAAGCTTCTCATACGGGGCGCCAGGTCCCGGAATCTCGGCAGGAGAACCTATGAGCCAATGGGTAACATTCCGCAAGTCCCACGCAACTTCTACCGCCTGCATGAAGCAGGCATCGAAGAAGATGAAGTCGAACTTGGGGAATCCAGCAAGGGCTGACGCCATATCGGAGATATCCATACGCGAGCCTTTGTTGCTGTAGCTATTCTCTCCGTTATCAACGCCGAATGAACGTCGGAGCGGATCGGCATCCAGAGGAGGAAGAGAAGCCGTATCTACCTCCAGCACGGCAAATCCCTCACGTTTGGAAGGAGCGCTGGCTGCGGCAGGAAGCCAAGCTCGTCCGTGAGACCAGAGAACCAGCCCGTAGCTGTCGGATGGGTATTTGTCTTCCACATAATAGACGACATCGTGCAGTACAGACGAAGAAGCCGAGTTGCAATCCTCGGGGAACGAGTACAATTCCGTCTTCACCATTGTGCCCGATTTGTCCTTCTCCCACGTATAGATATGCGGAAGGTCGGTATCGTCAATGAAAACAACAAGCCGACAGTCAGAGGGGACATCGCCTATTGCCGATTCCATCTCCTTTTGGTCCAAATCCGGGAAATTGCCGTATGCCAGGCTATTCTCGGCAGCGATGTACACCAGCACCGTTCTCCGCAGTTTCTTAGGAGTAGGGTCTGGCTTGTGGCACCATTCGCACGACACGAACAGGAGGCAAAGCAGCAGAGGGACGACAAGGCGATATGTGGCACGTTTTCTCATGCGAAGATTATGTATTATGTATTAAGTAAATGCCGATATTCTTTCTTCTTATGGATTTTTTCTTTCTTCATTTCATTTTTTTCTTTCTACATACGGCCGTATGAAGAAAGTATATTCAATGCTTCTCCAAATAGGCTGTCGCCTAGTTGCTGGAGTTTGACTTCGTGGTAGCATCCTTGAACTGGAAGCTTTCCTTCATGACTGGATGGATGAAATAACCGCGCTTGCGCAGCTTGGCTTTCATCTTTTCCTGCCGTTTCACAGCCTTTTTCTCCTTCAGCTCATAGTAAACGGCACATGTCTCGTCTTTCAACTCATAGGTACTTTCGAGGTAGAACTTCAACTGCCCCGAATAGGCATACGACTCACGCAGCTCCCCGTCAGGCTCGATGTAGAGGCTGTCAATGTACTGAACGTCAGTAACGAAGGCTACGGAATCGAGAAAGTTGATAGCTCCTCCGAAAAGGTAAACGCGCTGGGGCTGCATCGCTGCCAGCTTGGCTTCGTACTTGGCTTGCTCCTTCAAGGCTCTCGCTACGCTCTTCTCGCGCTTCTTAGCTTCGGCTGCCTGCTTCTTGGCACGCTTCTTCTCGTATCGCTCGGTCTTGCGAGCCTTCTTGGCTTCCTCCTTTAGTTTCTTTGCCTTTTCCTTTGCTGCAACCGACAGGGAGTCAGACGATTCCGTTCCGACAGGCAAAGAGGCTGCATACGATGTCTGCGGCATGCTGACAGACATCAGCAAGAAGGCAGACATGAGGATGAAGACGTATTTGTGAGTTTTGATTCTTAGCATCTTTATTGCGAAAGTGTTAAAAGATTCAGGTTTTCTATTCTGTTTTTCGGTTTACATGTATCTGTTTCGTCTATTCCTTTATTAGAAAGAAAGGGCGAAGCGCATCACTCGAACCCGCGTCTTCAGCCTGTCGTACTCGAAGGATCTGTGCTCAGTGATGCCTGTCGTATGATTTGTCACTCCGATGTCGCCCGTTATAGGCGCACGCCCCAGACGATACCAAATGAGCCCGATGGAAAAACGCGAGTGGAACGTGAAGCCAATGGAAGTAAGCGTCGCAAACGTCAGCTTGTTGTCGAAATGCGAAACGATGGTATAGTTTCCCGGCTCCAACGTGGTACTGCTCCCTACAGGCATGCTGAGCGAATAGCGCTCGGGGCTCATGATTCGAACATTGGCGCCCATAGCTCCCTCGCACCAGAAACGGAGATCTTTGTCCTTGGGCTTTACCCCGAAATGCAGATGCCCCATAACAGGAACATTCGTGAAGGAGGTATTGCCCGTGCAGCTCAAAGAATACTCGCTGGAAGTAGGAATCATCCCGTATTTCGTACCGAGTGCCACACCGTTGGAAGGATTGCGGAACAAGTCGACAGAGCCAATCAGGCTGAGATGTTTCGTTACGGGAAAGAAAGCCTTTGCTCCTACGTTGACACCTGTCGAAGCCACATCGGCAAAGTTGCTGCGCGGCATCGACATTCCTCCGTAGACGGTATAGTCTATCGCCCGCATGCTCGGAGAGAAAAGCAGCGTTGCCAGAAGGGCTATGCAGATTTGTTTTTTCATACGAACCACATTTTATGCTGCAAAAATAGCATTTTTTTACGAAACTATGTGATACTCCCTAATAATTTATGTTAAAGCAGCTTTAACAACCGTTTCTACACATTTTCCAAAAGGATTGCTCCGTTTTCCTAAGCCGAACTATCCTTTCCTGTTTTTAAAACCTCTTTTTATTCGATGAAAAAAGGGCGCCTGACGACGCCCTTGCATTTCACCTTAAGTTCTGTTAGCCCAGATACGACTTCAGCAATCTGCTGCGTGTACCCTGGCGGAGTCTGCGGATAGCTTTCTCCTTTATTTGGCGTACACGCTCTCGCGTCAGGCCAAACTTGTCGCCTATCTCCTCCAGCGTCATCTCCTGGCATCCGATGCCGAAGAACATCTGCAGAATCTCCTTCTCCCTTTCGCTGAGCGTCGACAAGGCTCTGTCGACCTCGGTGGAAAGGCTCTCGTTCACCAGGCTGTGGTCGGCCATAGGGCTGTCGTCGTTGACGATAACGTCGAGAAGGCTATTGTCTTCTCCGTCAACGAAAGGAGCGTCAACGGAAACGTGGCGTCCGCTCACCTTCAAGGTATCGGCAATCTTGTCGGCAGGGATGTCGAGCTGTTCCGAGAGCTCTTCGGCTGACGGACGACGCTCGTTCTCCTGTTCGAACTTCGAGAATGCCTTACTAATCTTGTTGAGCGAGCCAACCTGGTTGAGAGGAAGGCGCACAATACGTGCCTGTTCTGCAAGTGCCTGAAGGATAGACTGACGAATCCACCAAACAGCATAACTGATAAACTTAAAGCCACGCGTCTCGTCAAACTTCTCCGCAGCTTTTATCAAGCCGAGGTTTCCTTCGTTGATAAGGTCTGGCAAGCTGAGTCCTTGATTCTGGTACTGCTTTGCCACCGAAACCACAAAACGGAGGTTGGCACGCGTAAGTTTCTCCAATGCGGCGCGGTCGCCTTTGCGAATGCGCTGTGCAAGTTCCACTTCTTCTTCAACAGTGATGAGGTCCTCACGACCTATTTCCTGCAGGTATTTGTCAAGTGATGCACTCTCGCGATTGGTGATACTTTTTGTAATTTTAAGCTGTCTCATTGATTTTTAGCTAATTACTTCGGAAACTTTGCAAAATACGTGCAAAAATAGTATATAAAAAATTAATAACCAAATTTTTTCTAACAATTTTGAATACCGCGTTCGTTATTCTTTCTTCATCTCGTTTTTTTCTTTCTTCATACGGATTTTTCCCTTCTCGAAAAATATTTATTCTTTCTTCATACGGTGAGATTCTTTGAGCAAAATGATTTTGCTCTTCCTCTGTCTCGACTCGGCAACATTGATGCAAGCATCATGTTGCTCTCGCTGTTCCATCGGTTTTTCATATTCTTCTGTTGCCCCTGTGGAACAAGGACAGAAGAAGAGAGGCTGTCGGGCAGCCCCTCTTTTTCGCCTGTCGGATTATCGCGGCTGGCAGGAGCAAGAAGCTTTCTTACTCTTCCTCTGCCAAGTCGATGGCGTAGTTGGCGCGCTTTCCGGAAGGATATACTCCGATGATGAACATCACTTGGTCGGGCGACTGGGAAGCTGCCTTGTATGCCTTGTTGAAGTCATCTTCGGTGCGTATCTGCTGCCCGTTCACCTTCAGGATGATGAATCCCTTGTGGATGCCGGCATCAGCAAACTTGCCTTTCGAAACACCCGTCACTTCGAGTCCGTAGCCGATGTTGAGCTGTTTCTTCGTAGCGTCGCTCAGTTCCTTGAAGGCAGCGCCGAAGACACTCGCGTCGGTAGCTTTGACGACCTTCGTGTTCCCGTTGGGGTTCTTGAGCGTCACTTCCAAATCCTTCTCCTTGTCTTTGCGGGTGATACGAACTGTCACTTTGTCGCCCGGACGATGCTGAGCCATCTTCTCCTGCAGTTCGGCCATCGTCTTCACCTTTCGTCCGTCGACAGCGGTAATAATATCGCCCTTTTCCATTCCAGCGTCAATGGCTCCGCCTTCTTCTACGACTTCGGTTACCAGCACGCCTTCATGATTCTTCATCTTCTTGAATTCCTCTTCCGTAATAGGCAGATCCTTGAATCCTTCGCTCTGGATATCTGACAAATTGGCAATGTCCATTCCCTGGATTCCCAGCAAAGCGCGCTGTACCGTTCCGTATTCCTTCAAGTCGGAAATCACCTTCGTGACAATGCTTGTGGGAATAGCGAATCCGTAGCCTGCGTAGGAGCCCGTAGGAGAAGAGAGGACGGCATTGATGCCCACCAGCTCGCCTCGAACGTTCACCAATGCGCCGCCCGAGTTGCCCTGATTGATGGCAGCATCCGTCTGGATGAACGACTCAATGCCCCCGTCGCGCCCGTAAACGCCCAGCGAGCGTGCCTTTGCGCTCACGATGCCGGCAGTAACGGTAGAGGTAAGATTAAAAGGATTGCCCACAGCAAGTACCCACTCGCCCACTTTCAGCGCGTCGCTGTCGCCGATAGGAAGTGCGGGGAATTCATCGCCTTCAATCTTCACCAAAGCGAGGTCTGTGCTCGGATCGGCGCCCACAAGGCGGCCCTTGAACTCGCGGTTGTCGTTCAGCTTGACGTCAATCTCGTCGGCGCCGTCGATAACGTGGTTGTTGGTAACGATATATCCGTCGGTTGAGATTATCACGCCCGAGCCGATGCCGACCTTGGGCTGCGTCTGAATCTGCTGGCGGCGTGTGCCTCCGCCCATTCCGTCACCGAAGAAGAAATCAAACAAATCGGGGAGCTGCGGCACATCTACCGTCTGCACTTTCCCAAGAATAGTTGATTTAATATGTACGACAGCATGTACCGATGCTTCGGCAGCTTCCGTAAGGTCTACGTTTCCGCCCGTGCTTCCTCCGCGGATGGCAGTTGGAGCCGCAAACGTTTCGTTAAACGTCGGAGCAGCAGCCGAAACCGTCTGCGGTTGGTTCTTTTGAACCAGGTAATAGGTAGTAACTCCTGCCACAGCGGCGCTGCAGAGAATGATACCCAACACACTTAAAATGCTTCGTGATGTTCTCATAATCTAAAAAAGTTTTATGTTAATTTCCAATTGATTTTTAACTAACAGACAATGCAAAAGTAAAAAGGTTTATTTACACTAAGAATATCCTCTGGCATTATTTACCGCAATTTAACACTAAGGGGAGACTCTTAACAGATATTCATCTTTTCAGTGCCTTTGCATCGTATTTCTACTTCTTTTCCTGCAAACAGCATGCCATCAAAAACGTATGTCACGCTGACTGACGAAACGGCACGAAGAGTGACAAAGAGGGTATCTTTCCGCGTTTAGGAAAACACAATATTTGCTATCACCTGAGCCCCCACAGCTGCATTCAGGCGCGCGACGAGCTCCTTGCGCTGCATAAGCAGTTCCTGACGGAGAGCGGGGCTTGAAAGTTTCACATAGAGTGTCTGATTCCGTATGACAAGATCTCGCGTATAGCGCTCGACGACAGGCCCGAGCACCTTCGCCCAAGACTCTATGAGCCGGAACTCGTTCAAGGGCGCTTCCAATCCCTGCTGTCGCAGGATTTGATGAACGACATCGCCTACTTGCTCTGCTTTACGACGTTGCATATTCAGACACTTTTGTTTTCGGTTATTTCCCCGTTCTCCACATAGAAAAGCTTGTATTCGCCCCCTACTGCCGCAAGCATTCGATCCATATTGCCGCGATTGACATCTGTGACAAAGATTTGCCCGAAACGGTTTCCCGAAACCAGACGAACAATCTCCTCCACACGCGAAGCATCCAAACGGTCGAAGATGTCGTCAAGCAACAAGAGAGGTACCGTATGGCTGGCACGCTTCAGGAACTCGAACTGCGCCAGCTTGAGTGCTATCAGGAATGTCTTGTTCTGCCCCTGCGAGCCCTCGCGCTTCATCGGGTATTCGCCCAGCTTCATCTCCAGATCGTCCTTGTGCGTACCATGAAGGCTGTATCCGAGGATGCGTTCCTTAGCTCTTCCCTCGCGGATTACACGAAGCAAGTCGCCTCTGTCTCCGTGCGACTGATAGACAAGTGACACCTTTTCTTTATCCTGCGCAATGAGCGTATAGTATTCCTGAAAAATAGGCGTAAACTGGGCGATAAAGGCCTTTCGGCACTGATAGATAAGCCGCCCCGCTTCGGCCATCACTTCCTCCCAAAGGGATATAACCTCCCAGTCGGGCTCCTGCTCTTGCTTCAGCATCGCGTTGCGCTGCGTGAGGGCCTTCTCGTAACGGTTGAGCTCAAACAGATACTCTTTGTCGTACTGCGAGATAGCCACATCCATAAACCTGCGCCGCTCTTCGCTTCCGCCCGAGATAAGTGCTGCGTCGGAGGGAGAAACCATCACGAGCGGAATCAGCCCCAGGTGCTCCGAATAGCGCGCGTAGGATTTCCCGTTGTACTTCACCTGCTTGCGCTGCCCGCGCTTCACGCCGCAGAACACATCGGAAGGCTCGCCCGATTCCGAAGAATAGTGCCCTTGGATTACGCAATAGTCCCCGTCGTGATGCATCACCTGCGAGTCGATGGGATTCGTTGAGCTGCGGCAGAAGGAAAGGTAATACACAGCATCGAGCAGGCTGGTTTTCCCCATACCGTTGCGCCCCACGAGGCAGTTCATCTTGGGCGAAAGCTCCAAGTCTGCCTGGACGATATTCTTGTAATTGACGACAGTAAGCCGGTTGAGTATCATAACGGTGCAAATATACGGAAAAATCAGGAGAATCCGCACCACACAAAGGGACTTTTTTCGGAAAAAAGAGAGAAAAAAGAGGTTCGCGTCAAAAAAAGTGGAATGAAATTTCATTTATAAGAGGAAAAGGATTAATTTTGCCGACCGAAAAATTCGAATTAAGTAAAAAACAAGATTAAGATAAAAGCTATGGCAAAGAAATCAAGCAAGTCAAAAGCTCAGGTTCAGAACGCCGAAATCGGTGAAGCGCTGAGCCGTACCGAGCAGTACATTGAGAACAACAAAACCCTTATCGCTATCGTTACCGCAGTCATCATCGCCCTTATCGTAGGCATCTGGGCTGCAAACAACTTCTACTTCAAGCCCCGTCAAGTGAAAGCCCTCGAGGCTCTTGTTCCTGGCGAGAAGCTGTTCCAGGCAGGCAACTATCAGGCTGCCCTCGATGGCGACAACTACGACTACGAAGGATTTGACGCTGTCATTAAGCAGTTCAAGTGCACGAAGGCTGCCAACCTGGCTCGCGCATACGCAGGACTGAGCCACGCTCAGCTGGGACAGTTCACCGAAGCTATCCCCTACCTTCAGAAGTTCAAGGGTAAGGATCATATGATTGCCCCCTCCGTTCTTGCCGCTCTGGGCAACTGCTACGCTCAGCAGGAGGACTATTCAAAGGCTGCCGCAACACTCGTGAAAGCTGCCAAGAAGGCTGACAACAACCTTCTCAGCCCCGCCTACCTCGTTCAGGCAGGACAGCTCTACGAGCAGCTGGGCGACAAGGCTACCGCCCTCAAGCTCTATCAGCAGGTTAAGGACAAGTACTACCAGTCGACGCAAGCTTCCGACATCGAGAAGTACATTGAGCGCGTAAAGTAAGAAAGAGACACGATATTTAAAGAGGAAGAGCCGGGATGTAAGCATCTCGGCTCTTCTCCTTTTTGCACGATTTATTTTGGAGAAGGAATCCGGGAATATGAAGAAAGAATCTCGCCGTATGAAGAAGGGAAAATTATTTATTCCTTCTCGAAATAATTTTTTTCTTTCTTCATAATATTTTTTCCCTTCTTCATAATCTGCAACAAAAGAAAGAAACGCATCTCACTTCACAAAGACTTTCTTATCTCCTACGATATAGATTCCTTGCTGCAAATCTTCTGCTGAATATTTTTCGGCACGAAAGGAACGCCCCGCAATGTCGAAAACATTTATATCCATCTTCTTGGCATCTGACGTAATGTACTCAAAGCCTGACTTCAGAGTCGTAGTAAAGCGGTAGCTTCCAGAGCCAAGACGATAAACCCGACAACCATTCTCAAAGCCCACATATTCAACACCTTCGGCTTCCTCGGCAACAACATTTCCTTCGTAGACGGGCGTCAGCTCTTCCCCTACAGGAAGGTAAAGAGTTGCTGTAGTATTGGCAGGAACAGTGCACTCATACTCAAGGGCATCAGCGTCAGTCGTCTGCCAGGAAGAGCGGATGACTCCATAATAGCTCTGATGACACCCGCTGGCTGAGGTGATAAGCTCTTGTTTGTTGGGCAATGTTGTCCGACAATCGGGCTGGGGCTGAAGAATGATGTGATGGAATCCAGGCTGCTCCTCGTCGTATTCAATACCAAGCATATACCGATACATCCACTCGCCCACAGCGCCGTAAGCATAGTGATTGAAGGAATTCATCCCAGGATCGCCAAATCCGCTTTCCTTCGTGTAGGAATTCCAACGCTCCCAGATAGTCGTTGCGCCCTGATCGACGCTGTAAAGCCACGAGGGGCAGTTTCGCTGAAGAAGCAAGTCGTACGCATAATCAGTCAGGCCGAAACGAGAAAGCGTCGTGTTCAGAATTGCCGTACCCGCAAAGCCCGTATTCAGCTTATACCCGTTGCTGCGGATAGCATTCGAAAGGCGTTTCTTGAAGTTTTCTATCTCGTCTTCCTCAAGCAGATTAAAGTCAAGCGCCATCAGATAGGCCGTCTGAGTCGTTTGTCGCACGGGAACGAGATAGCGCTTACGGAACTCCTCCTTGATGTTCTCAAAAAGCTGATCATACTGCTTGGACTTGCGAGAATAAGCTTCGTTGTCTTCCTCGCTAAGAGCCTTAGACATCTTGGACATCAGCTGTGCAACGAGTGCATAGTAAGCAACAGCAATGTAACGCGTGTCTGTCGTAACAAACGAAAGCCAATCGCCCCAAGTCAGTCCTCCTCCATTATACTGATATCCGTCAAACACCTGCGTCGAAAGGAAATTCATATAACGCTCCATAGAATCGTAGTTCTCTTGAAGCACATCCTTGTTTCCAGTCATCAGGTATATATTCCAGGGAACAAGGATTCCGGCATCAGCCCAGACGCATTGCCCAAAGGGTTGCCCCCAACACTCAGGAGCAATTCCCGGATAAGCACCATCACTCCGCTGTCCGTCGCGCACATCCTGCATCCACTTGCGGTAGAAGGATTCCATATAGGCATTAAACAAGCCCGTACGGGAGAAAACCTGCGTGTCAGCCATCCATCCCAAACGCTCATCGCGCTGAGGGCAGTCGGTAGGAACGCTAAGCAGATTGCCCCGCTGCCCCCATTGGATATTGGAGAAGAGCTGGTTCACAAGCGCATTGCTTGTCTGCACGAATCCCCTGTCTTCCGTCGACGAGCTGACAGGCTGAGCCTCGATAGCAAGTATTTCCACATCATCCGAAGGCGTTACTTCGCAGTAGCGGAATCCAAAGAAGGTCATCGACGAATGATAGCTCTCCCCTTCCTCATCGCCACAAAGGGTATAGTACAGCGATGCTTTGGCAGAACGGAGGTTAGCCAAATAAGGCGTTCCTCCCGGGCCATCATTGCCTCGACTACGCGAGCCTGTGTCGTTAAGCATTTCCACAAAGCGCATTTTCAGGCGGTTGCCTGCCTTTCCTTTCACTTTGAAATCGACCCATCCGACGACATTCTGCCCGAAGTCGAAGACAACAGCCTGCCCTTTCTTTACGGTAACGGGCGCTACACCCTCCTGCGTGCCGACAACATTCGCCATTCCGTAATCTGAACCAGCCGATTTGCTGCCTTCATAAACAGTAGCTGTTTTTACCTGCTGGATGCGCTCAGGAAGAACCTTCACAAATCCGCCTGTAAAGGCTTCGACTTTCCCGCTGAAGTCTTTGTTTTCTGCTACTCCGTTCCATCGGCTGTCGTCGAAAGAAGCTGTTGCCCAAGGAGAAGCCAAGCGAGCGTCATAAATCTCGCCGTCGTAGATATCTCCCTTCTTCAAAGCTCCCGCTTTGGAGGAGAGCCACGAAAGATCGCTCACGATGATGTCCTGAGAGTTATCTTCGTACGTAATGAGCAGCTTTGCCAAGAAGCCCTTTTCCGGGTTTCCATAAGCTCCGTGCATCACGGCTCCTGCCCACCAGCCTGAGGTGACAATAGCCCCAAGCGCATTTTTTCCTTCGCACAAGAACGGCGTTACATCGTGCATGCTGTAGAAGACGCGATAGCGATAGTCGGTCCATCCCGGCTTCAGTTCTTCATAGAAAACCGTTCCGTCGGACTGAACGTGCCCTACGCGCTGCCCGTTCATGAACACATCGTAAACGCCGAGCCCTGAGGTGAAAAGTTTAGCTGAGACGACTTTCTTCTTCACCTCAAATGTTTTTCTGAACATCGGCTCGCCTTCGGTAGAAGTCTGCATCACCTTCTTCTCACCCGAAGCTGATTTCACGTGACACATCCGGCTGTTTTGGAATTCCTCTATCGCGGCATCGAAGAACCAGTTGGAAGAAACGTCTTCGAAGTCTTCCGAAAGCACCACCTTCGGATTACCCTCATCGTCGTATTCCGTCACAACGATATTGTCGTAGTAAGCCTCCTCGCCCGTATTCGCATCAACGCGCATACCGATATCTCCCTTGACTGCCGTTCCTGTATTATCCACAAACGTATCTACCAGAGTTCCATCCACATACGTATAGATAACGCCGTTATCCACTTCCACACGATAATGGTGAAGATGCCCAATGATATCCCTCTTTGTAAACTGCGTAAATGTGGCATCGTTCCACGTTAGATTCCCGTTGATATACGTATGATGCCGCACGGCAGGATAGGAATTGTCGTAGGCATTGATCTGCCACATGTGGTAGGTGTTGTCGGAAGTAGCAGCAAAGACAATAGCTGCCGACGCCTTCACGAGGTACATATCCCAGTCGACGGCATAGTGGATCTTTTCGTTCGTATCGGCTTTCTGCCAAGCGAGCACGTGTCCTTGCGTCGAGCCGACGATGCGCAGCTTCCCGTTGACGACGGAACCTGCCGTGAAGCCGTTGCCTGCCGAGAAGTCCTCCGAGAAGAGCAGCGTGCCGTCGGCCTTCTTAAGGACGATGTTGTCGTAGACGCCTATCTCCTCGCGGCTGTCTCGCTCGCCGTGATCCTCGCGCATACCTATCTTCCCGAACTTGAAGCTGCCTCTCCGCTCGTCAACCAATACATTATTAATATAGGTACGCGCGAGGCTGGCATCCGTCACTTCGATGCGTAGCAGAAAGGCATCCGTGTTATTCAGGTTCACCTTGCCCGTCAGGTTGATGTTGGCGAGACACGAGGGATTGCCGTTCTTCCACACATGAGGGCGGAGCCTCGGATAGTCTCCTTCGGTATTCAGCTGCCAGAAGTAGAAGTTGCTCTCATCCTGACAAGCAAAGCAGAATCCGGCTGCTGTGCGCTCTATCTGCACTTCTCCCTCAAGGGTGTAGTCGGTAATCTCGTCCGACTGCTCTCCCGCAGGCAAGGCGCTGGCTTTCACCCAGATGGCATTGTCCCATCCGCTGCCCAGCAGGCCTGTCTCGAAATAGGCTTCTTCCGACGAGCGGGCTTCATTGCCCTTGTTGTCGCGCGCTACAACATGCCAATAGTAACGTGTGGCTGGCTGAAGAGGAATCCCCGAGGCTGCCACGTTGACAGAAGCATCCGAATCGACAAGCCCCGAGTCCCAAACCGTCTCAGAACCCTCAGCGTCGGAAGTAACGACTATCCGATAGGACGTCTGCACAACGCTCCTGTCGGTGCTCTGAAGCTGCCAAGAGAAATGCGGCGTCGGCGTATCTATCGGCATAGGGTTACGCAACGACTCAACACGCAGATTGTCAACCGTCAAGGAAAAAGCCGCTGAGATGATCAGGAAACAGCTCGCCAGAAAAAGGATATGTCTTTTTTTCATAGTATTACGAAATCGCTAACGTGAATAAATCCAGTCACAAAGATAAAGTTTTTTTGGAAAAAAATAAAGAAACGCACATTTTTCCTGTCCTTTCCGCCTGTAAGCAGCACTCTGCATTTCCAAAAAGAAGAAACCACTTCAGAAAAAGAAGAAATCATTTTCCGTCTCAAGAAAAACACGTCTTATTCGTTAGGAACTAAGCTTTTTCCGCAAAGAAAAATTCAAACGACGCATGCGTCGTTTATAAAAGATGCATGCGTCGCTTATAAAAGTCCCATGCGTCTTTTCGCGGTTCGAAAAAGACGAGCACTTAATGACGAAGGATTCTCCATTATTGAATAAATGCCGCACCGAAGTTGTTTTCATCTTCGGTTTCAAGCAAGCTTCGCCTTTGAAAAAAAACATGAATTTATTATTTCTTCGCTCTTTGGCACCACCTTTAACCTTCGGTTTTAGATAGGCGGCGCCTCGGAATAAAAAATATTTGGAAAATTATTTTGTTCTTCGCTTGGCTTGCACTACCCTTAACCTTCGGTTTTAGGTAGGCGGCGCCTCGGAATAAAAAATATTTACCAAAATATTTTGTTCTTCGCTCGGCTTGCACTACCTTTAACCAACCGTTTTAGGTAGGCGGCGCCTCGGAATAAAAAATATTTACCAAAATATTTTGTTCTTCGCTCGGCTTGCACTACCTTTAACCAACCGTTTTAGGTAGGCGGCGCCTCGGAATAAAAAATA
>JAGAAS010000011.1 GCA_017615125.1 Bacteroidaceae bacterium
GCCCCCCTCTAACAAGGGCAAATACATCAAGATTAAGTACTGCACCCAGCTGCCCGACACGCGCATCCCCTCGTTCGTGTTCTTCGCCAACCTGCCGCAGTACGTCAAGGAGCCCTACCGCCGTTTCCTCGAGAACCAGATTCGCTCCCGTTGGAACTTCTCCGGCACCCCCATCAACATCTTCATCCGCCAGAAGTAAAATAATACCCGACGTCCGACTATTCTGATGTCCGTTGTAAACGCCCTGCGACCCTCACGTGTAGCAGGGCGGTGGAATTGCATCTTGTTTCTTTGAAAAAAAGTAAGCTTATGAAAATCTTTTTCTTGGGATGCAATCCTTTCCTATTTGTTGATGATGGGAATGCCGTCGGGGGTGAGGCCTTCGGCGCTGACGGTGAGCGAGCGGGAATAGCCGTTGTTGTAGAACGATACTCTGGCATGTCCTTCGGCATCGGTGGTGACAGCGGGATTCCAGTAGAGGGTGCGGCGGTAGTCCTTGTCGCCCTCGATAGGACCTTTGGGGTACGAGGGGGCGTAGAACTCCACTACAGGAGTGTAGCCTGTGAAAGTGGTCTCGCGTGAACGTTTGGAGCGAGGCTTGAATTCGTCGATTCCCTTCAAGTAAACCACTACCTCCTCGTATCGATGCCCCGGCTCATAGCCGAAGACCAATACCGACTTGACATACTCCATGTCGATGTCCCAAACGCCTCCTATAGTTCCTTCCGGGAAAATCCCTCCTGTTGCCAAACTTCTGCCATCTATGCCATATTTGGTAAAATCTCTGTTAAAGTCATACGCTCTAAGCATACCTTCCCCTATTTGCCAGTAATAGTTACCTTCATGTAGCTTGAGTGCTGAATCGGGGTACTCCACACGCCACACCGTGCGATGGGTTTCCAAATCGACATGCACTATTGTAATAAAGCCCGTCTCATTGTTGTTGAGGTGTCTTCCGTCAGTCGTATTGCCATACTGATATTGCAGGCTGTACCCTTTGCTTTCGAGATAGCCTGCAACGTTGTTGGTGTACATGCCTTCATCAAGGTCCATCTCGGTGTCCTTGTGAGCATCGAAGGCGCGGAAACGGTTGTAGTCGATGTAGCGCCGCTTACCCTCGATGACCACCTCATCAATGAAATAGGTCGTATCGCCGCGTGATTTCTGGAATCTGTCCGAATAGCCTGGCTCCTTGAAGATATCCACCTTGGGCAGCAGATCCTTTTGCCACGAGAAGATGGTAGGGTACGGGTTGGTGTATCGGGGAAGGAAGATGTCCTCGGGATGGAAGGGCGTTACTTTGGGACGCGACGAGCGTTCGAGCCGTATGCGCGTAGTGGCATTATCGCGGTAGATGGCCGGCACGCCACGCCGCTTGAGTTGTTGTGCGGAGAGGAACAGGTCCCAGTCGCCTATGTAGTCGTCCACACCGATGCTCCAATAGCCAAGGCTGTCGGTGACGACGCTGGCTTTCTGCACGAGTTTGCGGTCGGGGGAGTAGAGTTGGGCGTCGATTTGCGTGTTGGTGAGAGGTTTTTCGAGGATGCGGCTGAAGGCCCAGCCGTCGACGACCAGTTGCTCCTCGGTGTAGTGGCGTACTTCAAAGGGCTCAGCACCTGCCATCTGACGCCAGTTGTAGCGTGTCCATCCCTGCACCATCATCAAAACATCGAGAGCCTCTTCTTTAGACTGCAGACTGACAGACTTCAGACTGGCAGATGAATGCTCTGGATTCGGTTCGGAGACGGGACTATTATCTGCCAGTCTGTTAGTCTGATAGTCTGAAAGTCTTTCAAAGTACCACTGCGGTTCTTCTATCAATCCCTTCAGTTCGGATGACAGTAGCATATAGGTGCGGATGTCGTCGCTATAGGCCGTGCCGTAGTCGGCAGCGTCGCGCACGGCAAGGGAGAAGGTGACGGGTTTCGCAGTTTGCAGGTTGAGTGTGATGGAGTCGAAGGGTTGGAGGTCGGGCTTTGTCTGCTGTATGCTGATGGGGACGGTTTTGATGCCGTTGTCGATGAAGAAGAGCCGTTGGGCAAGGATGGCACCCGAGGCGTTGTAGAGCGTAAACTGATAGACGCCTGTGGGCATGCCCGTTTTCGAAAGAGTGATCAGTCCTGCCAGCTCGTTCCCTGTGTCTTTCAGCCTGACGGTGTCGCAGGCGACAACCCTGCCGCTGGTTGTCAAGGTGTAGCCCAGCAGTTCGCCTGGCTTCATGTCTCTTCCTGCAAGGGCAACGTAGGCGATGCCGGGCTTCAAGGCGTCGAGCCTCACGGTGCATCCCTTCTTTTCGGCTGCAGGTAGGGTGAAGGTGTGACGCTTGCCGTTCTTCACAACGACAATTTGCTCCTTGCCCTTGTGGGGAACAAGGACGAATGCCCCCATACCCTTGTGCATCGGCGTGGTGACGAGGGCTTTATCGTTGGCGTCGAAGATTCCGTCCACGTCCAACCCCATGCCGTTTTCGTCTGTAATCTTGAACGCGACGCGGCACGAGAGGCCCTCGATGAGGTGCCCGCCCTCGGGGAAGAAGGCAACGTTGACCGCCTTGGGCTGTTCGGAACGGGGTAGGTCGGGGCGGGCCCGCTCCCCGCCTTCGTAGTTGGTGATAATGGGATCGTCATAAAGCCCCTCGAAATCGGGGGCCCGATAAACGGGGATGACACGCGAGAAGATACCCGCTTCGTCGAAGTTCAACTGGGCACGCGTGTAGGCGCGGATTTGGTAGTAGCCGCTGGGATAGCCCACCATGCCGCGCAGGTTGACGGCCTCCTCCACGCCAGCATCTA
>JAGAAS010000090.1 GCA_017615125.1 Bacteroidaceae bacterium
AGCATGTCGTTACAAGCTGTAAACAGAGTTACTGCTGACAGAACAGCTAACGCTGAAAAAATATATTTCTTCATAACTTATTGTCGAATTAGAATTTAATACTAGCACCAACCAAATATGTACGCGATGGTGGGTAGAGACCCAGGTCAATACCAGATGCCCAGCCGTTACCACCAGCTGAGTTACCTACCTCAGGATCGAGGCCAGTGTAACCGGTGAAGGTGTAGAGGTTCTGAGCCTGAACATAGAGACGAACCTGCTGGAATGGGCAAGCCTTCCAGAGACGCTTAAAGTCGTAGCCCAGCGTTACGTTCTTGATCTTGAAGAAATCAGCATCCTCCATATAACGGGTAGATACCCAGTTCGTGTTCGAGTGACCTGTTGATGAAATGCGCGGCTGAGTGTTGGATGAACCCTCACCAACCCAGCGGTTAAAGATCGAGGTATCGTAGGTCTGATAAGGAGCATCGCTGAATGAGCGGTATGAACGCATGATCTGCATGCCGAATGCTCCGACACCGTTTACAGCAAAGTCAAAGCCCTTATATGCAAGTCCGAGGTTTGTACCAAGCATAACATCGGGGTTAGGATTACCAATTTCATGACGGTCGCAAGTTTCACCTTCTGCGTAGGTAATCACGCCATCATTGTTGAAGTCATCCCAGATGCAGTCACCAGGCTGTGCACCGTCAAGAACGGCCTTGCCAGCTTCACGTGCAGCGTCAATCTCTGCCTGATTCTGCCAGATACCGCTGTATGACATACCGTAGAAGTAACCGATAGGCTTGCCTTCCTCAGCGCGGTAGATGTATTCGGTACCCTGTGAGAGGACGCCGCTAGGACCATTGATGTAGTGGTTCTCATTAGCGATACGGGTTACTCTGTTCTTATTGGTAGTAATGTTAACTCCTGCGTTATAGCTGAAGTCCTTGCCGATTCTGTCGTTCCAGGTGAGGGCAAGCTCTATACCTGTATTCATTACGTCACCACCATTGATGGCAGCGGGGTTGGTACCATAGATGGCAATGTTCGGGCCTGTGATAAGCCAGTTCTTTGTCATCTTCTTATACCAGTCGAAGTTTACGCCCAGACGGCTATCGATGAAACGAGCATCGAAGCCAAGGTCGAGCTGCTCAGAAGTTTCCCAGGTAAGGTCAGGATTCGGAACGATGTTGGCGTAGGCACCTGTGTTAGGAGTACCGGAAACGGAAGTTGCCATATCAGAGCCGAACTTGTATCCAGCATCGCCAGCATCGCCCGACAGAGCGATAGTCGCAAGATACTGGTACTTGGAGATAGAGCAGTTACCGTTCTGGCCCCAAGATGCACGGAACTTCAAGAAGTCCATCCAGTTCTTGGTGTCAGCCATAAAGTCCTCGTTGCTGACAACCCAACCAGCAGATACAGATGGGAACATACCCCAACGGTGACCGTCGGCGAAGATGCTCGAACCATCGTAACGTACGGTAACGGTAGCCATGTATTTCTCGAGGTAGTCCCAAGTAACACGGCCGAACCAAGAAGCGAGATACTCCTCGTCGTTGGGGTTACCAGTCAACGTAGCATCGGTAGCATTAACCAATTTGATGTTTGACAGGTATGCTGAATTCCAGCCCTTCAACGTTGCGAGCTGATCGCCATAATTAACCTTGTTCGATCCACTTATGTTTGCACTCCAAGCAGTGCTCTGGAAGCTCTGTCCAACCATAGCGCTGAGCTTATGACCAGCAAGAACAGGAAGGTCGTAAGTAAGGGTGTTCTCAACAGACCATGAAGAATTCAGCCAAGCACTCTGGCTAACACTATAAATAGGTGATGTAGCATTTCCGTAACCGGAGGAACGCGGTTCACCATAGTTGCGGTATGCACCAGCACCCCAGTTATAGTTGAACTGTGAGCGGAATCTCAGACCCTTGATAGGCTGGATGGTGAGGAAAGCCGTAGCGCTGGCATTGAGGTTGCGGCTCTCAGCCATAGAGTTGAAGCCACCCTTCGTGAGGTTCTCCCACGGGTTGCTGAACAATGAAGCATTCCAGCCCTGACCATACTTAACAGTACCGTCAAAGTCCTGATAATAATAGATGTCGCCGTTGTCAGCATACTGCGGAACGAGCGGACAAGTCTGGAGCAGGCTGTGGATGTAGCTCCAGTACATTCCGTCTTCAGCCAGGTCGTGACTTCTGCTGTAGCCGATAGAGAGGTTCTCGCCGATGGTGATGGCGTCGAAGTCCTTCACTCTCAGAAGCACGTGATCGCTGTTGAGGCGGATGGTGTGGCGCTTATAGAAAGAAGCCTTGTCGGCACCCATGATACCTTCGTTATCGGTATAGGTGTATGACATAGCGAACTTAGAACGGTCCGAACCACCGGTCAGGGTTACAGAATGATTGTTCTGCATAGCGTTCTTGTTCTCGAATGCTCCCCACCAGTCAGTACCTTCCCAGCCGTTGGCAACCTTGTCAAGGATGTCCTGAGGAACGTAGCCGGCCCAATCCATCTTCTGACCTGAAGTGTTGAAGGTATATTCATCGATGATGGTCATATAGTCCTTAGCATTCAGCAGCTGCGGGCGCTTGTAGGCGTTTGACCAACCCGTTGCACCGTTGTAGGTAATCTCCGTCTTACCGGCCTTACCTTGCTTGGTGGTAACGAGAATAACGCCGTTGGCAGCACGGGCACCGTAGATGGCAGCCGATGCAGCGTCCTTGAGGACGTCGATGCTCTCGATATCGTTTGCGTTAATGCCGTCGAGGCTACCGCCGGCTACACCGTCGATTACATAAAGAGGAGTAGCATTACCGGTGGTACCGATACCACGGATGTAAACCTTGTAGCCCTTACCAGGCTGAGTAGAACTCTGGGTGATCTGCACACCAGCCGTTTGGCTCTGCATAGCTTCGAGCGGGTTGGTGGTGTTCAGCTTGGCGAGTTCAGCACCCTTTACCTGAACAGTAGCACCGGTTACCAGTTTCTTCTTCTGGACACCATAACCGATGACCACCACGTCATTCAGCACTTCGGTGTCCTCTTCGAGCACAACAGCAACCTGCTGACGGCCGTTAATGGAAACGACCTGTGTGGCATAACCTACGTAGGAAATCTCGAGGCGGTCGTTACTTGAAGCCGTTACGACGAATGCACCATTCATGTCCGTAACAGCACCCGTGTTTGTTCCAACCACCTTCACAGATGCACCGATAATAGGTTCACCCGTAGCATCATTCACCGTACCTCGTACAGTCCCCTGTGCAAAAGCATTCAGAGACATGCCGAAAAGCAGAAGTACAGCCAATGAAATCTGTAGTAATTTCGCTTTTAACATACGTTTTTGTTTTTTGGTTAATAATTAGATTAATAAAATAAAAAAATATGGTATATTCAAATTTTGTTTGCAAACATAAACACATTTTCACAAAGACCAAAAAAAAACAGCACTTTTTTTAGTGGTTCTCCTCTTTCAGACGTTAAAAAGTATTTTAATGTCATTTTTCGCTCTCAAAAACAGGAAAAATGACGCATTATCGGATGAACATCTTCCGGGAGTTCGGAAATGAACAATTTACAATCTTTCGTGTATGATTATGCATTTTTTCTACGCCTTCCATCCTGCTTCCGATGGAAAAGATGTGGCGGGATTCCTTTGTCCCGAAGAGGCCGAGTGTTCTTCTTGGATTTGCCGAGAAAAAAGAAAGGGAGAACTGCCTTGTGGTAGTCCTCCCTTCTGTTGGTGGGCGAAGAGGGATTCGAACCCCCGACCCTCTGCTTGTAAGGCAGATGCTCTGAACCAACTGCGCTATTCGCCCGATGGCCCTCGCAAAAAGCGGAAAAGCGGTGCAAAATTACAGCAAAAATTGACAACGCCAAAAAAAATGGCGGAAAATTTTCATACTACGCCCATTTTTCCTACTTTTGCAGCCAGAAACCGACGGCAGGATAATCTCCTGCGGACGACTTTCGGCGCCGAAACGCCCGAAAGCACCCGTTGTGAGAAGCCCCTTCCTCCCCCGTCAAATTTTTCTTTCTTCATCTCGCCGTATGAAGAAGGGAAAAAATTTTTTCGAGAAGGGAAAATTTCTTCTGGAGAAAGAAAAAAACTGCGTGAACAAATAATATTATAAAATAGGAATAAGGAAACCACTATGGATATTGTACTAAGCGGCATACGCCCAACCGGCAATCTGCACCTCGGCAACTACTACGGCGCCGTGAAAAGCTTCGTGAAACTGCAAGATGAGTTCAACTGCTACTTCTTCATCGCCGACTGGCACTCGCTAACCACCCACCCCAAGCCCGAGGACATCCGGCGCAGCGCACGCACCATCCTCGCCGAATACCTCGCCTGCGGACTCGACCCGAAGAAGTCGACCATCTACATCCAGAGCGACGTGCCAGAGACCATCGAGCTCTACCTCTACCTGAACATGAACGCCTATCTGGGCGAGCTGGAGCGCGTCACCTCCTTCAAGGAAAAGGCACGCAAGCAGCCCGACAACGTCAACGCCGGGCTCCTCACCTATCCCACCCTGATGGCTGCCGACATCCTCATCCACCGCTCCACGAAGGTGCCCGTAGGAAAAGACCAGGAGCAGAATATGGAAATGGCGCGCCTCTATGCCAACCGCTTCAACAACAAGTACGGCGTCGACTACTTCCCCATCCCCCAGTCGTTCTCCCTCGCAGGACGCGGCATCAAGATACCCGGCCTCGACGGCAGCGGCAAGATGGGCAAGAGCGAAGGCAACTGCATCTATCTCTACGACGATCCCGCCGTCATCCGCAAGAAGGTGATGCGCGCTGTCACCGACGCAGGCCCACAGGCTCCCAACAGCGAGAAGCCCGAAGTCATCCAGAACCTCTTCACCCTTCTCGGAGCCGTATCGAGCAAGGAGACCTACGACTACTTCGACGAGAAGTGGAACGACATGAGCATCCGCTACGGCGACTTGAAGAAACAGCTTGCGCAGGACATCATCGACACCCTCACGCCCATCCGCGAGCGCATCGCCGAATACTCCGCCAACACGGAGCTGCTCGACCGCATCGCCCTCGAGGGAGCCGAGAAAGCACGCGTGAGTGCTGCCAAGACTCTGCGCGACGTGCGCGAAATCATCGGATTCCGTGTCTGACGACTCCTTCTCCTTCAAGCAGTTCACCATCCGGCAAGAGCTCTGCGCCATGAAAGTCGGCACCGACGGCGTGCTGCTCGGTGCCTGGGCTCCCATTGAGGGCTGCACACGCATCCTTGACATTGGTACGGGCACAGGCCTCCTGGCGCTGATGGCTGCACAGCGCTGCCCCGAGGCCCGCGTCACAGGCATCGACATCGACTCCCGCGCTGCTCAGCAGGCACGCTCCAACGCCGACGACAGCCCCTGGAACTCCCGCATCGAAATCCTCGCTGCTGACGCCCGCGACTATTCCCCCGCCGAGTCCTTCGACGCCATCCTCTGCAACCCTCCCTTCTTCACCCGCTCGCTGAAGAATCCCGACGGAGCTCGCGCCCTCGCGCGGCACGACGACTCCCTCAGCCTCGACGACCTTGCCCGCGCCGCCTCCCGCCTCCTCAGCAACGAGGGAATTCTGGCTGTCGTCCTCCCCTCAGAGCGCAAAGCCGACATGATTGCCGTCGCTGCCACAAACAGCCTCTTCTTATTTCATCAGACAGACGTCCGCCCTACGGAAAGAAGGAATCCTGCAAGAGTTCTCTTGACTTTCCGCAAAGGAAGTCCCTCCTCACGTCTCTCCGACGAGCTCTGCATCACTTCCGAAGGCGCATATACCGAAGAATACAAAGCCCTCACGCAGGATTTTTACCTGAAATTCTAGGAAATCCCTTTTCTTTCCCTATATTTGCAGGGACAATTCAATCCTTGCAAACCAACCTAACACATACGACCATGAACAAATCCACAAGGTGTATGGCTTGCGCCGCACTCGCTCTCCTTTTCACGCTGGCTGCCTACGCACAGACGGCAACGCTCAACATCGACGTCAACCAGAAAGGCATCGACATCAGCCCCACGCTCTACGGCCTCTTCTACGAGGAAATCAACCACGCCGGCGACGGAGGGCTCTACGCCGAGCTCCTCCGCAACCGCTCCTTCGAGGAGGTGGATCACGGCATCCCCAACCGACGCTTCGACAACGGACGGGGCGAGCGCTTCGGACGTCCTGCCAACCCCAACCTCCTGCCCTACTGGAGTGCCGTCGAAGGTGCCGACATCAAACCCTCGACAGACAACCTGATGAACGCCGCCCAGAAGCGGGCCATGAAGCTCTCCGTCGAGTCGGCAACGAAGGCAAAGCCCGCAGGCGTCAGGAACACGGGCTATTGGGGCATCCCTGCGGTGAAGGGCAACAAGTACACCCTCTCCTTCTGGGCACGTGCCGACGAGAAGGCGCGGATGTCGTTCACCACAGGCCTGAAGGACGGAGACAACTGGCTGGCAAAGAAGACCTTCCGCAAAACCGTCACCACCGAGTGGAAGAAATATAAGGTGACCTTCAAGCCCTCCACCACAGCCGACAACGCCGACTTCCTGCTCCTCCTCAACCAGCCGGGAACGCTCCACCTCGATATGGTGAGCCTCTTCCCTCCCACCTATAAGAACCGCGAGAACGGCTGTAGGCGCGATTTGGCAGAGAAGCTCGAAGCCCTGCGTCCCAAATTCCTCCGCTTCCCGGGAGGATGCTTTGTGGAAGGGATGTCGCGCGAGTCGGCCTACGACTGGAAACGCACGGTAGGCCCCGTTGAGGAGCGTCCCGGGCACATGAACGAGAACTGGGGCTATCTCTGCACCGACGGGATGGGCTTCCACGAATACCTGCAGCTCGCCGAAGACTTGGGGGCAGCACCCCTCTACGTCGTCAACGTGGGCATCTGGCACGGAGGGTTCCAGCCCTTCGACGACATCGGCGCCTACATACAGGACGCCCTCGACGCGCTGGAGTACGCCAACGGCGACGCCTCCACCCGCTGGGGCAAGGAGCGCATCCGCAACGGCCACCCGAAACCCTTCGGGCTCCACCTCATTGAGATAGGCAACGAGAACTACCAAGCCAACCCCGCCGAGCAGAGCGACCATTATGCCGAGCGCTACGCTCAGTTCTACAAGGCCATCAAGGAGCAGTACCCCGAGGTACAGCTCATCGGCAACGTCGAGTCGTGGGGCACCGACTACCCCACGTGGCGCAACGAGAACCCCGTCGACCTCCTTGACGAGCACTACTACCGCAGCCCCTCGTGGTTTGCCGGCAAGTATCACCACTACGACAGCTACGACCGTAACGGCCCCAAGATCTACGTCGGCGAGTATGCCGTCACCAGCAACTGCGGCGAGGGCAACCTGCAGGCAGCGCTGGGCGAAGCCATCTACATGATGGGGATGGAGAACAACAGCGACGTCGTCGCGATGGCCTCCTACGCGCCTATCTTCGTCAACTGGCACGACCGCCATTGGATGCCCGACATGATTCGCTACGACGCCTCCCGCAGCTGGGTGTCGCCCTCCTACTACGTGCAGCAGCTGATGGCCGAGAATGTAGGGACGCAGCTTGTCGGCTCCACCCTCATGCAGACCAAGAAGGAGAAGCCCGACCGCTTCCGTGTGGGCTTAGGCTCGTGGAACACCGCTGTGGAATACAAGGGATTGAAAGTGACCACCCCCGAAGGCGAGACTCTCTACGAACAAGTGCCGCCCTTCAGTTCCAGATGGCCTTCCATCGACATCAGTAGCTGGATCATCAGCGACGGCACGTGGGATGCAGACGTCTTGGACCCTCAAGGCATCATCCGCCAAACGGCCATCAAAGAAAACTGCGTGGCTATCTGCCCGCATGAGATGCAAGGCCGCGACTACGACGTCACCGTGCAAGCCCGCCGCACCGACGGCCTCGAGGGCTTCCTCCTTGTCTTCGACTACACGAGCGAGAAGAACTACCGCTGGTTCAACGTTGCCGGATGGGGCAACAGCCAGCATGCCGTCGAGGACATCAGCAACGGGAGCAAATCGACGCTCCGAGGTGTCCGCGGAGCCATCGAGAGCAACGTCTGGTACACGCTGCGCGTCGAAGTCAGAGGCGACAGCATCAAGTGCTTCATCGACGGCGAGCTCATCCAGGAAGTCACCGTCACCGCCCCCGACGCCCTCTACGCCAACGCCGAGACCGACGCCTCGGGCAACCTCATCGTCAAGATTGTTAACTTCGGCGAAGACGACTGCCCCGTTGCCGTAAGCCTGAACGGCACGTTCCGCAAGGGATACACCGTCACCACGCTTCAGGGGCAGCCCGAGGATGAGAACACGCCCGACGAGCCCGACAGGATCGTACCCCGCACGGAGACCGTCTCCACGCCCTTCGGCGGCGACGCCCCCTTCCTCGCCCCGGGCAACTCCCTCTCCATCATCCGCCTGCGACGCTGAGCCGCAAGCCCCCGTTCCAGAAAGCTCCCTCCCCCACGCGGAAAGGGAGCATTTTCTGCATAAAACAAGTTCCGCTGCGCAAATATGCGCATCAATTGCACAAAAAAAATATAAAGAAAAGGAGTCAAATGCTTTTTTTCCGAGCAAAAGCCGTATATTTGCGCCCGATTTTGCGTAAAAAGAGAAAACTATGAACCTGTTACGAGAAAAACTGAAACAATATCAAGAGCCACAGCGGCTGAAAGAGTTGGGCATCTACCCCTACTTCCGCTGTCTCACCAGCCGGCAGGATACAGAAGTACGCATGGAAGGACACGACGTGCTCATGTTCGGCTCCAACTCCTACCTCGGACTCACCAGCGACCCGCGCGTCATCGAAGCCGCCATCGAGGCTACACGCAAGTACGGCACCGGATGTGCCGGCAGCCGCTTCCTCAACGGAACGCTCGACATACACCTCGAGCTCGAGAAAGAGCTTGCCGAGTTCGTGGGTAAGGACGACGCTATCATCTACTCCACAGGCTTCCAGGTGAACCTCGGAGTCCTCTCGTGCATCACGGGACGTGACGACTTCATCATCTGCGACGAGCGCGACCACGCAAGCATCGTCGACGGGCGCCGTCTGTCGTTCTCCACACCCCGCAAGTTCCGCCACAACGATATGGAAGACCTCGAGAAGGTCCTCGCCCGTCTGCCCGAAGATGCCATCAAGCTCATCGTCGTCGACGGCGTGTTCAGCATGGAAGGCGACATCGCCAACCTGCCCGAGATCGTCCGCCTGGCCAAGAAGTATCAGGCCAACATCATGGTCGACGAAGCCCACGGCCTGGGCGTGCTCGGCGATCACGGACGCGGCACCTGCAACCACTTCGGCCTCACCGACGACGTGGACCTCATCATGGGCACCTTCAGCAAGTCGCTGGCCTCCATCGGCGGGTTCATCGCTGCCGACGCCGCCACCATGAACTGGCTGCGCCACAACAGCCGCTCCTACATCTTCAGCGCCAGCAACACCCCCGCCGCCACCGCTGCGGCACGCGAGGCGCTCCACATCATGAAGAGCGAGCCCGAGCGCATCGAGCACCTCTGGGACGTCACCCGCTACGCCCTCCAGAACTTCCGCGACCTGGGCTTCGAGATCGGCGCCACCGAGACGCCCATCATCCCCATCTACGTGCGCGACTACGAGAAGACGTTCATGCTCACGCAGCTGCTCTTCGAGAACGGCGTCTACGTCAACTCCGTCATCCCGCCCGCCTGCGCTGCCGACGAGACGCTGCTGCGCTTCTCGCTGATGGCTACGCACACGAAGGAACAGGTCGACCGCGCACAGGAGGTCATGGTGAAATGCTTCCGCCAGCTCGGCCTGCCCCTCCATCCGAAAGCCTAAGAACGGTTTCCGCCATTCTTTTCAATCTATACACACGATGCCCGATGCCCTTCAGAAGAGCGTCGGGCATATTTCTTACCCCCTCGCGTGCAAGTTTTCCCCCGCAGATGGTACAAACAAAAATAAAATACGTATATTTGCCGACTGAAAATCCCAGCCCTGCCTCCCTGCCCCGCCCGGAGCGCTGCGGCTGACAAAAGAGAAGAACAAAGTAATATTCACTTTATAAACCACTAAACCATGTTCAAAGGACAACCCAAAGGGCTCTACGCCCTCGCACTCGCCAACACGGGTGAACGCTTCGGCTACTACACCATGCTAGCCATCTTCATGCTGTTCCTGCAGGCCAAGTTCGGCTTCGCGGGAGCCACAGCCAGTCAGATCTACGCCATCTTCCTCGCACTCGTCTACTTCATGCCCGTCGTCGGCGGTATCCTCGCCGACAAGATCGGCTACGGCAAGTGCGTCGTCACCGGTATCGTCATCATGTTTGCCGGCTACCTCTGCCTCTCCATCCCCACGGCGCCCAACACGCTCGGCCTCGTGCTCATGCTCGGTGCGCTGGTCCTCATCTCCATCGGAACGGGTCTCTTCAAGGGTAACCTGCAAGTGCTCGTCGGCAACCTCTACGACGACCCGAAGTACGCCGCCAAGCGCGACAGCGCCTTCAGCCTCTTCTACATGGCCATCAACGTAGGCGCCATGTTCGCTCCCGCTGCTGCTACCGCCATCACCAACCGCTTCCTCTCGAAGGCAGGCCTCGTCTACAAGGCCGACATCCCCGCCCTCGCCCACCAGTACCTCGACGGCACCATCGCCGCTGAGAACACCACCAAGCTGCAGGACCTCATGGGCCAGATGCCCGGCATCAGCGGCATGGACCTCGGAGCCTTCTCCAACTACTACATCGAGCACCTCTCCTCCGCCTACAACATGGGCTTCGCCGTTGCCTGCGTGTCGCTCATCGTCTCCATCCTCATCTACCTGTTCACCCGCAACTGGTTCAAGCATGCCGACGTCACCGCCAAGCAGCAGGCCGCCAGCGCCGATGCCAACTACGTGGAGCTCACTCCCAAGCAGACCAAGGATCGCATCGTAGCCCTCTGCCTCGTGTTCGCCGTCGTCATCTTCTTCTGGATGGCCTTCCACCAGAACGGCCAGTCGCTCACCTGGTTTGCCCGCGACTACACCACCGCCACCTGCTCCGGCTGGCTCCGCATAGGCTTCAACATCTGGGCCCTCGCCCTCATCGCCATCAGCATCTACACGCTCTTCGCCATCTTCCAGAGCGAGAGCAAGCGGAGCAGGATCATCTGCGCCATCATCACCCTCGCCCTGTGGGCTGGCGCCTACGGCATCTACGCCGGGCTGCCCAAGGTGATGGACATCTATCCGCAGCTCTTCCAGCAGTTCAACCCCTTCTTCGTCGTGGCCCTCACGCCCATCTCGATGGCCATCTTCAACTGGCTTGCCAATAAGAAGAGCGCCAAGCATCCCGACGGTATGGAGCCCTCGGCACCCAAGAAGATAGGCATCGGCATGATGGTCGCCGCTGTCGGCTACCTCATCATGGTGCTCGCCTCGCAAGGCCAGCAGTCGCCTGCCGCCCTCGCCGGCACCGTCAGCCCCGACCCCGTCGTTCCCGGCTACCTCATCAGCACCTACCTCGTGCTCACGTTTGCCGAGCTGCTGCTCAGCCCCATGGGCATCTCGTTCGTCACCAAGGTGGCACCTCCCAAGTACAAGGGTCTCATGATGGGTCTCTGGTTCGCCGCCACCGCCATCGGCAACTACCTCAGCTCCATCCCCGGACTCCTCTGGGAGAAGGTACCCCTCTGGGCCAACTGGGCCATCCTCATGGGCCTGTGCGTCGTTGCCGGACTCATCATGTTCGCTATGCTCCGGAAGATCGAAGCCGCCACGAAGTAAGGCGCTCCCCCTTCCCCACTCACCCTACTGCAGGGGTTCTCGCCCAGAGAGCCCCTGCTTTTCTTTCGCAGGCCTCCACACCGATAATGCCCCTCTCCCCGCACAGCCTTCCCGCACCCCTGGAAGACCGAAGGTCATTATCCGCTTGCCGTCCGAACACAAGATCTTAACTCTTTTGATGCTTCAACATCCGGAGCAGCGTTTCTGTCCCCCGATAACGGGGGAACGGACGAACGAAACAAGCGCAGAGGTAAGCTTGCTTGCACTATGCCTTGTAAGGAGTCCGAAGAATAGAATTCAACCGAAGGGGGTGTAAAGACCATTGAGGCAATGGAG
The DNA here is from genome assembly GCA_017615125.1 of Bacteroidaceae bacterium. Classification (GTDB taxonomy): domain Bacteria; phylum Bacteroidota; class Bacteroidia; order Bacteroidales; family Bacteroidaceae; genus UBA1189. Next base: position 12,079 of record JAGAAS010000090.1, read on the forward strand.
AGCCGGCTTTTACATTGCTGAGTCGTGACAGATGAAGAAGCGTCTAATCCTTTAGACGCTTCAAAGTTACTACATCTTTTTCACCCGCTGCACGTTATTGCACGTTACTGCACGTTAATTTTGAAAAAAATTTTTTCTCCCTCGTAACGCACTGAATCTTTTTGCGTTAGGAGAAAACGAATTTGGGAAGGATTTTTGCGGTTCGACATTTTTCGCTATCTTTGCCGTGCGATACACGTGTGTTCGACCCATCCGATGTCTGTTCTCACTCGAAAATACCCGTTGTGGACGAGAAGCAATCCGCTCAAGGAGAGCCTGTTTGCTTTTGCCATCGTTGTCGTCATCCTCTTCTTCTTGCAGCCGTTCGGCATCAGCGAATACGAAGGGAACAAGTTCCTGTTGTCGTTGGCGTTCGGCCTGGTAACCTTTGTCTGCAACGTCATCCTTGAGTATTGTATCGTTGTCCCGCTGAAAAGACATGTCAGGACTTGGAGAATCTGGCATCAGGCCCTGACCACTCTCGTCGAAGTGCTGCTCATAGGGCTGTGCAACTTCCTGCTGTCGTGCATCCTGTTCCACTACCCGGTAGAGCTCTCGGCCTGCCTCGACCTGGTGTACTGGACGTTGCTCATCGGCATCATCATCACCGTCCTCTCCACCATGATCTCCTATCAGCAGTTCATGCGCGGGCAGCTCGACGCCCTGCTGGAGAAGACGACGCACGAGCAGGAGGGCATCACCATCACGCTCCATGACAATCGTGCCCGGGGCGACGACCTGAGCCTGCCCCTCAACGATCTGCTGTATATCGAGGCACAGAAAAACAATGTGGCGGTGTGCTTCATCGACGGCGCCAGCCTGGGCAGGAGAGAGATACAGAGCACGCTCGCCTCGGTGATGAGCGAGCTCAGCGACTACCCCAACATCTTCCAGTGCCATCGCTCCTTTGTGGTCAACCTCAACAACATCACCTCCGCCAAAGGGAACTCCAACGGCTACACGCTCCAGCTTGGAGGAGGCCTTGCGACCATCCCCGTGTCGCGTTCATTCGTCCCCAAACTCAAGTCATTCATCGCCTGACGCCGGGCGGCCTAGTTTTTCGTCCGTCGTTCGTAGCCGTCCGTCCTTACCGTTTGGAGGGACCGTTTGGCGTGCATACATTTGCAGCAGAAATCATTTTGTTTAACCCTCAAAAACCAAATTCATGAAACGTCTTTTCATAACCATTCTCATTGCATTGACCGCCATCAGCGTGTCCCGTGCACAGTATGTAAGCAACCCCAGCTACAACGAATTAAAGCAAAGCTACAACCCCAAGGAGTATGTCCGCCAGCCGACCGACCCCTACAACGTGAGCTGGTACGGTGTATCATCCTTCTTCCTTCCCGGCATCGGCCAGCTCCTGTCGGGCGAGACGTGGCGCGGCCTGGCCTTCATGGGAGGCGAAGCCGTCCTGCTCTCTATCATCAGGGATGCCGCCCTTCACATCGAGGACATCGCCGTCACCGACGACAAGGGATTCCTCACGGGCATCACCGACGAGGCGGCAGGCAAGCGCCACATGATTGTCCTGCTCAGTGCCCTCGGTGCCGATCTGGGCCTCTCCATCTGGTCGTGCATCAACGCCAAGAAGGTTGTCAAGGTGAAGAACATGTATTACCAAGACCTCATGGGCCGAAAGACGGCATTGGAAATGAACCTTGCCCCCACCCTCTCTGTCGCCTCCGCACACAGCGGCGCCCTCACCCCCACCGCAGGCTTGTCGCTGCAGCTGAGGTTCTAAAGAGCCTTCCACGCAAGAGAGGCATCCCAGAGCACTTGCTTCTCGCTGAGAACGGCAAAAGGATGAGCGTGAGCACTTCTGTAGAACCAGATACCTGAATGGGGTATCTGGTTCTAAGCATATCCCCTCGGAGCAATGCCGCCCTCACTGAAGACAACGTCATCCACTTGCATTCAAGACCAGAGCCCTGAATCAGGGCACTGGTTTATGGATAGCTCAAAATTTGCGGTTCCCTTTAAAAATAAAAGGAGAAGGAGGTTTTTTTGAGTGAAGAGTTATGAGTTATGAGTGATGAGGGCCAAATTGAATAACTAGATAATCAAATAACTGAATTATCAGATGAAGTTTTGAGTTATTAGTGCAAAGTTATACTGTTGAATTGGTTAATCGTGGAACTGGTGAACTGGATAACTGGTGAAAAGGCCAAGAGGTTAACTGTTGAACTGTGGAATCGTAAAACTGGTGAACTGAGTGTAGAGTTTTGGGTGGAAAAGTGCGGTTTTTCAGGAAAAAGTCGTTTTTGGAGGATTTTTTGGGGGACTGTAGCGCTGAGCGAGGGGTGAATCGCTGCGAGAGGGCATTGTGGATGGGGGTGGCTCGGCGCTATGCGCTACAGTGCTACAGTGCTACAGTTCTAAACACAGTACTTGCTGAGGTCAGAATTGAATTTTATTTATATATTTATA
>JAGAAS010000091.1 GCA_017615125.1 Bacteroidaceae bacterium
GATTGCCGAGCCTGATGTCCCGAGGTGGAGCTGGAGGGAGTCGAACCCTCGTCCAAACGGGGAAGCCATATGCTTTCTACATGCTTATCCCCACTTCCTTTTTCGTGAACGGGCTTGGATGGAGCTACCCGGCCCGGACCTTATCCTCTGAAGATTTAACCTTTGGAGCGAGGCCTCCTCGGGCGATTTCCGATTTGTCTGCACCACCTTATCGACGAGCTTCGGAACAAGAGCTTCCGGGTGATGTCTCGTCCCAACACCTTGTGAAGGGATTAAGCTTCAATCTACTATACTTCGATTAAGCAGCGAGAGCGTAGTTGTATTCGCCAATTAATTGTTGATCCGTCAGATTAAAGTGCTACCGACCAATGCACTGCATGCTTACATACCTCTCCTGCCCGCTGTCAAAACCAGGCAGCCCCAGATAATTGCGCGGCAAAGATACGCACTCCTTCTCAAAGCCCCAAGAAAAATGAAGAAAAGATGTTCGGAAATTCATTTCATTCCTTCATCGGATGCGAAGGAAGGGCGCAGGCTTCAGCGCGTAAGATCGATGAGATAGCCCAGACGGGCATAGATGGTCTGATTGGCAGAGCGCCCGAATGGATCTGCCTTCGAGTTGCCGAACATATCGGAAAGCCCGAAGTAGTATCGTCCCTCAAGCGTGAAGTTTCCGATAGCCGTCTTCAGCTCAACGCCTGCTCCGCCTGCAATTCCATACTCAAGAGGATGTTCTACTGCCTTACCGGGAGAAGTAGGATCGTTGGGCGAGTCTCCATACTGGGCTATGACACCATTCTTTCGATAGTAGACGCGCCAAGGGTACTCGTCGGAGTAGCCATAATGCTCGGAGGAGCCGAGATACCATCCGATGAGAGGACCTGCGTTGAAGAAGAACTGCGCGCCTCGCTCCTCCTTCCCTGCTCCGAGATGCACGAGGAAGGGAACCTCCAGGTAGTTCGTCGTGCGGGAATAGGTGTTTTCGGAACCGTCGGTAATATCTTCGCGCCAACCGCGCTGCACAAGGTTGAACTCAACCTGCGTAGCACAAATCATGCTGAAATACTTCTCGCTCGTATAACGGACGACAAGTCCCGCGTTAGCGCCGGGAAGGTATTTCTGCTTGATGGAAGGGCTGAAGTCGACACGATTCAGGCATCCGCCCCCCGAGAAACCTACGGCAAGATTGTTGCGAAGGTCGCCCACCTGCGCATGAATGCTCCCCACAGAGAGAAGCATCCATACTGCCGGCAGACAAAGCCTGACGGCAGCACGCAGGATGAAAGGAACACGCTTACTCATCGAAATCAATCTTGCGGAGCTCGCCCTCCTTGCTGAAGTGAATAAAGTTTACCTTGTTATTAATGAAGCCTGCCCAGTTGTTAACACGCTCGAAACGGAAGCCTGTCTGTATGGTGCGGCAGCGGAAGCGCGGCAGCTGCTGGGCAAAGTCGCGCGGATGCTGCGAAAGGGCCCGGAGGAAATAATAGCCCATATCGAAGCCCAGGATAGCGTATTTCGGATAGCGGTTTACGATATCGCGCGTATAAGTGCGGCTGAACAGCTTGTGGAAGGCTACCGCATCGGGGAGCGTATTGTTGGTATAGAACTGTGAATAGAAATAGGTGTCGCACTCGTAGAAGGCATCCAGATGGTTTGTCGCGTAGATCTGGTACTGCGGGTAGCCGAAGAGATGCACTTCAGCCAGCGTGTCGCGCGCCATCAGCTGGAAGGTGGGGAGCATCTTGCTCAGCACATCCCTGTCGGACGTAGTGAGCATGATAACATTGTCAGCCGAGGGGTCACAGTATTCCATCAGGTGACTTACGTTCGATGTGGTGTCGGCCCTGTTTGTGGTGTAGCTGAAGCCACGCGCCATCAGTTCCTGCTGGAGCGCGGTACAGAAGGCATCGGGCGTAGCTCCCTGCTTGCCGAAGAAGAGCACGTTGGGCTTGCGGAACGTAGCGAAGAAATGATCAAACACCTCGGAGTTCAGGTAAGACTGCGGGGTGTTTACCTGATAAATCATCGGATTGTCGTAAACCTGATCGACATCTCGCGCAAACGGGAGCACGAGAGGGATGTTATGCTGACGGGCAAAAGTCGCGGCTTCGGCTATGTGCGAGGCATGCATGGGGCCGAAGATGATATCCATGTGGCTCATGCCCTCCGTAGCGAGGATATCGGAGATAGAGGACTTTGCATCACCCGAGTCGAACACATACAGATTCATCGAGACGCCCAGGTGCTTCAGGCTGTCGACGGCAAGGAGGAATCCTTCGTAGTATTCCACCATCTTCGACTGATCGGAAGAGACGGAGCGATTGGTAGACTCAAGCATGAACGGAAGTATGAGGGCCACGTTCAGTCCATCCCAGGGCGTGTGGATATATCCGTCGCCGGAAGAGGGTGTCTCCTCGGCGGGCTCGTCAGAAGAAACGGATGTCTCCTCGCTGGAACTTTCCTTAGAAGATGCAGCATCCTTCTCCATAGCCAGAATCTCCTCGTTGGTATAAGGAATGCAGATCACTTGCCCGAGCTTGAGTTTGCTGTTGGCTAGCGAAGGATTGGCAGCGATAAGTGCCTCCTGGCTAACGCCATACTTGCGCGACAGGCTGTAGATAGTCTCAAACAGCTTCACAGTGTGCTGCTTCTTGCAGTCGGGCGTCTTCGACTTAGCCGTCTGAAGCTGCTCGACGGAGATTTCGCGAGTCGTCGTCGTTTTCTGCTGAGTCTGCTGCGTGGGGGTTACTGTCATGTGAACCTCGCTGGAGCTGACCTGCAGCGTCTTGTCGGAGACGGGAGGGATGAGCACTACCTGCCCCACCTTGAGGTTTTCTGCCGTCAGCCCGGGATTGGCGTCCATGATCTCCTGCGCTGTCACCCCGTACATGACGGTAAGGCGGTAGAGCGTCTCCCCAGCCTTGATGGCGTGGAAGCGCTTTCCCCCGGAGGCGGGCTTGTCGTACGACGTCGAGGAGCCCGACTTCTGCGGTATGCGGAGCTGCTGCCCGGCACGGATCATCTGATCGCTGCCCGGGTTGAGAGCAATAATCTCGGCTTCCGTTACGCCGTACATGCGGGAGATAGAGTAGAGCCCCTGCCCCTTTGTCACAGTGTGAATGAAATAACCGTCGTCTGCTATCGCCGGCTGCCCTCCTGCAAGAAGGAGGAGAGCCAAGGTTGCTATGTGGAATAAACGCATATGCTACTTATGTATATTTGGGCACAAAGTTAAAACAAATAATCAACAATCCGAAAAAGGATGACCGAAAATAATCCGAAGTAACACTTTTTAGCATTGCCCCCTTTGCGAAGGCTCTTTTTCGGGAAGTTCTGAAGGTTTTCCTTTCGGCAAAAATACCTTCTCTTTTCCTATTCTTTCTTCACGAGATTTTTTTCTTTTTCAAAAAAAAATTTTCCCTTCTTCATACGGCGAGATGTAGAAAGAAAAAAAATTTTTCCCTTCTTGAAAATTGAGCGCGTCGAAAGCACCGTCTGAAACGGCTTTTCACAAGCAGCAAATCCCTTCATGCGAAGCTGCCCTTCGGGCAATTATTCGTGCCGTTCATACTTTTTTGCACCCCATTTACGTTTTTATTATAGGAAACATTTGTATAGACAGCGCCGATTGCCTATCTTTGCTGTTTGAAACGAAAACACCGACAATGAAAGAAAGACTTTTTGCCCTCCTCTGCCTGCTGGCGCCGGCTGTCCTTTCCTCGTCTGCCAACGACTGGCTCCCATCGGTGGAGCCCGTAGGCATCTTCATCAATCACGACGGAGAAGAGGAAGAACTGTCGAACGGAACCTACGACGCCCCGCTGGAAGTGACGTTCTACGCCAATCCGCGCGACACCGCGGGCTATGTGATCTACTACGAATGGACTATCGTGAAGATAGAAGACTCGGAAGAGTCGGTGCTTGCCGTACGTAACGACGAAATCACGGAATACACCTTCCGCGAGAGCGGCACATCGGTGAAGAAAGACGGCGTTTACATGCCCAACACGACTATCAGCTACCGCGTGGGGCTATCCATTACATATAGGAATAAGGAAACAGGCGAGGAAGGATACTCGGAACAGGAAGAAGCCGATATGATGAAGTTCTCCCTCAAAGGCTCATCTATCTATGTGTACAACGCCTTCTCGCCTAACGGAGACGGCAAAAACGATTTGTTCCGCGTGAAGACGCAAAGCCTGCTCTCGTTCAAGATGGCTATCTTCAACCGATGGGGAGAGAAAATCGTCAGCGGCACCGAGCAAACGCTCGAAGTGGAATACGAAAGCGACTACGCCTACTACGTCTGCTGGGACGGCACCATCAACGGGCAGCAAGCACCCGACGGAGTCTATTTCATCAGCGTGGAAGCCGTAGGCTCCGACGGAGTAATCTACACGCAACGCTCCGACATAAACCTGCTGACAACCTCTCGCGAGAGGACAACGAACACCAACAACTAATTCCTCCCTGAAAGGCATCACCCGCAGAACATGAGCACCATCCCAGCGAGAATCGACGACGTGGAAGAACCGGACATTGAAGTGTACGGCGCAAGAGAGCACAATCTCAAGAACATCAACGTCACCATCCCCTACCGCACCCTCACCGTAATCACAGGGCTCAGCGGCAGCGGGAAGTCGTCGCTCGCCTTCGACACCCTTTTTGCCGAAGGGCAGAGAAGATACATCGAGACATTCTCGGCGTATGCGCGCAACTTCCTGGGAAACCTCCAGCGCCCCGACGTGGATAAAATAGCAGGCTTGAGTCCCGTCATCTCCATCGAGCAGAAGACTACCAACAAGAACCCCCGCTCTACCGTAGGCACGACAACGGAAATCTACGATTACTTCCGACTTCTCTTCGCTCGCGCAGGAGAAGCCCACTCGTACCTTACGGGAGAAAAGATGGTAAAGTACACCGAAGAGCAGGTTCTCGACCTCATCCTCAAGGATTACGAAGGGAAAGCCATCATGATTTTGGCGCCGCTGGTGCGCAGCAGGAAGGGGCATTACCGCGAGCTGTTCGAGCAAGTGCGCAGGAAGGGCTATCTCTACGTAAGAATCGACGGGGAGATTACCGAAGCTGTCCCCGGGCTGAAAGTCGACCGATATAAGAACCACAACATTGAAGTGGTGATTGACAAGCTGAAGGTGCAGAGCAAGGACGACAAGCGCCTCAGCGAGAGCGTTGCCACAGCTATGGTGCAAGGCGACGGGCTGATGATGGTCCTTGACAAGGAGTCGGGGGAAGTCCGTCACTACAGCAAGCGCCTGATGGACCCCACCTCGGGCCTTTCCTACCGCGAGCCGGCTCCTCATAACTTCTCCTTCAACTCCCCCCAGGGCGCCTGCCCGAAGTGCAAGGGACTCGGGATGGTTACCAGCCTCGACATCGACAAGGTTATCCCCGACCGAAAGCTTTCCATACGCCAAGGGGCTATCACTCCCCTCGGGCCATACAAGAACACGCTCATCTTCCGCTCTTTGGAAGCGCTCCTCCAGCGTCACGAAGCCTCGCTCGATACGCCTGTGGAAGAGCTTGACGAAGACACCCTGAACGAAATCTTCTACGGATGCAACGACAGCATCAAGGTGCAGACAACGCTGCTGAAGGAGTCTGACATGTTCATCTCCTTCGACGGCATCGTGAAGTACTTCCTCAGCCTGCAGGATGTGGAGACAACTGCCGCGCAGCAGAAGTGGATAGAGCAATTCTCTGCCACTTGCGTCTGTCCCGAATGCAAGGGCGCACGCCTCAACAAGGAGGCGCTCAGCTACCGCATACTTGACAAGAACATTGCCGAGCTCTCGGAGCTGGACATCAGCGAGCTCTACCAATGGGTGTGCGAGGCAAAGGAGAGGCTTACGGGCAAGCAGCAGAAGATTGCCGACGAGATACTGAAGGAGATTGGCGTGCGCCTGCGCTTCCTCCTTGATGTGGGGCTCGACTACCTGGCAATGGCCCGCTCGTCGCAGTCGCTCTCGGGAGGCGAGAGCCAGCGCATACGTCTTGCCACGCAGATTGGCTCGCAGCTCGTCAACGTGCTGTACATCCTCGACGAGCCCAGCATCGGGCTCCACCAGCGCGACAACATCCGGCTCATCAACTCGCTGAAGGAGCTCCGCGACATAGGCAACACCGTCATCGTCGTCGAGCACGACAAGGACATGATGCTCTCTGCCGATTACGTCATCGACTTAGGCCCTCTGGCAGGGCGCAAGGGAGGCGAGGTGATGTTTGCCGGCACCCCTGCCGAGATGCTGAAGACGCACACCCTCACGGCACAGTACCTCAACGGCGAAAAGCACGTCGAGACACGCCCGCTGGATGCGAAAGGACATCCCCTGCGCCGCGCAGGCAACGGAAAGGAAATCCTTCTCTTCGGTGCCAGCGGAAACAACCTGAAGCGCGTCGACGTGCGCTTCCCCCTAGGGATGCTCATCTGCGTCACGGGAGTCAGCGGCAGCGGCAAGTCCACGCTTGTCAACGAGACGCTGCAGCCCATCCTCTCGCACCACTTTTACCGCTCCCTCAAGGAGCCCCTCCCCTATGATCATATAGAAGGAATAGAAAACATCGACAAGATTGTCACCGTCGACCAGTCGCCCCTGGGGCGCACGCCGCGCTCCAATCCGGCAACCTACACAGGTGTCTTCTCCGACATCCGCAACCTGTTCGTCGGCCTTCCCGAAGCGAAGCTCAGGGGCTACAAGGCAGGGCGCTTCTCCTTCAACATCAGCGGAGGAAGGTGCGAAGCATGCTCGGGCAACGGGTACAAGAGCATCGAGATGAACTTCCTTCCCGACGTGTTGGTGCCCTGCGAGGTGTGCCAGGGGAAACGCTACAACCGCGAGACGCTGGAAGTGCGCTTCAAGGGCAAGTCCATCGCCGACGTCCTCGACATGACTATCAACCGCGCCGTTGAGTTCTTCGAGAACATCCCCGTTATCCTCCACAAGATAAAGGTGCTGCAGGAGGTAGGGCTCGGGTACATCAAGCTGGGGCAGCCCTCCACAACCCTCTCGGGGGGCGAGAGCCAGCGCGTGAAGCTTGCCACAGAGCTTGCGAAGCGCGACACGGGAAAGACGCTTTACATCCTCGACGAGCCTACCACAGGGCTCCACTTCGAGGACATCAACGTGCTGATGAACGTGCTCGGAAAGCTTGTCGACAGGGGCAACACCGTTGTCGTCATCGAGCACAATATGGATGTCATACGCCAGGCCGACTACATCATCGATATGGGCCCCGAGGGAGGACGCCGGGGAGGCACCGTCGTTGCCACAGGAACGCCCGAGGAGATAGCAGCCTCAGGCAAGGGATACACATCCTCCTTCCTTGCCAAAGAGCTGAAGAAAGAAGAATAAATTATGAAGAAAGAATCTCGCCGTATGTAGAAAGAAGCCTGCCGTATGAAGAAAGAAAAAAAATTTATGAAGAAAGAAAAAAATAACGCTGTTTGAAAGTCCTATGCTAAGAGCCCAGAGTTAGCCCTTTAGCCCAAGCTGGCCTCTTCTCCTTATTTATTATTTGATTACCCGATTATCTGAATATTTCCATGGACCATCCCGAAAACGCAAAAGAATACAAAGGACTGCAGGTGAACGAAGGAGTCGAGCAGCCCGAGCAAATCAATCCCTACTTCCGGCGCAAGAAACGGCGTCAGCTGAGCGTCAACGACTACGTCGAAGGCATCCTCAAGGGCGACATCACCATGCTCTCGCAGGCTGTGACGCTCGTCGAGAGTGTCCTGCCGGAGCATCATGCTTTGGCGCAGGAGGTGATTGAGAAGTGCCTGCCCTTCACAGGCAACTCGGTGCGCGTGGGCATCAGCGGCGTGCCGGGAGCTGGCAAGAGCACAAGCATCGACGTCTTCGGCTTGCATGTGCTGGAGCAGTACGGAGGGAAGCTTGCCGTCCTTGCCATCGACCCCAGCTCGGAGCGCACGAAGGGCAGCATCCTGGGCGACAAGACGCGCATGGAGAAGCTTGCCGTCCACCCCAAGGCTTTCATTCGTCCCTCGCCCTCGGCAGGCTCGCTGGGAGGCGTAGCACGCAAGACGCGCGAGACCATCGTGCTCTGCGAGGCTGCAGGCTTCGACAAGATTTTCGTTGAGACGGTAGGCGTGGGACAGAGCGAGACTGCCTGCCACTCGATGGTGGACTTCTTCCTCCTCATCCAGCTGGCAGGCACGGGCGACGAGCTGCAGGGCATCAAGCGAGGCATCATGGAGATGGCCGACGGCATCATCATCAACAAATGCGACGGCGACAACATCCGCGCAGCACAGCTGGCTGCCACACACTTCCGCAACGCCCTCCACCTCTTCCCCGCGCCCGACAGCGGGTGGACGCCGAAGGTGCTCACCTACTCCGGCTACTACGGGCTCGGCATCAAGGAGATCTGGGACATGGTGTACGAATACATCGACTTTGTGAAGAAAAACGGCTACTTCCAGTATCGCCGCAACGAGCAGGCCAAATACTGGATGTACGAGACGATAAACCAGACCCTCCACGACGAGTTCTACCATAACCCCCTCATTGCCGAAGCCATTGAAAAGAAGGAGCAGGCAGTGCTTCGCGGAGAGCTCACTTCCTTCACGGCAGCAGCGCAGCTTCTCCGCATGCGGAATGAGGACAACGGGAAATAGCGTCTCCCTCTGCCGACGAGAAGAAGCCCCTAGGCGCAAAGAAGTTCCATTAACAGGAAAAAGCTCCGCAAGCGCACAGAAGCTTTATATATAAGAAAAAGGAGAGCCTCCGCTGAAGGTTCTCCTTTTTCTTTGACGACATGCTGCCCCTCTTCGGCAACCTGTCTTTCGCAGCTTCTCCGGCTTACTTAAGAAGCTCTGCCACGATGTGCTTCATCTCATCGTACTGGGCTTCCATGCTCTGCAGCAGGGCGTACTGTGCCTGTGTGCGCACGAGGGTGTGCGTGGGGTACTGGATCTTCCAGTAGGTGCTGCCGTCGATGTAGTCCATGAGGAAGCGGAGCACCTGCTCGAAGGTGATGTAGATGGCGCTGAACGCCAGCCACTCCTTCTCCGTGTCGTTGAGCGAGTACTTCATCTCCGAGAGGTAGCCTGCCACGTAGGCCTTGAAGCGCGCGATGTCCATGCTCACGCGCGACAGGTCCTTGTCGTCCTCGGCACCCGTGTTGGTATAGCTGCGCAGGGCGTCGCCCACGTCGTTGAGGGCTGTCGACGACATGCAGGTGTCGAGGTCTATCATGCAGAGCACGTTACCCTCCTTGTCGAAGAGGACGTTCGAGAGCTTCGTGTCGTTGTGCGTGACGCGCATGGGGAGGCTTCCGTCCTCGACGAGCTTCCAGAAGTCGAGCATCTGCTGCCTGCGGCTCTCCACCCATCCTATCTCCTCCTGCACGGTCTTCACCAGCCCGAACTTGTCGCGCCGCAGGGTGTCGTCCCACTGCTCGTAGCGGAAGCGGATGTTGTGGAAGCCCTTGATAGTCTCGTTCAGCGGCTCGGGATAGTCGGCGAGCATCTTCTGGAAGCGTCCTATGCCCTGCCCGCCCTTGAAGCAGAGGTCCAGGGAGTCGGCATTGTCGACGGTGACGGAGTCTTCGATGAAGACGCACATCGTCCAGTAGTTGGGCTCGTCATAGTAGTAGGGAAGTCCGTCCTTGGTGAACACTACGGTGAGCGTCTCGCGCAGGGGGTCTCCGCCTGCCTGGATGATCTTCGCCTTCATGTGTGCCGTCACCTTCACGATGTTGTCCATCATGCCGGGCACGTCGGGGAAGACGATGTGGTTCTTCCGCTGCACGATGTAGTTGGGAGCCGTGCCCTCCGTCTTCATCACGAAGGTGTCGTTGATGAATCCCTCGCCCAGGGGCTTGATGCTCTCCATCACGCCCTCAAAGGCAAACTGTCTTGCTATGTCATGTATTTCCATATCGGTTTCTTAAGGATTGTTGAATTGGTGAATCGTTGAAATGGTGAATTCGCGCTTCGCGCTAGGTGAATCGCAGCTTCGCTGCTGGCTAATCGGCACTTTGTGCCTGGCTCATTTCGCCCATTAAGCCCATTAGCCCCTTAGCCTTTTAGCCTCTTTGCCTCTTTGCCTTTTCACCCCATTAATCACTCATAGAACGTCAGTCCTTTCACCTTGTTCCAGTCGCCGCGGGTGAAGTCGGGCACCTTCACGGGCATCGACTTGTTGGCGTGGCTTATCTCGCTGAGCTCGCTCACGCAGCACCACTCTGCCAGGTCATACACGTCCTGATCGAGGGGCAAGCCGTGCTGCAGGCAGTAGATGAGCCTGTAGTCCATCACGAAGTCCATGCCTCCGTGTCCGCCCACCTGCTTGGCTTTCTCCTCTATCTGCTGGTGGATGGGGTGCTTGTACACCTGCAGCAGCTGTGCCTTCACGTCGTCGGGCACGAAGTCATGCTCGTCCACCTGGCCCACATCGGGCAGCAGTGTCCGGTCTATCTGGCTGTTGCGCAGCGTGAAGCCCGACACGGGGTACTTGTTGGCAAAGCCCTCGGTGCCGGTGAGCTGGTACATGCGGTTGTAGGGGCGCGGGGTGAAGGTGTTGTGCTGTATCTCGATGCTCTTGCCGCTCTTCGTGGCGATGAGGGTGACGATGTGGTCGCCGCAGGCGAACGTCTCGCTGCCCATCTTCTCCTTGGCTATCTTGAGCCCGTTCACCGACTTGGTGCTCATCGAAGTCAGGTACTCCATCTTGTCGCCGCGGTGTATGTTCAGCACCTCGCAGCAGGGGCCGAAGCCGTGGGTGGGATACACATCGCCTCCGTGGGCTTGGTTGTACTCCAGGCGCCAGTTGTCGGCATAGTCGTCCCAGTAGGGCTCCAGGTTGTGGATATAGGCTCCCTCGGCATGCAGCACCTCGCCGAACAGGCCCTTCTGTGCCATGTTGAGGCAGGTGAGCTCGAAGAAGTCATACACACAGTTCTCCAGCATCATGCAGTGCTTACGGGTGCGCTCGCTGGTGTCCACCAGCTTCCAGCAGTCCTCGATGGTTCCTGCGGCAGGCACCTCAATGGCAACGTGCTTGCCGTGCTCCATGGCGTAGAGGGCGATGGGCACGTGTGTCTGCCAGTTCGTGGCTATGTACACGAGGTCTATGTCTTCGCGCTCGCACAGCTGCTTATAGCCCTCGTCACCGCTGTACTCGTCGGCTGCAGGGAGGCCGGCACGCTCCAGGTAGGCCTGGCAGGCGTGGGCGCGCTCGGGGTACTTGTCGCAGAGGGCTTTGATCTCCACGCCCTCGAGGTGGGTGAAGCGCGACACGGCACCGGGCCCGCGCATGCCCAGGCCCACGAAGCCCACGCGTACCACGGGGATGGGGTCCACACGGAACTCGAGCATGCTCTGCTGTCCCTCGCCACGCTTGGGCTCGTCCACTACAATCACGCCGTTCTCCACGTGCCAGTTATCACCTTTCAGTTCTTGTTTCTTGGCCTTGCATCCGCCAAAGGCTACCGCACACAACAGCGGCAGGATAATCAATCTCAGTCTCATGGTTTTCATTGTTATTTATTTGTAAGTTGATATGTTCCGATGTCTATTCGTTCCCGGCTCATTCGAAGATATGCTTGGCATAGTTCCAGCCGTTCGCGTCGAAGTAGGTGCGCATGTGCTGCATGCGCTTCACAAAGTCGTCGTAGTCACGCCCGTTGAGGGTCCACGCCGTCTCGGCAATGGCGCAGAGGCGCGGCAGGAGCATGTACTCCACCTGGTCGAAGGTCTGTATGTACTCGGTCCACACGTTGCCCTGCACGCCCAGTATGTACTGCTGCTGCTCTTCCGTGAGCCCTGCGTAGGGGTTGAACGAGTACACCTTCTCCGTGGGGAGGTATCCGCCGATGGCGAGGGGCTCGTGCTCGGTGTCGCGGCTCTGGTAGTAGTCGAGGTAGCAGTACGAGTTGGGTGTCATGATCACCTTGTTGCCCTTCTGTGCGGCAGCGATGCCTCCGTCGGTGCCGCGCCAGCTCATGATGGTTGCCGTGGGTGTCACGCCGCCCTCCAGTATCTCGTCCCAGCCGATGATCTGACGTCCGTGGGCGTTGAGGAACGCCTCCACGCGCCGTGTCACGTAGCTCTGCAGCTCAAACTCGTTGGCGCAGCCCTCCTCCTTCATGCGCTTCTGGCACAGCGGGCACTTCTCCCACTCCTGCTTGGGGCACTCGTCGCCGCCTATGTGTATGTACTCCGAGGGAAACAGGTCCATGACCTCGGTGAGCACCGTCTCCCAGAAGGTGAAGGTCTCCTCCTTGCCGGGACAGAACACCTCGGGGAACACGCCCCAGAAGGGGCTCACCTCGTAGCCCTCGCCCCTGCAGCCCAGCTCGGGGTAGGAGGCCAGCGCTGCCAGCGCATGCCCGGGGATCTCGATCTCGGGCACCACGGTGATGAACCGCTCGGAGGCATACTGCACGATGTCGCGTATCTCGTCCTGTGTGTAGAACCCTCCGTAGCGCACGCTGTCCGTCTGGTTCCAGTTCTTGCCCACCATCGTGCCCTTGCGCCAGGCGCCCACCTCCGTGAGCTTCGGGTAGGCCTTGATCTCGATGCGCCAGCCCTGGTCCTCGGTGAGGTGGAAGTGGAAGCGGTTGATCTTGTTGAACGCCAGTATGTCGAGGTACTCCTTCACCTCGTTCACGCTGAAGAAGTGGCGGCATACGTCCAGGTGCGCACCTCTGTAGGCGAAGGCGGGGGCGTCCTCGATGGTGCAGCACGGCAGCTCCACGCAGCGCACGTTACGGTCGGCAACGGCCTCCGCGGGCACCATCTGCTTGAGCGACTGCAGGGCGTAGAAGGCACCTGCGGGCGTCGACGACGTGATGGTGATGCCCTTCGGCGCTACCTCCAGCACGTACGCCTCCTCGCCCAGCGACTGGTCGGCCTTGTACCGTATCTTATCCTCCAGGCGCAGCGGGTTCACCTTGCACCTCCCCTCCTGCAGCGTCACCTGCTGGGGCTTCGGGACTATCTCTATCGTCTCGCACACCATCTTCTTGCCGCACGAGCCGAGCACCATGCCGACGATCATCGCCATCAGCACACCATACACCGTTTTCTTCATTGTTTTCATAAGCATTATCTTCAGATTAAAAATGTTTTCCATGCAATTCGATCATCCGATCATCTGATTATCTCTCTCAACTCTCAACTCTCAACTCTTCACTCTACACTCCCCATCACCCCCATCAAGCCCATTAGACCCATTAAGCCCATCCACCCCATTCTCTCCGCAAAAATACGAATTTTTCTAAAAGAAAAAAATTGTATGCCAGTTTTTTTATACCTTCGCCCGTGAAATGCGAACCCTCATCCCTCTCATCCGCGCCACGCTCGCACCCGCCTACCCCGACGATGCCGAGCTGCAGGCCGTCTGCAAGGCTCTCTGCTGCGAGCTGCTGGGCTACGA
>JAGAAS010000092.1 GCA_017615125.1 Bacteroidaceae bacterium
CTGTGCATGGCTGATGGCTTCCTTGGTCTGTGGCATGACGCTGTCGTCGGCAGCGACGATGATGATGGCGATGTCCGTCACCTGGGCACCACGGGCACGCATGGCGGTAAAAGCTTCGTGACCAGGGGTGTCGAGGAAGGTGATGTGACGTCCGTCCTCAAGCGTGACGTTGTAAGCACCAATGTGCTGCGTGATGCCGCCTGCCTCGCCAGCGATGACGTTCGATTTGCGGATATAGTCAAGCAACGAAGTCTTACCGTGGTCGACATGACCCATGACGGTGACGATAGGAGCACGGGGCAGGAGGTCGGCTTCATCGTCTGCCTCTTCGGTGACGGCCTTGGCGACCTCGGCGCTGACAAACTCGGTGGTAAATCCAAATTCTGATGCCACAAGATTGATTGTTTCGGCATCGAGACGCTGGTTGATGGAAACCATGATGCCTACGCTCATGCAGGTACCGATGACCTGCGCTACGCCGACGTTCATCATGCTTGCCAGTTCGTTGGCAGTGACGAATTCCGTCAGCTTCAGCACCTTGCTGCCGGCCTCTTCTTCGGCCATCTGCTCCATCTGGCGGTTGAAAGCCTGCTCGCGCTTCTCCTTGCGGTATTTGGCTGAGGCCGACTTCTGCTTGTTGGTCAGGCGGGCCAGCGTGTCCTTCACCTGCTTCGAAACATCGCCTTCATTAAGCTCGTTCTTCTCCAGGATGCGGCGTGCGCGATCTCTATCCCGTTCGGCGCTCTTGCCGCGACGGTCTTCGCGTTTGCCGTTGTTGCTGGAGGAAGAAGACTGGCCTCCGACAGCTGCGCCAGCCTTGTTGATGTCCACGCGCTCGCTGCCGCCTATGCGGTTGCGCTTCTTCTTCTGAGTTTCACCCGTTCCTTTGGCGCTATCCTTGCGGATGTCCTTGAGGATGTTCTCCTTAATCTGTTTGCGCTGTTCCTGACGGGCTTTCTCCTTCTCCTCGCGTTCCTTTTTCTTCTCTTCCTTCGATTTCTTCTTCGGACGAGTCGATTGGTTGATGGCGCTCAGGTCAACCTTGCCGAGGACGGTGAGCGGCTTCATCTGCAAGTCGGAATGGTCGAACTCGAAGATTTCCTCTTCCTTCTCCTCTGCTTGTTCTTCGGATTCTTCGGATTCCTCGGGCTCTTCGGTTGCAGCAGCAGCAGGAGCCTCGGCGATTTCTTCCTGAGGTTCTTCTGTGACGGGAGCGGTTTCGGCTACAGGCTCATTGGGCATTTCAGCCACTTCCTCCTTGGGCGTTTCGACTACTGTCTCTTCGGGTTTCTCAGCCACCGTTTCTTTGGATTCTTTGGCAGCCTTTTCCTGTTTGTCAGCAGCTTTTGCCTTCGGTTTCTCAGCGGCTTTTTCCTTCTTCTCCGTCGTCTTGGCAGCCTTTTTCTTGCCCGAGAGTTCTTCCAGGTCAATCTTGCCTATCGTCGTAAAGCGAGGCTTGGCTTCGTCGGGCACGACGGTTTCCACCATTTCCGGCTCTTTGGAGGCAGCCTTTTTCTCCTTCTCTTTCTCGGCTTGGAAGCGCTCGTGACGCTCCTGCCGTTCAGCCTGACGCTTCTCGGTTTCCTTCTTGAGATTCTTGTCGGGAGCAAACTCGGTGGTGAGCAGGGCTACCTGCTCGTCGGTCAGCTTCGCGTTCAGGTCGTCCTCCACAGGACAACCCTTCTTTTCCAGGAAGTCGATGGCGCGCTGCCTTCCAATATTTAAATCTTTGATTACTTTACTAAATCTTGCCATGAAGTGATGATTAAAGATTAGTCTTCCTCAAATTCAGCACGGAGAATCTCGAGCACATTGTCGATGGTCTCCTCCTCAAGGTCGGTTTTCTTGATAAGTTCGTCGCGAGGCACAGCCAGCACGCTCTTGGCGGTATCGAGGCCGATGCCGATGAACTGGTCGATGATCCACTGGTCAATCTCGTTGGCAAATTCCTCCAGATAGACGTCCTCTTCCTCCTGCTTGTCGTCGATTTCGCGGAAGACATCGATGGTGTACTCGGTGAGCATGCTTGCCAGCTTGATGTTCGAGCCGCCCTTGCCGATGGCGAGGGAGACTTCATCGGGCTTCAGGTAAACCTCCACCTTGTGGTTCTCGGTGTCCATGACGAGGCTGGAAACCTCGGCGGGACGGAGGGCACGCTTGATGAAGATTTCGATGTTGGAGGAGTAGTTGACGACGTCGATGTTCTCGTTGCGCAGCTCGCGCACGATGCCGTGGATGCGGCTACCCTTCACACCTACGCAGGCACCCACGGGGTCGATGCGGTCGTCGTAGCTCTCTACGGCAATCTTGGCACGCTCGCCAGGGATGCGGGCGATGCGGCGCACGGTGATGAGGCCGTCGTTGATTTCAGGCACCTCCTGCTCGAGCAGACGCAGCAGGAAGACGTTTGACGTGCGGCTGAGGATGATCTTGGGGTTGTTGTTGTCGTTGTCCACACGGTGTACGACGGCACGTACGGTTTCGCCCTTGCGGAAGAAGTCGCTGGGAATCTGCTCGCTCTTCGGCAGCAGCAGTTCGTTGCCCTCGTCGTCGAGCAGCAGCAGCTCCTTTTTCCAAATCTGATAGACTTCGGCAGCCACGATGGTGCCAATCTGCTCTTTGTACTTGTTGTAGAGGCTGTCTTTCTCCAGTTCCAGGATTTTGGCAGCAAGCGTCTGGCGCAGGGTGAGGATGGCGCGTCGGCCGAAGTCGGCAAAGTGCACTTCCTCCGTCACTTCCTCGCCCGGCTCGTAGTCCTCGTCGATTTTCTGCGCCTCGGAGAGGGGGATTTCCGTGTTGGGGTTCGTGAATTCCTTGTCCTCCACGACCTCGCGGTTGCGGTAGATTTCGAAGTCGCCCTTGTCGGGGTTGACGATGACGTCGTAGTTCTTGTCGCTGCCATACGTCTTGGCGATGACGCTGCGGAAACTCTCCTCAAGCACGCTGATGAGCGTCGTACGGTCAATGTTTTTCGATTCCTTGAACTCCTGGAACATGTCGGCCAGGCTGATGGTGTTCTTTTTTGCTGTTGTTGCCATTTTGTATATAGTGTTTTGTTTTTATTCCAACCTTATCAGAACGC
Source organism: Bacteroidaceae bacterium (assembly GCA_017615125.1). Taxonomy (GTDB): domain Bacteria; phylum Bacteroidota; class Bacteroidia; order Bacteroidales; family Bacteroidaceae; genus UBA1189. The sequence continues at coordinate 3,083 of JAGAAS010000092.1, forward strand.
GATGATGGCCTTGGTGTACTTCACCTCGTCGTAGCGCCAGGTGTGGGGGACGGGCTCCATCTTGGGACGCTTGGCGCCTTCGGCCAGCACTTTTTCCATGATGGTGACGGTGAAGGTGTCGTCCGTAGCCTCGCTGAGCGTGCCGCGATATTTGCGTCCGTCGCCTGCCAGCACTTCCACTTCTTTGTCCACGTGGTTCACGTACTGCTGACGTACCTTGAAGGGCTGTCCGATGCCTGCCGAGCCCACTTCCAGCCCGAAGTCCTCCTCGTCGCGGTTGAGTTTCGACTCGATGTAGCGGCTCAGCTCCACGCAGTCCTCAATCCACACGCCGTCGGCATGGTCAATCTCCACAACAATCTCGTCATCAGGGCTCACGGTAACGTCCACAAGAAAGTAGTCCTTGCCTTCAAGCCACTCATTGACAATCTCGATAATTTTGTTCTTTTCAATCATTATTCAAAACTATTTTGTCTGACTTTTATGGTCTTTTTTCCTTCTTCATTTAAACGAAGTGGCTCCCTGAAAAAGGAGCCACTTAAGCGTTAATCACCTAAATCGCTGGCAAAAGTACTGCTTTTTATAATAAGGACAAAACATTTTTGCAAAAAAATTACTATTTCAGCGTTTTTGCTCTCCTTTTTATGGCGTTTTAACCGGGCTTCGCCTCGGAAAAGTCAAAAAAATACGCCGTTTTTCTTGTTTTCTCGCGCGGGTGTCACTACCTTTGCGCCATGCGAAAAGCCCGTAATGCCAACAAATCCTTTCTTGCAGGTACGGCTGTGCTGTTTGTAGCCGTGTTTGCCGTCGTGCTGATATTTCTGTTCTGGGGATTTAGTCTTTCTGACAATAAAGAGGAACGTCAACGTAAGGATGTCTTCCGTTTTGTCATTACGGACGACTTCCGTGGGCAGGACCTTGCCGTATGGCTGGGCGACAGCCTCATTGCCTCTCACGCCCATGCAGGCGACACCCTCACCCACACCCGCCTTGCCGACGAGACCACCCTCCTCCTCGTCGATAACGCCACCGACCACGTCACCCTCATCCCCGTTTCAGCCCGCTCAGGCCTTGTCCCCCTCCGCCGTCCGAAGGAGGTAGAGTAATCATAAAGGACTTATCTATGTCTTCTCTATCTCCATGCCCGTCATTCGGTGTGAACTTCAGCACTAACCGAATTGTCTGTCGTTCGGCCATTGGCGGATTCGCTATCTGGCTGCCTTGAATACCCTGCAAAAGACGAAAAATCAAAAAAACATGCAGTTGTTAATTCGTAGAGTTAAGCGTGTTTTTTGATACAAAGGGAATCAGAATCTTCAGTCCCTCTTGTTTTTTTGCAGATTTCTTGTCTTTTTCTTGCATTTCTCTGTATGAGTCCGTACCTTTGCGCTAATCATTGGCACAATGTCTTAGCGAAGGCGCCAATGTGACAGAGTGGGTTAAACAATAACGACATGAGCAGTTATTAGGAGAACATAGAAACCTGAGAAATTTCTAAATGTAGTTGATTACCGATAATTGTGAGTGTTCGCGCTTTTAGCGTGGACGTCACTTATCTATCAACTGGGCTTCTCAGGGCCTCTATGTTCGATAAGAGCGGACACGCTTTTATCGTTTATAGAGGCTTTTTATATGGAAAGCCCTGGAAGAATCCCGATAAGTGTTCGTGCCTATAGCAATAAGCGCGAAAGAATGCCAAACAAAGAAATCGCTCCTCCCCTTGTTGACATCAGGGAGGACAACCTGTTAGCATTGTCGGCACAGGTGGTAGACACTCTGCTGCGCGACCATACGACAGGAAAAAACATCTTCTGGGCTACGCATGACTACGAGGCGCTGGGTTCAGAGTATGATTATCGTTCTGAGATTCTACCCCATCTGATAACGGGTGAGCACGGAACGGTCATCCGTCCGCGTGTGCTAAAAACGAAGGGGCAACAGACGGACAGAGTGAAGGATATGGCTGAGGTATTCACGCCCTCGTGGGTAGTGAAAATGATGGTGAATAATTTAAACATCGATATCGATACGCTCTGCTTAGAACTCACCTGTGGCGAAGCTCCTTTTCTTGTGTCCCGTTATGATGCTACTACAGGCGAACCTATCGCTATCAATGAGCGAGTTGGAATACTCGACCGAAAGCTTCGGTTAGTGAACGACCAACAGCTTAGTGATGCGGATTGGCTTGCCCAAATACGACAAGCATTCCAGAGCACCTACGGCTACGAGTGGCAGGGAGACAGCCTGCTGCTGGCACGCGAAAACCTGCTCAATACTTTTGTCGATTACTATGTGGCTCGCTTCGGCTTTATGCCCGACACAACACTATTGCAAGACTATGCAGAAATCATCTCCTGGAACTTTTGGCAGATGGACGGTCTCACCTATCGGACACCACGAGAGAAGTATGATCTACAGCCGCAGGCTCAGCTCTCTTTCTTCGACGAAACGCCAATCGAGGCTCCTGCTCCTCTTTGTGTCATCAAGGACTGGGAAAAAGAAGAAGTCATAAAAGTGAATGAGATACAAATAAGACAAATTAAAAATCAAAATATTATGAAGTTCGATGTAATTATTGGAAATCCACCATATCAGGAGGAAATGGAAGGAACAAGTGATTCCGCAATTTATAATTTTTTTATGGACGAAGGGTACAAGATTGGAAGTAAAGTGGAATTCATAACCCCAGCACGATTCTTGTTTAATGCAGGGAAAACTCCCAAATACTGGAACCGGAAAATGCTGAATGACCCTCACCTTAAGGTCTTGTACTATGAACAGGATAGCAGCAAGGTTTTCTCAAATACAGACATAAAGGGCGGAGTTGCAGTTACTTATAGGAATGAAGCTGTGATATGCGGAGCAATTGAAGTGTTTACTTCTTTCGTCGAATTAAACACTATCCGAGATAAAGTAACTGGTAGAAAGGGCTTTCAATCTTTCAGCGAACTGATTTATGCTCCTGAAAGCTATAAACTAACTGATATAATCCACGAAGAAAATCCTGACGTAAGAGGAAGGCTCAGCAGAGGACATGATTTCGATATTGTTACGAACATTTTTTCTAAGCTCCCTGATATTTTTCTTGATGAAAAACCATCAGGAAATGAAGAATATGTTGGTTTCATCGGGCTTGAAGGAAACAAAAGATATACCAAATATGTGAAAAAGAGGTATGTCAGGCCCCATGGAAATCTGGAAAAATGGAAGATAATCCTACCCAAGTCCAACGGGTCGGGTGCAATAGGAGAGGTGTTAAGCACGCCGTTAATCGGCACGCCGTTAATCGGACATACTCAGTCGTTTATCAGCATTGGGGCTTTCGAAACCGAGGCGGAAGCAAACGCAGCCTTAAAATATGTCAAGAGCAAGTTTGCCAGAACAATGCTTGGAATCTTGAAAATTACACAGGATAATAAAAAGGGAACATGGAAATTCGTCCCCCTTCAGGACTTTTCCCCCTCATCCGATATTGACTGGAGCAAGAGCATCGCGGAGATAGACGAGCAGCTTTTCGACAAGTATGGCCTGGACGAACAAGAACGGAACTTCATTCGTACCAAAGTAAAGGAGATGGCATGATGGACGCTACCAGAATACATAGCTTCAACTCGTTTGTCAGGATGATGTATGCCTACAGCACGCCTGAGATAGCCCGTCACGATGGTTGGCTAAAGATTGGCGATACTGAACAGGGCGTCCACAAACGTATCGGACAACAAACGCACACGGCCGATGTTGTCTATAATATAGTATGGAAGGACATTGCCATGTATCGCGATGATTGCACCTTTTTCCGCGACTATGATTTTCACGACTACCTGACGGAATACAAGGGTATTGAGCGCAACGACCATACGGAATGGTTCAAGATTGACGGCGACGCCCTGAGAAGGTATTTCGAGGAGTTTGCCAGCCGCGACTATCAGCAGAAAGGTTTGCACTATAGCTATAAGCTTCGCGACGAGCAGCAGAGAGCCGTAGAGATGACGCAGGCCTACCTTGAAGCCCATCATGGTGAGGGAAAATTCCTTTGGAATGCCAAGCCGCGTTTCGGCAAGACTCTCACGGCCTACGACCTGATTCGACAGATGAAGGCGAAGAATGTGCTGATTGTCACCAACCGTCCTTCGATAGCCAACTCGTGGTACGATGACTTTGAGAAATACATGGCTGGACAGACGGGCTACTGCTTTGTGAGCGACAACGAGTCGTTGCGAGACCGTCCAGGCGTGATGACAAGGGATATGTTTGTCAAATGGCCGCGTAAGCTTGAAAAAGACTTTGCCGGGCAGATATGCTTTGAGAGTCTGCAAGGACTGAAAGGATCGGTCTATTTCGGAGGCAACTACAACAAGCTGGAATGGATTAAGAACTTGTGCTGGGACGTGCTGATTGTTGACGAGAGTCACGAAGGTGTCGATACAATGCGTACCGACCGTGCTTTCAACAACATCAAGCGGAAGTTCACCCTCTATCTGAGCGGAACACCTTTCAAGGCCATTGCCTCAGGTGAGTTTGACGACAGGCAGATTTTCAACTGGAGCTATACGGATGAGCAGGAGGCCAAAGAGAGCTGGGACGGCGACAGTCACAACCCCTATCAGGATCTCCCCAAGCTGAACCTCTTTACCTACCGCATGAGCGACATCGTGCGCGAGAAGGTGAAAAAGGGTATGGAGTTGTACGAGGAAGGGATGATAGACTATGCCTTCGACCTCAACGAATTCTTCAAAACAAAAGAGGACGGCACGTTTGAACACGAGGCCGATGTCCGCAAGTTCCTGCAGGCTTTGACTACGCAGGAGAAATTCCCCTTCGCAACGGAAGAACTGAGAAAGGAAATGGCCCATACCTTCTGGCTCCTGAACCGTGTGGATAGCGCCAAGGCGTTGGCCAAACTGCTGAAAGAGGATGGGAGCGGATTCAAGGACTACGAGGTGGTACTGGCAGCAGGCGACGGAAGGCTTGACGACAATACCGAGAATATCAAGTCCTACAACAAAGTGAAGGAAGCCATTAAGGATCATCAAAGAACCATTACGCTGAGCGTGGGCCAACTTACTACAGGCGTAACGATTCCCGAATGGAGCGGCGTGCTGATGCTCAGCAATATGCAGAGTGCCCAGCTTTATATGCAGGCAGCCTTCAGGGCACAGAATCCCTACGAATACTCGGAAGGAGGAAAAATCGTGAGAAAGGATAATGCCTATGTCTTCGACTTCGACCCAGCAAGGACGCTGATTCTCTTCGACGAGTTCGCCAATAACCTCAAAAAAGATACAGCCGGAGGTAGCGGAACGACAGACAAACGTCAGCAGAACGTACGCCAGCTGCTGAACTTCTTCCCCGTCATAGCGGAAGACGAAGAGGGCAGGATGACGCAGATTGATGAGCGTCAAGTGATGAGCATTCCGAGAAGGATAAAGTGCGAGGAAGTAGTCAGGCGGGGTTTCATGAGCAACCTCTTGTTCAGAAATATTGCCAATATATTCAGCGCCCCTGCCATAGTCGGCGAGATTCTGAATAAGATTGACAAGGCTCAAGAAGAGCGGGGACGAAGCGCACGAACCAGTCTCGACGATGCCGGGAAACTGCACGTCGACGGAAACGGCGAAGTGACGATACCCGAGGAGTTCATCATAGGCCAGGAGCAGCAAATCTTTGGCGATAAAGTATATCAGACGTTCGAAGATATAATCGAAGACAACGGAATACCTGTAGTGGCAGAGAATGCGGACAACGTGTTGAGAGCCATCGACAATGTAAGCAACAGCCTGAAATCTGCCATAGAACAAAACTTCATCAAGCCAGCCTCGGAGGAATACGAGCTTACACAGGCACAGACCAAACGACTGGTCAGAGAATCACAGAAAGAGCTGGAGGCTAAGATTGAGAAAATTAAGGGCGATTTCGAGCAGCAGCGAAAGATAGCCCAGGTGAAGCACGAAGAGACCCGTCTTCAGGCAACAAACAAGAAGGAGCTTGACGACGCAGAAAAGACATTCCGTCAAGAGATGGAATTGGCCTTGAAGGGCGTAAATGACGCGATAAAAGAAACCACAGAGGATATTATCAACAATAAGCCAAAGGAAGTCATCGAACGCATCGAGAGGGACAAGGAGGAACGAAAGAAAGAGAGCGTGGAGGATGAGGTTCGCGCCCACTTGCGAGGATTTGCACGAACCATTCCAAGCTTCATCATGGCCTACGACAACGGAAGTCTCACACTCGATAATTTCGACAAGAACATTGAGGACGAGGTCTTCAAGGAGGTTACAAGCATCTCACTTGATGAATTCAGATTTCTCAGGGACGGCGGCGATTATACTGAAAATGGGGTGAAGAGGCATTTCGAAGGACATCTGTTCGACGAGGTGGTGTTTGACGATTCAATCGTTGAGTTCAGGAACAAGCGGCAAGAACTGGCCAACTATTTCGACGAATCCCAGTCAGAGGACATCTTCGACTACATCCCGCCACAAAAAACCAACCAGATATTTACGCCCAAATGGGTGGTAAAGAAAATGGTGGACTTGCTGGAGGAGGAGAATCCCCACATTTTCGATGACCCTCGGAAGACTTTTGCCGACCTTTACATGAAGTCTGGCCTATACATTACAGAGATTGTACGCCGGCTTTACAATAATGCTGAGATCTGTCGTCTGATTCCTGACAAGCAGGAGCGAATCCAGCATATCCTCAAGCATCAGGTTTATGGATTTGCGCCAACACGCATCATCTATCTAATTGCCACCCGATACATTCTCGGTTTCGACCCATCTTTCCAGCCTGAACATAGCAACTTCCGTCAGGTGGATACCGTCCCTTACGCAAAAGAGGGAAGAATGGAAGAACTTATCGAGAGGGAATTCGGTTCGGACAATGTGTAGCTTCCTGAAATAGGTTGACTACCTATGTTTCTTAACCCTTAGATAGATAAGTTGACTCGGTTAAACGTAAAAACTATTTTATGTTGACACACGAGAAAAATGCCAACACTTACCTTTTTGCCCAGAACTTGCTATGATACAAGACGTTAAGCTAGGTAAGTGTTTGCAAAACACTTACCTAACACTTACCTAACACTTACCTAATACCTACCTGTTTTTTGGAGAGTAGGAGCTTTAATAATTGATAATTGACAATTGACAATTGATAATTGATGTTGGAGTGTAGACAATAGCTTTGCTGGTGGTAGTCAGA
>JAGAAS010000093.1 GCA_017615125.1 Bacteroidaceae bacterium
ATTGGTCTTCTGCGTACCGATGCTATGGTAGTACTTCTTACAATGGATGGACGAGGAGGTATAGTCGGGATGATAGCCCACTTCCTCCATGATATCAATCTCTCCGTCGTCGGGCCAGCGCGTGAAGTGCACAGGCATCATCCAGAAGGCGGGCCAAGTGCCCTTTCCCTTGGGAAGCTTGATGCGCGCCTCGACGTAGCCATACTTCCAACCCGTGTTCCGGCAGGCATAGACACGCCCCGAATAGACCTTGTCGCCCTCCTTGAAGCAGTTGATTTTGAGTGTTCCATCAGAACACTCAGCTACACGAATGCCCTTAGGAGACGTCTGCTCGACGTAGGTCTGCAGCTCGTGGTTCACCCAGCCAGCACGGGCCGTCTGGTATGTCCAGTCGCCCTTGAGGATACCGTCCTTGTCGAACTCGTCCTGCCAAACCAACTTATATCCGTCGAGAGGACACTTGATTTCGGTTTCGTCATTCACAACACCTTTTACCGCCTTACCCTGAGTCATGGAGCACGACGAAATAAGAAGGCAAAGCAGGACAGCCGCTACCCAGCCTGACATTTTTCTACTAGATTTTCTCATAACGTTTTTTACTAAATAGAAGTTTTTTCGGGACAAAGATAAGACTTTTTTTGTATTTTTACATGAGTACTGGGGTTTTATGAATTCTTTTTTGTTTTTTTAGGCTTGAATTCGGCTTTTTTCAGTAACTTCGCGGCGGATTTCAAACGGGATGAAGATAACACCTAAACATTATACAATCAGTGGGCGAAAGTGGATGCTGACTGCGATCGTTATCGTGGCATTCTCGGCAATGCTATCGGCGCAGACTGACGATGAGCTGCCCCTGAATGCTCCCGAGCTGGACGAGGTGGTCATAAACGGTAATGTACGGGCTAGGCGCAGCCTCAAGGACAATGCTGCTTTTGCCATCGTGAATGAGATTGTAAGCCACATCGACGACTACCGCCCCGCAACCAACGGTACTCGTCAGCGCGAACGACGCGACGTGACCAGCGTGGCTCTGGCCGACCCTCAGCGGGGCATCCTGAAATACGAACTCCGGCACAACCCAGAAATCTTCACGAAGTACCTCAGCTACGACACTCCGACAATGGGCGACAGGAGTGACGGGGTGGTCTACGTCTCATGCCACGAGAAGACATACACCGAGCTTTTCGATAGTGCCGGGCACTCCATCCGCCCCACAGCCATCTACGAGCTCGACAAGGCAAGCGGCGAAACGGCGCTGACACGATTGGAAACGGCGCTTAGTGTACAGCACTCGGCCGTCCACGACGGTCTGACGGCCTTCACACGCCGCACGGGCATCGATGATTTTCTTTCGGAAGAGGAAATCGAAGGCCCCCTGAATCACTACATCGGCAACACCGACATCTTCTCGGGCGACATCTGTATCATCGGAGAACGTTTCCCCTCCCCTATTTCACACTTCGGTACCTTGTTCTACCGCTTTGCATTGGGCGACACGGTGACAATCGTCGGACAGCCATGCCTCGACATCATGTTCGCCCCGAGAGACGGACGGTCGTTTTCTTTCGTCGGACACATCTTCGTGGACCCTGACAAACACTTCATCCGCCACATAAGCATGACAACTCCCTCGCAGATGAGGCTGAACTTCGTGAAGGGCATCACCATGATACAGAGTTTCCGTCCTGCTGAAGACGGTCGCATCGACCTTGTCCACGAATCGCTGACGTGCCGTTTTACTGCCAATGTTCTGGGGCTGGAACGCCTTGGCGGAGCCGCTCTCCGTCGCGATGCAAGCTATCGCAACTACAAGTCGGACAGGGAGGACGAGAAAACTTCGGAAACGGCGAATTACTACACCGACCTGCCGCCCAGCCAACCCTACCGTCTCACCAAAGGGCTGATAAGCGAATTACGGAAACGTCCGGGATACCGCCTGTTCGAAGGGGCTGCGGGTATGGCCTACACCCACTACTTCCCCTCCGACCCTCTGAAGCCCAATTTCTGGTACGGCCCTGTCGGCTCGTTCGTCAGTTGGAACAATGTTGAGGGGGTGCGGATACGTCCTGGCGTTGTCACCAGCGCCTATCTCCATCCGCAACTGATGGCACGTGGCTATGTGGCCTGGGGCACACGTGACCATCGATGGAAGTACATGGCTGAGTTGGAATACTCGTTCAACAAGAAGGAAAAGTACTTCTCCGCCCATCCGCGCAACTATATCCGCCTGCATAGCGACTACGACATCCTTCCCCTCGGTAATCGTCAGCCCGGAAACGGATGGGACGACCTTGTCAGCAGCATCAACCACCCCTACTACTACCCCTACGCCTTCCAACGCCGGCAGGAACTGGCCTATGCCAATGAGTACCGTTTCGGACTGACGTGGGAGGCTGTCATGCGCCATCGCACCCTCAGCGACCCAGCAAACACCTTCCAGCCCGAGTTCTTCCCCGTCGGCGGATTCAGTCAGACGGAATTTGAACTGAACCTACGCTATGCCCCAGGCGAGGTGTATAAGCTGGAGGTTGACGACCGCATGATAGTCAACAAAGAGACTCCCGTCTTCACCCTCAGCCACACGATGGCCCGCAAGGGCATCCTCGGCTCGGCATACAATTACCAGCGTACCCTCTTCACATACCAGCAGCGCGTCCGCTTCCACGGCTATGGCTTCATGGACAACAGCATTCGTGCGGGTCGCCTTTGGACACCCGAAGTCCCTGTGCCACTGCGCCTCGTGCCGCCCACAACCCCCAACACCATTAGCCCAAACGGGCTTTTCACCGACATCGACCCCATGGAGATGGCTACCGACCGCTACATCTCGTGGAGCATCAAGTGCCGCACCAAAGGCATCATTCTGAACCACATCCCCCTCATCCGCAACTTCGGCCTACGCGAAGTGTTTGGTGCCCGTACCCTCTGGCTCAACGACACCCTACTGCCATCCACTCCGCTAACCGATAACCCATCAACGCTAACCGCCTCCCACTGGCAACCCCTTCCCTACGTCAGGCTGATAGTCGGCGTCAGCAACATCTTCGATGTGCTTGAAGTTGACTACATCTACCGCCTCACCCACCGCGATGCCTTCCGTTCCGACTCCGACGGTTTCCAGTTGAAGTTGAAGCTTCGCTTCTGAGATTTCCACTTATCCCATTTGTTTATTCTAAAAGAGAAGGTTGCTACGAAAGCAACTGTG
>JAGAAS010000094.1 GCA_017615125.1 Bacteroidaceae bacterium
CTTTTGCCCTCGCATCAATCCGGATTTAACCCTTAAGAAAAATAGTATCATGAAAAAGAACCACCTTCTTGCAGGCTTGCTCCTGCTGTTGACGTTTGGCTCCGCAACCGTTTCCGCTCAGGAACCTTGGCTCGACCCTAACGTGAATCAAATCAACCGAATGACGTCCAGCGCGTCGGCCTTTGCCTACGAGTCGTCGCCTCTCGCTAGCGGATTCGACAAAACGAAGTCGGCACGCTACATCAGCATGGAGGGCGACTGGAAGTTCCATTTCGCTGTGGATCACGGCCAAACGCCTGAGGGATTCCAGAAAACGGACTTCGATGACAAGGGATGGGAGCTCTTCCCCGTTCCAGGCCTGTTTGAGATATTGGGACACGGCGACCGAATCTACAAAAACGCCGGCTATGCCTGGAGTAATCAGTTCAATCCGAACCCTCCGTACATTGAGGAGCGCAATAACTACACGGGCACCTATCGGCGCTCGTTCCACATCCCGGCAGAATGGAAGGATATGAATGTCTACGTTCACATCGGTTCGGCAACCAGCAACCTCAGCCTTCATGTGAACGGCAAGTTTGCAGGCTATAGCGAGGACAGCAAAGTAGCTGCCGAGTTCGACGTTACTCCCTTCGTGGAAGTAGGAAAAGACAATCTTTTCGTCATGCAAGTGATGCGCTGGTGTGACGGATCGTACTGCGAGGACCAGGATTTCTGGCGTTTCACGGGAATAGCCCGCGAGTGCTACCTGTTTGCCCGCCCGAAGACGCATGTAGCCGACTTGTTCATCACTCCCGACTTGGACAAGGCTTACAAAAACGGTACGCTCGACGTGAAGGCAACGTTGGCTCAGCCCAGCGAGGGCATCAGCGTGCGCTTCACCCTGAAGGATGCAGAAGGGAAGACGATAGATACGAAGTCTGTCGCAGGCAATGCAGAAGACATCGTGTGCCAGCTGAAAGCATCTGCGTGCAGGAAATGGACGGCTGAGACACCTTATCTCTACACCTTGACAACAGAGTTGTTGAAGGGAGACGAACTCCTTGAGGCCGTTCCGCAGAAGGTGGGCTTCCGCAAGGTGGAAATAAAGAACGCGCAGCTCTTGGTAAACGGAAAGACTGTGCTCTTCAAGGGAGCCGACAGGCACGAACTTGATCCTGACGGGGGATATGTGGTAAGCGTTGAGCGGATGGTTCAGGACATCAAGATTATGAAGGATCTGAACATCAACGCAGTACGTACGTGTCATTATCCTGATGATCCGCGCTGGTACGACTTGTGCGACGAATACGGCATCTATCTTGTTGCTGAGGCCAACGTCGAATCGCACGGAATGGGCTATGGGGACAAGACGCTTGCAAAGAACGAGCTCTTCGCCAAGCAGCATCTGGAGCGTAACCAGAACAATGTGCTTACGTTCAAGAATCATCCTTCCATTATCTTCTGGAGCTTGGGCAACGAGGCAGGAATGGGACCCAACTTCATCGCTTGCTACGAGTGGATAAAGAAGTACGATCCCAGCCGTCCTGTTCAATACGAGCGTGGGCTCTATGAGTATGATGCCGCTTATACGGATATTCGCTGCCCGATGTACGCAGGCTACGACGAGTGCCGCAAACGGGGCGAGAATCCCGACAAACCCTTCATCCAATGTGAGTATGCGCACGCGATGGGTAATTCCATAGGCGGTATGAAGGAGTATTGGGATTTGTATCGCAAGTATCCGTCGCTTCAGGGAGGCTTCATCTGGGATTTCGTAGACCAAGGACTGCGCGACGTGAGCCCCATAACGGGAAAAACCATCTTCACCTACGGAGGAGACTATGGACGCTATCCGGCAAGCGATAACAACTTCAACTGCAACGGAATCATCGCTCCCGACAGAAGGCTTAACCCGCATGCAGCTGAAGTGCGCTACAACTATCGGAATATCCTGACGACAGTAAAAGACTTGAAGAAGGGCAAAGTGGATGTCTTCAATGAGTATTTCTTCCGCGATTTGTCGAACTACTCTCTCCGCTGGACGTTGTTGGCAAACGGCGAGACGGTGTCGACAGGTACGCAGGACTTGCCGGCAATAGCTCCGCAGGCTACCAAGACGGTATCGTTGAAGGGATTCAAACAACCTGCTGCCGACGGACGAGAATATCTGCTTAATGTGGAGTACATCCTCCGCTCTGAAGAGCCCTTGATGGAAGTTGGGCAAGTGGTTGCGCACGAACAGTTTGCTTTGATCGACTATGCTTGGCCCACGCAAGAGAGCATTTTGGCTGCGGCAGGAAAAGCAGAACCCACCATCATCAGCGACAACTCTTCGCTCATCGTTTCGCAGTCGGGGCTTACCGTTACCTGGAATCGTCGTACGGGCTTTGTTGACTATATCGATGTGGATGGAAAGCCTATGCTTGAGAAGGGATTCAGCCTGAAGCCGAACTTCTGGCGCGCTCCTACCGACAACGACTTCGGCGCTAACTTGCAGTATCGTTTCGTAGCTTGGAAAGAACCTATGCTGCGCATGCAGCGCGAGGGACTCGTCTACAGCACAGACGAGAATGGGAACGTAACCGTCAAGGGCGTGTACGAACTTCGGCAGCTCGAGGCTCTTCTGACTTTGACCTATACGGTTACTTCCGACGGGCAGCTCATTGTAAATCAGGACTTGAAGGCAAATGTGGCCTTCGAGGAGAGGCAGGAAGAGAGACGCCCCGAAGGTCGGCGCGACAGGCGCGAGGAACGTGTGCAGCCTTTGCAGGAGAAACCCGACATGTTCCGTTTCGGAATGCAACTTGTGATGCCTCGAGCATACGCTCTGGTTGACTATTACGGCAAGGGTCCTGGGGAAAACTATGCCGACAGGCAAAGCGACGAGACGATTGGGCGCTTCCGCCAGACGGTTGCAGAACAGTTCTATCCGTATATTCGTCCGCAGGAGAACGGAAATCATACGTGCGTGCGCTATTGGAAAGTAACCAATGCCGCAGGAAAAGGCTTGAAGTTCTATGGAACAGAGGCGCTTAACGCTACGTCCCTCAACTACCTGCAGAGTGACCTCGACGATGGCCTGCAGAAGGCTCAGCGTCACAGCGGAGACCTTCAGGAGAGGCCTTTCACAGTTGTCAGCATCGACAAGGCTCAGTTCGGGCTCGGATGTGTTAATAGCTGGGGTGCTTGGCCTCGCGAGGAGTATCGCTTGAAGTATGGCGACTATTCCTACACCTTCGTCATTGCTCCAGAGAGGTAAAAGCCTATTGGCTAGAGAAAGCCTTTTCTGAGGAACTAACTGTTTTTCAGTGCAAAAAGAAGGGAGGGAGCACGTTTTGTTGCTCCCTCCTTTTCCTATTCATTCAAGCGCGAAATATGTTTTCTCCCAAAAGAATTATTCTTTCTTCAAAATGATTTTTCCCTTCTCGAAAAAAAATTATGGAGAAGGGAAAAATTTTTTTTCTTTCTTCATCTCGCCGGCTTCTTTCTTCATACGGCGAGATTCTTTCTCGAAAAAGTTTTCCCCTTTGTCGATATGATTTTTTGAATGGGGAAACACTCAGAGTTTTTCCCAAACTACGGATTCTCCTATGCCCAGCACGGAGCCTCGCAGGCGAAGCTTGTTGTCGTCGATGAACTTTGCAGTTACTTTTACTTTTATCCCGCGCTGAGGGTCGTAGATTTTGGCACCGTCCCATTGCTTTTTCTCGGCATTGTACTTCAGCCCCTCGATGATTACTACCTTGTCGAGCGGTACGTTTCGACGGCTTTTGTCTGAGTTCTTGACGTCGTATTGAACGTTGCCTTTTGCATCCAGAAGGTTTCCGACAAACGTCATTTGAGCATTGTATGTGCCGTCGTTGTTGCGCGTGAAGCGTACTTTGAAGTCCGAGCCGCTATGAAATCCCTTGTATTCGCCAACGATGTTGTCGCCCTTGTCGTTTTGTCTTGTCTCGGCGTGCAACGGGCTCATTCCGAAGCTTGCGCAAAGGAATATCAGGGTGAGGAGAATTCTTTTCATCATTTATTAAGTCTGGAACGGTTCTGCGTTGCAAAGGTACGAAGTTTTTCGAATGAATAGGCCGATTCCTTTTTTATTCTCCTCCTTTTTATTATCTTTGTGCGCAGAAAAAAGCTTGGAAATGCTGTGCGGGAAGGGAAAAAGGCTTTGATTATTCCTCTCGTGCCGCTCAGCTTCCTGCAAAAACCGTTTTAGATGATATCGGAGAAAGAGATATTTGCTCGTGCGGAGCTGCTGATGGGCTCGGATTATATGGAGGCTGTTGCCCGGCAGCGCGTCATCCTTTTCGGCGTAGGCGGCGTAGGAAGCTGGTGCGCCGAGGGACTTATCCGCTCGGGCATACGACATCTCACCATCGTTGATTCCGACAGGGTTAGTGCGAGCAACATCAATCGCCAGCTGATAGCGACAACAAAGACCGTCGGCAGGGTTAAGGTACAGGCGCTGAAGGAGCATCTGCTGGAGATAAATCCTGAGACAGAAATCATCGACAAGCAGGAAATCTTCTCGGCGGAGACAGCAGAAATGTTCGAACTTGACTCGTATGACTATATCATCGATGCAATTGACAGCCTTGAAAACAAAGCACAGCTGATACTCCGTGCATGTGCGACGAAAACTGTTTTCTTCTCGTCGATGGGTGCTGCCCTCAAGATGGATCCTTCTCGAGTGAGTGTGGCGGAATTTTGGGATGTCAAGGGATGTCCGTTAGGGCGCGCGCTGAGGCAGAAATTCAAGAGTCAGAAGCAATTTCCCAAGCATAAGTTTAAGTGCGTGTTTAGCGATGAACTTCTCCCGAATCTGGGTGATAAAGAACTCCTCGTGGAAGACAATACCGAAAACGTAAAGAATTCGGCACAGGATGCATTACAGGGCTTTCGCTCTCCGAAGGCGCAGACAAACGGCTCGCTGGCTCATATAACTGCCATTTTCGGTTTTACGCTCTCGGGACTTGTCTTAAAAGACATCGCAAATCGCTTTCAAAACAAATAAATCCTTTTCGCTCGCAAACCGCTGATAAAAAGTCTCTTGTTGGAAAATAATGAAGGAGCAGAAGAATGCTCTTCTGCTCCTTGTGTTTCTTGTACATCTTGTGTTTTATATTACTCGCTATTCCTGCTTATTTGACTTCCCACTCATAAAGTCCGGAAGCAAAATGCTCAGGAAGGTCTATCTCCACTTTAAGTTTCTTCGTTGTAACGGGTTTGAAAGTGACAGTATTGGCAACAACCTTGCGTGTTCCATAGGGACTTGTGGCGCTTACGGGTTTCATTTCTCCGTTTTCATCTTCGTAATAGAGTCTCCATGCTTTAGGCACGCGGCATCCTCCCCAAGGACCATCGTCAAACCACCATATAGAGCTGCTCTTCACTGTAGAAGGCTTGGCGAATTCGTAGCAAATCCACTCAGTCGTTCCCTCCTTTGGCCACCAATGGAAATAAGGAATGGAATGATCATTTTCTACCGTAGGAGTCAGATGATCATTGATAGCGCTGTAACTTCCGCGATGACTGCCGGTAATAGTGCTGGTAGAGGCAAAAGTATCGGGCCACGTGGGTTTTGCCGCACTTACCTCAGCGGGAAGCCAAACGGCCATATTGCCTCTTCCACGATGAGCCCACGCATAATAAGGAATGAGATTGAGAGTAACGTCCTGCTCGTGCAGGTTCATCTTCTCGTCGTATCTAAGAGACTTAGCAGGAGTGGAAAGGCGAACAATAGGATAGGTTTGCTCCTTGCTTTCTTCGTCTTGATTGGCGGGAGTGGTTTTAATAGTAATGGTGCTTTCGTCGCATTTCCAATCCAACGCGTCTTTGTCAACAAGCGTGCTAAGTACGTTGAAGTCATTGTCGGGCCATTCGGCGCAATAAACGATAGGTCCGCGTTGCACAGCCAGTTTCCCTTTGTCTGCTTCCACTAAGTCATTGGCGCGAATAGCTCGCGGAACCATAACGAATTCTACGTTAACCACATCGCCTGCCTTCCAGTCGCGCTCAACAGTAATATAACCATCTTGTGCAACATACCCCATACTTTTTCCTTTGTCGGTAGCTTTGAAGTTCAGCTCATAGCTTGAGCCATACTCGTCTTTTGGGCAAGATACATTTACTTTATAGGAATAATAGGTAGAGTCAGTGTTTACGAAAGAATAAAGGTCTGAAGGAACAGCGTCGGCGTGAGCCCATCCGGGGAAACGAATCTTTAGCGCAAACTTTCCAGCTTTGTTCTCGTTAATCTTTACAGATATTTTCCCATCCCAAGGATAGTCTGTCTCTTGAGCAAGTTCCACTTTCTTGCCGTTAACCTTTAGATTGACGGTACTTGTGTTAAAGAGATTGACGTAAACGTTGTTGTCGCGAACGGCATACATATATCCTGGCAAAGAAGGAATAAAACGGCAGGCATTGCTGGGGCAGCAAGCGCATCCAAACCAAGGCTGACGTTGATGTTGCCCCATACTCTCCAAAGGATTGGGGTAGAAAAATCCTCCTCCGTCAAGACTGATGCCGCTGAGGACTCCATTATAAAGCGTGCGCTCCAGAACGTCGTAATACTTGCTTTCGCCGTGCAGCAAGAACAGTCTGTAGTTGACGTAAACATTTCCAATAGCTGCGCATGTTTCGCAGTAAGCGCTCATGTTAGGCAGGTAATAGTTGGGCCCGAATGCTTCTCCGCTGCTCGTAGCACCGATACCGCCCGTTATGTAGTATTTCTTTCCAACGATATTCTCCCAAATGTTGTCAATCGCTTTCACATAGCTGCTGTCGCCAGTCAGAGCTGCTACGTCAGCCATTCCGGCATACATATAAGAAGCACGAACAGCATGCCCCACAGCTTCGTCTTGTTCGGTGACGGGTATATGCGACTGATTGTATTCATCTCGGTGCTCGGTACGTCCTCGTTTGTCGAGGAAGTATTTGGCTTGGTCTAAATATTTCTTGTCCCCTGTCGTAAGATACAGCTTTGCAAGGGCCATCTCGGCTATCTGATGCCCGGGAACGCGTGCAACTTGTCCTACGCTATCGCCTATTTCGCGGCAAACGCAGTCGGCATATCGGATAGCAAGGTTAAGGAAGTTGCGTTTTCCTGTTGCCTGATAGTGTGCTATCGCTCCTTCTATCATATGGCCCAGGTTGTAGAATTCGTGGCTCAGGTCTTCCACTTTTTCCCAACGTTCTTTGCCTGCCCACTCGTGCGGTTGTTCCGGATTTTGCGTGCGGGCCGTATAAAGGTAGCCGTCTGGCTCCTGTGCTGCCGCCATCACGGCAATAACGCTGTCGATATAGGCTTTCATCTTTTTGTCAGGATAGGTCTGCAGCAGATAGCTGGCTCCCTCTATCGTTTTGTAAACGTCTGTGTCGTCGAAAGAATACCCTTCGACTTTGAGTCCGAGGTTTTCGGAACTTTTCAGTTGCTTGGCAGCTTTTGTAAAATTGGTGTAGCGCCCTTCGCTTTCACATTTACTGAAGGCAAGAGGAATGGTGACTTCGCGGGAAGCCTGCAGACGTTGTCCCCAGAATGTGTTAGGCGCCACTTTGACTGCGGTAAAGGGTACAGGAGTGATAGGATAACCGTCAACGGCGTTACCCAAGGTGTCAGCCTTTTTTGTGCAGCCTGCAAGAAGCAGGGCTGCGAGAAGGGAAAGAAATAGAATGTCTTTTTTCATGATAGAAGATATTTGTTGGCTTAATCTTTTGCGAATATGTATGGAGTCGAAATTGGGTTTCTAACGTTGTGATTTTTTTTTTGAGTTTATTGTTGACGTATGAGTTTCATTACAAAACCGCCTCCTGACGCCATATGCTGGGAAAGAGTGCGTTTGTTGTTCAGCAGGTTGCTTTCGTCCTTGTAAACGTCTAACGTGTAATCTTCTGCATTTTTATCTGCATTGATGCCGTCTGAGAGCAGAATACACTTGTATTCCCCTTCGGGCAGGAAGGAGAGATTCATTTCTACATCACGAGCATTCCATCCGTTCAGTCCTCCTATATACCAGTCATTACCCAGCCGTCGGGCTGTGACAATGTATTCTCCCAGTTTGCCGCAAACGATACGCGTTTCGTCAAACACCGTTGGAATATCTGTAATGAAGCTGACGTATTCAGGCTCGGGCTCATAGTTCGTAGGAGCATCGCAGAGCATCGTGAAAGGACTGTCGAAAACAACGTACATCGCTGCTTGATGGCAACGAGTCCCCTGACTGACAGGATTATAGTAGTTGGAGTGCCAATTGTTGTGCGTAGAATTTCGCATAGCTCCGGGTGTGAAATCTGACTGCCCGCACATCTGCCGGATATAGGGGAAGGTGACGTCGTAGGTAACCATATCCTTGTCCTCAGGACCCCATTTCACGTCTTCCAATCCAAAGACGCCTTCGAAATTGAGGATATGGGGATAGGTGCGGTTCAGGCCCTTGGGGGCATAGAAGCCGTGATAGTCGAGGAACAAATGATATTTAGCAGCTCTCTCGGCTATGCGGTATGCCATTTCCTGCGCCGTTTGGTCGTCTCGGTCGAGAAAATCAACTTTGAAGCCTTTGATGCCCATTTGAGAGTATTTTTGGCAGGCCTGCTCCAGTTGGTCGTCAAGAACATTGAACACGGTCCACAGCACAATGTCGACGTTTTTTTCTTTTGCGTAGCTTATCAACTCGGGCAGGTTCAGCTCGGGGATAACCGTCAGCATGTCGCCGCTGCTGGGTTCGTACCAGCCTTCGTCCAGCACGATGTATTCGATGTTGTTCTTCGAGGCAAAGTCAATGTAATACTTATAGGTGTCCATGTTGATTCCTGCCTTGAAGGGGACCCCTTTGAGGTTCCAGGCGTTCCACCAGTCCCACGCTACCTTGCCGGGCTTTATCCACGAAGTGTCGCCGATGCGGTTGGGGGAGGCGAGGTCGTAGACAAGGTTGTTGAGAGGCATCTGTGTGTCATCGTCGCTGATGGCAATGATGCGCCAAGGGAGCGAGCGCTTCCCTGATAGCTTGGCAATGTAGCGCTCAGTGTCAGTCACGTATAATTGCTGTCTCCGAGGATATTTGTCGAAGGCTTTTGGGTAGTGTGCGAAGACGGCATTCAGGGCGCTGCCGAGCTCTGCCGACACTTGATCGCTCTTTGTGGTTGGGGACTTGGCGCCTCCTGTTTTCAGCAAGAGTGTATGCTCTTTCTTGAGGAACATGCCTGGATAGGCCTCCAGATCACTCTCGTGGAAGGTGAGCTTCGTCGAGCCGCAGTCGACAGTTACGGGCAGGAAGGAGGGAATGTCGCTGGCTTCGGAGAGAGGAGTCTTCGTGTAAGGGGCCTGAAAAGCCATCGCGAAAGGCTTTTTCTCGTTGGTGCTATACGACATCCATGCTGTCGGGTTGCCGAAGAAGCAGAACTGCGCCTGCTCGTTGGCAACGTTGACAGGAAGCCGCCCGCTGTAGTTGAAGCGGTATGCTACGCCGTCGTTGTAGGCGCGGAAGGTGACGCTGATGTAGGTTGTCAGCGCGAGGGTCATCTCGTTGCAAGTCATTGCGATTTGTCTTTGGCGGTAGAAGGGTGCGTCGGTCTTCGAGGAAATCCTGCGGATGCGCGAGGCGCTGCTGACGCGCTTGGCTGTGGTTCCGTCGGTCAGCTTCAGCGAGATGGTCGACTTCTTGAGCACCGTAGCTCCGTTATGCTCGATGGTGAAGGCCAGCGGGCTCGGCATGATGTTGACTGTAGTCTTTCCGTCGGGCGACGTCAGGCTGTATTTCGTCGCTGCAGTTATCGGTTGAAGGTTGAAGAACAAAAGGCAGCAAACTGCAGAGAGAACGACAAGTTTTGTTGTTTTCATAAGGGGATTTTTTTCTATCTGCAAAGATACTGCTTTTGCTTTTATTTTTTTCCTTCTCGAGAAAAAATTTTCCCTTCTTCAAAAATTTTTTTCCCTTCTCGAAAAAAAATTATTCCTTCTCCAAAATTCAGTCTGCTGAAATGAGCCGTGAGAGAGGTTCGTAGGGCATATCATGAAAAGAGAATATTGGGACGAAAAGAGAATTTTTCTCCTTATTTATTTTATCAATCGAATTTTGTTGTTATCTTTGCGCAGTATAAGTGTTCCTGCAGCCTGTCTTTGGAAAGCCGAGCGGGAAGACTTGCAAAACGAAGAAGAAGTACAAAGCCAGAATACACTAAAAATCATACATTATCTAACCATATTACAAATCAATTGTCCAATGAAAGCACGAAGAATTCTTTCTCTGCTTGCCTTGCTGCTAAGCCTCTCGGTTGCAGTACAGGCGCAGACAACCGTTCGCGGTACCGTCGTGGACCAGAGCGGTGACGAGGTTATCGGCGCCAACGTCGTCGAAAAGGGCGTGCCCAACAACGGTGTCATTACCGACATCAACGGAGCATTCTCCTTCACGGTGAAAAACGCGCAGGCAACACTCGTTGTCTCCTACATCGGCTATGCAACCAAAGAAGTGTCGCTGGGAGGCAAGACAAACGTGAGAGTAGTCCTCGAGGAGGATAGCAAGATGCTCGGCGACGTAGTAGTTGTCGGCTACGGTACGATGAAGAAAGGCGACATCACGTCGGCTGTTGCAAGCGTGAAGCCCGAGGAGTTCAACATCGGAAACATTCAGGATGCTGCCGAGCTCGTCAAGGGTAAGGTTGCCGGCTTGAACATCACCAAGGGCTCCGGAGACCCGAATGCTACGAGCACGATTCGTCTGCGTGGCGTCACCACCCTTCAGGGAGACCTTACGCCTCTCGTTCTCGTCGATGGAGTTCCTGGCGACATCACCGAGGTTGCTCCTGAGAACATTGCCTCTATCGATGTACTGAAGGACGCCTCAGCCGCAGCTATCTACGGAACACGCGGCGCAAACGGCGTCATCCTCATCACCACTCGGGGAGGACAGTTCAACGAGCATAAGAAGGTAACCTACTCGGGATATGTGAGCGCATCGAATTTCTACGATAATCTTCACTTTATGACAGCCGAAGACATTCGCAACATCAAGGGAGCTACCGCCTTCAGCGACGAAGGCTTCACTACCGACTGGCTGGATGCCGTTACCCATACCGGGTTCGCACAGAATCACTCCATTACGATGGAGGGCGGCTCAGAAAATACGGCTTACGCTGCAGGATTCAGCTATCGTAACGAAGATGGTGTGATGATCAACACAGGAAACGAGCGTATGCGCATGCAGTTTGATGTGACGCAGAAAGCCCTCAACGGCATGCTGAAGTTTAACTTCAACGGAAACATCGGCTATTCGAAGAATCCGCAGAACAATCCTTCCTACGCCTATCGTCAGGCGGTGATCCACAATCCCACTTCTCCTATTTATAATCTGGATGCAGACGGGAACCAGGATCCTTCGCTGGGCTACAACGAGGAGTTCAACCGCTTCCAGTATTACAACCCTGTGGAAATCTTGAACGAGCAGATAGGCGACACCCGTTCCAACGACACCAAGATGACGGGAAACATTACCTTCGAGCCTATTCAGGGCTGGAAAACAAACCTCATGCTTTCCACGTACCGCTATATGAGTGCGGGCGAGAACTACTATACGGCTAAGTACTACACACTTGCTCCTCAGAATTTGCCCGGTTCCACAGATCCCATTCTTGGCTCGGCATCCAAGTCGGAAAGCGACTACAGAAGCGACAATCTCGAAATAACCAGCGAGTACAAGAACACCTTTGGGGATCATCGTCTTGACGCTATTGTTGGTTACAGCTACAACTACAATATATCCAGTAGTTTTGGTGCAAACAACAGTAAGTTCCCCACCGAAGTTTATCTTTACAATAAACTGGAGGCTGGTGCTTTTGCAGAACTATTGTATAAAGACCCTGATGACAAAAGTACAGCATATTTGAAGAAGTACGGCGGAATGTCTTCTTATCGTGGCGACGACAAACTGATAGGTTTCTTCGGACGTATCAGCTACGGATATGCCGATCGGTACAACGTGCTGCTCTCCATACGTCACGAAGGTTCTTCCAAGTTCGGTCAGGATAGGAAGTGGGGTAACTTCCCTTCGGCTTCGTTCGGCTGGACAATCAGCAACGAAGAATTTATGGAGAATGTGGATAAGATTTCGAATTTGAAACTTCGCGTGGGTTATGGAAAGACGGGTAACATCCCCGGGAGTTCCTACGGCTCGCTTACGGTATATGACTACGATACTTCCTATGGACGTTATCTCGACACCAGCGGGCAATGGACGGCAGGACTTGTAACAACCCAGAATCCTAATCCGAAACTCCAATGGGAAACAGCCGAAGAGGTTAACGTGGGCTTGGATATGGGATTCTTCAAAGACAGGCTAAATATTACGGTTGATGCTTATCGAAAGGTAACCAACGACTTGCTCTACTATTACAACGTTCCTGTTCCGCCAAACATCTACACAACAACGACTGCCAACGCGGCTCAGTTCCGTAACACGGGCGTTGAGTTGCTTGTTGAGGCAACTCCAGTCCGTACCAAGAAGTTCGAGTGGAACACGACTTTCACGGCTTCTCACAACAGCAGCCTTCTGGTAAGCCTTTCCAACGAACTTTATGAGACAGACAGTTATATGAACTGGGGCGGAGTAGGAGATCCTATTTCTGTCAGCACACACCGCATTGAGGAAGGAAAGTCGTTCGGAAACTTCTGGATGCTGAAGTCTGTTGGCGTCAACGAAAAAGGCAAGTGGGTGATTGAGAATCCCAATGCTGTAACGGAAACAGCCGACGGTTGGCTTGACAAGGATGGAAACGCTGTTGACAAGTATATGGTTTACAGCACCGCCCTCAATAACGATGAGTATCGCCAATATTGCGGCACAGGTATGCCGCAACTCTATCTCAACTGGGGCAACAGCTTCCGTTACGGAAACTTCGACTTGGGAATCCAGATGAGCTCGCAGTTGGGATTCTATATCTTCAACTCGCAGCGTGCCTTCTACGAGAACAACTCTATCGCCTACAACCGTCTCTATGTGGCAGCTGTTGGTAAGCCTGTTGTTGATCTTGCCACAGGAAAGCCTACAGGCGAGTATGCCAAGCTGTCAACGGCTCAGCAGCAATGCGTCGTAAGCGCTTACCTGGAGCGGGGCGATTACGTGAAGATGGACAACATCACGTTGGGCTACACATACGACTTTAAGGGAGATGCCCGAAAATATATGCAAAGCGTGCGCGCTTATGTCTCGGGCGAGAACCTGTTCTGCATCACAAAGTATAGCGGTCTTGATCCAGAGCTCAGCAACGGAGATCCGTTCTCGGCAGGTCTTGACGGACGCGACAAGTATCCTACAATCCGCTCGTTCACAGGCGGCGTAACGTTAACTTTCTAATTTGACTGCCTTATGAAAAAGATCAGATATTCTGTATTTGCAGTTCTTGCAGCTCTTGTTGCCTTCTTCGGCACTTCCTGCACAGACTTGAGCGAGACGGTTCATAGCAGTTTGACTGACGAAAACCTCGATTTTACCGATGAGGGCACGCTTGAGGCTATGTCTGCTTCGGTTTATTCCAATATCCGCTTCATGTATTGGGGCTATTACGGCTTGATGGACCTTACGGAGGAGGCTAGTGACCTTTATGTCATTCCTTCGAAGATAGGAATCGGCTGGGGCGACTATTACATCAGCTATCACAAGCACGAAGTAACCAGCGAGAATGCCAACATGCATTCTACCGACTGGTATTATAATTATGTAGCCATTACCTATGCCAACCAGTTCTGTCGGGCTATGGATGGCGTGAAGGAGAAGCAAGGGGGAACGCTTACCGAAAGCCAGAACTTCATGCTGGCTAAGGTTCGCTGCCTGCGTGCCCTCAGCTACTATATCCTGTTTGACAACTTCCGCTGGATACCCCTCCTGACGGGAGCTGACGAGGAGCAGGAAGCAGGCTATCTTCCTGCACAAGCCAATCCTGACGAGGTGTTCGACTGGGTTGAAAAGGAACTACTTGCAATCCGCGACGACTTGGGAACGGCTCATGTCTTCGGGCATCCGAACCGTTATGTGGCTGACATGATTCTTGCCAAGATGTATCTCAACCACAATGCCTGGTTCGAGAATATTATTACCGCCGACGAGTTGCGCGAAGGAAAGCAGAAGGGCGATTCCTACCGCAGCCGTATCTCCGATGAATGGTACAAGAAGTGCGAAACCGTCCTGAAGGATGTTATCGACAACGGAGACTATACGCTTGAGAACAACTTCAAGGATAATTTTAAGGCTGACCTTAGCGGATGCAAAGAGTGCATCTTCGCTATTCCTCTCAGCATCGCCTATGCTTCGCATAACTACACTATTTGCGAAAGCCTCATCACGGCTGGAGCTGCTGCCTATGGTTTTTCCAACTCTTGCTGGAACGGTGGAGCAGGAATCCCGCAGTTTATCGACACATATCATCCCAATGATACCCGTTTCGACGACACGTGGGCTCATGATCAGCAATATGCATACACCGAAGCCGGAGGAGCCCAGTCGGGAGAGCCGCTTACGACAGCTGAAGCTGACTTGAAAGGTACGGTTAACGTCTTCTATACCAAGAATATCCATAGCGTGGATGACCCAGGAGTCTATATGCTCGAGGGTTACCGCAACGTGAAACTCGAAATAGTTCCTGGAACTGCTGGAACTTGGGGCGATGACGTCAACTTCTTCCGTCTTGCCGATGCCTATATGATGGCTGCCGAGTGCGCCCTTCGTCTGGGTGGAAAGGGAACTTATTCTGAGTCGGATGCTGTTTCCTTTGTTAACAAGGTGCGTGCGCGCGCATTCCGCGGGCGTGACACAAAGACCTTCCAGGTTCCTGCCGATCCGGCTGCTGCCGTACGTACGTTGGCTGACTTGAAGGGAGGAAGCTGCTACAACTACGGGCACTCGGAGTATCATGTGGCTGACAACTACGATCCTGCTAAGTTTACGGCTTATACCTGGGATGCGAAGTACTACGACGAGGGTCCTGCTGAGGATGCTCCTTTCCGAGGAGGTGCCGACATAGAACTGGGCGGATTGCTTGACGATCTGGCTTGGGAATTCGTGTTTGAGCATCATCGTCGTCAGGATCTCATCCGTTTCAAGATGAGTAATGGGCAGAATGTCTGGAACGGAAAGTCCTGGTTCTGCAAAGATCGTGTGCAGGATGTTACAGACACCCACTACAACGCAGGCCCCATCTATGTGGAATACATGAATGGCAACAAGAACCTCGTTCAGA
This sequence comes from Bacteroidaceae bacterium, assembly GCA_017615125.1. Taxonomy (GTDB): domain Bacteria; phylum Bacteroidota; class Bacteroidia; order Bacteroidales; family Bacteroidaceae; genus UBA1189. The sequence continues at coordinate 15,211 of JAGAAS010000094.1, forward strand.
TGCCCGGATTTAATTGATGAGGGATAATTAAGAAGGAATAAAAAATTTTCCCTTCTCGAAAAAAAATTATTCCTTCTCGAAAAAAATTTTACCCTTCTTCATACGGCGAGATGTAGAAAGAAAAAATCGAACTATTGAATACATTTTTGTTTAACTCTTAATCAACTAATTACGAAAGTATGAAAAAGTATTTGTATCTATTGTTGGCTATGGCCACTTTGACTGTGTTCTCGTGTAAAGAACCTGAACCCGAGCCACTTCCCGAACCCGAAGACGAGGCTTATGCCGACTTCATCTTCCAGTACGAAGTGAACCTTCCTGCTGATGCTACCAGCTACAGCACCGTACCCCTCGACCTCGCTTCCGTGAAGGGCGTTAACTCCAAGGGTGAAAAGTATGACGTTTGGGAGTGCTTCGGCCTCGGCTCAGCATCTGAGCTGATTGCAGCTCTCGGAACCCTTTCAGGCGGAGCTCAAACGGGACAGACGGTAGACTTCATCGGCTTCGATGTATCGACTGAATATGTGGTTGAAACTCCTACCTCTACTAACGGCTGGGGCCATTGGCACATGGCCAACGGCGACATCTGCAATTGGGGCGATGATGCATACGTATTTGCAGAGGGATGGTTCACCGATACCCAAGATCTTGTGATCAATATCGGCCAGTTCCCCGGACGTCTGAAAGAGGGCGAAACCTACAAGATTATCGAAGGTATGCAGGACGACGAGAACACTGTAGCTTTCGAAATTACCATCAACGTTAAGCCCCAGACAGAATGGGCCGTTTACAACACAACCAACGTAGAGGGCGAAGCTGTTGAATATGTATTCGATACAGAAGCCATCGCCAAACTTCTCGGCGTGAATAATCTGGCTAAGGCTGTTATCGACGGTACTGTAGTGCTGAAGCCCCGTAATGCCGACGGCTCGTACTTCGATCACTATTCGCAGGTTGACGATCCAGGCGCAAAGGGAGTCTTCCACAACACCGCCGGCAACTGCTGCGAATGGCGGAACAATGAAGGTGCCGCAGATGAGTACTATGGTGACTTCTATAGCACCATCTACTTCTGGGAAGAGGGAGGCAATCCTTACATCGAATTCTATCTGACTCCTTATGCTGCTACCGAGGATGACTTGGGATACTATGAGTTCAGCTGGGATCTCGTTAACGGCGACAAGGTGGCTACCATCGTCTTCTGCACCGACCTTGAGTCGTCTCAGCCTTTCGCAAGCTATTCAGTTTACGGGTATAACTATACCGTAAAGATCGTTCCTAACGATGCATACAAGAGTATCGTTATTCCGATGCCGGAAACTTTAGCTGCAGACTTGGGCGTTGATGCTATTACGAAGGAAGCCCTTGAGGCTGGTACAATCTCTGTTATCGGTTTGAATGCCGATGAATCGGAGTATACAGCAAAAGAGAAAACTGCAGGCGGTATTAGAGGCTGGTGGTACGATGTTGACGGCAACGTTCGCGAATGGGGCGAAGGTTGCTATGCTTTCGCTGAGTCAGACGATCTGCTCAACTATCGCGTAGGACTCTTCCCAGGTCTTGAGGTTGGCCAGACAGCAACATTGAAGTTCAAGTATGTTGCAGGCGAGAAGTCTCAAATCATTTCTGTATGGGTTACGACAGTAATGGAGATTGAAGAATAATCCGCAGCTAACTTTCACGCGGGGGTAGGCAACTGCTCCCGCGCATTATGCCCGCAGAGGCTCTGAGAATTCAGGACGGTTCGATTCCGCCGCGGGCAACAAATAACATTAGTAACATGTAACAATGAAGAAATCGAAACAACTTCTTTTCCCGCTATCGGTTTTGTTTCTCACAACATTCCTTATAGCGTGCACTCCCGAGGAAATAGATCCTTTGGCTGACTACGACGACTCTGTGAAGGCAACTCTTACCGTTAATCGTGACTCATACGAGGCGGAATGTGACTCTTGCCGCTTCATTGTGCGTATCAAATCCACGTATATGTGGAAGATAGAGATTCCCGAAGAAGCCTCGTGGCTCACATGCTCGGATCTCTGGGGTGACTCGCTTGTGAATAAGAAGGTTTACTTCCATCTCGAAGCCAACACGACTGAAAAGGATCGCTCGACAATTGTTACCATCCGCTCGGGGAAGGCAAAAAAAAGGATTGTCGTAAGTCAGCGCCGACAGGTGAGAATCCTCGACAAGGGAAGCGTTGACGTCAGCCGCATCTATATCCCGCAGGAACTCCGCACCAACGACTTTTATAAGAGCTCGAGCACGTGGTACTTCGGGCGAAGCCGACAATCGGAGCATTTCATCGTCTTTTGGCAAGATGGGGAGAACTGGGATGAGTACGGCGAAAAGACGCCTTTCGATTCGCCCAACGCTGCCTTCCGCGTCGACATTGACGACTTGCTGAAGAAGGCGGAACAGTTCTATCAGATTAATGTGGAGGAGCTGAAGTTTGCCGAAACGGGAGTGGGGAAGTCAACCCTCGACAAGTATAAGATGATGATAATGCTCAACTACCAGACGGATTGGCTAGCGACAGGAGCAGGCTACGATAATGTGATTGGAGCCCTTTGGGTAAGTCCCAATACGTGCCAGCCAGTAGGTTCAACTATCGCGCACGAGATTGGGCACACTTTCCAGTATCAGGTTTACTGCGATTATCTCCTTCAAGGCGGTACGGATAACAGCAAGGGTCCAGGCTGGCGCTTCGGGTTCGGCTCAAATGGTTCAGGAGGAAACGCATTTTGGGAGCAGACAGCCCAATGGCAGTCCTTCCAGCCTTATCCAGGAGAAATCTTTACGAACTATAACTTTCAGGGATATCTTGATGGATCTCACTTGCACATCTTCCACGAAGATCCGCGCTACTGCAATTACTTCATCCATTGGTATTTCACACATCGCTACGGCATAGAAGAAGTTGCCCGACTGTGGAAGGAATGCCGCTATCCCGAAGACCCAGCCGAGACGTACAAGCGTATTCACGGGCTTACCACTGAGCAGTTGAACGACGATTTGTTCGACTATGCGCGTCGTATGGTGACTTGGGATGTAGATGCTTTGCGCACGCGTGGGAAGAATTATATAGGTAAGCACACTTGGGCCTTTACTCGCGACGGTGAATACTATAAGGTAAAGAGTTCGAAATGTCCCGAAAGTACGGGTTATAACGTAATAACTCTTTCCGTTCCTGCTGCAGTAACAACGGTGACTGCCGATTTCAGGGGCATCACTTCCGATAGCGGATATAATATCGTTAAGCCCGAAAATGCTGGCTGGCGATATGGCTTTGTCGCCTATTGTTCCAACGGTACGCGTGCGTACAGCGATATTTTCTCGGAGAAGGAGGGAACGGCCACGATAACTATCCCCGACAATTGCTCCAAGCTGTGGTTTGTCGTTTCGGGAGCACCTATCGTCTATGAGCGTCATGCGTGGGACGACAACAATGCAAACGATCCTCAATGGCCCTACGAAGTGAAGTTTACAGGAGCATCTGTGAAACAATAAAAAAGAAAAAATGAGACAAAAGAAATTCTTGCTATTCATTCAGGTCACATGCGCCTTACTTCTCTTTGCATGCACGCAAGAAAATGTGGAAGAAGGCATGCTTGACCTTGTGGCTCAGTCGGGAGAGTATTTCACCGAGTGGCCTAAGTACAGCCCTACAATTCACTACGATTTCAATAAGGAAAACGGGCAACTCCCTGTTCCAACGAAGAATCTGCCTTTGTCGGCAAGCAAATACTATAAGGTATATCCTGCTGCAGATGATACCGAAACGGAAAGCTGGTGGTCTTTCTTTGTTGGCAAAAAGGCGAACCCGCTCGTAAAAGATAATGAAGTTGCTGCACGCAATATGCTGAAGCGCCTGAACGAGGATTTTGCCTACATGACCGATGTGATGGGCTGGCCTCGCGATCTAGGACCTCAAAAAGGCTACCGCAGCGCCGTATTTCTCTTTGGCTCGGGACTTCCAACGGACAACGCTTCGAATACAGACCTTGGCGGTTGGCAAAGTGCCATAACGCTAAACGGAACAACGTGGCCTATCATCCTTGCATCGTATTATCCTGTTTATTGCTTCGATCCCGCTTGCGGATATAGCGATGCCGAATCGCAATGCAGCGCTATGGTTCATGAAGGAATCCATGCAATTTTCGCTTCAATGCCAGGTTGCCGAAAGGCAAGCTGGTTCCACGAGGGAGCCAACTGTTGGCTGCAGGCAACCCTCACGTATGAGCGTCAGTATGGAAAAGAGTACACGGCAAATGATTTCGGCTGGCTCACAATGGGAAGCGCGATGGCTCCTTTTATGCCGATTGAGTGTTATTCCGGCTGGCTTACGGATGGAACGTTCGGCGGACCAGGAGCACAAGGAGTAAATGGCGCTTCTCCTACAGGAAACGTGCGGAAAGTCATCGGCGGCGTGCAATATAGTGAGATGTTTCCCACGTTCCTTGGAGAAATCGTCGATTATATGGCTGTTCCTTGGGTTTGGATGAATGCTACCGGATATGTGCTCGAAGGAATTGCCGAGCAGATAGGAAAAGCTCAGATGGAGCGGATGATTCAGGAATACCGCGCAAGACTTTGTCTGTGCGACTTTGGTAAATACTCGTCGGCTGTCAAGCATCTGTACAACACGTATATGGGATATATAGTGGAGTCGGAAAGCTGGAGCGTATACAGCAAACCTTGGCGTGCTACCCCTTATGCAGCCACCGAGGAAGATGAAGAAGGCTGGCTTGTTCCTGATCAAGAAACCACTCCTGGTTGGACTGGGGCAAACATTATTCCTATCATCGTTGACAGCAGTCCTTTAACTGTATCTTTCAAGCCTAACGGGAAACTTTCAACGGAAGAGAATATGTCGTGTCAGCTCTGCTACCGCACGGAAGATGGAGAGACTGTCTACGGCGAACCTTTCCATTCTGGTAGCTATCGAATGGATTTCAGTAAATACAAGCCTGCCAATAACGTGGTGTTTGCTGTTGTGTGCAATTTGGACTATGAGTATACTCCGAACCCAAACATTCGTCGTAACCATTATGACTATCGGCTGAAGTTGAGTAGCAACGCTCACCCAGCAAACGTCTATGGTAAATGGTTCAATTGGGATGTGGAACAATAAAAAGAGAATAAATTGAATATTGATTTCATGAAAAGACACGTTGCTTTATTTTCTGCTTTTGCAGCTGTAATTCTTTTTGTTGCTTGCCAGCAAGACGACTATATCCCTTTCGGTCCGGAACAGATTGACTATTCGCAGGCCAAGCAGGGAAAAACTATTGAAATGATAGAAGAGATGGAGTTAAAGGAAGCTTTTGGAACAACTGCCTTCACAATTCCACGCAACAACGTTCTTAGTGCATTTGGCGTGAAGAAGCTGCCCGAAGACCTTACCTTCTTTGGAGTGGACAAAAAAGGTAATCGACTCTGTGGGTCTCGTTATTTCACATCGACGTCTGGTTTCTATTTTGATAAAGACGGTTTCGCATGCTCACCTGCCAGCAAAGACGCGTGCGTGTTTGTTGACTTTACTCCTTCGACACTAAAACTCGTTGTGGGACAAGTTCCCGAAGCCTGCAAGGCAGGCGAAACCTACACGCTCCACATGGGTTTGACAACGTCTTCTGTATACTGTCCCATTGACCTTATGCTGACAATTGCTACTGCGGGCGAATGGGCCGTGTATTTCAAACACAGCGACGGGCTCACTTACACTGTCTTAGAGACTGTGAAGACCGATTATACCTCGTTGCCTGTCTATATTGATGAAGAGGCTCTTTGCGGCGCACTAGGTCTTTCTTCTTTTGCCAAGCTAATTGAAGGAATGAAAGCCTCAAAGCCTACCGTAATGTTCTACGGGCTCAATGCAGATGGTTCGGAATATCTTATTTCTGCAGAAGACGGTTCTTCCCCGCAAGCTGGTTATACGGCAAACAATAAGGGTCATTGGTTCGACAACAATGGTAACGTATGCAAGTGGAAGGATTCAGGATGGTTTTGCTTTAGCGAGTGGGACGGCTCGTCGAATCCCATATTCTTTAACATAGGGCAGGCTACAACGGGTGTTGAGCCAGGAATGTCTGCAACAATCCGCCAGAAATTCGTTCATGGCGACAAGGAGGCCGTTATCACGTTCAAAGTCGAAATCGTTAATAAGATTTTGGAGATCAACGAGTAGCAGATGCTCTTACAGTCAGATTGACTGACGGGGATAATACATATTAGTTTTTGAGGAAAACATATACGATTATGAAAAAGACATATTTCGTTATCCTCCTGACAACCATAATATTTGCGTTGTCTGCATGCACGCATCAAAAAGGGAAATCGGTGTATATCCCTGAAGACTTGCGAGATTACTTCTGTGGCGTTACGGAAGTGCCTGACGACTCCATCCGCACGTTTGACAAGACGCATGCGCTACTTCCCGATACTGCGCGGTGGAGTTTCAGCCGTTGCCGATTGACAGACAACTTTGCCGTTTTCTGGGAACGCGGCTTTGGAAACGATATTTCCAAAGCACCTGAGCTTGACGGTCATCCTATGTGCGTAGACCTTGATAATCTGTGTAGTAAGCTTGAGTCTTTTTACGACTATTATTACCACACCCTGCAATTCGTACACCCAGGCTCACTTTGCGACAAATACCGCATGATGGTGATGATAAACTACTCACTTGAAGGCACTGCCTACGGGGGAGACTACGATGGCGTCATTGGAGCTCTTTGGGTAGCGCCGAACAGAATACAGGACAAATCGCTTAACTGTATAGCCCACGAGCTTGGGCATTGTTTCCAAAGTCAAATCATGTGTGATGGGACAGGAGAAGCCTGGGGCGGCTCAGGATTCTTCGAGATGACATCTCAATGGATGCTTTGGCAGGTTAATCCCGACTGGATAGGCTCGGAAAAGTATCATTGGGACGCCTTTTGTAAGCTTACGCACAAAGCTTTCCTCGACGGAGCGAACATCTATCACTCGCCCTACGTGATAGAGTATTGGAGCATGAAACGAGGACTCATGTCCATCGGTGACCTGTATCGTGCAGGCAAGAGAGGCGATGACCCCGTTATCACTTACAAAGAGCTCTACGGGCTTTCTCAATCCCAATTCTGCGACGAAATGTACGAAGCCGTTGCTCATACAGTCAACTTGGACTATCCTCGATGCTGGGAGCTGACGCGTCCATACGCTTGTCAGATGGCTGCGTCGATGGATGCTCTTGACTCAGGCGCGCTGGTTCCTTCTGCAGACAACATTCCCGAAAACTACGGCTACAACGTGATAAACTTCACTGTTCCGATTGAAGGCAAAAAACTTGAGGTTCACCTGAAGGCGTTGCCGGCTCTGGCTACTCGTATGCGGGGAGGATGGTTCAGTCCGTCGCATCAAGAAAGTTCCGACGATGCTCAACAGCCCGAGCTGCGTGAGCCGGGAGAATTCCGTTTCGGATTTGTAGCTGTAGCTGACGACGGGACTACCGTCTATGGGCCTATGCAAAGTGGCAGTGAAGGCTCGGTAACATATACGGGCGACGGAAAGACGCAGAAGCTTTTCTTGGTAGTGATGGCTGCCCCCAAAGAGCATTCCGCGCCATTTAGAAGAATGATACCTGTAGAGGATACTTCCGACGATACCGTACCGACAATACCTTCTGATCATTTCCGTCCTGCTCCCAGATACGAGATGCAGTATCCCTACGAGATTACTTTCTCATAAAAAGGCCATCCTTCTCGACAGCTCCCCGCGTCAAAGCAACTGCAAGGCGATGACAGCACATGCTTCGGCATCGGCAAGAGCGTGATGATGTTGCGCAAGGTTGTATCCGCAGAATGCTGCTACCGTCTGCAGCTGATGGTTCGGGACACTATTGCCGAGAATACGGCGTGAAGCGCGAAGCGTGTCAAAGAACACATAATCAGGGTAATCCATCTGATAGACGCGGAAAACTGCCTTCAGGCAGGATTCGTCGAATCGGCTGTTGTGGGCTACGAGCGGGAGACCTTCTATCAGCGGTTCCACCTCAGCCCACACGTCGCGGAAGTTGGGCGCCCTATACGTATCGGCAAATGTCAGCCCGTGCACTCGGGTATTCCAGTAGCTGTAATAGTCCGGTTCAGGATGGATGAGGCTGTAATATCTGTCAACGATTTCTCCTTCACGCACGATGACTACGCCTACCGAGCAGACGCTGCTCAGGCACGAGTTGGCGGTTTCGAAATCAATTGCTGCGAAGTCAGTCATACGTTCACTCTTTAGTTGACGGATAGCTCTCGAGCCGCTTTTCCAGCCTTCCGACAGCAGTCTTCAAGTCGTTGGCAAAGGTGCTGTAGTCATGCAGAAAGTCGGCTTTCCCTTCAGCAATCTCCTCGTACAGCTCGCGGCTCATGCTGTCGGCATAGCTGCTTATGGCGCACACGATGTCGTCCTTCTGCCAATCCATCTTGGAGCGCGCGTATACGTTCCACTTTTGGTGGAAAAAGCAGTAAGCCGACTGGATGCTGTCCTTTGTTATCATAGCTGGAAAGTTTCGTGCAAAGATAGAATGTATTGCCCGAATCGGAGGGCTTATTTCCCGCAAAAAATTTTGGAGAAGGAATAATTTTTTTTCGAGAAGGAATCTCGCCGTATGAAGAAAGAAAAAAATTTTTTCCCTTCTCGAAAATTTACCCTGCTTCCTGACCCCTTGTCGCGCCTTTTTCCAAAGCTGTTGGAAAAGCCTTTAGCGCGGGATGAAAAATGAATGGTTTTTATTTTGTTCTCCACTCGTTTTTCATTAATTTTAACCTTCGGTTTTAGATAGGCTGCAGCTCGGAATAAAAAATAAAAACCTTTTTATTTTGTTCTTCACTCGCCTTGCACTACCTTTGCATGCAGTTTTGAAATACTGACAAATTGTTGACTATGAATAGGAGAAGTTTCTTTGCAGGCAAGGCTCTCATCCTCATCGCAGGGCTTGCGCTGCTAGCAAGTTGCGGAAAGCCTCGTGAGACGAAGAAAACATACCTCAGCATGGGCCTCTACGAGGCAGCCCTCCTATGGGATTTCGCTCCGAACCATCATTTCAGCGACGGAATGGTGCTTGTGAAGGACACCGCTTCTAATCTCTACGGTTTCCGCAACGTAAATGGTAAGCTTGTCATTCCCTGCAGCTACGAGATGGCGGGAGACTTCCACGATGGGCTGGCTCGCGTGGTTGTGGATGGGAAAAACGGCTTCATCAATCACGAAGGACAAACGGTTGTTCCGCCCATCTACAATCGTGCAACCATCTTCTCCGACGGACTTGCTGGCGTGCAGCAGGATGGAAAGTGGGGCTACATCAATGCTCAGGGCGATTCGGTGACTTCCTTCGTCTACGACTTTGCAGCCGAGTTTTCCGACAGCATGGCATTCGTCAAGCAGGATGGGAAATACGGCTACGTCGACTGCTCGGGAACACTCGTGCTCCCAGCTGTTTATGACCTTGCCTACAACTTCCACGAAGGCGTCGCCAACGTCAAGCTCAACGGCGTGTGGATGCTCATCAACAAGCAGGGCAAGAAGACATCGCACCAGCAGAAGCCCAACGAATATCACGACGGGTTGAAAGCTGTGGAGAAAGACGGCAAATGGGGCTACAAGGACAAGCAGGGCAACCTCGTTCATCCGTATATCTACGATACGGCTGGAGAATTTCACGAGGGGCTTGCTTTCGTCAGCATCGGAGAGCGCAAAGGCATTGCCGACAAGAACGGATTCAGTACGCTTAACGACCGTTGGCAGCGCGCCCGAAAGGTGAAATGATGTGTTCCTTCTGGCAAAATCCCGAAAAATCAATCAATAACATAATGGTGGAAGCCGAAAAACCTCACGAGTAGGCATAACGAAATCAAAAAGTTCAATTTATCTCTATGAAGAAGTTAACTTATCTTGCAATCCTTGTTGTCGCATTGAGTATGACAAGCTGCTCTGCTCTGACGAGAGGCATGCGTGAGCCCGTTGTTACTTTCGAGCTCAATTCGGGAGATTACACGCTGAGCGAACCTGTCACCGCACAAGCCACAAGCGTTCGTATCTTCGGCATCGACTGGAAGCGTCTGTTCAGCGTTGAATCCGCTATCGTTGACGCTCCCATCGTGACGTCATCACTTACAAGCCTCGCAGCCGGCCTTCTCCCCACAACGGAGAACTATGCCCTCTATACGTTGATGGAGGAGAACCCGGGCTACGACTTTGTGATGTATCCTCAGTCGAAGAGCGAATTCCATCACTTCCTTTGGCTTATCTACTCGAAGGAAACAACGACGGTTACCGCACGCTTGGGTAAGCTGAAATAAGCTCCTCGCGTAGCACGGAATCTTCCCGAAGAGGCTGGAAAATCAATTACCAGCCCGACAAAAACAAAGGACTTTGTCGTCTTTCTTCGGTTAAGCATGAAGGCTGTCCCTCACGGGGCAGCCTTCTTTGCATTCGCATACGGGAAGGTAGGGCTGGGGATATTTGTCTTAGATTTTTGTCTCTTCGAGGAGCTTCTCAACTACTTTTTGGTCTGCTTCAGCCCAGTCGAGGGATCGAAGCGCGTGTAGGGGAAGCCAGCGGAAGTCGTGATGTTCCTTCATGTCGAATTGCGGAGAGCGGACGTCGCACCAGAAGACTTGCAGCGTGATGGAAAAGTCGGGATAGTCGTTGCGGAAGGCTCCCACAAAGTCGCCTACTTGGACTTCCATATTCATTTCCTCCTTGATTTCGCGCCGGAGAGCCTCCTGGGGCGTTTCTCCCTCCTCAACTTTTCCGCCTGGAAACTCCCATTTGTAGCTTGTGTAGGCAAAGCGCGTCAGGCCCCTTTGCATGCAGAGCACATCGTCTCCAAAGCGGATGACGGCAGCAACGACGCTATAGTGTTTCTTTCTCTCCATATTTTAAAAGCATCCTTAGACGTAAGATTTTGCGGCAAAGATAGTGAGTTTTTTTTCTTTTTCATTCCTTTGACTTCGTCTAAGGTACTTTCGCTCGGAAAAGAAAAAGAAAAACGAGTTTCCCTTTTTACTTTTCGCTCGCTTTTTCGTACCTTTGACTTCGTCTAAGGTACTTTCGCTCGGAAATGAAAAAGAAAAACGAGTTTCCCTTTTTGCTTTTCGCTCGCTTTTTCGTACCTTTGCCCCCAGAATGTCAGGCTTTCTTTTCGAGTTGGAGCGAGAAATGTCTCCAGGAGGATTCGAGTCAGTCATTCAGGTAAATAAAAAGATTGTTTTTAAGGTTTTCCTATGCCGCTGTCGCTGCTTCCTGCCTTGTTGCTGCAGATTCTCGTTGTGGGTTACACGCCGGGACCTGCCAATATCTACGCTTTGACTATGGGCGTGAAGTATGGGAAAACCCATGCGATGAGGGCTTGGGCAGGCCTTTTTGCGGGGTTTACGTTGGCAGCGCTGGTGATAGTGATTCTCACGCACTTCATTGGGGCGGTGATGGGGAAGTATATCGTCTGGCTCAAGTACTTGGGTGCGCTCTACCTGTTTTGGCTCGCCCTGAAAACGTGGAAAAGCGGAATGGGGAAGACAGACGGGCGGAAGTCGTGTTCCTTTCTTTCGGGCTTCGTGATGCAGCTGACAAATGCCAAGATGCTTCTTTTCGAGCTGACAGTATACAGCACATTCGTTCTTCCTTATTCTAATAGGATAAGCAACCTTTTGGAACTCGTTCCCCTGCTTTGGGTTGCAGGTCCTGTTGCCAATCTTGTCTGGCTGGAAGCAGGAAATGGGCTGCGCGGGCTCTTCAATAAGTATGGCGAGCAAATCGATTTGGTTGCCGCTCTCGCACTCGCCACGTGTGCTTTCTTCGTGGCAATCCTCTGATGTCTTTTCAGACGCCTGAGCATTCAGCGAATCCTGTAATTTGAAGGGTCTGCATGTCCTGCTTTTCCTTTGTCTGGCGACAATAGTACGAATCGCACACTTCATTCCTTCTCCATACGTTTTTTTCTTTGACTTCGGGGGTCTATCAACGCGTTGATCGAGGTCTAACAACGCGTTGTTCGAGGTCTACCAACGCGTTGTTAGACCCCCGTTGAAAAACATCCACTCAGAAGTATCTGACGCGTGCCGCATTTACTTTGCTTAGTGTCAATTTATTTGCAGTTACCAGACTCGTTTCTTTCTTTTGAAAATCCGATTCTTTCACGGCAAATAAATATTTGTTCATCTTTTTTGGCCATACTCTTTTTTCTTTGGCGGGATATGCCTATATTTGCCACAAAAGAAAAATGTACTATCATGGAGACGCACTTTCCTCATCTCTTAATCCTGTCTGCCGGCAGCTATAACGGGCAAATGGATGCGTTGGAGAAGGGGGCGTGCTTACATGTGAATTAATATTCTCATGATTATGAATCGCATTGACAGATTATTCAGACTCCTTCCCGTCTTGCTTGTCACGGTGATGATGACAGGCTGTGACCGTTTGTCTTCGTCGCCTAAGCGAGTCGAGGGCGTTCCGATTCAGGCCATCAGCATTGACGGGCAGAGCGAGGGACGGCTCTTCGAAGGAATAGGGCTTGTGAACGGCGGAGGGGCAACTTCCGTCCTGCTGAAGGACTATCCTGAGCCGCAGCGCAGCCAGATACTCGACTTGGTTTACAAGCCTAAGTTCGGTGCTTCGGTAAGCGCCCTTCTCGTGGAGATTCCAGGCGACGGTAACTCCACGCAGGGCTCTATGCCGAGCCACAGCCATATGCGCGGGGAGACGGACTATACGCGCGGGTATACCTGGTGGATTTTGCAGGAAGCAAGGAAGCGCAACCCGCAGATTACCCTCGACGCCACAGCGTGGAGTGCTCCCGGCTGGGTGGGCAAAGGAAACTTCTGGACGCAGGATGCTGCCGACTACTACGTGAGCTGGCTCAAGGGCCTGCGCGAGGAATACGGAATGGAACTTGATGCTATCGGGTGCCGCAACGAAAAGGGCGTTGACTATAAGTTCGTGAAAATGCTGCGCCGCACCCTCGACAGGGAAGGATTTGGAAACGTGCGCATACACGCCTTTGACAACTGGTACGAATCGAAGCTGGATTTCGTGAGGGATATGCTCAAGGACCGTGAATTGGCTGAGGCTGTCGACATCATCAGCGGGCATGTGTTCTACGAGCACAGCGGCGTGCCCGAGGATGTAAGGATGATTGCCGATTCGCTGGGAAAGCCCATCTGGAACACCGAGGATCATGTTTACAAACAAGGCTTCGATGCACTCATCGGCATCGTGGAATGCTTTAACCGAAACTATATCGATAACGGGGCAACGAAAATCATCAACTGGTACGACATCGCGGGCGTTTACGAGGTGGAACCGTATGCGGAGGAGCCCGTCGCTGTGATGGCGCGAGAGCCCTGGAGCGGGCACTACGACGTGCGCGAAGCCTTATGGGGCTATGCTCACTACGGACAGTTCTCCGAAGTGGGTTGGAGATATGTCGACGGCGGATGCTGCTCGCTTGACAAGGGCGGCTCCCTTGTCACCCTGCGCTCGGAGGAGGGGGACTATAGCCTTATCATCGAGACGAAGAACGCGACAGAGCCCCAGACTCTGCAAATAACAATTGGCAAGGGGCTGAAGGGCGACAAGCTGTGCGTCTGGCGCAGCACGGAGAAGTCGCAGTTCTCCCACCAGATAAGTGTAAGGCCCCGTCATCGTACCCTTACTCTTACCCTTGAGCCCAATACCGTCTATTCGCTCTCGACAACGAGGGGGCAGCAGAAGGGCTCCTTCATCGCCATTCCCCGCTCGAGGCCGTTCCCGATGCCTTATGAGGAGGATTTCGAGGACTACGGGGAGAAGAAGCAATGGGGCTTCCTTCCGCATTTCTTTGCCGACATCAGCGGGGCCTTTGAACTTGTGGAAACGCCCGACCATGCAGAAACCTGTCTCAGGCAGGTAGTTTCCGAGCAAGCTAACAGTTGGGCTCCCGATTGGCATCCATATACTATCGTGGGTGATCTTTCTTGGACGGATTATGAAGTAAGTGCTGATGTCTGGCTCAACGGAGCAGACGAAGCAGGCATTATGGGACGCATTTGTCACGTAGGAACAGGCTGGGGCACTACTCCTAAAGGGTATTGTTTCATCATCGACGACGAAGGGCATTGTATGCTGGTGGAATCGCGCGGAAAGCTGAAGGCTGGATCTCTTGAGGGCGATGCTGAGCAGCAGGAGCTACTGGCTCATCAGAAAGACAGCATCGGGGGAGAAGAAGTGCTGGGAACAGCTTGGGCAACATGGGTTCTTCCTTATGAATGGCACAAGCTGACGCTTCGCTTCGAATGCGATACGGTGACGGCGTGCGTGGATGATGCGCCTGTGCTGAGAGCAGAAGGCATAATATATAAGAATGGTATGGCTGGGCTGATGGCTACCCGTCAGAATAAGAAGCAGTCAACTCCTTATTTCGACAATCTTCACATTGCGCCATTGGGAACGAACACTTCGCGAATTCCCATTAGGAGAGTTGACTTCTCTCCCTTATATGTGGAGAAACCTTGTCTGCTTGACAGCTGCGAAGTCGAGGAAGATATGAACGTTAACAATTTGAATGAATAAATGGAAACACCAAAACAACGCAGAGGAATGCGTCTCCCTTTGCAAAAAGGAACGATAGTTTTACTGATGTTACTTACTTTTGGCTTGTGGGCTTGTCGTGAAAACGATAAAGTTAGTGTAACAGAACGTCCTCTTTCGGGCGCGCAGTCTCATTACTCGGGCTTCCGTGCTCCGTTGAAGGCAGACAACAGCCTGCTGAAGCTTCCTGTGGGAAGCATTCACCCTGAAGGATGGCTGAAGCGTTGGCTCGAACTGCAGCGAGAGGGCCTTTGCGGGCAGCTTGGAACCGTAAGCGAATGGCTTGACAAAGAAGGGAACCAATGGCTGGGCGAAGGCGGAAGTCACGGATGGGAGGAAGTTCCTTATTGGCTTCGCGGATACAGTAACTTGGCTTATCTGCTGAACGATGAGGCAATGATTGCCGAAACGAAGACTTGGATTGAAGCTGTTATCTGCGGGCAAAGGGAAGATGGTTTCATAGGCCCGGCAAATGCTAAAGAAAATGGGCGTTACGAAGTTTGGCCACAGATGATTATGCTTTGGATTCTGCAGGACTACTACGAGTTTACGGGCGACAAGAGGGTGCTTGACGTAATGACAAAGTACTTCCATTTCCAGCTTACCCAGCCCGACGACAAGTTTCTTGAGGATTACTGGGAGAACAGTCGAGGAGGCGATAATATGTGGAGCGTCATTTGGCTCTACAATCGTACGGGCGATAAGACGCTCCTTCCTCTTATCGATCAGATTCATCGGAATACTGCCAACTGGACTCAGCACGACAACTTCCCCAACTGGCACGGGGTGAATATCGCTCAAGGTATTCGCGAGCCTGCTACGTATTGGCTGTACAAAGGGGACGAAGCTTTGTTGAAGGCTTCTTATCGTGATCAGGAACTTATCCGCGAGCGTTTCGGACAAGTGCCTGGCGGAATGTATGGTGCTGACGAAAATTGTAGAAACGGCTATATCGATCCGCGACAAGGGGCTGAGACGTGCGCGATGGTTGAGCAGATGGCTTCGGACGAGATTATGATGACTATCACAGGCGATCCTATGTGGGCCGAGAACTGCGAAGACGTTGCCTTCAATACGCTTCCAGTAGCTTTTATGCCTGATTTCCGTTCCTTGCGCTATTTCGTTTCACCAAACATGCCCATCAGCGATGCTGCAAACCATTACCCGAGCATCGAGAATGCAGGGCCGTTCCTTTGCATGAATCCTTTCAGCAGCAGATGTTGTCAGCACAATCACGGCTTTGGCTGGCCTTATTATGCTGAATATCTGACGATGGCGACTTCGGACGGCGGATTAGCCACGATGCTCTATTGCGCCAGCGAGACAAAGGCTCTTGTCGGGAAAGGAAAGGGGCACGAGGTAGTCTTGCGGCAGGAAACGCACTATCCTTTCGAGGGTGTGGTAAGCCTTGTCGTCAATACCGAAAAGCAAGTGCATTTCCCTCTCTATCTGCGCATTCCGTCGTGGGCAAAGGACGCTGAAGTTAGCGTGAATGGCAATGCTGTTGCTGCCGAGAATGCCGAAGGCAAGTATGTCCGCATCGAGCGCACGTGGAAGGATGGAGATGAGGTGGTGCTGAACCTTCCGATGGAAATCTTTGTTCGTACTTGGGAGGCTAACAAGAATAGCGTCAGCGTCAACTACGGTCCTCTCACTCTTTCCTTAAAAATAGCCGAGAAGTATGTCGTGCGCGACGGACGCGAGTTATCTCAGGGCGACAGTCATTGGCAAAAGGGTGCCGATGCTTCCCTTTGGCCCACGTATGAGATTTTCCCCGATTCCCCTTGGAATTATTCGTTGCTGATGGATGAGAAAGGCTTGCCTGTTGACTTGAAAGTCGTCCAGAAGTCTTGGCCTGCCGACGATTTTCCATTCACGCAGGAGAGCGTTCCTTTGGAGTTTACGGCAGTTGGTTGCCGCGTGCCCTCGTGGGGATGGGACGAAACGGGCTATGTTCAAGTTCTTCCCGACGAAGATGCACCCAAGGAGGCTGCTGAACCTATCACCCTTATCCCGATGGGTGCCGCGCGCTTGCGCATTTCTGCTTTCCCAACTGCTAGGTGATGCAGAATAGCTTGCGTCGAACTTTGCATATCTCATGTAGAACGGATTTTTCCCTGTTGAAAAAGGCTCCGTCAATATGAAGAAAGAATCTCGCCGTATGAAGAAAGAATCCGGCGAGATGTAGAAAGAAAAAATTTTTTTGAAGAAAGAATAATTTTCTCTGGAGAACAAATAATTTCTCTGCCAAGAGGAAAGACATCGGATAGTCCCTTCTCCCGTGTGGGAGAGGGGATTACCTTTTTGCGTAAATCCGGATGGAGTCGCTAAGGCAAATAAAAATGATTTTTTCCTTTGGAGATACGGGAAAAGTGTGTACTTTTGCAGCGCATTTGGTTCTCCCGACAGCCTTAGTGCTTGCTTGTGGAGCTAAGAAGGGAACGCAGTGAGAGTCTGCGACTATACCCGTAGCTGTAAGTCCTGTTGATCCAGGCGACGTTCAGTCACTGCCCGAAGGGGCGGGAAGGCGAGTCGCCAAAGGGGAAGGACAAAGTCAGAAGACCTGCCAATGCCAGAAGAGATTTGTGTACCACGGGACTATGGTGCAAAATGTTATGGAAAGATTTAGGCTGTGCCGCAAAGGCTTGCTTAAGTTACTCCGCACAAGATATCCCGTGTACATTTTCTGAAGTATTAACCGCTGGGCTTGCCTGGCATAGTGTGTACATAGGGAAATGTTTAAGAATTTTGTTGGATACCATCTGGTTGAAGCATATCACCAGATGAAGAAAGAAAAGCGTAACCCGCTGAAAAATCATGGCGTCGTGATAAAACTGGCGTTCTGTATTGTCAGCGCGCTTGTCGTGTGGAACTTGCCTTTTGAGTGTTTCGGCCCGGTGGGGCTTACGGTTGTGGAGCAGAGAGTGTTGGCTATTTTTTGCTTTGCCACACTCATGTGGGTGCTTGAGCCCGTTTCGGCGTGGACAACATCGGTGATGTCTATCGTGTTGCTGCTCTTCTGCTGTAGCGACTCGAGCATTTGGTTCTTTACGAGCGGCATTGAACCTGAAAGGATGGGCCACTTGTTGAGTTTCAAGGCTTTGTTGGCATGTTTCGCCGATCCCATCATCATGCTTTTCATCGGAGGATTCATTCTTGCTATTGCGGCAACGAAAAGCGGGCTCGACGTGAAGCTTGCGCGTGTGCTGCTGAAGCCTTTCGGTACTCGCAGCGAGAGCGTCTTGCTGGGATTCCTCTTGGTGACGGGGCTTTTTTCTATGTTCCTCAGCAATACGGCAACGGCAGCTATGATGCTGACGTTTCTCTCGCCTGTGCTCAAGAGCCTCCCCGCTAACGGCAAGGGACGCATTGCGCTTGCGTTGGCAATCCCCATAGGCGCAAATATCGGTGGTATCGGCACGCCCATTGGCACGCCGCCTAACGCTATTGCGCTCAAGTTCCTCAACGACCCTGCCGGGATGAATATGAATATCGGCTTCGGGCAATGGATGATGTATATGTTTCCGCTTGCTATCATCCTGCTGCTAATATCTTGGCGGCTGTTGCTGAGGCTTTTCCCCTTCACACAAAAGACAATCGAGCTCCACATCGAAGGAGAGTCGAAGAACGACTGGCGTAGCATTGTAACTTATGTAACTTTCGGCATCACCATCTTACTTTGGATGTTCGACAAGAAGACTGGCGTCAATTCCAATGTCGTTGCGATGCTTCCCGTTGGCGTGTTCTGCATCACAGGGATTATTACCCGTCGTGATTTGGAAGAAATCAACTGGAGCGTATTGTGGATGGTGGCTGGAGGCTTTGCTCTCGGGCTGGCGCTGCAGGAATCGGGGCTGGCAGCGCGCATTGTTGAGACTATACCGTTTGCTTCGTGGAGTCCTGTGCTGATGATTGTCGGAAGCGGCTTGCTTTGCTACCTTATGGCTAACTTTATCAGCCACACCGCTACGGCAAACCTCCTTGTGCCCATCCTTGCTTTGGCAGGAATGTCGGCATCCGAAACGCTGGCTCCGTTGGGGGGGGTGAGTACCTTGCTTATCGGTGTAGCTCTGGGCTCAAGCCTTGCGATGCTGTTGCCTATCAGTACGCCTCCGAACGCCTTGGCGCACGCTACGGGGCTTATCGAGCAGAAACAGATGATGAAGACAGGACTCATAATCGGTTTCATCGGGTTCCTCTTGGGTTATGTAATGCTCATCATTCTAGGAAAGAATGGACTGTTCTAAGTACATATCTGTCTTTCTCCTTGCTGCCTTCGTGGCAATCTCTTCGGCAGCAGCGGGTGACGCAGCCAAACAGCATGTGGCAGCTTCCTGGCAGTCGCTTTCCGTGAAGAAAGGATTGGGCGAGGACTTCTCGCTGACGCTTCGCGGGGAGTACCGTTGCAAGGATGACTTCCGCTGTGACGATCTCTGGTTCATTCGTCTCACAGCAGGCTATAAACTGAATAGTCATCTCTCTACAGCTCTCTCTGCCGACTGGTTTAATGTCAGTCAGGCGCTCTCGCAGCGCGGAGAAGTCACTCTGCTTCCTTGGATGAAGCATTCGCGGCGTCTGCTTGCGGATGTCAGCGGTAAGATGTCTTACGAAAGATGGACACTCGCCCAACGAGAGCGCTACGTCTATGGACGTACGTACGAGAGAAAGCTGGATGCTTACGATGAACAGGGACTCTATTGCCAGATAGTGCAGCCAGCAGCTGGTTCCATGCTGCTTCGCTCATTGACGACGCTCTCTTACAAGCCCGCTGATTCGTGTCTGTCACCTTACGTGGCTGCAGAACTGTTCAATAGCCTTCAGCGGGGCGATGGAATGGCTCTCCAGCAATGTCACATCTTTGCAGGAACGGGCATCAAGCTCGATGCCGTCAATGCGCTGAAGCTTTATTATGTCTGTCAGGTGAAACAGCCTTCAGGCAAGCATCTTCACACGCTTGCCGTTGACTATGTTATCACATTACCATAGAAATAACCTTTTTTGCCTTTTTGATAATATGAATAAATCCTCTTTCTTTCCAATGGTGCCTCAGGGAAGGTACGAAGACCTTGAGTGTGCTAACGGGACGTCGCAGGGATAGCCTGTGTCGAAAAACTTCGTCAGCCTGTTGTGAAACACGCTGACGACATAAAGAGGGAAGATGTTTCAAACGCCATCTTCCCTCTTTTATTTTTCTTCAAGGCAGGGTTGCTGCCTTGTTGTTTTTGCTTAGCGTACTACCTGTGTAAACTCGGGCTTGGAATCGGGCTCTGTTCCCTTTGTCACGAAGATAGTGACGTTTGCTTCCTCGCCGCCCATTCCTCGGCTTACGGCGATGAACTTGTAGTCGGTGCCGTCGTCTGTTGTGCGTTTGGCAACGGAAACAGGGATGCCGAGCGGGAACTGGTAGCTGGAGCAGGCATCGCTGAAGACGATGGAATCCTCTGCCGTCACGGGCATCTGCTCAGAGAAATCGGGCAGTTGCTCGAGGGCTCCCTCCTTGAATCCGTTTTCCTTCAGGAAACGGTCGAGCTCCTTCTCTGCTGCGGCAACTCTCGCTGCTCGCACGCCGTAGCCTGACAGTATGTTGGCCTTTGGTAATGCCTGCTTGAGGGCTTCGGATGATGAGTCAAGGCCTCCGCTGCCGAACGTGCAGAAGGGGATAATGGTCTTTCCGGCAAAGTCGTTGTCCTTTACAAGGCTCGCAATCGGCATAGCGTAGGTGCCGAACCAGATGGGATAGCCGAGGAAGATGACGTCGTAGTTGGCAATCTTTGACTTGAGCGGTTTCAGCTCGGGCAGTTTTCCGCTCCGCATTTCGCGTCCTCCGCGCTCGATGGTTTCCTGAAAGTTCCCCGTGTAGGGTACTACAGCCTCGATTTTTTCAATATCGGCCCCCAGCTGTTTCTGAAGTTCAAGGGCAACGGCTTCGGTTGTCCCCGTTTCGGAATAGTAAAGCACTAACGGCTTTTTCTGTGTGCAGCCCGTTACGATGAATGCGACGGCTGCAAGCGTAACAAAGAGTTTTTTCATAAGCTTATCTTTTTAAAGTTTCTTTTCAGATGCAAAAATACTCCCTCTTTCCGAAATATGAAAATGAATAGTGATTTATTTTTCAATGAGAAAGAATGTGACATTCTACGTTGTGTCGACACGAGGATGCTTTTGGAATATATCCTTTGCGTGATGTTACCCGTTCTTCTTACTTCTTAATAGGCTCATCTCTCTTTGCTTGCCTTACTGCTTGTTTCTCGCGAGGGGTTTATCAACGCGTTGATAAAGGTGTCTCAACGCGTTGATAAAGGTAGCTCAACGCGTTGATAAACCCCCGAAGAGAAAGAAATCATTTTTCTTCAGAAAGTGCTTGGTCGAGTCGTCTTTTCTCCGTATCTTCGCGGATGAAAAACATCACTAAAAGATTAAATCCATGAAGAAATCATCCATACTTGCGCTCCTCATCCTTTGCCTGCTTTCGGCGGCTTGCAACAAGAACACTTCCAGCCAGTTGCGTAACTTTCCCATTCCTGTCCAGCCCGACACGCTGCGTATCCTGGGGTGGGGAAACAGTTTCACCGACGACGGAATGCAGTATCTGCCCGACTTGCTGGAGGCTGCAGGCATCCGCAACGTAGTTCTCGGCCGTCTTTACATCGGAGGATGTACGCTGGAGAGGCATTGCCGTGAGTACCGCGACGCGCTTTCTAACTATATCTACTATAAATCGCGCGGCAATCATTGGGTGACCGTCTCGCCTCAGAGCTCCGCCACCGAGGCGCTGAAGGATGAGCCGTGGGACATCATAGTCCTCCAGCAGGCGTCAGGCCTTTCCGGAATATACGAGACGTATCATCCGTGGGTCGAGGAACTTTTCGCGATTGCCCGGAAGTACTGTCCAAACAAGAAGGCTACCATCGCGTGGCAGCAGACTTGGGCCTACGCGCGTACGTCAACGCATCCCGAGTTCCCGAACTATAAGTGCTCGCAGGACACGATGTTCCGTGCTATCGCCGAGTGTTGTCGCCGGCTTGTTGAGGATACTCCTATCCGCGTCGTCATCCCCTCTGGGCCTGCTTTGCAAGAGTTGCGGAAGACAGCCTTCTGCGACTCGCTCGATTTCACCCGCGACGGCTATCATCTGAGCTACGGAATGGGGCGTTACTTGGCGGCTTGCTGTTGGTTCGAGACGCTTGTTGCTCCTGCCTTCGGCGTCACTGTGCGCGACAACTCTTTCCGCTTGCAGGGAACGCCGGAAGAGCTCTCTGAACTTCAGGCGCTCGTTTGCCGCGAATATGCTTGCATGGCTTTGCATAGCGCGCAGTCGGTTTCTCCTGACAAGGGCGACTGATATTCCTTTCTGCGGGTATTTCTTTTCTTTCCCGTTCAGGAAAGAATCTTTTTCCATACCGAAGAACGGCTCCCTAATAATTCAAAACTGTTGCTTCCGTTGTTTTCCCTTTGTTCGCTTGGTTTTATTCCATTTATATTTAAAAAGGTATAAGCTTCCTTCCCTTTTTGTAATATGACATAGGAGAAAACTTGTAGCGCGGTTTCCGAAATGGAAGGTTCTTCTTCCTGTTGTAGCCGCAGAGAATCTCTTCCGTTTCCTTTTCGTCTGCAAGCATCCGAAAAAACGCTCTTTCATGACTCTTTCGTAGTGGAAAAATCAGGAAGCGGCACTTTTTTGCGGCAAAAATGAAAAAAGTTGCTAAAAAATTTGGTGGGTAAATAAAAGTGCTGTAATTTTGTCCCGCTTTTCGAAAGACAAGCAGGGGTTGCCTCGATAAATGGACGAGGCGAATTTTTTCTGCCCCTTTCGCGAAGCAGTTCATTGAAACGATTTCCATACAGACAAGTAGTACAAGAAAGCTGCCGTCCGCGTGCGCGCCGGGAAGATTCCCGGAGCAGTCACTGCAGGGCGGCGGGTAGAAGATACGAACCGTCGATTCGAAGTCGCCCTCCCCTGCGGGGA
>JAGAAS010000095.1 GCA_017615125.1 Bacteroidaceae bacterium
TCGACAGGGGATTCAGGCTGACGCCCATAGCGGCGCTCTATTTCGGTTTTCAGTTGCTGTAAGTAATCCATGGGCTTCTATGCGTTCATTATCTTTTTCTATAGAGTTCCTGTTTCCACGAAGTATAGTCGGCCCCCTGTGGGTATGTCAGTCTAACAGATGAAGGGACATCGGCAAAGACATCCTCTCCCAATCGTGGTGCCTGCCGAGCATTGGATTCTATAAGCTGCAAGTGGTTGCAGAAGTCAAAAGCTCTTTTACCAATTGACGTCAATGTAGATGGAAGGATGATACGCTTCAGAGAAGTGCACTTCTGGAAGGCTTGCTCGTCGATGAATTTTACGCCTTCAGGAACGGATATTTCTTCCAATGACTTGCAGTCGACAAAACAGTTGGAACCTATGGACACCAGCGAAGGAGGCAAATCAACAGTTTTTAGCGAATGACAATGTGCAAAGACTTCACGATCCATCGATGTGACATCGCCCAGAAAGGTACAGGATTCCATACAAGAGCATAAAGCAAACAAGTCGAACGGCAACTCGGTGATTCCAGACGGCAGCTCCATCTCCCGTAAGCGATAACATTCTTTGAAAGCACCTGAACCAATACGCTTCAATCCTTCAGGCAGTTTCAATGCCGTAAGATAACTACAATGGAGGAAACTGCTGTTGCCTATAAAAAGAAGACTATTCGGAAGAATAACAGATTGTAATCGTTTACAAAATGCAAAAGCGTAATTACCTACAGACAAAACGCCCTCATCGATAACGACACTGCACAGACTGTCGCGGTAAGCAAGCCAAGCCTCGGGCATCCCATGTTGCTGGAAGTTCCTCATCTTGCCCTGTCCCGTAATCGAAAGCGTCCAGGTGCTTTTGTCAAGCGTCCATGTCAGCGTGTTGTCTTCAGCAACTATCGTACCTGTTACCTCATGAGGATTTTTCGGGGAATGGCCTATAACAAAAATAAGGAGTCCCGCAGCAAGCAGAACGAATAATGCAGAGACGGCCCAGATCAGGTGATTAGGACGTCGCTTTTTAGGAGGAGCTATCGTCTCGTCCTTGAGGGCAGGACGATGTTTGGCTACGAAATCTCCCCAACCGGAATAACCGGCATAACGGGCAAGAATAGAAAGAGTGTTAATAGAGGGCGAACCGGCGTTCTTTATCTGTCCGAGCAGGCGTTTCAGCGTAAAGACACTGAGCTTGCTGCCCGTTGCCTGCTCAATGGCAGTGGATAGTCTCTCGAATCCAGCCGAGGTTTGCAGTTCTTCGCCAAAGCGCCGTAGCACCTCGGTCTTCAACTCATCCAAATACTCCACCTGGTTTACCATGTTGCAAAATTACGCATTTTTTTGTTTTGCAAACGCTCGCAAACCACTTTTTCTATGCTTTGCGAGCGTTTGCGACGGATTGCTCCGGGAAATGCAGGTTGACCGAGGCTTTTGTCGCGTTAAAAATCAGCAAAAGGAGGGGGAAAGTTTGGAGGTGTGGAGAAATGTGCGTACCTTCGTGCCCAAATTGCATAATATGGCTGAAAACGGAGAACAGAACTCGATGGTGCTGCGCACGGAAAACCTGGTGAAGCGGTATGGAAAGCGGACGGTGGTGAACAATGTCTCCATCAATGTCAAGCAGGGCGAGATTGTCGGATTGCTTGGACCGAACGGCGCCGGCAAGACCACCACATTCTACATGACGACGGGACTTATCGTAGCCAACGGGGGAAGCATCTACCTCAACGACGAGAATATCACGGGGTTCCCCGTCTATAAGCGGGCACAAGCAGGCATCGGATACTTGCCTCAGGAAGCCAGCGTGTTCCGCAAGATGACGGTGGAGGACAACATCGGCTCCGTGCTGGAGATGCGCAAGGATATCACGCGTGACGAGCAGCGCGAGAAACTGGAAAGCCTTATCGCGGAGTTCCACCTCACGAAGGTGCGCAAGAATAAGGGTGACCAGCTGTCGGGCGGAGAACGCCGACGTACGGAGATTGCCCGATGCCTCGCCATCGACCCGAAGTTCATCATGCTCGACGAGCCCTTTGCAGGCGTCGACCCCATTGCCGTTGAGGACATCCAACGTATCGTTTGGAGCTTGAAATACAAGAACATCGGCATCCTCATTACTGACCATAATGTGCAGGAGACACTCTCTATCACCGACCGAGCTTACCTGTTGTTTGAGGGACGCATCCTGTTCCAGGGTACGCCGGAAGAGTTGTCACAAAATCCCATCGTTTTGGACAAGTATCTTGGCAATAGTTTCATCCTGCGCAAGAAAGATTTCATGGTCGCACCTGAAAGGGAAGGATTGAAGATTGAGGATTGAAGATTGAGGATTGAGAATTGAAGAATAGAGTTAAGAGTTAAGTATTAAGAATTAAGAAAAAAATGATTTGGAAGATGACATCAGCCTTTTCTTCCCATCGGGATGTAGAAAAACGTGGTTTTGCCACGTCCAAAGCTGTTTTTCTTATTTCTCTCCTTATACTCTTTTCAATTCCTTCTCTTGCAGGGCCAGCACGAAGGGGTATTTTCACGCGGCTGCAACCCGACGGAACGGAAATCAAACTGCAATTGCTTGGTGATGCTTTTACTCATACGTATGCTACTCCCGAAGGAAGGCTCGTGCAGCATGACTCCGATGGTTTTTACCGCGTTCTCTCAGATGAAGATGCTGAAACATGGCGTGCCGAGGCTTTCCGTTCACGCTCGCGAGCCTTACGTGCCACAGGCCGACGAGGGGGGAGCAGGATAGCATCGTACCGCATGAAAGACTTTCCCGCTACGGGAAATGTGCACGGAGTGGTGTTGCTTGTGGCCTTCGCCGACGTTGCCTTCTGCACCGATTCAGCCACCACGCACGACCTGCTTGCCGCCCGTTACAACGGCAAGAACCACAAAGAGGAATTCAACTACTCGTTCTATAGTCCTGCCTACAAAGACACGTTTTCCGTCAGCGGTACCATCACCGGCAGCGCA
>JAGAAS010000096.1 GCA_017615125.1 Bacteroidaceae bacterium
AATAAGAAAACGACTACTTACAATCCGTAACTTGGCAAACTGCCTAAAAAACGCCCCCCGATTTCCTGAACCGACCCCCCCGTTTTTTGAAAACTTACCCCCCGTTTTCCGTAGCCTACCTGCCATTTTCGCAACCTAAAAGTTCGTTTTCGCACCCCTCCCTCCTCACTTACAATTCAAAAGAAGCAAATTTTGCTAGGAGAACCGATGGAGCAGCGAAGGCAGAGCCAAACTTGTTTGAGCTATGCTGAGTCGCGACAGAGGAAGAGCATAGAATTATGCTCAAAGAATAATTAATTTTTCCTTCTCGAAAAAATTTTTTCCCTTCTACATACGGCGAGATGTAGAAAGAAAAAAGCGCTTTGGAAAAGGATGGGTTTTGATGGGGTGGAAGGGGTGGATGAATGGGTTTAATGGGGCTAATGGGCGATATGGGCAGCTTGGGCAGCAGACCTCCCGGCCTGACCCCATCCAACCCATTAAGCCCATTAAACTCATTAGGCCCATATCGCCCCATTAAACCGATAGCGCTCGGAAGTGAAAAGAAAAACAAGTTTTCCTTTTGCACTTCTCTCGCTTAATCGTATTTTTGCAAAAAAATGGTCAACGAGCATAACAACGAACGACAAAGCATCGTCATCAGAGGGGCGACGGAGAACAACCTGAAGGACATCTCGCTGCGCATCCCGAAGTACCGCATCACCGTGTTCACGGGTGTGAGCGGCTCGGGCAAGTCGTCGCTGGTGCTGGACACCATCGCTGCCAAGAGTCGCAGGGAGCTGAACGACACGTTCCCGACCTTCGTGCAGCAGTACCTGCCGAAGTACGGGCGTCCGCATGTGGCGAGCATCGAGGGGCTGCCCATCGCCATCGTCATCGACCAGAAGAAGCCTGCGCAGAACAGCCGATCCACTGTGGGCACCTACACCGACATCTACGCGCTGATGCGCCTGCTCTTCTCGCGCATAGGGAGGCCGTTCGTGGGCTACTCCGACACCTTCTCGTTCAACCACCCGCAGGGTAGCTGTCCCCGCTGCGCGGGGCTGGGCGAAATTCGCGAGCTCGACATCCACAAGCTGGTGGACTTCGACAAGAGCCTCAACGATGAGGACACCATCCACTACATTGCCTTCGGCAAGGGCGGCTGGCGCTGGATACGCTATGCCCACAGCGGGCTCTTCGACCTCGACAAGAAGATTCGCGACTACACGCCCGAGGAGCTGGACCTGTTCCTCCACTCGCCGCAGATACGTCTGAAGAATCCACCCGCCAACTGGCCCAAGACGGCCAAGTACGAGGGTCTCATCCCCCGCATGTACCGCAGCATCATCAACTCGGAGGAGGGACTGCTGCACAGCGCCGTCCTCAACCCCATGCTGACGATGGGCACCTGTCCCGACTGCGGGGGCACGCGCCTCAACGAGCGGGCGCTGAGCTGCCGCATCGGAGGGCTCAACATAGCCGAGGCGTGCGCCATGCCCATCACGCGCCTGAACCGCTGGATAGCCTCCATCGGCGACCCGCTGGCCGACGACATGAAGAAGGCCATCGGCGAGCGCCTGACAGCGCTGGAGGACATCGGGCTCGGCTACCTGAGCCTGGACCGTGCCATCGGCACCCTCTCGGGCGGCGAGGCCCAGCGCTGCAAGATCGCCAAGTACATCAACTCGGCGCTCACCGACGTGCTCTACATCCTCGACGAGCCCAGCGTGGGGCTCCACGACCACGACATCACGCTCATGAAGCAGTCGGTGCGGCGCCTGCGCGATCACGGCAACACGGTGCTGCTCGTCGAGCACCACAAGGAGATGATACAGATCGCCGACCACATCGTCGACATGGGCCCGGGCGCAGGGAGCAACGGAGGACGCATCCTCTTCGAGGGCACCTACGACGAGCTCATCCGCAGCGGCACCGACACGGGACGGATGATAGGCGAGCGGAGCTCGTTCAAGGCCCATCCGCGCACGGGCACGGAGACCTTCCTCCTGGAGCACGCCCGGCTCCACAACCTGAAGGACGTCACCGTGCGCCTGCCCCTCGGCGTGTTCGGCATCGTGGCCGGCGTGGCGGGCTCGGGCAAGAGCTCGCTGATGGAGTGCTTCCGCCAGGCGCTGCCCGAGGGCGAGGCTATCTACATCAGCCAGAAGAACATCGGCGTGAGCCTGCGCTCCACCCCCGCCACCTACATGGACATCGCCGGCGACATACGCAAGCTCTTCGCGCGCACGAACAAACAGAAAGAGGAGTACTTCACTTTCAACGGCAAGGGCGCCTGCCCCGTGTGCGGAGGCAAGGGCGTCATCGTGAGCGAGATGGCGTTCATGGACTCCATCGAGACGGTGTGCGAAGCCTGCGGAGGGCTGCGCTTCTCACCCGAGGCGCTGGCGTTCCTCTACAAGGGTAAGAACATCGCCGAGGTGATGGACATGCCCGTGGAGGTAGCGGCGGACTTCTTTGCCGGCACGGCCATAGAGACGAAGTTGAAGCCCCTGCTCGACGTCGGCCTCGCCTACCTGCACCTCAACCAAGCCCTCTCCACGCTGTCGGGAGGCGAGCTGCAGCGCATGAAGCTGGCCTCGTACCTCGGGCAGGAGGGACGCATCTTCATCATCGACGAGCCCACCGACGGGCTCCACATCAAGGATGTGAAGCATATCCTCGGCCTCTTCGACCGGATGGTAGAGCAAGGCAACACCGTGTACCTCATCGAGCACAACACCAACATCATCCGCTCGGCCGACTACGTCGTGGAGCTGGGCCCCGGCGCCGGCGAGGAGGGCGGAGAGGTCATCTACGCGGGTACCCCTGCGGGCATGCTCCAGTGCCCCCGCTCCGTCACCGCCCCCTACCTGCGGTAGAGCCAGCAAGGGGCTTCAATCATTGTCTATTGCACTTCGTTTGATACAGCCACAAGAGTCCTTTGCGGCTATAGCCTCTACAGCTCCACAGCGGGCCAGCCGTAGTCCTGACAGTAATGCACGGCGAGGTTGTGGCGGCGCACATACTCGCGCAGCTGCTCTCGGCGGACAGCCTCACGCACGCCGTCGTTGGCGTGCATGCTCTCGAACACATCGTAGTGCTTGCCAAAGATGCGCTGTGCGCTCTCTGCGAAGCCCGCACCATCTGTCGTCTGCTCAAAGGCCGTCACCGCCAGCGCGCCGTCCTTCTGCTCAAGGGTCATGCATCCCGGATGACTGCCTCCCGACATCGTCGTCAGCGTGTCGCCCACGATGTTGTACCAGAACACCCAGAAGTCGCCCCACACGCGCCCCTTGTCCTCGCTATCTTCCTCTGCAGCGGTTATCAGCAGCATGGGTATGCAGAGCTCACCCTGCAGGTAGCCCGGGGCAATCTCGTGCACCAGATAGTCACTTATTGCATCGCGCACGGCCTGCTCTCTGCGGCTGATGGCTATGTGGCGCAAGCAATCGGCCTTGTGCCCGTCGAAGTCGGACATCAGCCAAGTGCCGTCGACCTTCTCCATAGAGAGGGTGTGCTCCTCCACGTCCGAAGTCTCGTCGAACGAGCCGTCCTCCCATTTCTGTCGCACCTCGATGGTGGCAACAGCGTGCGTACGATCGGTGCGCTGCACCTCCTTCACAGTGCAGTCGGCCATTGTCCCTCCGTTGCCCGTCACGAAGTAGTAGAGCCACTCATGATCCATTGCCTCAAACTCGGGCAGATGGTTGAACATCGTGTCGAGGGCGGCATAGAAATCTGCCGTCATCTGCTGCTCCGCACCCTCTGGCAGCCCATGGTCGGGAATATAGTTGCACAACACGGCAGCCCGCTTGCGCAGCGCCTCCTGCCCGCCTGCACAGCTTGCCAACAAACTTGCCAACAAAACGGCAACCAAAGTCATCCAGATACTCTTTGTTTTCATCGTCGTAATCTGTTTTATGGTTTAAGATAATTCGTTCACTGTTACATTTATCTCGGCAAATATAGGTATTTCCATCAAGCCATGAGCAGAAACTTCTGTTTTTTTACCTTTTGTCGCCGAGAAAGGGAAAAACACGAACCACAGGATGCTTGACTGGGAGCTTTACTCTTCGTCGTATATTTGTATATGTATAATGAAAAAAAAGACAATTTCTGCTTTTTTTTTATTTTACATCCTTATCTTTGCACGTTAATGTGAAAGAGGACGGTTTTGTCTGTCTGCCAGAAGAAGACTCCAGCATGCGGAAGAGAAAACCGATATAGAATACAGTTGAATGATTATCTGAGTACCATGTACAGAATAGAACAACATCCTATCATTGAAATCCCCAAGGAGGATTTCGTCGAGTTTATTTACGAAGGAAAGAAAATCAGAGGCCAACGCGGCAAGACCATAGCAGCAGCCCTCCATCAGGCAGGCTTCCCTGTGCACAGCCACAGCATCGAGGGGCGCAACCGAAGCCTCGAGTGCGGCATCGGCAAGTGCGGTGCCTGCGAGATGCTGGTCGACGGCGTCGTGCGCCGCATCTGCATCACACCCGTCGACGGCGTGCACGAGGTGAGCGAGATTCCCAAGGGCTGGATGCCCGACACGGGACAGCCCGCCGCTCCGGCACAGGCGGAGGAACGAGACATCAAGGTGTACAAGACCACCGTTGCCATCATCGGCGCCGGCCCTGCAGGACTCGCCTGCCGCGAGCAGCTGGGCAAGCTGGGCATCGACAACATCGTGGTGGACAGCAACGCCTCCGTCGGCGGGCAGTTCAACATGCAGACGCACCAGTTCTTCTTCTTTGAGAAGGAGCAGAAGTTCGGCGGCATGCGCGGCTTCGACATCGCCAAGACGCTTGCCGGCGACGACACCTCGGGCATCCTGCTCAACAGCACCGTGTGGGATCTGCTGGAGGGGAAGCGCATCGCCATCAAGAACATCGTCACACAGGAAGTCAGCTACATAGATGCCCAGCACCTGGTGGTTGCCACAGGCGCCGTGCCCTTCATGCCCACCTTCGAGAACGATGATGTGCCGGGCGTCTACACCGCTGCCGTCTTCCAGAAGATGATGAACCAGGAGCACACGCTGCTGGGCAAGCGCGTGCTGACTGTGGGCGCCGGCAACATCGGCTACCTGACATCGTACCAAGCCATGCAGGCAGGCGCCACCATCAAGGCTATCATCGAGGGCATGGACCACGAGGGAGGCTTCCCCGTGCAGGCCAACCGCGTGCGCCGGCTGGGCATCCCCATCCTGACGTCGCACGTGCTGCTGAAGGCCATCCCCAACGACACCCACACCGGCATCAAGGGCGCCGTCATCGCCCAGTGCAAGAACTTCGCGCCCATCGCCGGCACGGAGCAGTTGATCGACGACATCGACATCATCAACATCTGCACGGGCCTCATCCCCGACAGCCAGCTGCTCACGAAAGGACGCGAGGTGTTCGGCACCTCCACCTACGGCTGCGGCGATGCCGTACGCATAGGCGAGGGCACGAGCGCCGTGCTCCGCGGACGACAGGCTGCCTATGAGATTGCGCAGAACATGGACGTGCGGTACAACTACGACGAGTACCTGGAGGTGTCGCGCGACTACATCGA
The DNA here is from genome assembly GCA_017615125.1 of Bacteroidaceae bacterium. Classification (GTDB taxonomy): domain Bacteria; phylum Bacteroidota; class Bacteroidia; order Bacteroidales; family Bacteroidaceae; genus UBA1189. The sequence goes on from JAGAAS010000096.1 coordinate 5,545, forward strand.
CTCGCAGCAGCGCCCCGTGCGCGTGCTCGACGAGCCCCTGCTGCCCGACGAGGAACGGATGAACGAGAAGCCCTTCGTCGTTGCCGACTGCCTCTACGGCTTCGCCTGCAATCCCTGCACCTTCAACTGCCCGCACCAGGCCATCACCAAGCTTACCACGCACAGCGTGCCTGTCGTCGACTACACGAAGTGCATCGGGTGCATGTCGTGCGTGAGCCACTGCCCGGGACTCGCCATCTTCGGATACGACCTGAAGAAGGGCAACATCTTCCTGCCTGTGGAATATGAGGTGAACGAGGGCGACGAGGTGTGGCTGGTGGACAACGACGGGAAGCCTCTGGGCGAAGGCGTCATCGAACGCGTACTGAAGAAAGCCAACAAGACGAACACCGTTCGCGTGCATGCCTCCGACAAGAACGGGAAAGAGCTGGTGAGCGTTCACGGCTTCATCCCCAAGAAGAACAAGCCTGCTGCCGACAGCTCGCTGCTGCATGCTCGTGAGCAGGCCGAGAAGGTGAGCAAGGGACCTCAGTATGTGTGTCACTGCGAGGACATCGACATCAAGGAGATCCTCCGCGTCATCGGAGACCGCAAGTTCATCTCCGTCGACGAGCTCAAGCACATCACCCGCATGGGCATGGGTCCCTGCCGAGGGAAGCGCTGCGTGCCCCGCGCGCGCCAGATACTCCGCGCCCACGGCATTGAGCTGACAGGCGAATCGACGCCACGCGCTCCCCTCGCCTCTCCTGTCACCCTGGGCGACGTCTACACGCCTGGACAGAAGGAAGTCATCATCTTCCCCGAGAGAAACAACGCGCAGAAGAGAGAATGCGAGGTGCTGGTAGCCGGTGGAGGAGCCGCAGGAAGCGCCGCCTTCCGCTACTTTGCCGAGGCAGGCAAGAAGCCCATACTCGTCAACCACGACAGGGGCTCGTCGTGGCGCTGCATCGCAGGCGGACGTCCCGCCTTCTCCAACCCCGCCATCACCGACATCGCCAACCACAACCTGGAAATCTTCAAGGAGATACAGACGCACTGCAACATCAACTTCAAGATGACGCGCTATGTGAACCTCGTGCACGACGATGCCACCTACCGCGCGCTGGATGCCTCGCGCGCCTGGTCCGATGCGTACATGATAGACAAGAAGGACTTCCAGCGCGTCATCTCACCCTTCTGGAACATGGAGAGCGACATCTACAGCGCGGCACTCATCAGCAACAACTGCTGGCAGGCTACCCCGGGGCGCACCATCGACTACCTTCGCGATGTAGCCCTCGAGCACGGAGGAGTGCTCATGGAGGACTGCGAGCTGCTGCACATCGAGAGGATCGAAGGAGGACGCTTCCGGGCGCTCGTGCGCGATCATAGGAAGCACTATGAGGAAATCACCTGCGACCATTTCGTGAACGCTATGGGATGGGCATCGGAGAAGTTCACCGACATGCTCGGCATCGACACCCAGCTATATCCCGTCAAGCACCAGGCCTTCATCACGCGCCGTCTGCCCGACCTGGGAGTGAACGGCGACTCGCTCGACATGATCATCGACCGCCGTCACTACAAGGGCTTCAACGCCGTCTACGGACAGCAGTTCCTCCACACAGGACAGGTCATCGGCTGTGCCTCGCCCGACTGCGACAGCGCCGAGGCAGGTAAGAACCTGAAGTACAACAGCCAGCAATTCCTGGAAATCGTGAGCGAGATGTTTGCCGAATGGATACCCTCCCTGCGCAACGTCGGCTTCCACGCCGCCTGGGCCGGCTACTACATTGAACCGCGCTACATCGTCGACCCCTCGGTAGGCCTCCTCACAGGCTTGCGTGGACACGGCTTCATGCTGAGCCAGTATCTCGCCAAGCTCTATGTGGACAAGTACCTCGGACGCCCCGTTCCCTCCTATATGGAAGACCTCTCCATTCACGGCAAGGGCCTGAGCGAGAACGCCTTCCAATAAAACTATGGAAGGATGCAAAAAGTCAGGCGAGTGATGTTTTTTCACTCGCCTGACTTTTGCTTTGAAGAAACCTGTCTGTTCCTGAATGCTGCTAATCGGCTACGTCTGCCGTATAGAGATTCTCTTTCGGGTGCTTGCTGATTTGCTCGTCGGTCTCGGGGAAGTACTCGGTTATCAGGCTGTAAAGCTCTGGGTCATAGGCACGGAGGTCTTCACGCGTGTTCACCCAGTTGTGCTTGCCGTCAGGACGAGGCACCTCGGCATTCACATTAAACCAGTCCTGCACACCTTCAGCCCAATACTCGTAGATATCGGTTGCCGCGTAGGTGCCCTCGTAGCGCCCCTCTCGCTTTGACTTCTCCAAAAGGGCGGCAAGCCTGTCGTTGATCTCGGGATTCACCTGCAGGATGCCGATAAGATGGATGGCGTGGGAGAACTCATGTATCAGGATGTCCTCGGCATGATATTTGTCAATCTGATAGGCAAGGATGTTCTCCTCGGCTCCCGACGTGAGAGGCAGTTCCAAGTCACCCCCCAGCCCACGTGCGCGCAGGTTCCAGTTCAGCGAAGTGTCGTTTGCCAAGCCGGCATGCTCGGGAACGTCTGTCGTGCCCTCGTAGCGCGCCATAATGGCCACTCGGGCATCTTTGTTGCGCATAGCCTGCAGCACCTCGGACGACAGCATGCACGTCATCGCGTAGAGCGTGCGGTAGGCCTGCACGAGACAGCTGTCAGGCACGCGCCAGGAAGAAATGATAGGTATTCCGTTGCAGTCGACGTACTTCTTATAAAAGTCGGGATAGCCCTCGGGAGGAGTCTGGATGCGGAAGCCCTCGGGCAGGGGCTGCGGCTCGGGCTGCAGCGCTGCAAGCGTAGCGGCATCGGGCTCTCCTTTGTAGAGGTTCTGCTTCGGGTGCTTGCTAATCTGAAGATCTGTCTTCGGGAAATACTTGCCGATAAGTTTATAGAGCCCGGGGTCGTAGGCTCGGAGGTCTTCACGCGTGTTTACCCAGTTGTGCTTGCCGTTGGCTACGGGCGCCTCGGCGTTGACGTTGAACCAGTCTTGCACGCCCTCGGCCCAGTATTCAATGAAGTTCTCCTTCGCATAGGTGTTGGCATACTTCCCTTCTGCGACAGCCTTATCCATCAGCTTCTGCAGCTTATCGTCGATGGAGGGGTCGACGAGCTCAATGCCAACGAGATGGATGGTGTGGGCAAACTCGTGGATGAGGATATCCTCAGCATGATAGGGATCTATCTGATATGCAAGGATGTTCTCCTCGGCGCACGTCGTGAGGGGGAGCTCCAGCGTGCCCTCAAGGCCTCGCGCACGCAAGTCCCAGTTGAGTGTGGTATCGGCCTTCAGGTAGGCATGCTCGGGGATGTCGGTTGTTCCCTCGTAGCGCGCCATCACTGCCACACGCGTGTTGTGGGCAACCATCGAGTCGAGAACCTCGCGGGGTAGCATCGACGTCATTGCGTAGAGTGTACGGTAGGCCTGCACGAGGCAGCTGTCAGGCACGCGCCACGAGGACATCAGGTGGATGCCGTTGACGTTGACGTACTTCGAGTAGAAGTCGGGCCATCCGTACTCTCCAGGCACGCTCGTTATCTCGCACTCGGGAATCTCCAGCGCACGTGTTGTGGGCTGGCAAGCCATCAGAAGGCAAAGCATGCCAAGCAGGGGGAATAGGATTCGTTTCATGATAGGGATTGAATTATGTAGAAAGAAAAAATATTTTTCGAGAAGGAATCTCGCCGTATGAAGAAGGGAAAATTTTTTTTGAAGAAAGAAAAAATCTTTATGCTCAAAGTAACTCCAGATTAGCGTCAGACGTCACTCGGTAACTTCAATGTGGAAGTCAATCTGCACGGCATCGCCCGATGTGGGAACGACGACGGCAACCGACACATTGTACCTTCCGGGCTGGCAGAGCGAGGGATGCTTGCCGAGGATGAACTCCCAGCCGTAGTAGCTGAGCTCGACATATACGGAACTGTTGTTCCCGTAACGCGTGACTTGCCCTTGGGGGTTGAACCAGAAGCCCGTGCCCTTGGCGTCGTAGGCTGTCATATCGTAGTTCACCCTTCCGTCGGGCTCAATGGCTGCCAGCAGCAGCTTTCCCTCCGACACCCTGTCGGGCACTTCGTCGAGGCTGCATCCCAGCACCTTACGCACATCGGAAGCGGAAAAACCATTAGGGCTTACCGTCGTCCCGTCGTGATGTTCCCACTCCTGCCTGAACGAGGCGCTCACCGCTGTGGAGTACTTCACGTTGAGCCTGGCAGGCTTTCCGTCGTCCTCTCCCCCTCCGGGATTGGGATCATCGTACTCCTCATACTTGTCGATGACAGTATCGAGATAATCGAAGCGGTTGCTGAGCCAGCGCTTCAACGAGTTGACTTGTTCTGCGGAAGAGTAGTTGTTGATTTGCCACAACGAGCAGTCGGCACGCATAGCATCGGCAATTACCTCGTAGGTAGCATCAATATTGGCAAGCACATAGTCTAGCATGCCCTCCCTAACCTCCTGCCAGCGGGCTTTGTACATCTGCACGAACTCCTTGATGCCGAACAGGCGGGAGAAGAAGGGCGAGATGCCTGCGCCATAGGCATCCTTTCCCGTGTAGGGCTGCGAGCCCATTACCAGATAAGTCTCGTTCTCAAAATAGGTGTGCCCCCAACCCCAATAGTCATACATGTCGCCCCAGTTATAGCTGAATCCTCCGTCGCAGTCCCACACGGGTCCCATCACCCACTTGCCCCCGAACTTGCGATTGATGAAAACGCTGCGGCAGCTGTTGCCGTTGTTCAGTTCCACGTTGCCAATGGCCTCTTCCACAATCAAGTAGTTGATCATCGAGCGCACGTCAAGCAGCTCGTTGATGCGCTGCCAGTCGAGGGCAAGAATGGCATCCTCTAACTCTGCAAACTCATCCCTCACCCAATCGACTATCTCCTCGCTGGGGTTCTCGGGCCATTTCACAGCGCAGTCCATCTGGATTTTCTTCGAGTAGAAGTTATCCGTAGCATTGGGCATGTCTCCAGGCCCATCGTTGATATCAAGCGCCAGCAGGATTCCCCCTATCTCGTCCACATCCACGCGATGTCCGCCCTGCTCTACCTGCTCGGTAACCATATAAAGTCCCAGTTCCTTGCCGTTGAGGGTGACGTTTGCGTAGCGCGAATGGTTGGTGTAAGGGATGCCGAGCCAATGAGCCATCGAGAATCCCACATTGTTCATCATGTGTGTCACATCGCGGTAGTCGGCCAACAGCACCCAGTCGCGATTGCTCTCCATTCCCATGAACGCACTCGGCTCGTCAAGCTTGATGCGGTAGGGTTTCTTGGGATACCACTCCCAAGTGGAGTTGCCCCTTCCGCGGATAGCACCCCGCCCTTCAAAGTCCTCGAAGACATCGTTCCCGTCAACGCTGATGACGCAGGGGCGATAGTCGGCAGGGTCTTTTGAGTCCACCTCCTTTTTCCCATCGGTGTAGATGTCGATGTCAGCAATGCCATACATCAGATAATGATACCTCCCCGTGTCGAGCGAGTCGGGCACAGGCAAGGGATCGGGATCTACGATGGGCTCGGGCTCTTCTTGACAGGCAAAGAGCAGGAATGCCAACGACAGGATTCTGAACAGCTTTTTTCGGAACATACCTTTCTTATACCATACGGGTATCGCTGTCGTCGGTGGCAACGATACCCGCAGTAATCGTTCAAAAAACTCCCTCAGAAACTATTCCTTCATATAGGAATAGCGGTAGTCGGTCGGGGTGACAAGTGTCTCCTTGATGACGCGCGGGAGGACCCAGCGGATGAGGTTGAACTCGCCTCCTGCCTTATCGTTCGTTCCGCTGGCGCGGCTGCCTCCGAAGGGCTGCATGCCCACGACAGCGCCCGTGGGACGATCGTTAACGTAGAAGTTGCCTGCGGTGTAGCACAAGGCATCGGATATCTTCTGCACGGCAGCGCGATCGCGTCCGAAGACGGAGCCCGTGAGCCCGTAGATGGAGGTCGTGTCAAGATAGTGAACTGCCTCGTCCACCTTGTCATCATCGTAGGGATAGACGGTAAGAACGGGACCGAAAATCTCTTCCTCCATCGTCTTGAAGTGAGGATTGGATGTCTCGATGACGGTGGGCTCCACGAAGTAGCCCTTGCTCTTGTCGCGCTTGCCTCCCATCACGATTTTCGCATCTTCAGCCTCTTCGGCAAACTTCAGGTAACTGTCGATATTGTTCCAGGAAGCCTCGTCGATGACGGCGTTGATGAAGTTCTTGCAGTCTTTCACGTCGCCCATCTTCACCTCCGATGCAAACTTCTTCATCTTCGTCAGCACGGCAGGCCACAGGCTCTTGGGGATGTACATACGGCTGGCAGCGGAGCACTTCTGTCCCTGATACTCGTAGGCACCCGTGAAGGCAGCCCAAGCTACCTCGTCGACGGTGCTTGAGGGATGTACGAAGATGTAGTCCTTGCCGCCCGTCTCACCCACTAGACGCGGATAGCTGACGTAGTTGGCGATGTTGTTGCCCACGCTCTTCCACAGCGTCTGGAACGTGCCCGTGCTGCCCGTGAAGTGGATGCCTGCGAGGTCCTTGCTCTCGCAGCATATTTTGCCGATGAGCGAACCCTGTCCAGGAAGGAAGTTGACGACGCCTGCCGGCACGCCTGCCTCCTCGTAGAGCTTCATCAGGTAGTAGTTGCTCAGCGTAGCTGTCGATGAAGGCTTCCAGATGGTGGTGTTGCCCATCAGCACGGGAGTCATATTGAGGTTCGAGGCAATGGACGTGAAGTTGAACGGAGTGACTGCCAGCACGAAGCCTTCGAGCGGGCGGTACTCGGTGGTATTGATGACACCTGCTCCCAGCTTAGGCTGGATGGCGTAGAGTTTCGAGGCGTAATGCACATTGTAGCGGAAGAAATCGATGGTCTCGCACGCGCTGTCTATTTCGGCCTGGTAGATGTTCTTGCTCTGGCCCAACATAGTGGCAGCGTTCATGATGGGACGATACTTCGTTGCCAGCAGCTCGGCACACTTCATGATGATGGCTGCGCGCACCGTCCAGTCGGTGTTGGCCCACTGCTCGTGTGCCGCCATAGCTGCCTCGATAGCCATTTTGATTTCCTTCTCGCCAGCCTTGTGGTAGCGGGCGAGCACGTGCTTATGGTCGTGCGGGCAGACCACTTCAGCTACGTTACCGGTACGAATCTCTTTTCCGCCGATGATAAGGGGGATATCGACGATGGTGTTGCTCTGGCGCTCAAGCTCAGCATCCAGGGCGATACGTTCGGGACTTCCTTTCAGGTAACTCTTCACCGGTTCATTGGCTGGACACGGGAACTGTACAATTGCATTTTTCATTTCCTATTATCTTTTTAAAGGTTGAGTTTTTCTTTTCCGAGCAAAAATAGTTATTTCCTCATAATTATCCAAAATATCCCTCAAAAATCAGCGCTTTTGTCTCTCATCCGACGACATTCTGCGCTATCAGGTATTCGGCTATCTGCACGGCATTGAGTGCTGCTCCCTTCTTGATCTGGTCACCCACAATCCAGAAGGTGAGCCCGTTGTCGTTGGCAAGGTCCTTGCGGACGCGCCCCACGTAGACGGGATCTTTGCCTGCCAGGAAGAGCGGCATGGGGTATTGCGTGGGCTCTCCGTCGCGAACGGGGCTGTCGGCGGGATTGTCGAGCAACACAAGCCCTTCGCCTGTGGCAAATGCCTGTCGGGCCTCCTCCACGCCGACGGGACGCTCCGTCTCCACCCAGATGCTCTCGCTGTGGCTGCGGAGAGCAGGCACACGCACGCACATAGCACTCACGCGCACGTCTGAGTGCATGATCTTGCGCGTCTCGTTGAACATCTTCATCTCCTCCTTCGTGTAGCCGTTGTCGGTGAAGACGTCAATCTGCGGTATGACGTTGAACGCGAGCTGGTAGGCAAACTTCTCCACCGTCACAGGCTCGCCTGCCAGCACCTGGCGGTACTGTTCGTAGAGTTCCTTCATGGCCTGTGCGCCGGCGCCGCTGGCTGCCTGATAGGTGGCAACGTGTATGCGCCTGATGTGGCTCAGCTGCTCGATGGCCTTCAGCGCCACCACCATCTGGATAGTGGTGCAGTTGGGATTGGCAATGATGCCGCGCGGGCGGACAAGTGCATCGGAAGCGTTCACTTCGGGAACGACAAGCGGCACATCCTCATCCATGCGGAAGGCGCTGGAATTGTCTATCATGATGGCTCCGTACTTCGTTATCGTCTCGGCAAACTCGCGCGAAGTCCCTGCGCCAGCCGAGGTGAAGGCGATGTCCACGCCGCGGAAGTCATCGTTGTGCTGCAGAAGCTTCACGGTGATCTCTTTTCCGCGGAAGGTATAGGTACGCCCTGCGCTCCGGCTGGAGCCGAAAAGCAGGAGATTGTCGATGGGGAAGTCACGCTCGGCGAGCACTCTGAGGAATTCCTGTCCCACGGCTCCGCTTGCGCCTACGATTGCTACGTTCATTTTCAGATGTTTAATACTTGTTTGCAGATGAGTTATGCTTGTTTTCGGATGCAAAAGTAATCTTTTTTTTTGATAATTGGATTTGTTTCCTTTATCTTTGCATAGTTTACGTTTTGTTTGCAGGTTATCTGCCATTCTTTATCACTCACGCAGGATGATACAACTTACCAACATAACAAAGAGTTTCGGCCCGCTGCAGGTGCTCAAGGGCATCGACCTCTCTATTGCCGACCATGAGATCGTCAGCATCGTAGGCCCCAGCGGAGCGGGCAAGACCACGCTCCTTCAGATTATCGGCACGCTCGACCGTCCCGACACAGGGCAGATTGTCTTCGACGGCACCGACGTTGCCGCCCTCCACGAGCGCCAGCTCTCGGCGTTCCGCAACCGCCACATCGGCTTCGTGTTCCAGTTCCACCAGCTGCTGCCCGAGTTCACGGCGGTAGAGAACGTCATGATGCCGGCACTCATCGCCGGGCGCAACGCCCGCGAGGCAAGGAACGACGCGATGGAGATTCTCGTCTACCTGCGCCTGACAGACCGAGCCGAGCACAAGCCTGGAGAGCTGTCGGGAGGCGAGAAGCAACGCGTTGCCGTTGCCCGGGCTCTCATCAACCATCCTTCCGTCATCCTTGCCGACGAGCCTTCGGGCAGCCTCGACACCAAGCACAAGGAGGAGCTGCATCAGCTTTTCTTCGACCTGCGCAACAAGCTGGGGCAGACCTTCGTCATCGTGACGCACGACGAAGGACTTGCCTCGCTCACCGATAGGACGATCCATCTCGTTGACGGGCGCATCGTCAACGCCCCACAAACCTCTTCAGCATCGCACCTATGAAAAACAACATCCCTATCCTTCGCCGGCTGCTCGAGCTTGTCGACTTCAGCGGGGAGCTCGACCGCGAAAGCGCCGTGAGCAACATCCGTCGCAACGTCCCCTTCCGCGGCACCAACATCTTCATCCTCGCCTGCGCCATCATCATCGCCTCGCTCGGCCTGAACCTCAACTCCACCGCCGTCATCATCGGCGCCATGCTCGTCTCGCCCCTCATGGGACCCATCCTTGGCTTCGGACTCGGGCTCGGCATCAACGACACCAAGCTGGTTGCCTCCTCGCTCAAGCACTACGGCGTGATGGTGGGCATCAGCATCCTCGCCTCCACCATCTACTTCGCCATCTCGCCCCTCAACCTCACCCATCAGACGGAGCTTCTCGCGCGTACCAACCCTACCATCTACGATGTGATGATAGCCCTCTTCGGCGGAGCGGCAGGCATGTTTGAGCACGCGCGCAAGGAGAAAGGCACCGTCATCTCCGGCGTCGCCATCGCCACAGCCCTCATGCCGCCCCTGTGCACCGCCGGCTACGGCATCGCGCACCTGAACGCCCACTTCATCACCGGCGCCCTCTACCTGTTCCTCATCAACAGCTTCTTCATCGCCATCTCCACGTTCCTCGTGGTTAAGTACCTGCGGTTCCCCTCCGTCGAGGGAGCCGACGAGCAGCTCATTACGCGGAGGAAACGGCTCGTCTACGTCATCCTCGCCGTCATCGTCGTGCCAAGCATCATCTCCGCCATCAACATCGTGAAGCAAAGCAACTTCGAGCGAAACGTCGACACGCTGGTCGAGAAGAACAAGATACTCGGGAAGAGCTATATCTTCAACGCGCAGACCGATGTCTCCACGAAGCCTGCCTCCGTGCAGCTCTATGTGGCCGGAGAGAAGCTCTCCGACGACAACCGCGAGCGCATCTACACCGATGCCGAAGAGCTCGGCTTCCAGCGCAGCCAGATCCACATCCACGAAGACGTCGCCACAAAGGAGGGCGCAGGCCTCGATGCCGAGCTGATAAAGGGCATCTTCGAGCACGACACCGAGACCATCAACCAGCTCAACCAGACCGTCGTCCGCCTCGACAGCACCGTCTCGGCCTACCGCGCGAAGGAGCTCCCCTACGCGCAGCTCTCCGAGGAGATCTGCGCCCAGTATGAAGGCATCGACAAAGTGACGCTCTCGCGCGGCGAAAGCATCGTCTCAGCCACAGGCGAGAAGGGAACGGCCATCGTCACCATCGTCCACACGCCGAAAGCCTTCCCCGAAGACGCGAGAAGCAAGCTCGAGAACTGGCTTCGCATACGCCTTGCCTCCGACGATGTCACCGTTGTCGTCAGCCACGAGCCCGTAACGGCAAGCCCTGCTCCCCTCGTTGCCAACCAAGAGCCCGTATCGCCCAGCACAACGGAATAAAACGCCTCGCAAAGGAAAAACTCCAGCGGGAAGCCGCAGCAAATGCCCTACTCCCCGCTTCTGCCGATATGCAGAACACATATCTGCGTTTCCCTTCTGCATCCTTCATTTTCCCTTCTCCAAAAAAAATTTTTCTTTCTACATCTCGCGAGATTCTTTCTTCATACGGTGAGATTCTTTCTTGATATTCTTTTTCCCTTCTCCAAAAAGAATCATCCCTTCCCTGGAGTATTTTCCAAAGAAGAGATAATTCAAATCAGCGCAGCTCTCCCGGCTACTTCGGGAAGTTGTCGGTGCGGAAAGGAATGACCGGCAAGCCGGAGTTTGCCTTCAGGTTGCCGAGCTGGAAGCTCTTGAAGGCGTAACGGACGGCGACAGGCTCGGGGACTTCGTCGCTGCGGACGGTGACCTGCGAGCCGCTGGTGCCCACGGAGGCGGTGTGCCAGACGCTATCGGGCCCGCATATCTCGAAGCCTTCGATGCCCACGTTACGGTTGAAGCCATCGTCGGCATAGTCGAACGTGAGGCGTACCTGCTTGCCGCGTGACGTTTCCTCAACCTCCATCGAGCGATAGACGGGGTAACGATAGTCGATGCCCTTCATCCCGTACGTGTCGCCCAACGCCCAAAGGCAGAGACGGTCACCCACTTCTTTCTTCATGCAGGGATGAATCTGCCAATACTCGTAGTCCTTGACAAGATCGTTCGTGCAGACCATTCCCATGCGGGGAAGCATCTCGCTGGCCCGGTACTGTGCCTCGCGCAAAAGAGCGATCTTGGCTTTGTCAGATACCCAATAGTAGTCGAAAGGACAGATCTCGACGTAGTAGAACGGCAGGTCGCCCTGTCCCCATCGCTCGCGCCAGCTACGAACCATGCGGACGAGCCGCTCGGCATAATACTGGGGGGTACTGGTGTTGGCTTCGGCCTGATACCACAGGAACCCGCGGATGGTGTACGGCTCGATGGGATGGATCATGCCGTTGTAGAAGACACAGGGCAACGCACGGTCGACGTTATAGGCTGGACGGACGAGATGGGAGTTACGATAAGTGTCAGAAGACAAATTCTCTCCCGGGTAAGTGCTTACAATGTCGCGAGGAGTCCAGCCCTCCACGCGCGTAGCACCCAAAGAGCTGTTGATGACACCGACGGGACAGCCCAGAGCCTCGGTGAGACGGATGCCAAAGAAGTAGCCGGCGGCGCAAAAGTCGCGCGCGGTTTCCGGCATGCAGTCCTGCCAGACGGCAGTCACCGTATCGACCTCCTCGGGATGGGGAGAGAAGGCGACAGTACAGAAGTGCAGGCGCCCTTTGTAGCGCACGGACTCGAGTATGTGCTCAGCGCTATTCTCTACCGGACAGCCGGCGAAGCCGTGAAGCGGCATCTCCATGTTGCTCTGCCCGCTGGCGAGCCACACTTCGCCGATGAGGACATCGGAGAGGGTTCGCTTCTCGTCTCCGTCGCTAATGGTAATGCTTTGAGGCTCAAACGATGCCTCAGGAGTCGCCACACGGAACTCCCAGCGCCCGTCAGCATCGGCTTTGACCTTCAGTTTGGCTTTGCTCCAAGAGGTGCGGAGCGTAACTGTCGCGTCAGCGCCACGATCGGTCCAGCCCCACAGACAAACGTCGGTCTGCTGCTGCAAGACCATTTGGTCGCCCACCAATGGGCCGCAGGTGATGCGTGCTGTACCCGTGCAGGGAAGCACGAGTGCCAGCAACACAACGATAGTCTTTCCTATTCCCTTCATGGATTCCTACTTCTTGAAAAGCAACGGAGCCATCTCCTTGAGGCTGCGGCGCCAAGTGAGGAACTCGTGGGCTGTGCCTTCAGAGACATAGTCAACGGCATTGTAGCCTGCTTCGCGCAGCGCTTCTGCCGACTTACGGATGCCGTCGGGGTTCTCCTTCGATCCGCAGCTCTGGAAGATAAGGCTGACATTCTCCGCACCATTCTTCAAGTCCTCGGGCATATAGGTACCTCCACTCAGCAGGCCGAAGTAGCCAAACACCTCGGGACGACGCAGGGTGATGAGCTTGGTCTCAAAACCTCCCATCGACAAGCCGGCCATCGCGCGGTTCTGCTTGTTTGCCAGCGTCAGGAAGTGGCTGTCGATATAGGGCACAAGCTCGTCGACGAGCACCTTCTCGAAGTCTTCGGCTGTAAACTCAAACAGACGGCCGAACTGAAGGTCGTTGGTCATTCCGTAGGTCATCACGATGATGAACGGCTGGCACTTACCCTCAGCGATGAGGTTATCCATGATGATGCCGGCATGTCCCTGGCGGCTCCAAGCTGTCTCATCCTCGCCCCAGCCGTGCTGGAGGTAGAGAACGGGATATTTCTTCTTAGGATTGTCGCCGTAGGTAGGCGGGGTATAGACGAAGGCACGCTTCACGCTGTTCGTGCTTACCGAGGGGAACAGCACCTCCTGGACACGTCCGTGAGGCACATCGGCACGGAGAGCGTAGAAGTCAGCATCGTGAGCGGGAATCTCGATGCCGCTTTCCCAACGACAGGAGCCGTAGTAGTTCTGTGCGCCCGGATCGTTAACCACGCCTCCGTCAACAGTCAGGTGGTAGTAGTGGAAGCCTTCATCCATCGGGCCATCGGTAGTGCCTACCCACACGCCATCAGCATCCTTATGCAAAACGGTTCCTCCGCGCCCGCCAAGTCCAAGACTCACGATGACAGACTTAGCATCGGGAGCCTCCACGCGGAAGCGGGCAAAGCCTTCGCTGTTCACCTGCGGAAACTGCTGTCCCGGCTGGTTCAGCTCGCTGGGACGGAAGTCCTCTTTGGGCTCGCGGTTGTCGAGCGATGCATCGAAGTCGCGAATGGCACGATAGCAGGCTTTCGGACGATAGTTCTCGTCGAAGGGCAGCGGATGGTTGTTCACGCCCAGCCAGGAGTCACGGTCGCCCAGATTCCAGAACGTCACGTTGTCGATGACATCCTTGTGCTTGCGGAGAACCTTGAAGATGCGTGCATACTGGTCGGTCTGAAGTGTGGACATATAGGCAGGCATCGGCTTTGCCTCTCCGCGCGAGAACATCAGCTGCCCTCCGCTTTCATTATTCATGCGCAGGTCAAGCTCGGTGATGTGGATGTGCTTCACCAGCTCGCTGAAGCGGGTGATAGCCTTGTCGAGCAGCTCTTCGTCGGGGAAGTAGATGTTGTAATGGCCCTGCATGCCGATTCCATGAATGGGCACACCAGCATCCTGCATCTTCTTTACCATATTATAAATACGCTCGCGCTTGCCTTCGTCCACGCAGCTGTAGTCGTTATAGAAGAGCAGCGCGTTGGGGTCTGCCTCGTGGGCAAACTCGAAAGCCTTCGCAATGAACTCGTCGCCGCAGAGCTGGAAATGACGGCTCTGGCGATAGGGACTAGCCTCACGCCCAGGCCAGGAGCGCCCGTCGTCGGCCATAGCCTCATTCACGACGTCCCAAGCATAGACGACATCCTTGTAACGGTTCACTACCGTGTGGATGTGCTCACGCAAGCGCGCGTAGAAGACTTCCTTCTTTACCGGCTTGCCTTTCTTGTCGGTGAACATCCAGTCGCAGAACTGCGAGTGCCAGCAGAGGCAATGTCCGCGAAGGCGGATGCCGTTGGCGCGGCAGAAGTTGGCAATGCTGTCGGCAGGGCCCCAGTTCCAGACGCCTTCGGCCGGATGGACAGAGACAGGCTTCATGTCGTTCTCGGCAGTGATGCTATTGAACTCCTTAAGGACGAGCGCAGCCTGCTCGGCATTACGGACGTTTCGCTGATTGACAGCAACGCCAATCGTGAAATAATCCTTGTAAGCTTCTTTCAGGCTCAAGCCTGCGTTAGGATCTGCGGGAGCGCCCCACTGAGCCCAAGAACCCATGCAGTACATCGACATCAGCACGGCAAGGGCAGTTTTGATTGTTCGTTTCATAGTGTTGATTTTAAGAGGATTAATAATGACTATATCTTCTGTTTGAGTTGTCCTTTTTTGATATTCAAATCATTTGCATTCAGTCCTGTCGTACTCTACAGCACAAATTCGGCCGTAAGGCTCCACTTCACCATATTACCCAGGCTTAGGGCTTCCAACGACTTGTACACGTCGGCGTGCAGTCGGGCACAATGCTTGCCTACTGCCATCTGAGCACCACCTCCGAGGTAGACTCCAGCGTGTGCTGTATTATCCCATTTTTTGTCTTCCACAATCCAATGAGACATGTAGTAGCGGCTTTCCGTATTTCCCATGTTATACACATAGCATCCTCCGCCCCGGACAAGCGGAGTAATCTTCCCGTTGCCGAAGCGCTTCACCACACCTGCGGAGAAAATCAAACGGCTCTTTTCATAGACGGTGAGCGAGGGTTCATGCCCTCCCTTCACCATTACTTCGTGCTTGAAGCTTGCTTTGGGAGAGTATGCAAGGCCTACCTCGAGGCTGCCGTTCTTTATCACCCGTTCGATATCCGTCTCTATTCCAAGCCCCACTTCAAATGCGCTTCCGAAGTAGTTTTCCATTGCGCCCAAGTCCTGGAAGACGGTCCTCTCGTGCGAATAATAATCATACCCGGCGAAGGCCTTCAGGTGTGTCCTTATCCTGTCGGATTCCTCCTTGTATTCATATATCATGCAGCTGCTGCCGTCGGTACACACATCGTTGTGATAGTCGCGTACCGTTTTCACGAGCTGTTTGCGCGACAGATCCGTCTTATTCATGTCTTCAACGGCTTTCCACGAGTCCTGCAGCAGAAGTTTCACCTTACCGTGTTGCTCCTTCTTCTCCTCCAAATCTCCCTTAACGTCCTCAATAGACGATGAGGACAGCAGCGACCTGCTGGTAAGCTGCGCCATTTCCCCATCCTCGCGCTCAAAGAAGAAGTATTCGGCATACTTGTCAGCAATGCAGTACAGGTTCATCAAGCCTTCTACCATAAACTCGGCAAAGTACAATTGCGAGTCGCCGTTGATTTCGAACCGGCGCGAAACAAAGTATTTTCCATTATGGTCGAACCGGAAGCTTCTTATCTCGCCCGGCACATATGTCTTGAATTCCCCTTCCCCGTTTGCCTGGAAATCGCAGCGTTTCGACATGATATCGTTGGTTCGAAAGTCTACCATTCCCCGAATCGTGTCTCCCTCGTTGGTTACGATATATCCCGGCTTGGGATTCGTCTGCGCCATCGAGAGTGCAACACCAAAAAACAATGAACAAACGATTAAAACTGCTTTTTTCATTTTGATAAATTTTGAAATTGTTGAATGATGATTTTTTTCTTTGACTTCGTGGGTTTATCAACGCGTTGAGACACCTTTATCAACGCGTTGGGACACCTTTATCAACGCGTTGATAAACCCCCTTTGAAAAAACATATCGCTCGGAAGGGGCTGATACTATTTCTTTTACTTCGTTTTGAGTCATATAGCAAAAAGTTGTCATGTAAAACGATTCATTTCTAATTCTCATTATCATAGCGTACGCCGAAGTTCGTGCGGGATTCGTCGTTGATAATCCGGCTTGCCTTATGCCCGTCAAAACGAACAGGGCTGACGACAAACTCGGGCACATTGAAGGAAAGAAAACGGTCCTGATAGAAACGGCGCGGATGGCGCTGCGGAAGCATAAAGGCCTTGCTGACAGCGCCCTCGGCATCGATGTGACAGAAATAAGGGCGCGTGAAAAGGCCGTCGTCGCGCCGCGAGCTGAAGACCATCCAGCGCGAGTTGGAGCTCCAGTTGTGGAACGATTCCGTATCGTCGGAGTTTGCCTCCGTCATAGGGAGGCTCTCTCCCGTAGAGAGGTTGAGCAGGTAGAGATCGGCCTCATGATGCCAGATGCTGAACTGCCCGTAGTCGGAGAGCGTGTAGCAAAGGAAACGCCCGTCGTAGGAGGGACGGGGGAACGACACCGACTTCGACTGGGAAGCGGCATCAACGATAGTTTCGATGAGGCTGCCGAAGGAGCCCGTCGCAGGGTCGAAATCGATGCGGCAGAGATTATAATGGATGGAGTCGAGCTGATGACTGCCCTCGGGAAGGGCGCTGGCGGCACAGAAATAAAGCGAACGCCCGTCGGCAGAAAAGACGGGAAAGGTCTCGTAAACCGAGTCCTGCTTGAGAAGGGGCGACAGCAGCAGCTCGTTCTTCTCGACGTCGTAGACCTGAAGGTCTGAGGCGGTATCGAAAACCTCTATACGGTTGCTGTCGGCACTGTGGAACAGCTGGCTCGTGGCGTTGGTGGAATAGGCAATGTAGCGCCCCGAGGGATGCCAGTAGGGATAGACGCAGAAGCCGAGCGAATGGTCGGTCTTCGTGTTGTAAGCGGTAAGAGGACTTCCGTTGTGGCGCAGCAGGGTGGCTCCGTGCGGGCCTCGGATATGAAGGCTCAAGTCGGCAGGATTGCCGCGATTGAAGCTATGACAATTGACGCATCCCTCGAACTGAGTGTTCTCAATCAAGGGACGTTCGTCGAACGAGGAGAGAGTGCGCTCATAGATGCCCATCTTACTCCACACCTCGTAGCCTGGTTCGATAAGGCGATAGCAGATTCCGTAGTCGATGCTGTCGGGACTGACGTAGATGGGGAAAGGACGATAGGTGCGCCAGCCGTCGGCAAACTTAGCCGAGACGGTAACGCCGAGCGAATCGCCTTGATTCTGGCTCAGCAGCTTACGCCAGTCGGAGATGCCGAAGTTAACCGACTCTTTTCCTTGACTCCGCAAGCTGTTTCCTTGATTGTCGGAGATGACAGCTTCTATTCGCGAAGCTCCTTCATCAGCCATACTGAAGCAGAGAGGCGCAATATTCACAGGAATGGTGACGCCTAGATAGTCGGGATAAATCCGGGGCAGAGAAGCTTCCTGCCTTGCATCGCTGACAGCTTCGGTGCAGGCAGAGAATGCCAGAATGGCGAATAGTGCGTATAGAATCTTTTTCATTGCTCAACGGAACGTAGTAGGAGTTTGGCATAGCTTTCTCGGTCGCCTGTCAAAAGGTAATAAGCCCGCAGGTATTCGTATGCAACGCGATTGTCCGTGTTGCTGAAGAAAAGACTTTCGAGCATCTCGGGAGTCACATGATCGCTGAAGAAGAAGTCTTCATCGTAGGTTGAATGACGCAGGGATCTGTATTCGTGATGCAGGGCGATAGCTTCTTCATCTCCCAGCAACGGAAGCGTCTCGTTGGCCCAGTCGCGATAGAAGAGCGTTTTCTGCAGAGCCTTGAGGTATTTGCGAGCCACTTCGTAATTGCCGAGGATGAGGTTGGTCTGTGCCAGTCGTTTGTAGCATCGGCCACTTTTCTGGAAGTCGAGAATGGCTTCCTGCGCCTCGAACACCGTTCGCTGAGCAACAGCTATCATTCCCAGCTGATAGAAAGCCTCAGCCGTAGGCAAAGGACTCGTTGCATCGCTCTCCACATCAGGTAGAAGGCCTGCAATGCCATTCTGGTTATAGTCAAACAAATGGTCAACAAGCACTCCGCGCATCGCCAAAGCAAGATTCTGTACGGTAACACCTATCTGGTTGTTAGGTTTCTCGGCTTTGATGGTTGCAAGTATGCGGTTCCATTGCTGATGACGGGCCATAAAGTCGTATTGCATCACCTTCTCTGCTTTGAAGTTGCTGTTCTTCCACACAAGACACCCCATAGCAATGGATACCAGCAAAAAGGAGCATAACGTCACCACAAAGCCACTTGAAGCGTTAGCCCACTTATGACAAGCACGCGCAATGAGTGTAAGGACGAAGACAGACAAAGCTGCAGCCCAAAGCAGAACGGGAGTTACTGTCGGGTAGCGATAGTAATGAATGCCAAACCACAGGCGCTCGGTTGGTACTGGAAGATGATGTGAGAGAATGATAAGCAAGACAGCCAACAACACGAACACACCATAATACCATACAGCAGAGCCTTTAGGACGTGGAGCCTGCAGGAGGAAGAACACCACGCAGACAGGTCCCACCATCCAATAGAGTATAGGAATGGCGACAACGAGCAAAACACGTCGCAGCCAGCCAGAAGGTAATCGGTCAAAGTCCCAAGAAGCGAGAAGGGTAAGAAGGACAGCCCAGACGCCACCCAAGAGTGCATTCTCGTCGAGCAGGAATAGCCAAAGCAGAAACGAGGGCACAAAGCTCAACCCATAGAGCCATCCCTTGCCCATCAGACGACTTGTCAGAAGTTGCACCCCAGAGAGCAAAACTCCAATGATGAGTGCCCCCACCCAAGCAAAGAGGAAAAACTGCGTACAAAAGCGTCCCAGCAAGTCGGCAACACCGCCCGGAAGCCTGACTATCTCCCAGACGTAGGCGCTATCGAAGAGGAAAAGCTGGTACTGCTCCTGATAGTGCAAATGATGCGGATAGGCCAATCCGAAAAAAAAGACAGCCGCAACTCCGAACAGAAGCGTGTATATAGGACGAAAGCTTTTCATTTGCACTAATAACAAGAAACCGAGTAGTTAAAAAACTTTTGAGAACTCTTCGACGCTGATTCTGACAGGTTCAATCATGAACTCCGGACGGTTATAGCTCTTCAGAAGACTGATATGCAGCTCGGGGTCTTTCTGGGGCAGCATAAAGGCCTTTTCAACTTTCCCGTTATTGAAATAGGAGAAATAAACGCGACAGAAGTTCCCATCGTCACGACGACTGGAACACATAATCCAATGCCCGTTGCTAGACCAACTTGGATAGCTGTCCGGCATTCCCTCGCTATTAAAGTTCGAAAGATCAACGTCCGAAGGGGTTTCTTCTCCTTCCTGTGCACGGAGCACAGCATCGCTATCGTCTAACGGCAGGCAGACGATATTTCCGTCATTATGCCTGATATGGAAACAGCCATACTGGCCTTCGGCAAAGAGCAAATAACGCCCGTCAGGGCTGATGCGCGGCAATGTAGCACTCTTGTCATGCGAGGCAGCATCGTAGACGAGTTCCTCCTCACTGAAGTCGTGCGATGCCACATCGAAGGAACGGCGATAGAGGTTGTATTGTACTTTCTGATAGGTGGATCTGATGTCCTTGTCACGCAACTCCTCAGGAAGCGGAACAGACTTACAGTAATAGAGGTATGTTCCGTCGGGCGACCAGGTTGGATACACCTCCAGAAGATCGGGATCGTTGCAGATAACGCTCACAGAGTCAGTTTCTACATCGTAGAGGATCAAGTCGCTTTCAAGGTCGTACACCTCTATTTTGTTGGGATTTAACGTATGGAACCCCTGTCGTGTCTTGTTAGTCGAAAAGGCTATCAGCTTGGCGGTAGGATGCCATGAAGGATACACACCCGATGAGATGGTATAGTCGCGCTTCAGATTGACTTTCGATATTTTACCATCGTTCACAATAACGGTACAGCCATTAGACAGACGCACGTGGAAGAGCATGTTGTCGGTCTTATAGTTCTGATAGCTGTGACAATTAATGCATTGACCTATCTTAAGGTCATTCATAGTAATCTCGTTGTTGAAGATTTGTGTCTCTTTAAACGAGGTGAGATTGCGCTGGACTATCTCCATGAAGGACCATCCAGCATACGATGGCTCAATATAGCGATACGACAGATACTCGTCGATAGGCTGTTCTGCCACATATATTTCAAACGGGTTGAACGAAAGCCATTCGCCCTCTTTCTGTCCCCAAACCTCAACCTTTATGCTCTTTCCCTTTGAAGCATTGAGCATCGTGTGCCAATCCTGCTCAGGAATCTGCACCTTTACGCCCTTGCCGTAGGTCTGCTGTTGTCCATCGGAAGTAGTGAGACGTGCCACACACTTACTGAACTCGCCAACTGGAAGCATGAAGTTGAGTGGTGCTATGTTGCAAGGAACGGTTACATCACAATAATCGGGAAAAATAGCAGGCAGGCATCCGGCTTCTTTAGATGAAGAAGGCACATCGGGGTGATTCACACACGAAGACAAAAGCAACATGGCAACAGCCAGGAACAGTGTGTAGATGTGGGAAAAACTCTTCATTGTCTTCTCAGTTTGCTATTTCGTTATCTTTTCGGCCCACTACACTTGTATATTGTCTCCCGAAGAAGTAATAAAACCAATAGGTATCTCCCCAATCACTACGCATTTCCTCGGCAACCTTCCCGAGGGTCTTACCAGGCTTTACCAGTTTTGCCAGAGTCGCATTGAATTGTTTGTAGCGGTTGTAAACTTCCTCCTCAACGGGAAGCATCATACGCTTTTCTTCCGGATCCTTATCCATATATATGATATATGCCTCCTGCGCGTGAAGAGGAAATCGCTCATCCATATGCAACTTCACATAGTTACGCATTGATGGCCAGAAACTACGTGGGTCACAACGCAACATAGAATAAAACAAGGCTTGCTCCGAAGCCGACTTTCTATCGGATTCATACCAGAAACTGATGCTATTGACAATATAACTCTCGGTGTTCTCTGTGCCAGAGATCTCATCGGGGAAGCAATCTAGCAACTCCTTTACCTTTTCTGTGACTGGTGCTGGTTGCCAATTATTGTAAAATGGATGATGATGCAAGATGGTGGTATAGCGTTCGACCAGCTTTTCATCTCCTTTAGCTAAAGCACAACGAGAAAGCATCTTCAAATAGAAGGGCGAGAAACCTACTTGTATAGCATTCTCGAAATTCAGACGGATGGCTTCATTCATCATGCCGTAGTTGTAATAGACCAAAGGCGATGCAATGTTTAGCAGACTGACATGAATCGAATCGGGATTTTTCACACCGACACCTTCGTAGCCCAATTTAAATGAGCGGTCAAGTAAGCCACCTTCGTTCATCAAGGCAATATTCTTAAGGAATATCATCGTGCGAGTTGGCCGCTTGTTCTCTTCTGCCAGTTCAAGTACTTCGTGCCAGTTGTCGTCAGAAGCATAACGCACCATGCGCATTTCGTCGATGTAGTTATGATCACGAAACATGAGCGACAAGGTGAAGACGATGCCTGCAACTGCACACAACACAGGAACGAACACCTTAACTTTCGGCCGTTCCAGATAATGGCCACATAGCGAAATAAGCACAGAGACAGCCCCAAGTACCCAGAATGGGATAGAAAGACGTTCGCTACAGTCAAGTGACGTCTTGAAACGAGGGAAGCCAGCCAGCATGACATCGGTGCTTTTCAGATTCGAATAGAGCAATGTATGCCAGATTCCTGCAGTAAAGACAAGCAAGAGCAAACCTAATAGCTCTCGCCAAGTGGGTTTTTCAGAAAGCGCAAGGCACAAAATGAAAAGCAAAGCAAACCATCCGAGCACCGGATAGGTGCAAGCAGCAATCAGATACCAGACAAGATGCCATTTTCGTGAGGTGCATCGTGCCGCCCACAATAGAAGCAGCATGACGAGATAGCCCACTGACTGCGAGAACCAATAGCCTCTGACGGGATAGATATATATCCAATAACCCAAATCGACGATCGATGTGAGCAGACAGGCAATGGGCAGAAGCATCAGCGCAGAGGAACTTCCCTGTAACCGGGATGCTTTAGCACCCACAAAGAAAATACCCGCCCAGATAACCATCATCACACCTGCACCGATAGCTGGCTCATAGAAAAGCTGTGTGAGCCACGCTCCCACATACTGCATCAGGCCGAAGGGTTTCGACAAGAGCCTATGAAAGAAGGGTGCTCCAAATATGTATTCTGAACGGTCATGTGCTGTAAAAAGTGTCTCTTGATTGATATATAATATGTATATAACAAATAGAATGAAAGCCAACAGGCTTCCATAGAAGATGGCACCAGATACTTTGCTTTTATTAATCATTTTTTTGCTATAATAGGCTGACTCATTTGATTGAGCCAGCCTATTAATAACTATGCCTATAGGGAATATTTATTCCTCATAGTAAACAGCACCGAAGGTTACAGTGCCTCGATAGATCAAGAAGTCAAGATCTTTTCCATCACCACCTTTAGCGCATTCTTTTGCCATATCTTCGGTAATTTCAACTTCCAACAATTCGCCGGCCTTAAGTTCAACATCATCTTTATAGGTACTGCTCCACCAACCGTTCATGATGCGCATATAAGGATCACCAAATGGTTGTCCCCATATACCATCGCCTGGAGTTGTTTCCTTGATTTCAAAGATGAGAGTCTTGAGACCAAAGTAAATATCATCGGAAATAGTTGGCCAATGCTGACCTTCAGTAGAGCTGAAGCGCGTTGCAGCTGTGTTTCCAGCCTCGGCAACAAATGGAGCTTCATCAGGCTTGGCAGGATCACCATAGATATAGTACTTCTCAAGCGGATTAGTGATTTCCTGACATTTTACAGGGTATTCTGCGGAAAGCACGGTACCATCGGCACAAAGAGCAGTCAAGACAACGGTATAATCACCAAGCTTCATTTTCTTCCATGCATAATTACCGATAAATTCCTTGCCGCCAATTTCCCACTTTGCATTGACGGGTGCTGAGGTCGAGCAAGTAATGACGTTTCCATTCTGGCCACTGGCTGCCTTATCAACAGTAACAGTAGTCTTCGCCTTGAGCTCGTCAAGAGTTATGTTTCCACCGTTGCTGAAATCCTCATGAATAGGCTCACAAGCAGCGAAAGCGCATACTACGGCAATAAGCAAAAATAATATCTTTTTCATATTGATTACTTATTTATAAATTAATAAAGAACTTTATATGTCCATTCAGCTGCAGGAGTGTTTTCATCCCATCCTGGGTTCTGCTGCATATTACCATTCATCAGCGTAATCTGAGCCTGAGGCTTAGGCAAGAAGCCATTCGTGTCAGCATAACGCTTAGCCCAAGAACATGTCATGTGCTCCAAAGAACGCTTTGAGCCCTTCTGACCATAGCAAACAATCTGCTTGCCCTTCTGTGCCTGAAGAGCCTTAGCTGCGTATGAGTTTTCACCAGAGTCTTTACCAGACCAACGACGCATATCGTTGAAGCGGAGACCCTCCAATGCGAACTCCCAGCGACGCTCGTCCTGAACAGCCTTCAATGAGTAGCCTGTCTCAGGAACGCCAGCACGACGCTGAACCTGATTCATGTACTGAGCGTCACCCGTGAGCTCGGTAAGCATCAGAAGAACGTCAGCATAACGCATCAGGTAGTAATCCTCGAAGTGGTCACCCTGCTGCTTGTTGTCAAGCGAACTGCTAGAATAACCCTCACACTTTGACCACCATGAATCGTTGTCTGCAGCGCAAGCGTCAAGGTTTACATCAGCATACTTCTTAACAGCATAGCCAGACTCCTCGTTGTCGTCCTTCTCGTAGGTGTAGCTCTCAAGCTCATTGTCAAGGTCGATCAGAGAAGCTTCCTTACGCTTGTCGATATAACCACCGGCCCGCTCAGCATCACTCCAGTCATCCCAGATATTGCATGAAGGAGTTCCCTGACCCCAACCCTGGTTGAACGGATAAGTCTTGTCGCGACGGCCATTATCATTAGTGGCACCATTACGAAGCCCCCAGAAGCATGAGAGGTAGTTTGAATACATACGCGGGTTGTTGTATGTACCACCAATAGCCCACTTAGAGGCATTCATGAACTGAATCTGGAAGATTTCCTCAGTGTTGCCGTTACCCATGCCAGGCTGGTCGAAGCAGTTTGCACGATCCATATCTGCGATGAAGGCGTACGCGTGGGTACCATCAGCATTGCCGGTACCATCTGCGTTGTCGTGAGCCTCATCCCAAAGCAGGCTATTCGAATACTGCCAGAGAGAGCGGAAGTCGTCGCAGAGCTTGTAGCCTCCATTGGAGACAATGTCTTTCAAATAATTAACAACATCTGCCTTTTTAAGAGATCCGGCTGTGCAGCCTTCCTGTTCGACAAGCTTCATTTCGGCATCACCATTAGCAAGCTCGCCAACTTTCTTGTAGAAGCCGGCCCAGAACATCCATGCACGAGCGATGAATGCTTCAGCGGCAAACTTGTCAGCATGACCAG
>JAGAAS010000001.1 GCA_017615125.1 Bacteroidaceae bacterium
GATTCTCCTTCGATAAGTCTGAGCAGTTTATCAACGGCCTCGGCCTCGGGGATGTTCTTCTCCACGCACTCCTTGCCGCGATAGAGACTGACTTTGCCTCGCGCAGCACCCACATAGCCGTAGTCGGCGTCAGCCATCTCGCCTGGGCCGTTCACGATGCAGCCCATGATGGCAATCTTCACTCCGCCTCCCAGGTGCGCCGTTGCAGCCTTGATGCGTGCGATGGTTGTCTGGAGGTCGTAGAGCGTCCGTCCGCAGCCTGGGCAGGAGATGTACTCCGTCCTCGTAAACCGCACTCGGGCAGCCTGGAGGATGGCATCCTGCGTGTCTTTTATCAGCTGCTCGCTCATGCGAGGGTTCACAAGCAGCAGGTCGTGCGCCATTCCGTCGATAAGCAAAGCCCCTGCGTCCATGGCGGCGTGGAGCTGGAAGTCTTCAAGCAGAGGCTCGTCGTAGCGGAGCGTCAGCACACCATCGCGGATCTCTTCCTTCGCTAATGCTCGCACGCGGGCACTTTCTGCGGCATAGTCAACCAGTTTTCGGGCAACGGGAATCTCCCGCTCGGGCTCTTCCGACAGCGATACGCGGATGGTATCGCCCAGGCCTTCGCCCAACAAAGCCCCGATGCCTACGGCACTTCTGATGCGTCCGTCCTCACCCTCGCCTGCTTCGGTTACGCCGAGATGGAGCGGGAAGGCCATACCCTCGCTCTCCATCCGCTGAACCAGCAGACGTACCGTGCGCACCATCACCACCGTGTTTGAAGCCTTGATGCTGAGCACCACGTCTGTGAACCTTTCCTCAACACACACGCGCAGGAACTCCATACACGACTCAACCATGCCCTCGGGTGTGTCGCCATAACGGCTCATGATGCGGTCCGACAAGCTGCCGTGGTTGACGCCGATGCGGATGGCTGTGCCGTGCTCCTTGCAGATTTGCAGGAAGGGCACCAGGCGGGTGCGGATTTTTGCGACTTCGGCAGCATACTCCTCGTCGGTGTATTCCAGTTTCTTGAACGTGCGAGCCGTGTCCACATAGTTGCCAGGATTGATGCGCACCTTCTCCACAATCTGTGCAGCCACGTCAGCCACGCGAGGATTGAAGTGCACGTCGGCAACGAGGGGTGTGGTGAAGCCTTCGGCCCGTAGCGCAGCACGGATGTTCCGCAGGTTCTCTGCCTCGCGAATGCCTTGCGTGGTGAGCCTCACGTACTCACCACCTGCTTCGATGATGCGCTTTGCCTGGGCCACGCAGGCGGCTGTGTCGTCGGTAGGCGTGGTGGTCATGCTCTGCACGCGGATGGGGTAGTCGCCTCCAAGCGGCGTGTTGCCGATATGGACAACCGTTGTCTTCCGTCGCTGATAATAGGGAAGGGTCATAGGGGGTGTGTTAGTTGCATTTGAATTCATACTTTACCTCAGCGAGGTCGGCGTTGGCTTTCTCGATTTTTCGCTTCAGCCCTTCCTTGTAGTCGGCAAAACGGGCTGCGAGGTCTTTGTCGCTGAGGGCGAGTATCTGCACGGCAAGGATAGCCGCATTCTGCGCGCCGTTGATGCCTACTGTGGCTACAGGGATGCCTGGAGGCATCTGTACCATGGCAAGCAGGGCGTCCATACCTTCGAGGGTACTCTTGATGGGCACGCCGATGACGGGCAGGGTTGTCTGTGCTGCAATCACTCCTGCAAGGTGTGCAGCCATGCCTGCGGCAGCGATGATGACCTTGATGCCGCGTTCTTCGGCGTTGTGGGAGAACGAGGTGACTGCCTCGGGCGTACGGTGAGCGCTGAGGGCGTTGATTTCAAACGGCACGTGCATGTCGTTGAGGAACGTTGCGGCTTTTTCCATGACGGGCAGGTCGCTTGTGCTGCCCATGATGATGCTGACGATAGGTTTCATATTAGAAATGTATTAATGATTCACGGTTTTACTTTCTTCTCATTTTCGCGATAGGGATGGAGAGCATCTCGCGGTACTTGGCTACGGTACGACGGGCAACGTTGAAGCCTTTTTCCGTGAGCAGGCTGGCAAGCTTCTCGTCGGTTAGCGGGTCGGACTTTTCTTCGTTGTCGATAAGGGCTTTCAGTTCTTTCAACACATCGTTGAGGTTGATGTATGTGCCGTCGTCGTCGCCACCCACTTTCACGCGTTTGTTGGAGAAGAAATATTTGAGCGGGTAGATGCCGAAGCGCGTCTGAACGTATTTGGTGTTGCTGACACGGGAAATGGTGGAGATGTCGTAGCCCGATATCTCCTCTACGTCTTGCAGTATCATGGGTTTCAACTGCTCTTCGTCGCCCGTTTGGAAGAAGTCTTTCTGGATGCTGACGATGGCTCGCATGACGGCATTGAGCGTCTGTTCCCGTTGTCGCACAGCCTGGATGAATCCTTGGGCGCTGTCAATCTTCTGCTGTAAGAAGCGGGCAGCTTCTCGTTGGGCAGGCGTTCCGTTCTTCGATTGTTCGGCAAGCATGGCTCGGAATTCGCTGCTGACGTGGAGGGTGGGCAATCCTCCGTTGTTGAGAACGGGCACGGTTTCGTCGCCTTCCGTCTCCATCAGGAAGTCGGGCACAAGCTGCTGCATCCCCTTGCCGACCATTTCACTCAGAGCACTTCCTGGATGAGGATTCAAGCGGGTAAGTTCAGCGAGAGCCTTTTCGGCTTCGGCCTTACTGATGCCGAGGGCGTCAGGAATGCGGTCCCAGCGTTTGGCGGCAAAGTCGTCGAAGCACTCCGTAAGTATTCGCCGTGAGGCCGGCAGCCCCTGCCTGCGGTCGAGTTGGAGCAGAAGGCACTCCTGAAGGTTACGTGCTCCTACGCCTGCGGGGTCAAACTGCTGGATGACGTGCAGCACGTGTTCCACCTCGTCTGCTGTGGTGTCGATGTCGGCTTTGAAAGCCAGCACTTCCACTATCTCATGAATGCTTTTCCGTAGCCATCCGTCGTCGTCAAGTGAACCTATCAGGAAAAGCCCGATGGATTGCTCCTTCTCGGTTAGCGGTTGTTCGCCCAGCTGTTCCTTAAGGAGATCGAAGAACGAAACACCTGCATCTACCGGAATCTCCTCGCGGGGTGAAGACTCGTTGCCTGACTGGTAATCGGACGAGTTGTCGTTGTCGTCGTCGAACTCCATATCCGTGTCGGCTGCCGTACCCATCGAGTCGCCTGCGAGCTCGTCGGTTGTGTCGTCATCAAAGGAGTCTTCAGCAGCATCTTCCATAGGGATGTCGTCGGCCTTGCCCTCTTCAAGGGCGGGATTATCAAGGATTTCAGCACGCACGCGGTCTTCCATCTCCTGCGTGGAAAGCTGCAGCAGGTTTACCACAAGCATTTGTTGTGCCGATAGCCGTTGTTGTTGCGTCTGCAGCTCTTGTTGCTGTTCTATTTGTCTGTTATCAAAGTCTGGCATCTCTTTTTCACTTTTCAATAATGGTAGCTGCTTCCACCAAAGAACTCGCGCAGGAGCGATGTGGGCGGAATGGCTTTGTCGGGGATTGCTTTGAAGAATTCAATGTACCCAAGAAGCCGCTGAGCAATGTCGTATTCCGCTGATGTCTTGTGCACTTCTTGAAGAATAGGCTTTAGCTTGTTTTTCATCACAGCCAGTTCGTAGAGGAATGACGAGTCGAACAGCACGTCTGCCTCCCCGATGAAGGGCGTAATCCATTTTTCCTCGCCTCGACGGACGGAAGGCCAACGGCGAATGGTCTCCTCTGCGGGAAAGCCTCGGTACTGGCTGTCGCGGAGGATGCGGCGCAACAAGCGGTTGTCCGTTGTGGCGATGGACTGCTGGCTGTCGAGTTGCACATCGCTGAGTACCGAGCAGAAGATGCGGTACTTGGCATCCTCAGCCACGCTTTCGGTTAGCAAGGGGTTCAGCGCATGGATTCCTTCGATGATAAGCACAGTATCAGGACTGCATGTCAACGTATTGCTGCGCCATTCGCGCTCGCCTGTCTCAAAGTTAAATCGTGGCAACCTCACCTCTTCGCCAGCCGTGAGGGCTTGCAACTGCTCGTTGAACAAGTCGAGTTCGACGGCATAGAGCGATTCAAAGTCATAGTTGCCCTCCTCGTCCTTCGGCGTCAGGTGTCGCGGCACGAAGTAGTCGTCCGTCGACAACGCGACAGGCCTCAGGCCCACTGCCATCAGTTGTACGGAGAGTCTCTTGCTGAACGTGGTCTTTCCCGATGATGATGGTCCGGCAATGAGTACCACGCGGACGGTGCCTCGCTCAAGGATTTCGTCGGCCATCGCAGCAATGCGCCTTGCTTGCACCACTTCCGTCACATTGATGACGTCGCGGATGTCGCCCTTCTCCACCCTGCGGTTAAAATCCTCAACGGTGGCTACGCCCGTAAGCTCTGCGAGAGGTTTGTATGTGATTTTTTTCATGTCTTTGTTTGCTTTTTCGTTCGGCTTTTACTACTTTTGCAGCGCAAAGGTAATCATAATTCCGAATTTCTCATTCCTAAATCCTATTTTATTCATGACCGTTTTATCCTTTTTAAAACTTCTTGGCTGTCTCGCCCTGTTAATGTA
>JAGAAS010000097.1 GCA_017615125.1 Bacteroidaceae bacterium
TAATATATAATTAGGATAATCTCTAACTATTTTCAGCTACCACAAAAAGTTGGGTATTTCCTAAATGTGACGTGTGACAAATGTGACAAATGTGACGCGGGATGTCGACCTTTCCAGGAAACCGAAGGAAAGAAGCCGATGCAAAGCGGCTTTGTCTCCCCGCCTTTTTGCTAGGAGAAAAAAGAATTATGCTAGGAGAAAAAAATTTTTTCCTTTCTTCATACGGCGAGATGTAGAAAGAAAAAATGGCGAACACGGATTGCACGGATTTTCACGGAAGCGCCACGAATGGACGATAACAAAAACCTTTAAAACCCCTTTCATCGATGAAAGAAAAACCAAGAAAACAAGCTGTTGCCTCAACTTTTTTTAGCGGCCTACGGCCGGAAATCTCTCAAAAAACTTATTCGAAAATCTTTCAAAAATCTCTTCGTCAGTCCGCTGGACGGTTCTTGAGTCCTTCGGACTCTCTGTCGGCTTCTTATTTGTCATCATCCAAGCGAGCTTGGCGCTGCCACACAAGTAGCCGTTCATCCTCGCCTTGCGATGATTCCCCACCGCCCAGCTGCCTGATTTCTATCTGCCTGCGGAAGGATTTTTTCTGCGTTTTAATGAGCCATCGCTTGCCGTGTTTACATTCAGCCCGTCTGTCGTTTGTCAAGCCATCGGGTATAGATGGGCAGTCGGCATGCTGCAGGGCAGAGCCAGGCTTGCATGAGCTCAGCCGTGCAGGAGGCTGACAGGACGAAGTTCGGCAAACGACAGACAGGCTGCAAAGTGTAAGATTTTTGAATTAGATTTTTGAAAGATTTCCACCTCCAACGGAGGTGCAGTCAGAATCCTGTTTTCTCGGTTTTTCTTTCATCGAGAAGATAGTTCGATGAAAGAGCTTTCTGGGTTTTGATTGTATCGTTTTTGCTGAATTCAATGTGGCGTGTCGATGAAAGGAGTGGAAAAAGGGAAAAAAATATTCTTTCGCAACGGGATGTTTGTCAGCGCGTTACAAGGGTGTCTGAAAAATTAACGTGCAATAACGTGCAGTAACCGTATATAACAGTCCCGGGGTGAAAAAGATGTTGTAACTTAGCAGCGTCTAAGGACAATACTTGCGCTCGGGTGAGCAAAAAAAGGGCGATTTCTTTGTTTTTCGCTCGTTTTGCCCTATCTTCGCAAGCTGGAAAAAAGGTAACCGACAATAATAACTTCTATTCCTATATGAAAAAGGTAAGACATCTATTGCTTATGGCAACCACCGCCGCCCTCATGGGCACCGCCCTTCTGTCGTGCTGCGACAAGAAGGCGCCGAAAGAGGAAACGCCGTTCATCGGCAAGAGTGACATCACCATCGAAGGCCGCCGCATGACGCCCGAAGCCCTCTGGGCGATGGGTCGCATAGGAGGCGCCACGGCCTCGCCCGACGGCAAACAGATAGCCTACGGCGTGACGTACTACAGCGTGCCGCTCAACAAGAGCCACCGCGTCATCTGCATGATGAACGCCGACGGCTCGGGTCAGACTATGCTCACCACCTCGGCCAAGTCGGAGGGCGACGTGGCGTGGATCAAGGAGGGCAAAAAGGTCGCCTTCCTGAGCGCCGAGAGCGGCAGCAACCAGCTGTGGGAGATGAACGCCGACGGCACGGGCCGACGACAGCTCTCGCACACGGAGAAGGACATCGAGGGGTTCCTCTTCTCGCCCGACGAGAAGAAGGTGCTCCTGGTGATGACGATACCCGCCCACCCCACGACGGCCGATAAGTATCCCGACCTTGACAAGGCGCAGGGACGCATCGTCACCGACATGATGTACAAGCACTGGGACGAGTGGGTGGACGAGATACCCCATCCGTTCGTCTGCGACTTCGACGGCACGACGGTGGGCGAGGCCCGCGACATCCTCGAGGGCATGCCCTTCGAGAGCCCCATGCGCCCGTGGGGCGGCGTGGAGCAGCTCGCCTGGAGCAACGACGGCAAGACCGTCGCCTACACCTGCCGCAAGAAGACGGGCCTCGACTACGCCCGCAGCACCGACAGCGACATCTTCCTCTACAACCTGGAGACGGGCGCCACGAAGAACATCTGCAAGGAGTGCGGGCCCGACATGAACATGGGCTACGACACCAACCCCGCCTTCAGCCCCGACGGCACGAAGATAGCCTGGCTCAGCATGGAGCGCGACGGATACGAGAGCGACCAGAACAGGCTCTACGTGATGGACCTCGGCACGGGCGAGAAGACATTCGTGAGCAAGGCCTTCGAGAGCAACGTCGACGAGTACGTGTGGAACGACCAGTCCGACGGCTTCTTCTTCACGGGCGTATGGCACGGCGAGATACACATCTACGCCCTCGCCCTCGACGGCACACTGCGCCAGCTGACGAAGGGACAGTACGACTTCGCGGGCATCAGCCTCATGGGCGACAAGATACTCTGCAAACGGCATAACTTCGAGCAGGCCGACGAGATCTTCGTCGTGCCCGTCAATGACCCCGACGCCCTCGTGCAGCTCACCACCGAGAACCAGCACATCTACGACCAGATAGACCGCAGCACCTGCGAGCCCCGCTGGATGAAGACCACCGACGGCAAGGACATGCTCACGTGGGTGATCTATCCCCCGCAGTTCGACCCCGCGAAGAAATACCCCGCCATCCTCTTCTGCGAAGGCGGCCCGCAGAGCCCCGTGAGCCAGTTCTGGAGCTACAGGTGGAACATGGAGATTATGGCTGCCAACGGATACATCGTCGTCGCCCCCAACCGCAGAGGCCTGCCAGGCTTCGGCAACGAGTGGAACGAGGAGATCAGCGGCGACTACGGCGGGCAGTGCATGAAGGACCTGCTGACAGCCATCGACGTGATGGCCCAGGAGCCCTACATCGACGAGAACCGCCTGGGCTGCGTGGGTGCGAGCTTCGGAGGCTTCAGCGTCTACTGGCTTGCCGGCAACCACGACAAGCGCTTCAAGGCATTCATCGCCCACGACGGCATCTTCAACCTCGAGACACAGTACCTCGAGACGGAGGAGCTCTGGTTCACCGAGTGGGACCTCGGAGGCCCCTACTGGGAGCATAACCCCAAGACGGCACACAGCTACGCTAACTCGCCACACCTGTTCATAGAGAAGTGGGACACCCCCATCCTGTGCATACACGGCGAGAAGGACTACCGCATCCTCGCCAACCAGGCGATGGCTGCCTACGACGCCGCCATGCTCAGGGGCGTGCCTGCCGAGCTGCTCATCTTCCCCGACGAGAACCACTGGGTGCTCCACCCACAGAACGGCATCCTCTGGCAACGCACGTTCTTCGAATGGCTCGACAAGTGGCTGAAGAAATAGGGCCAAAAGGCTTTAAGGACTTTAAGGACCTTAAGGACCTTAAGGTCTAGCCCTAAGGGCTAAATTCCCCAAGCGCGTAAGCGCTGATTAGCCAGGCACGTAGTGCCGATTAGCCAGCAGCAAAGCTGCGATTCAACAGTTCAACAGTTCAACGATTCAACAGTTCAACATCAAATAATGAGCCCGCTACTCTCTGACAAACGCTCCGCCCGCTGGGCCGTGCTGCTCATCGTCTCGCTGACGATGCTCTTCGGCTACTTCCTCAACGACGCTATGGCGCCGCTCATGACGGTGCTGCAGAGCGACATGGGATGGACGGCAGGCGACTACGGGTTCTTCAACTCGAGCTACAGCTGGCTCAACGTCTTCTGCCTGATGCTCATCTTCGGAGGCATCATCCTCGACAAGATGGGCGCCCGCTTCACGGGCACGCTGGCATGCGCGCTGATGGTGATAGGTGCCGTCGTCAAGTACATCGCCGTGCAGTATGTGGCACCCCCCTCGGCCGACCCGGGCAACATCGTGTTCCTCGGGCACCACAGGCAGGTCATCATCGCCTGCATAGGGTTTGCCGTCTTCGCTATGGGCTACGAGATGTGCGGCATCACGGTGAGCAAGGTCATCGCCAAGTGGTTCAAGGGGCACGAGATGGCGCTCGCTATGGGCACGCAGGTGGCGCTCTGCCGCGTGGGCTCGTTCTCGGCGATGTTTTTCAGCCCGATGATAGCAAGACGCTGGCAGATGTCGTCGCCGCTGCTTCTGTCGTGCGTGCTGCTGATGGTGGCGCTGCTGGCCTACCTGGTGTTCAACGTGATGGACAGCAGGCTCGACCGCCAGCTGCAGGAGCGGAGGCTTCAGATGGCCGACGCGACGCCCGAGGAGGGCAAGCGTGCCGACGACGACTCGTTCCGCCTCTCGGACCTGAAGGCTATCTTCACCTCACGCAGCTTCTGGCTCATAGCCCTGTTCTGCCTCATCTTCTACTCGTCGGTAAAACCCTTCAACAAGTTCTCGACAAGCCTGATGATCAACAAGTACGGCTTTGCTGCCGACTCGTGGTTTGTAAACTTCGTGCCTTCCCTGCTCCATCTATGCAGCCTGTGCCTCACGCCCGTGTTCGGCTGGCTCTACGACAAGAAGGGCAAGGGCTCGCGCTTCCTCATCGTGGGCTGCTGCGTGCTGACGCTGTCGCTTACCCTTTTCGCCCTCCCCATCCTGCCGCACCAGTGGTTTGCGGTTGTCGTGATGGTGCTGCTGGGCGTCGCCTACTCGCTCGTTCCTGCCGTCTTCTGGCCCATCATACCCAAGGTGATACCCCACAGGAGGCTCGGCACGGGCTACAGCGTCATCTTCTGGATTCAGAACATAGGCCTCAGCTACGTGCCCCTGCTCATTGGCGTGGTGCTCGACAGGTGGTGCGTGACGGGCATGAAGGACGGAGCCCCCTCGTACGACTACACGCTGCCGATGTGCATCTTCGTGGTACTGGCCCTGACGTCGATCTTCCTCGCTACGCGCATACGCCGCGACGACAGCAAGAAGCACTACGGCATTGAGGAACCCAACATCAAATAGGAACGGACATATCTATTCACTCAATAAACAACGAAAATGTCAGAAATGATTCAAAAGACTCAGCAGTTGCTGAACGACAAAGCGTGGGCACGCTGGACAGCCCTCATCTTAGTAGCCCTGATGATGTTTTTCGGCTACATGTTCGTAGACGTGATGTCGCCCCTGCAGGCTCTCGTGGAGGCTGAGAAGGGCTGGACACCGAGTGTCTTCGGCACCTATGCCAGCGCCGAGTACATACTGAACGTCTGCGGCTTCCTGATACTCGCAGGCATCATCCTCGACAAGATGGGCATCCGCTTCACGGGCGTCCTTGCGGCATCGATGATGTTCGTGGGCGCAGCCATCAAGTTCTACGCCGTGAGCAAGTGGTTTGCAGGCTCGGGCTTCGAGGCGTGGCTCAACAGCTGGTGGACGGCAATGCCCGGCAGCGCCAAGCTGGCAGCCCTCGGCTTCATGATCTTCGGCTGTGGATGCGAGATGGCAGGAACAACCGTCTCGAAAGCTATTGCCAAGTGGTTCAAGGGCAAGGAGATGGCCCTCGCGATGGGTATCGAGATGGCCATTGCCCGCGTGGGCGTGTTCGCCATCTTCTCGATAAGCCCCATCATCGCTGCCAAGCTCGGCACCATCACGGCTCCCGTGGGCTTCTGCACCGTGCTGCTCCTCATCGGACTCATCAACTTCATCGTCTTCACCTTCATGGACAAGAAGTTCGACAAGCAGCTCGTAGCCGCAGGCGTGAAGGCCGACGACGACAGCTCCGAGGAGGAGTTCAAGGTGAAGGACTTGGGCAAGATCTTCGGCTCGCTCAACTTCTGGGTGGTAGCCCTGCTGTGCGTGCTCTACTACAGCGCCATCTTCCCCTTCCAGCGCTACGGTGCGAACATGCTGCAGTGCAACCTCGACGGCATCACGCCCGAGGCAGCCTCGAACATCTTCCGCTGGTTCCCCATCGGCGCAGCAGCCATCACACCGTTCCTGGGCAGCTACCTCGACCATAAGGGCAAGGGTGCCACGATGCTCATCTGGGGCTCAATACTCCTGATCGTGTGCCACCTGATCTTCGCCTTCGTGCTTCCTACAACCCACAGCAAGCTCATCGCCTACGCTACCATCGTGGTGCTCGGCATCAGCTTCTCGCTCGTGCCCGCAGCGCTGTGGCCCAGCGTGCCGAAAATTATCGACGAGAAGGTGCTCGGCTCGGCCTACTGCCTCATCTTCTGGGTACAGAACATAGGGCTCTGCCTGGTGCCCCTGCTCATCGGCAACGTGCTGGCAAGCAGCAACGCCAACAACCCCGCCGTCATCGCCGCTAAGGCTGCCAACGCGGAGTTCATCCCCTACAACTACACGATACCTCTCATCATCTTCGCCTGCTTCGGCGTGGCTGCCCTCTTCATCGCCCTCTTCCTGAAGGCTCTCGACAAGAAGCGCCACCTCGGGCTGGAGGAGCCTAACATCAAGAAGTAACGGACAGAGAGGAAGTAATAAAGATAGAGGAAGTAAAAAAAACTTCTTCCTTCTCCACAAGGGGCGTTTCCTTCGCGAAATGCCCCTTTTCCTTTTGGATGAAAATGCACACATCCGACTTTTTTGACATTTCAACGCTTTTACCCGCAGCTTTTCTTTCAGATTATCAATAAAAGCAGTACTTTTGCGCAAATTTTAAACAAAAAGGACATGAAGAAAGTACGCGTTTTTGCTCCGGCATCCATTGCCAACATGGGATGCGGATTCGATGTCATCGGGCTGGCGCTCGACGAAGTGGGAGATATTCTGGAAATTACGGCAAGCGAGGGTGACGGGCTCACCATCACCAACGAAACCGACGTTCCCCTGCCTACCGACATCGAGAAGAACGTCATCACGCCTGTCGTGCGCAAGTTCCTTGAGATTGTGGGCAAGAAAGCGCAGATCGATGTCACTATCTGCCAGAAGATATACCCCGGAAGCGGCATCGGCTCGAGCGCTGCCTCCAGCGCAGCTGCCGCCTACGGCATGAACGAGCTGTTCGGCTGCCCGCTGACAGACGAGCAGGTGGTGCTCTGCGCGATGGAGGGCGAGAACCTTGCCAGCGGAGGCTACCACGCCGACAACGCCGCGCCTGCCGTGCTGGGAGGCATCGTCCTCATACGCGGATACGAGCCGCTCGACATCATCCAGATGCCCGTTCCCGGCAACTTCTACTGTGCTGTCACCCATCCGCACATCGTCGTCAACACGAAGGAGGCACGCGACATTCTCCCCAAGGAGGTTCCCCTACACGATGCCGTCAGCCAATGGGGCAACGTGGGAGGACTGGTTGCCGGGCTCTACTCGGGCAACATCAGCCTTGTGGGGCGGGCTATGAAGGACGTCATCGCCGAGCCCTACAGGAAGCATTTCATCCCAGGCTTCGACGACCTGCGCGCCAAGCTGCTCTCAGCGGGAGCGCTGGCGATGAACATCTCAGGCTCAGGCCCTTCCGTCTTCGCCCTCACCGACCGACACGATGTGGCACAGCGTGCAGGATGGATCATGCGCGAGCATTTCGACAAGCTGGGGACAGAGTGCGAGGTGTACGTCGTGAAGGTCTCGAACAAGGGAACCAAGCTCTGCGGCGTCAGCATCTAAAAAAAGCAGATTCCACCATGCGGTACTTTAGCACACGCGACACTCGCAGAGAGCACGCATACAGCCTGAAGGAAAGCGCCTTCCTGGGATTGGCTCCCGACGGAGGGCTCTTCATGCCGGAGTTTATTCCCCAAGCGGATATGGATGAGGTGCTGCGTCTGGCGCAGAAGTCCTTTGCAGATATGGCGCAATACCTGACCTCACTCTTCTTCGGAGACGAGGTGGAGAAGGAGGAACTCGACACCCTCGTGCGGGATGTCTTCAGCTTCCCCTGCCCTCTCGTCAGAACCGACAGTGACGACTATGCGCTGGAGCTGTTTCACGGCCCTACATGCGCCTTCAAGGACTTCGGCGCACGCTTCATGGGAGGGATGTTGGGCTTGCTGAAGAAACAGGAAAAGAACGAGAGGCTTGTCGTGCTGACGGCAACCTCGGGCGACACGGGAAGTGCTGTTGCTGCCGGATTCCACAACGTCGCAGGAATAGATGTCGTGGTGCTCTATCCCAACGAAAAAGTGAGCCATCTGCAAGAGAGTCAGATGACTACGCTCGGAAACAACATCCATCCCATACGCATCGACGGCACCTTCGATGACTGTCAGGCGTTAGTCAAGCAGCTCTTCAACGACACAGCCTTCAGGGCTCGGTGCGCTATCACTTCAGCCAACTCCATCAACCTCCTGCGATGGATTCCGCAAGCTTTCTATTACTTCTACGGATGGAGCCAATGGCATCTGCAGACGGGACTTTCGACGCCCGACATCGTCATCCCGAGCGGCAACTACGGAAATGCTACGGCAGGAATGCTCGCTGCGCAGATGGGGATGCCAGTAAAGCGCTTCATCGTCGCATCGAACGCCAACGATGTGGTGCCGAAATACCTTGCCTCAGGAGTCTATACCCCACAGGCATCCGTTCATACTATCGCAAATGCGATGGATGTGGGTGCGCCGAGCAATTTTGAGCGTCTGACGTATCTCTTCCAGCACGACTTCGAGCGCATCTCCTCTGCCATTCAGGGATTTGCCTGTACGGATGAGGACATCCGCGGTGCGATACGAAAACTGTATGAATCGTGCGGATATATCTCGGACCCTCATAGTGCTTGCGGCTGGCTTGCGGCTCAACATTACCACACGCAGGGTTTCCGACTCTGCACCGCTCATGCTGCCAAGTTCCACGAAACCATTCGCGAAACCATCGGCATAGAACCGCCTATCCCTGAAACGCTAGGAAGGGCGATGCAGAGAGAAAAACGATTCACTCCAATGCCCAACGATGCTCAGGCATTGAAAGACTTTATTCTTCGCCTCGAATAGGATAGGAACGGCTTCGTTCCGTCTGTGACTATTCCAACACCTTGACGGTCATCTTGATGTCCTCAAGGGGACGATCACGGCTGTCGGTAGCAGCCTGCTGTATCTTCTCCACGACATCTAGCCCGCTTACCACTTCGCCAAACACCGTGTACTGTGCATCAAGATGCGGCGTGCCGCCTACTGTGGTATACGCTTTCACCTGCTCTTCCGTGAAGTGGAATCCCGGCTCAGCCTTCAGCCGGGCATCCGTCTCTGCCACAAGCTTGTTCTGCAGAGCCTGAAGCCCCTGCTGGTCTTGCCGCTGATACATCGCGCGTATGCTGTCGATATGCTGCTGTGCCAGCTCATCGAAGATCTGCTGTCCCCGGCTCTGATTCTGGCGGGCTTCGAACTGCTCGAGCTGCTGGGGCGTATACACCTCACCCCACACGATATAGAACTGGCAGCCAGAGGAGCGGCGCTCAGGGTTTACCTGATCGGCCTGACGTGCTGCGCTCAGCACACCACGCTTGTGATAATAGGTAGGATAGACAAACTCAGCGGGCAACGTGTATCCCACATCACCCGAGCCCAGCTGCTGCCCAGGAGCGGCGTTTTTGGAATCGGGATCTCCGCCCTGTATCATAAAACCTTTGATTACTCGGTGGAAGAGCGTACCGTCGTACATGCCCTCGCGAGCCAGCTTCAGGAAATTATCACGATGTGCGGGCGTCTCGTCGTAGAGTTTAACGACGATATCGCCATAGGAAGTGCTTATCTGCACCTGAGGAGTAGGTTTGTTCATCTTACTGCTTTTTTTACTCGTTTGCCCGCTGGCGATTCCTACACCCATCAACAGGCAAGCCATTACTATAATCGTTCGTTTCATTGTTGAAGTATATCTTGTTCTATATGAAAATGATCTCTGTCGGCTAAGGCAGGGAACTTCTGCCGGTAGTTCTTCATCCATTCCAAATCGAGCTCTGCTACAGCGACGCCCTCCTCTTCCTCGGGAGCCGAAGTCAAGGGCTCGCCAAATGGATTCAGCACCACAGAGCCTCCATTGTAGGCAATCCCCGAATCATCCTCCCCCACTCTGTTGGAAGCAGCCACAAAGCACTGGTTCTCAATAGCCCGCGCCTGAAGAAGGATATCCCACGCACGACGTCTCTTGACAGGCCAGCTTGCCACATAGAGCGCCACATCGTAGTCACCCGTGCAACGGCTCCACACGGGGAAACGCACGTCGTAGCAGACCTCAAGCAGGAAACGAGCCTCGCGGAAGGTGACTACCACACGCTTGTCGCCGGGAGCATACGACTGGTTCTCCCCAGCAAAGGAGAACAGATGGCGCTTGTCGTAAACCGTTGTTGTTCCGTCAGGCTCCACAAAATACATGCGGTTGACAAACGTAAAGAGCTCCACCGCCGTTGCCACACTTCCGCAGACAGCGGCATTCAACTCCTTCGCCTTCTCGCGCATCCAAAGCAACGAAGGGCCTGCCGAAGGTTCTGCCACATCAGCAGGATTCATCACGAAGCCTGTAGAGAACATCTCGGGGAGGACATACACATCCGCTCCGGGACAAGCACTTATCAAGGCATCCGCCCTGCGCAAGTTACCTTCTATATCTCCCGTAACGGGATTTGTCTGAACAACTGCTATCTTCATCTTTCTATTTTCGTGCCTGTAAAACGTCTGTTTTTCGGCATCTTCGTTCATTTGGAACCTTAAGCAAGCGACAAAAGTAGAAAAAAAACTTGAAAAACAATGGACATTCAAAAAAAAGCCGTACTTTTGCATGCTCTTTGTCCGAGAGTGCTGCACATTATCCGATTTGCAGGCAATGGAAAGATGCCGGAGTGGACGAACGGACCGCACTCGAAATGCGGCGTACGGGTAACTGTACCGGGGGTTCGAATCCCTCTCTTTCCGCTAGAAAAGAAAATCGGTTGGGACTTAGTCTTAGCCGATTCTTTTTATTTCTTCCTCAACGGAGGTTGCTCAACGCGTTGAGCAAGGTTACCCAACGCGTTGA
>JAGAAS010000098.1 GCA_017615125.1 Bacteroidaceae bacterium
ATAATTTAATTATATATTATAATTAATTATAATATATAATTAGCATAAACTCTAACTATTTCAACTAACCCAAAGTTAGGTGTTTGCTAAATGTAACGTGTAACAAATGTAACAAATGTGTCAACCTTTCCAGGAAAACGAGGGAAAGAAGCCGATACAAAGCTGCTTTGTCTTCCCGAAATTATGCTAGGAGAAAAAAGATTTTTCGAGAAGGAAAAAAATTTTTTTCTTTCTTCATACGGCGAGATGTAGAAAGAAAAAAGCGCTTTGGGAAAGGATGGGTTTAATGGGCGATATGGGGTTGATGGGGTTTGCTGGACTTAATAGACGGGGTATGTCCGAGTTGGGCTGCCCGCGCTGCATGGCCCACATTGCCCATTAGACCCATTTACCCCAGCAAGCCCATTCTCTCCAACAGCCCCGTCAGGAGACGCGTACCTTGCGGCTGGCGACGACATAGATGCCTGCGGGGAGGGGTGGAAGGCAGAGCAGGCCGTTGTGCACCGTAGCCGTTCCCACCGTGCGCCCGGCTGCATCGTAGACAGGCTGCGGGCCGTCGGTGAGATCGAGACGGACGGGACGGACGGCATCGGGCTCGGGATTGTCGGTGCCGAAGAGATTGAACTGACAGACGCGTGCTGTGCCGCTGCCGCTCTGCACGGGGCTGTCGAGCATGAGACGGAAGCGCCGGGAGATGACGGGCGTGATGCCGCGCACGAGGTGGTTGTGGGCATTGTGCGTCACCTGGTCACAGTCGGTGAAGCGTCCCGTCTGCGCATCGTAGTACTGGAGGGTGAAGGCGGAGGCAATGTTGGCCTGCCCGTCGATGCCTCCGAGGATCACCTCCCACTGGCATACGCCGACGTCCTCGGGGAAGGTGTAGAGGAGCCACTTGGTGGTGCTCTTCGAGTCGCTCCACATGGTGTAGGCGTTTCCGTCAGCAGCAAAGCGGGGTGCCTCGGAGGAGCTGGCATAGTCGGAGGCGGTGACGGAGGGCGGCATGAGCCGCGTGCCGCAGGTGACAGCGTCGGCGGTCACCTCGCGGGGCGTGGGAAAGAGCTCGTCGGCAGAGCGGAGCGGCGTGAGCGGGGCAACGGGGTTGTCCTCCCGCGTGAGGGCGACGATGAAGGTGCGCTGCTGCGAGGGGAGCGTGAGCGTGCGGCACGAGGCAGGCACGCGCACGGTGTAGTGGAAGAAGTACATGTAGTCGTAGGCGACATCCTTCTTGGTGCCGACCTCGTGGCTGTGGGTGGCGGTGAAGGCGACGTTCTCGTTGCGGAGCATGGAGGCGGAGTAGAAGCCTCCCCAGTCGGCAATGTTACCCTTGGCATAGCCGACACGCAGCGGAAGCTCGGTGCCCTCGTCGGTGCGGAGCGTGAGGTCGGCGCCCTCGGGCTGGATGCTGAAGGCCAGCAGGTGGAGGGTGACGCTGTCGCCCTGTGCGCTATCGTTAGCACTCTGTGCCGTATCGTTATCGTCAGCGTAGTCAAGGGCTATCTCCTGCCCCTTGCACTGCACCACGTTTTTCTTCCCAGCCGTGCGGGGACCGATGAGGAAGGGGATGCCGTCGGCAAGGAGGGTGTCAGGCAGGAGCTCGCCCGGGAAGAGGCTGCCGAGCGTGGAGAGCCCGTCGGCACGGTTCGCATTGAGGCTCATCATATCGGCATTGTAGGTGAGGCTGACGGGACGGACGGAGGAGGTGTCGGGAGCCGTAGCGGCGACGATGTCCTCACGGGGAGCCGCCAGGCGCAGGGCAAACGTCTTGATGCCGAAGGCGCCGATGCTGAACGTGAGCGTGCGTCCCTCGAACGACGCACTGCCGATGGGTTCCTCGATGCCGTTGGTCTCGTCGGCAGCGACGATGTCGGCAGGGAAGGTGACGGAGACGCTGTCCTGAGCGTTGCCCGTGATCTCGTGGAAGCGGACGACGACGCACTCGCTCTCCTCGGCACGCTTCAAGGCACGCACAGCTACGCCGGTATTGTCAACCTGCAGGAAGCTGAACTCCGTGCCCAGGAGCCCTTCGTGGGGTGTGGCGATGTAGGCGACGAGGGGCTGGTTGAGACGGTCGCTCTGCCACTGTGTCTCCTCGCCCACCTGCCCGCTGTGGCTGAAGAGCGAGAACACATAACGCTGGAGGCCGAGGTCCTGGTTGGCCTGATAGGGATAGCTGGTGCCCACCTCGGGGGAGTAGACGATGCTCATGCGCAGGCGGCTGTTGGAGGGCTTGTCCCAGCCGTACTTGCAGTCGTTGAGGATGGAGACGCCGAAGCGCCCGTCGGTAGAGGTCTGGTCGGCCCACTGGTGTCCGCAGTACTCGAAGTACGACTCGGTGCTCAGCCCACGCGTAAGAAAGCCCAGCGAGTTGTCGTAGGTAGCCTTCGCGTTGGAGCAGCGCAGGTTGGCCTCGAGCTTGAGCAGGTAGCCGCGACTCTGCCAGTCGGTCTCGTTCCACACATCGACACGCTCGGAGGAGCCGGCGCTGGTGAGGCGCACGTACTGCACGAAGGTAGACCCCAGACGCGTGCGCTCGATGCGGAAGGCCTTGCGCAGAGGGCCGTCCTCGGCAACGGTGACGGAGAGGGTGCCGTCGTTATTGTTCACATAGGTGCTGCTGCCCTTCGTCACCGAATAGGGAATCTCCCATGCGGGCCACTCCGTAGAGCGGCACTTCAGGAGCGC
The DNA here is from genome assembly GCA_017615125.1 of Bacteroidaceae bacterium. GTDB lineage: Bacteria > Bacteroidota > Bacteroidia > Bacteroidales > Bacteroidaceae > UBA1189. The sequence goes on from JAGAAS010000098.1 coordinate 2,683, forward strand.
CAGGCGGAGGGGCGCACTGAGCAGCTCCTGCGAGAGGGTCTTGTCGTAGATGCTGCGGATCTCGCCCGTGGAGGTGTCGATGGTGACGCGGTACTTGGCGTTCTCCATCACACCGTCGCCAATGCTGAAGTCGTCGGGCACGATGGTGCAGCCGGCATCCTTCTGTATGCTGTATGTAGCAAAGCCCATCGAGGGCACGCGTGCGGCGAAGATGAAATGCTGGCATCCCTCGCTGAAGCCTGTGAGCTGCGCGGGCACCTCCTGCCCTTCGGCATCGGTCACACGGATGGCTGTCCACGCCTCGTCGGCAGGCACCTCGCCCTCGACGATGTCCTCGCGGGGGATGGAGAGGGGGTTATAGACAACGACGGGCATAGGCCCCACGCGGGTGTCCATCTGCTGGGCAACGGCAGCTACGGAGCTCTCCTCGACACGCTGGAAGTCCATGAGCGACATCACCTCGTCGTTGCGGCTGTAGCCGTAGGCACGGGGGATGCAGGTGCCGGTGAGGTCGTCGTGGAACTGGTGCCAGAGGAAGCGGTGCCAGGCGGTGGTGAGCGTCTGGTAGGGATAGCTGAACCCTCCCAGCCATGCGGCAGCGACGGAGGAGCGCTCGGCAGCATCGGCGGTGAGCTCGTTGCGGCGGTTCCAGTACTTCATCATCGTCTGGCTCGTGTAGCAGCCCACACCGTGTGACGTCAAGGGGAGCTCGTGGTCGACGACCTTATACTGTCCCTTGTCGTTGGCAGCCATATACTCGAAGCACTCGGTGGGCGAGACGATGTGCACCTTCACAGGGCCTTCGGAGGTGGCGCTCTTCTCGAGCCAGGAAACCTCGGTGTCGCCCAGCGCGCCTCCCGTGTCGCCCGTGCCGGTATAGCGGAAGTTGGCACGCAGGCCGAAGTTTTTCTCGTTGCCGATGATGCCGCCCAGCAGGTCGGTGTTATACGCCAGGTTCTGCTTCCACTGCTTGGTGTACTCGCCCATCTTCAGGATGCAGTAGATCTCATTGCCGTCGACGCCGCGCCACTTGCCGAAGGTGGGCAGGGCGTCGTAGGGATAGGCCGAGCCCCAGCCGAGCTTCTGGGTGTGGAAGCCGATGAAGCCGCAATGTGCCGCGATGGAGGGCAGGGAGGCAGGGAAGCCGAAGCAGTCGGGCAGCATGATGTCGAGCCCGCCCTTCTTGCCGAACTCACGCTTGTAGAAGGTCTGCCCGTAGAGGAGGTTGCGCAGCAACGACTCGGCGCTGGAGACCATCACCTCGCAGGCATCCCAAGAACCTCCCGAGGGGTTCCAGCGCCCGTCAGCCACATACTGTTTGAGGCGCTCCCAGTCGGAGGGATAGTACTCCTTCATCCACGCATACTTCTGCGCTCCCTCGAAGTTGAAGCGGAAGTGGGGATATTTGTCGATGCGGGCAAAGTTGCCCGTCAGCGTGTTGGCGATATACCGCTCGATGGTCTCCTTCACGTCCCAGTTCCACTGCGTGTCGAGATGGGCATCGGTGACGATGAAGACAGGCCCGGCATCGCTGAACGTGTACCCTGTGGCAGCCGTAACGGCGAAGATGGAGCTGAACGAGGTGTTGCCGTCGCCCGCCTGGCACGAGAGGCTCACAAGCGTCTTCGTGCGGTCGAGGGGCAGGACGGCTTCGAAGAGCCCGAACTCGAGACGACCGTCGTACGAGCCCGACGTCTTGTCCATACGGCCCAGCTTCCACAGCGCGCTTCCATCCTGCCCGCCGAACCAGTCGTGGAAGCTGATGAGCGAGCTCTCGGAGGTGCCGTCGGAGTAGTTCAGCGTGGTGGTGATGTGCTTCTCGCCATCGGCAGACATACCCACGATGAAGAGGTAGTCGCCCTGCACCTGCTCGGCAAAGGTGAGCTTGCCGCTCTTGTACTTCGACGTGCCGGTGTTGAGCATCAGCACGTTGGGCCCGTCGAAGGCTGCCAGCTTGTAGGGCACGCCGAAGAGCGTGGAGGTGAACTCTGCGGGCAGTCCCCCACTCGACTTGACGTTCTTGGCATAGTAGATCCAGTTGCCCTGATCGAGCGACACATGCGTGGCACGCGTCTCGCCTCGCTGGAAGACGCAGTCGGCATTGAGGCCTTCCAACGGGAGGGGGGTGAACTCCTGGGCAGCAGCTGTCAACCATTGCCCCGCGAGGAGCACGGCGAGCAGCGAAGTAGATATGAGCTTTACGGATTTTTTCATCGTAGGACGTTATTTTTGCCCACAAAAATAGAAATCTTTGGCTAAAGCAAAGAAAGAACCACTTTTTTTTTTCATCTGCTGCGCCTTTTTGCTTGCCTTTGTCCGAAAAAGTCTGTTTCTTTGTAGCACCAATTACACGTAGTATGACCATCCGCTTAGAACAACCCCACGACTGGCGCGAGGTGGAGAACCTCACGCGCGAAGCATTCTGGAACGTCTACCGCCCGGGATGCACCGAGCACTTTGTGCTCAACCAGTTCCGTTCGAACCCCGACTTCATCCCCGAGCTCGACTTCGTGATGGAGGACAACGGGAAGATAATCGGACATGTGATGTTCTCGCGAGCCGAGATCATCCTCGACGACGGCACACCCTTCCCCTCATGGACCTTCGGACCCATCAGCATCCATCCCGGCTATAAGCGCAAGGGCTACGGCCTGAAGCTGCTGAGCTATGCTCTGCAGAAAGCCCGCGAGCACGGCATCGGGCTGCTCTGCATGGAGGGAAACATCGACTTCTACAAACATGCGGGCTTCATGCTTGCCAGCAAGCTGAAGATACACTATCATGCCGAGCCGCGAGATGCCGAAGTGCCCTACTTCCTCGCGCAGGAGCTGACGCCCGGCTACTGGCAGGGCCACGAGGGCACCTACTGCCCTCCCCGCGGCTACTTCGTGGCCGACGAACAGCCCGACGCCTTCGCCGCCTACGAGGCAACCTTCCCCCCGAAGGAGAAGACGCTCCAGCCCGGGCAGCTTCCACAGTTCTGCCAAAGCTGCGGCATGCCTCTCACCTGCAACGACGACTGCGGCACCGAGGCCGACGGGAGCATCTCGTTCGACTACTGCAAGTACTGCTATCACGAAGGCCGTTTCCTGCAGGAATGCACGATGGACGAGATGATAGACCATTGTGCGCAGTTCGTCGATGAAATAAACAAACAGATGCCCCAGCCGATGACGAAGGAAGAGTACAAGCAGATGATGCGGGGCTTCTTCCCCATGCTGAACGCTGGAGGAAATGCTGACATAAAGACGGAAAACGCTAAATAAAAAATGAATATGAGAAAAAAAACATTCCACAAGCGGACTATACTGCCGCAGATGCTCGTCCTCGTGCTGATGCTTGCTGCCGTGCAGATGCAGGCACAGGATCTGAAGCACTATCAGCGCATCGTCAAGGAGCTGAGTTCCGCCAAGTATCAAGGGCGTGGTTATGCCAAGGGCGGCGCCAACAAGGCTGGGAAATACCTCAAAAAGGAATTTGAGAAAGCGGGAGCCGACGAAGTCATCTGTCAGCCCTTCACGCTCGACATCAACACCTTTGCGGGGAAGATGAAGCTCTCTGCCGACGGGAGGAAGCTCACGCCCGGCACCGACTTCACCCTGCGCGAGTTCTCACCAGGGGTGCATGGGAGCTATCCGCTCTACTATGTGGATACGCTGAACTACGACTCGCAGACGGTTTTTGACGACCTGAAGCGGCCGGAGTATAAAGACGCCTTCGTGGTGTGCGATTTCTGGTTCACTTATAAGCACGGCGCCGATTTCAAACGTCTTCAAAGTACCGACGACGCGCCCAACGCCGGGCTCGTCTATACCTGGGAAACACCGCTCAAGTTCTACAAGGCCTACGGCGAGAAGGTGAGCGACAAGCCCGTCATCTGGGTTCTCTCGGAGCGTTTGAAGGGGGCCAAGAGCATCAAGGCAGACATCGACAACAAGTTCTACGAAAGCTATGAGTGCTTCAACGTGATTGCCAAAGTCGCAGGCGCGCGACACGACAGCTGCTACGTCTTCACAGCGCACTACGACCATCTGGGCAACCTGGGCAAGAAAGTGTACTATGCCGGAGCCAACGACAACGCTTCCGGCACCGCTGCCATCGTGACACTTGCGGCCCACTACGCCCAGCAGCGCCCCCCGTACGATATGTACTTCATTGCCTTCTCGGGCGAGGATGCCAACCTCCGCGGCTCAGAGTACTTTGCCCAGCACCCCATCGTGCCGCTGGAGCAAATCAAGTACCTCTTCAACATCGACATGATAGGCGACGACAACCCCGTGCTCTACTGTGAGACAAGCGACGAGGGCCAGCGAGGCTATGATCTTATGGAACAGATTGTCAAAGAGAAGCAGTATTTCAAGTCGCTCAATCATGGGAAGCTGGCTGCCAATAGCGACCATTATCCCTTTGCCACACGCCACGTTCCCTGCATCTTCGTCGAGAACCAGGAGGGCACCGCCTTCCCCTACTACCACACCACGCAGGACAACTGGACGTCGGCTGTCTTCGACAGCTACGAGCCTGTGTTCCATCTGGTAACGGATTTTATAGAAAAGTATTAATCAGATTATCAAACAATCAGATAATGAGACGGAAAATGATTGCCTATTATGCCAAACAAGGATACGAACTGATGAATATACAATAGAAATATGGAAAAAATGAAATTTTGTCAGAGTTGCGGCATGCCGCTGACTGACGAGATTCTCGGCACTAATGCCGACGGTAGCAAGAACGAAGATTATTGCATGTATTGCTATCGTGATGGGAAATTCTTGCAAGACTGCACGATGGACGAAATGATTGAGCACTGCGCCCAGTTTGTAGGTGCTGTGAACGAAGGGTTGACTAATCCTTTAACAAAGGAAGAGTATATCGGACAGATGAAGATGTACTTCCCCAACCTGAAACGTTGGCGTAAAGCACTTACTGTTAGCGATGATGAGGCTCTGAAGGAAAATCCTGCTTTAGTAGGCGTTAAAGAGCTTATTGTCCAGATGGCAGACACGCTGCCCGTTGCCTATATCTCATCGGTAGATAACGAAGGCTATCCCTGCACCAAGGCCATGCTGGCACCTCGTAAGCGCGAAGGCATCCGTACGTTCTACTTTACTACCAACACCTTTTCGCTGCGTGTGGCTCACTACAAGACCAATCCCAAGGCCAGCATCTATTTCTGCGATGCCGAAGGTTTCAAGGGTATGATGCTTCGTGGCACAATGGAAGTATTGACAGATGCTAAGAGTAAGGAGATGATTTGGCGCGATGGTGACGAGCAATACTACCCAGACGGTGTGACAGATCCTAACTATTGCGTTCTTAAATTCACTGCCACCGATGGTCGTTTCTATAGCGATTATTATCCACGTAGTTTTGTAATTTAATAACAAACCATATATCATTATATGTGTTATAGAAAAGAGGCTAT
>JAGAAS010000099.1 GCA_017615125.1 Bacteroidaceae bacterium
ATATAAATAACCACTTTTTTGGGGTTCGCATGAGAGTCGTTTTTGAACTGTATCACTGTAGCGCTGTAGCAAAATGAAGGTGATTAAGGGCGGCAATATACAGATAACCAAACGATTAGCGTTGTTTGGCATGCGTTGCAGTTCGGCGGAAGACTCGTTCTTGGGAGTGAAACGTGTCCCAAAACAGGGGTTTTCGGGGCATTTTTCGGGCATTTTCGCGCTAAAATCGACGTTTTGAAAAATTTTGAAATGACTTTTTTTCGCGATTTTTGACGATTTTCGTGTCTTTTTTCGTGTTTTCGCGTCAAAAGCCTCCTTTTTTTGCCCTCTTGGCAAAGGTGCCTCTCATAGCGCGGATTTTGCTAGGAGAAAAAAGATTTTTCGAGAAGGAATCTCGCCGGCTTCCTTCTTGAAAAATAATTTTCCTTTCTTCATAATTTCCCGAACACGGATTATACCGATTTTACACGAATGCTCCGCGAATGATTGATAACCAAAACCGTGAAAAAACTTCTGTTTCAATTTGTTGTTTGTCAGAGCGTTGCAATGGTGTGAATACTTTTTTCAAAAAATAACGTGCAGTAACGTGCAATAACGTGCAGCGGCAAAAAGGAGATGTTGTATCTTTGTCACGTCAAGAGTTCCTTGACGCGGATTCATCCGTCGTGACTGAACAAAAGGGGTGAAAGGTGGAAGAGGTGAATCGGTTGAGCGTTTGCATGATTTTTTTCACGATTCTTCCTTATCTATTTTGAATAGTCAATTTTATTAAGTATATTTGCACAAAAATAGTACCGAATATGAAAAAACGGCTTTTACTGGCTCTCCTGATGCTTCCGCTCTTCGTGGCGGCTCAGAATCCCATCATCCGCACTCAGTTTGCTGCCGACCCGACAGCACGCGTGTTCAACGACAAGGTGTACGTCTATCCCTCACACGACATCCCAGCGCCCGAGGGACAGCGGCAGGACTGGTTCTGCATGGCAGACTATCATGCGTTCTCGTCGGAGAACCTGACCGACTGGACCGACTGCGGAGTCATCCTCTCGCAGGAGCAGGTGCCCTGGGGGAAGCCCACCGGCTTCTCGATGTGGGCTCCCGACTGCGTCACGAAGAACGGGAAATACTATTTCTATTTCCCTGACGGCCCGCGAGAGGGATTCGGCTTCGCCATCGGTGTAGCTACCGCCGACAGCCCCGAGGGACCGTTCGCCTGCGAGCCCAAGCCCATCCAGGGCATCTCGGGAATAGACCCGTGTGTGCTGATCGACGACGACGGCGCAGCCTACATCTACTGGAGCGGCATGGGCATCCGCGGTGCCAAGCTGAAGGACAACATGCTGGAGGTTGACGGCGAGCTGGAGACCATCGAGCTGCCGCAGGGCAGGGGAAGTATGAAGGTGGCCGGCAAGGGGATGGAAGGCCTTCCCGACGGCTTCAAGGAGGGCCCCTTCGCCTTCAAGCGCAACGGTTGGTACTACCTCACGTTCCCCTGGGTGCGCACGGAGGGAGGAACCGAAACACTTGCCTATGCGATGTCGAAATCGCCCCTTGGCCCCTGGGACTTCAAGGGGATCTTCATGGCCGAGCACGACAACAAGTGCTGGACGAACCATCACAGCTTCGTGGAGTACCGCGGGCAGTGGTACCTCTTCTATCATAGGAACGACTATTCGCCAGCTGTTGACAAGCGTCGTTCCGCACGAATCGAGAAGGTCACCTTCAACGGCGACGGCACCATCCGTGAGGTGAAGCCTACCATGCGAGGCGTGGGCATCAACCTGGCGACGGAAAAGATTGACGTGGACCGCTTCAGCGCTGCCTCCGACTACGTGACGACGCAGTTCGTCGATACCGCCAACACCTTCCGCGGCTGGTGCGCAAGCCTGAACAACAAGAAGAGCTGGCTCCGCTACGACGACGTGGAGTTCAACCTCCGAGACGACGCCTACGTGATTGTCTGTGCGCGAGCCGACGACAACACAGAGCTCCTCATCCGCGAGAAGTCGGCAAAGGGAAAGGTGATAGCCCGTGTGCCCCTGACCGTCCTCAGCGAGATGGGCCGCTTCCGTCGGGATATGAGAGGGCAGTGGCTGACGCTGACGGTGCCCCTGGAGTACGTGCCAAAGGGAGTCACCAGCCTGTGCATCACGTGTCAGGACGTGCCCGTCGAGGTCGACTGGATACAGTTCAAGAACCGCCCTCACTACTTCTCGGCCGTTCCTTCGGGCGCTTCGCCCGCACAGCCCGATGCCGACGGGTTCATCCGCCGCTGGCTGCTCCAGGAGCCCATCGCCAAGACCATCCCGTCGAACATCGTCTTCACCGACACCTACCTGCGCGACCTCTTCTCGGAGGAGCTCGCCAAGCTGGGCAAGCAGAAACTGAAGAGCTATGCCCTCGAGAGCGAGACGTATAACGTGCGGCTCTTCCGCTTCGGGGAGCTGTGGGCCAACCACACCTACGGCTCGCTGTTCTGGGCGACGACCTACATCGACTGCGACGAGGAGATACCTGACGTGCGCCTTTCCGTCGGATGTAACGGAGCCTCCATGTGGTGGCTCAACGACGAGGAAGTCCTCCTGCTCTCGGGCGACAGACGCATGGTGGAGGACGACGGCAGGTCGCAGCGAATCACCCTGAAGAAAGGACGTAATGTGCTGCGTTGCGCACTTGTCAACGGCCCAGGGCTCAGCGACTTCTGCGTGCGCTTCCTTGACGAGAACAACCAACCTGTTACGAACTACACCATTAAAACCAAATAAGCCATGAAGCGTCTTACACTCATTCTGTTATCCATAGTTTCTGTTTCTGCGGGAATCGCTCAGACTGGCGCACCATATATTCACGACCCTTCCACCATCGTCGAGTGTGACGGGAAATACTACACGTTCGGCACGGGCGGGGGAGGACTTATCTCGGAAGACGGATGGACGTGGAACGGGGGCGCTGTACGTCCCGGAGGAGGTGCTGCTCCTGACGCAATGAAGATTGGCGACCGTTATCTCGTTATCTATGGTGCCACAGGAGGCGGACTGGGCGGAGGCCACAACGGACGCATCCTGACGATGTGGAACAAGACACTCGACCCGACGTCGCCCGACTTTAAGTTCTCCGAACCCATCGAGGTGTGCTCGTCCGACGGTATGGAAGACCAGGACGCCATCGACCCAGGCCTGTTGCTCGACCCCACGACGGGACGTCTCTGGGCTTGCTACGGAACCTACTTCGGCACCATACGCCTCATAGAGATAGACCCGGCGACAGGCGAGCGCGTGAAGGGCAACAAGGAGCTTGACATCGCCATCGACTGCGAGGCCACCGACCTGCTCTGGCGCGACGGCTGGTACTACCTCCTCGGCACGCACGGCACCTGCTGCGACGGCGTGAACTCCACGTACAACATCGTTGTGGGCCGTTCGCGTCAGGTGACAGGACCCTATCTCGACAATGTAGGACGCGATATGTTCCACGGAGGAGGGAAGATGGTGATTGCGGCAGGCAGCCGCGTGTGCGGCCCCGGACACTTCGGGCGCACCGTCATCGACGAGGGCGTGGAGGTAATGTCGTGCCACTACGAGGCCGACTTCGACCGCAGCGGAAGGAGCGTGCTGGGCATACGTCCTCTCCTCTGGAGCAACGGATGGCCGAAGGCAGGTGAGCAGTTCGTTGGCGGCAACTTCGAGATTGAGTCGGAGCGACGCGGATATGCCCTTGAGCTGGCTGTCGACTTCGTACGCATGCAGCAGGAGCGTCAGCGCTTCTGGGAGATGGACGACTCGAAACCGCTCGTCAGCATTCCCAATCAGAAGCTTGAAGAAGTCATCGGAGGCTGGCCCGAGGGTGAGATCCCCCTCCGCTGCGGCGACTTCATGATGCGTCCTCACCAGCGCTGGACCATCACCCCTCTTGCCGACAAGGGCGGATACCTGGGCGGTCCTTACTTCAAGATCACCATTGAGGGCACCGAGCGTGCTCTCGCAGCTACTGCCGACAAGGAGCTGACGGCTGTGCCCGCGTTCACAGGAGCCGACGAACAGCTCTGGCGCATCGAGCAGCTCATCGACGGCACCTACCGCCTGATGCCGAAGGCTATCCCCGGCATCGAGGGAGTGAACACGCGCTATTGCCTGTACTCTGCAGGAGATTCTACGCCGACGCTGGCTGAATATGATTTCAACAGCGACAATTCGAAGTGGAACTTCCGTCAGCACATTGCCAAGACGGAGTAGGCAGGTGCCGTGTTAGCGCAAACGAAAATCAGCCGACGGATTCCTGTGTGAGGGCCGTTGGCTGATTTTTTATCTATAGAATGGAGTCCTTTGCTCCTTAGGCCTGGGCGGAGCGATGCGATGCAGTGCTGTTCCAGGAATCTTCCTATTCCTCCACCTTCAGTAGGGCGCCGTTGATGGGGTCGAGGATGACTTTCGTGTTGCTCTGCTTACGGAAGAGGCGCGACGAGAGTATCTCCGTTTCGCCGAACTGAGGCAGGGGAGTGGTGCTCTCGATATAGGTGCGGTTGGTGGTGTACACCTTCACGTTCGTCTTAGCGGGAAGGTTGTACACGAGTCCTTCGTAGCGTCTTGTCCGAGCGCGCGATGTTGCATCGGTGGCAGCCGTTCGGGCAGGAATCTCTTTCTGGCACTTCACATCCAGGTAGATGGGCGCGCCTGCCAGATCATCATTGTCAACCAAGCCGAGCTTGCGCGAGAAGCGTGCAATGATCTGTCGCGAGATGTTGTCGTCGGGCGTAATGCTGATGGTCTTGTTCGTTACCTCGCGCTCCGTGACGCCCTCGAAGAGCTGCATGAGCGCCTTCTCCTGCAGGTTGAGGTTTTCGGTCATCAGCTTCAGGCCTGCACCGTCGGAAGGCATGTAGTCGCTCTCGCCCTTCATCAGCGCGTTGCGGCTCTCGCGGATCTCGTAGATCTGCCCGGCGACGAGCTCGGCAAGCTTGGCTTTCGAGCCAGCCATCAGCATGTCCTCAGTCATATATGTGCGAATGTCGACTGCATTCTCCGTCTTCGACTCTGCCGGGAGGGTGGGCTCTTCCACGTACGGGTTGTCGGAGTTGACAGCCAGCAGGGTGCCCTCGTCGCTCAGCAGCACGTTGGTGGTCACCGACTTCGGGTTGAAGGGTATGCGGTAGCATTTCCCCTCGTCGGCTGTGGGCGAGTAGGTGAGGGTGACGGAGAGGAGCTCGTAGTGCACGTCGTCGTTTTCCGAGACGTTCGACAGGTGCATGTATCTGTCGGCATACTTGCAAAGGTCGCCGGGCGTGTACGACACCTTCGCAACGGTGAACGTGACGTTGATGGTTGTCTTCGGGAGAAAGTAGACGGCACCCTCGGCATTCACCCCTGGGGCATAGTCGGTGGCATACTGGGCGAAGCTTGACGTCGCCGTCATCAGGCAGGCTGCCGTCAGCGCAATAGTGAACAGGAGATTCTTCATGATTCCAATTTTGCTGCAAAAATAAGGAATTAGCTTGTATTGTCAAATTATCACTAAAAGATTTTCGTTTCCCGGCTATTTTTCATATCTTTGCGCTGATAAGAGAAAAAGCTTTATGAAATATACGATTATCGCAGCCCTGCTTGCTGTCGCTTCGATGACATTGCAGGCACAGACCTACACCCCCTGGACGAAGGGTGCCTTCGATACAGGCCAGTATCGCAACGTGTTCGTGGAGATGGGCTACCAGCCCGACGAGGTGCAGGCCAAGCTACACGAAGTGTTCGACGACGTGTTCCGCGGGCCCAACAAGGTCTACTTCGAGGTGGGCGACACGTTGGGCTACGTCAGCGACATCAAGAACCACGATGCCCGCACCGAGGGTATGTCGTACGGGATGATGATAGCCGTTCAGTTTGGCGAGAAGGACATCTTCGACCGCCTGTGGCGCTGGAGCAAGAAGTACATGCAGCATCAGAGCGGCAGCCGCGAGGGCTACTTCGCGTGGAGCTGCAAGACCGACGGCACGCACAACAGCGAGGGCGCTGCCAGCGATGGCGAGCTCTACTTCATCACCGCGCTCCTCTTCGCCTCCAACCGCTGGGGCAACGATTCCGGCATCGACTACAAGGCCGAGGCACAGCGCATCCTCCGCTGCATCCAGCCTCGCGAATA
>JAGAAS010000100.1 GCA_017615125.1 Bacteroidaceae bacterium
GCAGGAAAAATTATGAAGAAAGAATCTCGCCGTATGAAGAACCGATGGAGCAGCGAAGCCAAAACTGTGCTTGCACAAGTTCTGGTGAGTCGCGACAGAGGAAGAGCATAGCAAAATATGCTCAAAGAAGCCGGCGAGATGTAGAAAGAAAAAATTTTTTTGAAGAAAGAATAATTTCATTTGCTCAATAAATATAAAAGGAGAAGAAACTTCCCGTAAGCGAAACCTATCAACAACTGATTTTCCTATGTTATCGAAACGAATCATTCCCTGCCTGGATGTGCGCGACGGACGTACCGTGAAAGGTGTGCACTTCGAAAGCCTGCGCGATATAGGCGATGCCGTAGAACTGGGAAGCCGCTATGCCGCAGAAGGAGCGGATGAGCTGGTTTATCTTGACATCAGCGCCTCGCTCGAAGGACGCCGCACGTTTACGCAGCTCGTCGACAGGATTGCCCGAAACATCAACATTCCCTTTACCGTCGGCGGAGGAATAAGCACCCTCGACGATGCCGAGCGCCTGCTTTCAGCGGGTGCCGACAAAGTGAGCATCAACAGCGCGGCAATCCTCCGCCCTTCGTTCATCGACGAGCTTGCAAGCCAATACGGGAGCCAGTTCGTAGTCGTTGCTATCGACGCCAGGCAGATTGACGGAACGTGGCGCTGCACAACGCACGGAGGGCACAGACCTACCGAGCGCGAGCTGATGGAATGGGCTCACGAGGCGCAGGAACGGGGAGCCGGCGAGATTCTCTTCACATCGATGGATCACGACGGAACACGCAACGGGTATCCTTGCGACACGTATGCCGAGCTTTGCTCCAGCCTCAGCATCCCAGTCATCGCCTCAGGAGGCGCAGGAAATGCGCAGCACGTTGCCGAAGTCCTCACTCAGGGGAAGGCTGACGCAGCACTCGTCGCAGGAGTCCTGCACGAGGGAATCATAACTATCCCGCAGATAAAGGAATATCTGCATCAGCAAGGGATACCCGTAAGAATCTGAAACTTCTCTTGCTGACAATTCAGACAAATAATCAAAACAAAAACAATACATCCAAATGGAACTATCTTTCAAAGACTTCGATTTAACGAAAAATGCCGACGGGCTGCTTCCTGTTGTCGTGCAGGATGCTTCTACCCTCCGCGTGCTCATGCTCGGATATATGAATGAGGAAGCTTTCGCAAAGACAAAAGAGTCAGGCCTCGTCACTTTCTTCAGCCGCAGCCGACAGGCTCTGTGGACGAAAGGAGAGACTTCGGGGAACTTCCTGCACGTTGTGGAAATGTTTGCCGACTGCGATGCCGACACCCTTCTCATTCAAGCACATCCCGACGGGCCTACCTGCCACAGAGGGACGCCTTCGTGCTGGGACACAGCCGCAGAAGAAGGATTCCTCTACGAACTGCAAGACGTCATCCAGCAACGACACGCAAACATGCCGCTTGGGAGCTACACCACGTATCTTTTCGAGAAGGGGCTCAACCGAATGGCACAGAAAGTAGGCGAAGAAGCTGTCGAAACCATCATTGAAGCCACTTCTGGCAACCGAGAGAAATACATCGAGGAGGCTTCAGACTTGCTCTATCATCTCTTAGTGCTCAACGAGCAGATGGGAGTAAGCCTTACCGACTTGCAAAGGGAGCTCCTCTCGCGCCACAAGAAGTAGCTCTTTCGGGAAAGAGGAAACAGGCGTCAGAATCAGTTTGACGACTGAACAATCTGATTATAATAAGGATAAGGTATTTCGATGCCCTCGGTGTCGAAACGTTCCTTGATGCTCTTGAGAAGGTCGCACTTCATTTCAAAAGCATTCAGCGTCGTTGTTGCCCACGCCCAGGCACGCAGGCGAATGGAACTGTCGTCGAGCGAAATGACCTTCACCCGCACTTGAGGCTTCCCAGCCTCGATGTCTGCCTCCGAGCGCACGTCGATAAGGAGCGGGTGCTGCAGGATAACGTCGCGCATCACCTCGATAGCTCTGTCGATGTTTTCCGTGTAGGCGATGTTGATTTCCACAAAGGCACACGTCTTGGGGTCAACGGCTGTGGAGTTGACGATAGTGTTTGAGTTGATTTTGCTGTTCGGCACGATGATGGTGCGGTTCTCGGCATTCAGGATGACAGTATGTCGGAGCGTAATCTCCTTCACGGTACCCCTGTTGTCGGCATCTATCTGGATATAGTCTCCCACGCGAAAGGGCTTGCTAATGATGATGAACAGCCCCCCGATGAAGTTGGAGAGGGCTTCCTGCGCCGCCAAGCCGATGGCTGCTGCCAGAATGCCGGCACTTGTGAGCAACGAGTTGCCGATTTTCTCCATTCCCGGGATGAGAACCAACACCGACGAGATGGCTATCACGTAGATGATGAAGCGGCAGATGCGCTCGAAATAACGCCTTCCCGTGACGTCGAGCACGTTAGCCGAACGCTTATCTGCCCTGCGGAACAGACGGCGGACAACAATCAGCGCAATCTTGGCAACAATAATGATGATAAGCACCTTCAAGCCGAAGAAAATCGGCTCTGAAAGCGGCACTCCGAAGATTTTATGGTCAAGTATCTGTTGCATTGCCTATTGATAAAAGAGGTGCGAAAAGAAAACGAATAAGGATAAATTGTATTATCTTTGCATCGACAAAGATAAGGCGAACCAAACGATAATGCAAATTTTTCGGCAAGAATAAATGCTCGGCCCTCTTCGGCGTATGTTTAGAGGAGGAAAAAATATGAAGAAAGAATCTCGCCGTATGAAGAAAGAAGCCGGCGAGATGAAGAAAGAAAAAATTTTTTTGGAGAAGGGAAAATTTTTTATCGAGAAGGAAAAAACAGAAATGTGTTCCCAGCGCTGAAATATCGACAACGAAAACCTTATCGTGAAGAGAACCGACAAATGACATCCGAATGAATCCGTTTGCAATCATTGAGAAATACTACGCCTCCCAGCCCGAGCTCCACAAGCTGCTTCTCGCTCACAGCACACAGGTAGCCAAGCGTGCCCTGCGTGTTGCCGACGCTCACCCTGAATTAGGACTCGACCGTCAGTTTCTTATGGAGGCTGCTCTGTTGCACGACATAGGCATCATCCGCACAAACGCCGAGCGGATATACTGCTTCGGCACCGAGCCGTACATCTGTCACGGATACCTAGGAGCCGAGATGATGCGCGCCGAAGGATTCCCCCGTCACGCGCTGGTTTGCGAGCGGCATACGGGCACAGGGCTCACCCTGCAGCAGATAATCGATTCTGGATGGCCTCTTCCGCATCGCGATATGCAGCCCCTCACGCCCGAAGAGCAAGTCATCTGCTTTGCCGACAAGTTCTATTCAAAAACACGCCTCGAGCACGAAAAGAGCGTGGAAGAGGCGCGTCAGAGCCTGATGAAGTTCGGAGAAGAAGGCATCAAGAAATTCGACCTTTGGTGCACGCTCTTTGGCTGAAAAGTGAAGAAGACAACAAAAAAGGTTAAATTTCCCCGAAAAACATTGCCGAACAGCTTTGCTTGCGTATCTTTGCAAGATAAAATGCTGAATTGGGAAACATCGTGGCAAAGAAAACCATCGTTGCAGGCCTCTGCTTAATGCTGCTGCTCGTCGCACAGACTGCTGACGCACAAGGATTGCGTCTCGGGCGCCGGGCTCGCTCCGCAGCCTCAGCTACAGACAGCCTTGCCGTTCTGCCTGCCGACACTGTTCCCTCAAGCAGCATCCCCGCTGACAGCATTCCCGAAGACAGCGTGCGGAAAGAAGTCGTCGATGCGCCTGTTCACTACGAGTCAAGCGACAGCATGGTGTGGACACGGGGAGGATATGCCTACCTCTACGGAAGCGGCAAGGTCAACTACCAGAAAATAGAGCTGACAGCCGAGAACATCGCCATCAACATCGACAAAAGCGAGGTGTACGCCGAAGGAAAGAAGGACACGCTGGGCAACGAGAAGGGACGCCCCGTCTTCAAGGAGGGAGAGACGCCCTACGAAGCCGAGACGATGAGCTATAACTTCAAGTCGCGCAAAGGCTTCATCCACAACGTCACCACTACTCAGGGCGAAGGCTACATGATAAGCCGCGATGCCAAGAAGGGTGCCGACGGCGAATTCTACATCCAAAACGGCAAATACACTACCTGCGAGGACCACGAGCATCCTCACTTCTACCTGCAAATGACTCGCGGCAAGGTGCGCCCGCAGAAAGACGTCGTGTTCGGTCCTGCATACCTGGTGGTGTGTGATGTTCCCCTTCCTGCCGCGATACCCTTCGGATTTTTCCCCTTCTCCACAGAGTATTCTTCCGGCTTCATCATGCCGTCTTATGGAGATGAGCTGGAGCGTGGTTTCTACCTGAGAGACGGAGGATACTACTTCGCCTTCAACGACTATCTGGACCTGAAGTTAACGGGAGAAATCTTCACGAAAGGTTCCTGGGGCGTGAACCTGCTTACAAACTACAGGAAGCGCTACAAGTACTCCGGCAGCGTGAACGTCAACTATCTGGTGACTGTCAACGGAGAGAAAAACATGCCCGACTACTCCCAGTCGAAGAACTTTAAGGTTATCTGGAGCCACAGGCAGGATGCGAAGGCTAATCCTAACTCAAACTTCAGCGCCTCCGTCAACTACGCTACTACGAACTACGAGAAGAAGAACCTCTCGAGCCTTTACAATCCTTCGCTCACTTCACAAAGCCAGCGTACTTCTTCTATCAGCTACAGCCGCTCTTTCCCGGATCAGAAGCTCAATATCAGCAGCTCGTTCAACATTGCACAGAATATGCGCGACAGTACTCTGTCGCTCACGCTTCCTTCGCTCAACATTTCACTCAGCCGCATCTATCCTTTCAAGCGGAAGAAAGCGGCAGGCAATGAACGATGGTATGAGAAGATAGCTCTCAACTACACGGGAAACCTTAGCAACAGCGTCACGTCAAAGGAGGATCAGATACTCCACACAAGCCTCGTTCGCGACTGGAAGAATGGCATGAAGCACTCCATTCCCGTCAGCGCCTCGTTTACTGTGCTGAAGTACATCAACGTAACGCCCTCGCTCAACTACACCAGCCGCTGGTATTCCTACCGCATCGATCAGTCGTGGGACGACAGCCGCAACGTAGCTGTGAAGGATACCGTCTACGGATTCAACCGCGTGTGGAACTACAACTTTGCCGTCAGCGCCAACACCAAGCTCTACGGCTTCTTCACACCTCTTCCCTTCCTCGGCGACAAAGTCAAGATGGTGCGTCACGTGCTCACCCCCTCACTAAGCTACACCCTCGCACCCGACTTCAGCGACTCCCGCTACGGATTCTGGAAGTCCTATACCTACACCGACTCCAAGGGCGAAGTGCACACCGTCGACTACTCTCCCTACACGGGAACCCTCTACGGAACTGTAGGCAAGGGGAAGTCGGGAACCGTCAGCCTCGATGTGTCGAACAACCTCGAGATGAAGGTGAAAACAGACAAAGACAGCACGGGAGTGCGCAAAGTAAGCCTCATTGACGAGCTGGGTATGTCGATGTCGTACAACACCGCTGCTACAGTCCGCCCGTGGAGCAACCTTACTACCCGCCTCCGCATGAAGTTCACCAAGAGCTACACCTTTAGTCTCAACACCACTTGGCCTACTTACGGCTATGTGTGGAGCCAGGATGCCAACGGCAAACTTGCCATCCAGCAAGACGATCAGGAGATGTGGCTTCGCGGGCATCTGCCCCACTTCCCAGGCATGAGCCAGAACCTCTCCTACACCTTCAACAACCAGACGTGGGGCAAGTGGAAAGAGAAAATCAACAGTCTCCTGAACGGCAAGAAGGAAGAGGAAGACTCCGACTCTGAAGGCGGAGGCGACATACAAGATGCGTCAGCGCGCCCACGAACCTCGAATACCGGCAGCAAAGGTTCCTCCTCTGGCGGAAAGAACAATACGAGCACGGAGTACGATGCAGATGGATACATGCCTTTCAGCATCCCCTGGAGCCTTTCCCTCTCGTATGGCGTCACCCTGCGCGAAAACACCACGCCAGATGCCTTCCACACACGCCCCGACGGCACCGGATACTACGGCTACAAGATCACCCAGAACCTCAATATCTCGGGAAACATCAAGATATCGAACAAATGGAACATGAACTTCTCCTCTGGCTGGGACTTCATAGACCATTCGTTCACTACCACTACGATGAACATCACACGCGACTTGCATTGCTTTGGAATGTCGTGCGGCGTGGTGCTCAGCCCCTACGTAAGCTACAACTTCTCCATCCGCGCCAACAGTTCTATGCTTGCCGACGCCCTCAAGTACGATCAGCGCTCGTCAACATCTACCAACGTCGACTGGTACTAATTCATTTGATTCACTATCGTTTTCTTCTCGATTATCTGATTATTTGATTATCTGATTACCAGCATATTCCCCATCCTTCTCTATGAACCGTCTCTCTCTCCTCTTCTTTCATATTTTCGCGCTTCTACTTGCTTTTCTACCCTCGCTCACAACCCGCGCCGATGAACTCCCTGCTTTTCCCGGAGCCGAAGGAGGCGGGCGATACACGACAGGAGGACGCGGGGGAACCGTCTATTTCGTTACCTCCCTTGCCGACACCAATACGGGCGATAGCAAGACACATTGCGGCACCCTGCGCTGGTGTGTAGGCCAAAGCGGCAAGCGAACCATTCTTTTCCGCGTGAGCGGCATCATAGAAC
The DNA here is from genome assembly GCA_017615125.1 of Bacteroidaceae bacterium. Classification (GTDB taxonomy): domain Bacteria; phylum Bacteroidota; class Bacteroidia; order Bacteroidales; family Bacteroidaceae; genus UBA1189. The sequence continues at coordinate 6,698 of JAGAAS010000100.1, forward strand.
TCAAGAGCCGTCTTAATATCAAGAACGGAGACTTGACGATTGCTGGGCAAAGCGCCCCTGGCGATGGAATCTGCCTGAAAGACAACAGCGTATGCATCCAAGCCGACAACGTCATCATCCGCTATATGCGATTCCGCCCAGGCGACGCCAACCCTGATTTTGAAGACGATGCCATCTGGGGACGATATCAGAAAAACATCATCCTCGACCATTGCTCCATGAGCTTCTCAGTCGATGAATGTGCTTCGTTCTATGCCAACCAGAACTTCACCATGCAATGGTGCCTGCTGAGCGAATCGCTCCGCTGCTCCCTTCACGACAAAGGCAATCACGGTTACGGAGGCTTGTGGGGAGGCGAGAATGCCTCGTTCCATCATAATCTGCTGGCACATCACGACAGCCGCAACGCACGCCTCAACGGCTGGCAGCGCAAAGGGCTGAGCTACTCGCACGGAAACACCAGCGAGGAACGGGTTGATTATCGTAACAACGTGGTTTACAACTGGGGCTCAAACAGCACCTATGGAGGCGAAGCGGCAGGAAAATACAACATCGTGAACAACTACTATCGATTTGGTCCCGCTACCAATCAGGGAGTCAGGAGTCGTTTGGTACAGATGGACAAGGATGAAAAATCATTCGTCATCGATGTGAACGGTACCAACGTTACAACCAATCACGGCATCTACTACATCAGCGGAAACTATATGTGGGGCAATGCTACCGTTACCAATAACAACTGGAGCACTTCGGGAATCAAGAACAACACAGGAGAAGACCTTTCCAAGTGCCGCACAAACACCCCCTTTGAGTTTGAAGCTATCCCCACGCATACCGCAGAGCAGGCTTTCGAGAAAGTGCTTGCCTACGCAGGAGCTTGTCTCGCACGCGATGCACAGGATGCCCGCGTAGCCTACGAAGCAGAAGAGGGAACCTACACCTTCGAGGGCTCGAAGGGAGGAACAAAAGGCATCATCGACACTCCCGACGACGTGGGAGGCTATTGCACCTATAGCCAGACGGCTGCTCCAAAGGATACAGATTCAGACGGAATCCCCGATGCTTGGGAATTCAGTCACGATCTTTCGCACACCGATGCCAGCGATGCCTCCGAATATGCCGACGATGGATACACTTGGCTCGAACACTATCTCAACGACCTTGTAGCCGATATCACAGCTGCTCAGTACGAAGGAGCTACCATCAATGGAGTGCCTCTCTCCGTCGGCTCTCCCCTTCTGGAAGGACAGCAAGGAAATCTGCGCAGCTGCGACGGAACCCCTGCCGACGTCATCCTAAGCCCCGATGCAGAAGGGCGTATCAGCATCCGCGCCTCCCGTCCTGTCAAGCACGTAGCTATTCTCAGCCCTGCAGGCAGCCTGCTTGCCGCAAAGACGATGCCTGACAACACCACTCGCGACATAGTCCTCGCCCCAGCTGTCGCTACGCCATTAATACTTATCATCCGCATCACGCTGACAGACGGAACCATCCTGACAGGCAAATGCAGGCTCTGAGAAACAGCTGTTGCCCTTAGCTATTTTTTCTTTCTTCAAAAAGAATTATTCTTTCTTCATCTCGCGAGATTCTTTCTTCATACGGCGAGATGTAGAAAGAAAAAAATTTTTTGCCTTCTTCATACGGCGAGATTCCTTCTCCAAAAATGTATGAAGAAATCTCCCTGCCGGCATAACTGCCGACAGAGAGAAGAGGACTTCCTTCGCATGAGTCTGCGCAGGACTTGACTACTTGTCGCGCGAGTTGTCGCCAGGAATCTTCTGCAGGACGATTCGCCCGTAGAAGAAGCCGAAGTCGAAACCCAGCACCATCTCCTGCGAGTTGATGGACTCCACTTCATACTCGGAAGCAAAGGTGCCGTCGGTGCCCGTGTAGAGCGTTAAGATGCTTACGGCATCCTGAAAGTACTCCCACGTGCCTGTGGACTTGGTTCCATCCTTTTCTGTCACGCGGAACGTGCCTCCCGAATAGAAGCGGAACACATCGCCTACGGATGGTGCGAAGTCGGCACCGTGAATTTCGGAGCTGATCACCTCCCACTTTCCTACTAACAAATCGCTCTCGTCTGCTACGCACGACGTCAGGAGCAGCGCAACGACTGGCAACAAAAAACAGATTCTTCTAAAGGTTTTCATTTTTATTTGGGTTTGATGGATATACTTACAAAAAAACATCTTCTACTTTTCTACTTCTATATCGAAATACTGCAGGTCTGCCTCCCTGGAGGAGGGGCCGTAGTAGATGCGGTAGGTGCCGGGAAGGGTGACAAGAGTGCCGGAGTTGTTGTCGTAAGAGCGAAGGGACTTCTCTGTGAGGTCAAAGCGGACCTTAGCTGTCTCCCCTGCCTTGATGGGCACACGGCGGAACTGACGAAGCGAGTAGCAGGGGCCCTCGAAGTCATCCTTACGCTTCACATAAATCTGAACCACTTCCTCTCCATCGCGGCTCCCGGTGTTAGTGACGGGAACGACGACGCGCAGACGACGTCCCGTCTTCATAAACCCGCGTGCGTTAGCTTCGCCATACTCAAATGTCGTGTAGCTCAGCCCGTAGCCGAAGGGGAACAGGGGTTCCTCCTTAGTATAGCGATAGGTATGCCCCGAAGCCATATTGTAATCCTCGAAGGAGGGCAGCTGTGCATCGTTGCGCCAGAAGGTGACGGGGAGTCGTCCGGCAGGATTATACTTTCCAAACAGCACTTCACTCACAGCTGTGCCCGCAGCCTGCCCGCCGTACCAAGCCTGCAGGATGGCATCGCAATGCTCAGCCTCGGGCTCCAGCGCAAGTGCCGAGCCTGACAGACATACGAAGACAACGCGCTTGCCTGCTTGGTGAAGCAGTTCCATAATGTGGCGCTGGATGGCAGGCAGTTCGATGCTCGTACGGTCTCCCCCGCGGAATCCCTCGAAGTCAACACGCATCTCCTCGCCCTCGAGCTGCGGCGATATGCCTCCCACGTAGATGACATCGTCGATGCCCTCAAGAGAAGCCAGCAACTGCTCGTCAGACGTCGGGAGCTTCATGCCCAGGTCTACGTTCAGCTGCGCATCGGGCTGGTAGAAAGCGAAGCGGATGACAATATCGTACGACTTGCCTTGCTGCACCTCGAACTTCCCGAGTTTCTTGCGTGAGCCGTGTCCCTCCCGGAAGTCGCATATCTCCTCACCGTTGACGGTTACATTCCCCTGCCCATTCACGAAGAGCTGCATCTCGGCAGTCCCCGTAACTGGAGCCGTATAGGTGGTATGATACTCAGCAGAGAAGTCCTCGAGTTCCACGCCTGGGGCAAACACCGTGTTGCCGGAGGTGCAGAGGCGGAAGGGTGCCGTGTATCTGACGGTAGTGATAGGCTCGCCCTCGGGCTTCGGCGTATTATAATAGGTAGCCACAAATCCCGGCTCGCCCTCATAGGCGCAATGACTGAAATGACTGTAGAAGTTCTCGGGCGTCACCCATTCGCTCACCTTATCGTAGTAAACGGTGTTCTCGTCAGCTTTGGCATCTGCGAGGAAGGTGCGCACACCCTCAAGCACAGTGACAGCATGACGCGGGGTGCCGTTGTAGTTACCCAGCAGGCAGATGCTGTCGGCAGCATTCGGGCCTATGACAGCCAGACGCCGTCCTCCGCTCACGTAGTCGTCCACGTTCAGGGGAAGCATGCCGTCCTTGTTCTGCAGTAATACCATCGACTCGCGCGTCATCTGCAGCGCCAGCTTGGCGTGTTCCTCCGAGGCAACCACGCTGTAGGGAATCTTCGTCCACTCCACCAGGCTGTCAGGGTCCATCTCTCCCAGCTGGAAGCGGGCACGCAGCAAGCGGAAGAGCGACTTGTCCACCTGCTCCTCGGTGATGTATCCCTTCTTCACAGCCTCGGGCAGCGCATAGAAGCTTCCGCCACAGTTGAGGTCCGTGCCTGCGATAACAGCATCGGCAGAAGCGGAAGCAACGTCGGCATGCGTCTGATGGTTGCGATAGTTGTCGGCAAAGAAGTCGCGTATGGCTCCGCAGTCGGAAACGACGACGTCGTCGTAGCCCCATTTGTTGCGCAGGATCTGTGTGAGCAACTGATCACTGCCGCAGCAGGGCTTCCCCTCGAAGGCATTATAGGCGCACATCACCTCATGCACGTGTCCCTCGCACACCAGGCGCTCAAAAGCATAGAGGTACGTCTCGTTCAAGTCGCGCCACGAGATGGAGTCGGCATCGAAGAAGTGACGCTCATACTCGGGCCCGCTGTGCACAGCATAGTGTTTGGCGCAGGCATGCATCTTGTCGTACTTGCTGTCCTCAGGGCCCTGCAAACCTCTCACGACTGACAGTCCCATCTCGGCAGTCAGATACGGGTCTTCGCCGTAGGTCTCCTGCCCACGTCCCCAGCGCGGATCGCGAAAGATGTTGATGTTAGGTGTCCACACCGTCAGTCCCTGATAACGGTTCAGCCCTCCGTCGCCCTCGGTAGCGAAATGATGACTCTTGGCGCGCCCTTCGTCGGAAACAGCCGTGAAGACTTCCTGCAGCAGCTCCGGATCGAACGATGCTGCCATTCCTATCGACTGCGGGAACACCGTTGCCAGCCCCGAGCGGGCGTATCCGTGCAGCGCCTCGCTCCACCAGTCGTAGCGCTTGATGCCGAACTCGGGAATGGCTGCTGAGCCGTTCACCATGAGCGACGCCTTCTGCTCCAACGTCAGACGCGGCAGCAGGTCGGCTGCACGCTCGTCGGGTGTGAGCGACGGGTTCTGGTAAGGAAACTCATACGTCGTCTTCTCTGAGTGATTGCAAGCAACCAACATCAAGGCTGCAACGAAAGGGAGAAAAAACTTCTTCATAATTAGTATTGTCTTGTAGTTTGAAAGTCGTATAAATGCAGAACGAAAAATCTGTCTGATTAGCTCACTTCGTATTTTGATTCTTATTATTTGATTACCTGATTATCTGATTATTTATCTGATTTCCTCTCCAGCGGCTTCCATCCGCCGAGCACCTTGTCGGGCGTGAGGGCTGCAGCCTCTTTCTTCGTCAGCTGCCGCGCCCACGAGATGCGCCCCGATGTGTCTGCCGACGTTCCCGTGCAGCCGTACTCAGCATAGCGCACCGTTTTCTCCGGCTCGGGGACGTTCCAGGGAACCCATCCGGCAGCATCTATCTTGTCGCCCAAGTCGCAGTACATGAATACCGTATAGGCATAATCCCTCCAGGGGCGTCCCAGCTTCATGTTCGTCACGTTGTCGGCGCAGGTGACCTTGCATCTGTTGAACACATAGCCGTAGGCGACGTCGGCAGGCGTCGATGCAGCCGTGATGAAGCTGTTGCGCTTGCAGTGGATGGTGCAGTTCTCGAACCACGCTGTCGCAGGACCGAAGATGAAATCCGTTGTCCCCTCTATATAGCAGTCGGCAAAGTAAAGCCGCGTCTCCCTCCTGCCCGTGAATACGGTATCCTGGTTACCCAGTATGCGGCAGCCCACGAACACAAGCCTGTCGCCCTCGGTGTGGAGTGCTACCGCCTGCCCCAGCTGAGCCGCGTTGTTCTCGATAGTGATGTTGCGGAAAGTGATAGCGTTGCCGTCAACGCGCAGGGTGTACGTGCGGAACGTTCCCATATTGTCGATGTTGGCATGATCGTCCCAGGTGATGACGGTGTTCTCCACATCCTCTCCCTCGATGACGATGTTCTCGAGCCACGAGGGCACTATCACCTTCTCTTTATAGTATCCCCTCTTCACGAGGATGTGAACCGTATAGTCCATGTAGGCGCGGCAATGCTCGAAGGCCTCCGTCAGCGTGCGGTAGTCGCCCGTGCCGTCACGCGCCACCACAAGCGTATCCTTGTATCCCGGGCTTGCAGCCAGAGCCGTTCCTCCCAGCACCAGCATCACCGCCAGCAACGTCGTCATTCTTCTCATTCGAATCGTCGTTTTCTATTTCCTTTTAGTCCCTAAGGTCCTTGAAGTCCTTAAAGACCTTTCACCTTATTCTCATTTCCTCGTCACGCGGAAGAAGTCCACGTCGCACCATCCTCCATCCACTTTCTCCTTTGTCGGGCGGTTGCAGAAGACGCCCGTCTTGCATCCTATCCACTTCCCCTGCCGTGCAGCGAAGGGCTTGCCCAGCGTGTGGTACTTTTTGCCGTCGGTGCTGTACGAGAAGGTTACCTCCACGTTCTGATCCAGTTTGTTCTTCTCGTTCATGCCCTTCTGCGTATACTTGCAGCGCAGCCAGACGGTAGCCTGTGGGGCGATGTTGTCCTTCGAAGCCTCCGCAAGCGTTCTCGTCTCCTCCGCTTCTTCTGTGTTGCCCTTATCCGCACCCTTGCAGACGACCTTGCTCAGCACGATGCCCTCGGCTGTGTTCTCCAGCACAAGCCCAGCATAGTCCATACCCATCACCACCAATCCGCACCGCTCCCCGAAGTACTTCTCCGAGGGGCAGAACGTCATCTTCGTAGTGCACGAGAACTCGGGTGCTGTAGGCTTCTGCAGCAGCAGGTTGCTCACGTCCCACAGACTCACAGCGCCTTCGGGCACGGGCGAGGCAAACAGCCGCAGCAGGCCTTTATCGCCAGCGCAGTAGTGCCACTTCTCGCAGAAGTTACCCTGCCATTGCCACTGGAGCCCTATCGTCATGCCGTCGAACTCGTCCGACTCGGCAGGCGTCATCTTCAGCACCGTCCGTCCCACGTTGGGCTTGCGGTACGTCTCCACAGGCTCTCCGCAGCCGTCGCCGTCCTTGTCGATGCCTATCACGGGCCAGCCCTCCTTCCACATCATCGGCTGCAGGTGGACGATGCGTCCCAGCGGGCCCACGTCCTGGAAGTGGAGGAACCAGTCCTCACCCGTCGGTGTCGTCACCCACGCCCCCTGGTGCGGGCCGTTCACCTTCGTCGTTCCCTGCGCCAGCACGGTACGCTTCTCGTAGGGCCCGAAGACGTTCTTCGAGCGAAGCACCACCTGCCAGCCTGTCTGCACACCCCCTGCGGGATGGAAGATATAGTAGTAGCCGTCCTTCTTGTAGAACTTAGGACCCTCGCAGGTAGGGTCCACGCCGTGTCCGTCGTACACCACGCGCGAGGGGGTGATAGCCTTTGTGGCATCGGCGTTCAGCTCGCACACGCTGATGACGCTCTTGAATCCTGCGCGGCTTCCGGCATAGGCATGCACCATCCACACGCGCCCGTCGTCGTCCCACAGCGGCGTGGTATCAATGATGCCCTTCCCCTCCTTCACCAGCACGGGCTCCGTCCAGGGACCCTCTGGCTGCTCGGCGCTCACCTGATAGACGCCCTCGTCTGGGTCGCCCCAGAAGATGTAGAAACGCCCTTCGTGATAGCGGATGGAGGGCGCCCAGATGTGGTTGCCGTGCTGCGGCATCACATCCTCATAGGGATGCAGCGCCCAGGGGACAGCATGCCCGATGATCTCCCAGTTCACCAGATCCTGCGAGTGCAGGATGGGCAGTCCGGGGATACAGTTGAAGCTCGATGCCGTCATGTAGAAGTCGTCGCCCACGCGGCAGGCGTCAGGGTCGCTGTAGTCGGCATAGAGCACAGGGTTCCGGTACAGCCCGTTGCCCAGGTCGGCACACCACACCTCCGACACATACGGTTTTTGCGCGCTCATCACGCTGCACGCCACGCAGGCGCACGCGAGGAGCACGATTCGTCTCATTTCAGGGAACATCGTCATAGGAGTCTCTTTTATTCCGTCTGCAATATTACGAAAACATTTCCATCCGCGCAAGCGCAACGCCCGAAAAAAGCGCCTACGCTGGAAAATCCGACCTTTCCGCCAAAAAGTCCCCTTGCCCAGCCGTTTGCTATGCCCCCGACAGGACATCAGGGCGTGCTGTGTCAGTTCCACTCCATGATGAAGGCGTAACGGTAGGGCTTGTTTCCGTCGATGGTGTACTGCGGGAGGGTGCGCTGTCCCCAGGTGTCGATGCCGCCCACGCCGTGCACGTTGAGGTCGATGTTGAGGTTCACGAACCTCCCGCGCTGTATCTCATGAGGATGTTGAGCTTGTACCAAGTCCTCCTCGCCATAGTCCCACGCTCGTATGCAGAGGGGCTGGCAGCCGCTGATGCGTAGGGTGAGCTCAGGCGAAGAGATGTTGAGCCAGCGCACATCCGTGCGGCAGCCGTTGTCCTGCGGATGGATGTACTCGGTCTCGAAGGCCTGCAAGGGCATCTCGTACCTGCCGATGAAGGCGCTGCGCTTACGGTCGGGGTAGTTCTCCCACGGCCCTCGCCCGTAGTACTCGACGTGGGTGTAGTCGGCAGGCAGGCGCATCCTCATGCCGAACTTCGGTATCAGCGGAATGTCTGTGGCTGTGGGCTTGTAGTCGGCTTCCACCTTCACCCTGTCGTCGTTAGTGATGGTATAGGTAAGGGTGTAGTCGGCACCCACGGGAAGCGTCATCTCGTAGATCAGCACGATGCAGTCCTTCCTCTCTTCGGTACGTATGGCCTTCACCTTACGCTGGCTCCCTGCCTCTTGCCACGCAGCCAAGCGCTCTGCGAAGTGGGCTGCATGCTGGTTGTCGTTCTCGGGCTTCCAGAAGTAGGGTTCGAGCGGCGCCTCTATCATCTGCTTCCCGTTGACGACAAGCCCGCTGAGGGCACCCTGGGGGTTGAAGTGGATGATGGCGTTGCGTGTGGTGACGACGATGTAGTCCTCCTTGTTCCGCATCATGAAGGCGGGCTTGCCGCTGACGCCAGATGGGAAGTCGTAGGGCTGCAGCACGAACTGCTCGCGAGCTACCGCGAAGCCCTTCTTCGCCCAGGGGGTGTCCTCCTTCAGGCGGGCTGCCACGTTCAGCAGGCGTTCGCCGTCGGTGGTGACGGTGTCGCAGGTGATGTCGTACTCGCTGGGGTCGGTGAAGCAGTCGCGGTTGACGATGCGCAGGCTGTCGCCCTCGAGCACGAACTGCAGGGGCTGGTACACGTGCTGCACCTCGTAGTAGTGAGGATGGGGTGTGCGGTCGGGATCTATCAGCCCGTTGATGCAGAACGCCCCGTCGTTGGGCTTGTCGCCGAAATCACCGCCGTAGGCCCAATACGCCTGCCCGTTGTCGTCGCGTGCGAGCCCCTGATCCACCCAGTCCCAGATGGCAGCACCGCAGATGCTGCTGTCGGCATAGATGACGTCCCAGTACTCCTGCATGTTACCCATCGAGTTGCCCATAGCGTGGGCATACTCGCGCATGATGAAGGGGCGGTCGGTGACCTTCCGTGCCTCCGTAGCGAGCCTCTGCGGCGAGAGGTAGCCGTCGTCGTAGATGGCCGACTGACTGCGGTCGGTGTCGCAGAACGGCAGCACCGTGGTGTCGAGGGCGGTGACAGCGTCGTGCATCGCCTTCATGTTGGGCCCCACGCCGCCCTCGTTGCCGAGGCTCCAGAACGTGATGCTCGGATGGTTCTTGTCGCGCTGCACGAGCGAGACGGCACGGTCAACGTGTGCCTTGCGCCACGCTGGGTCCTCCCCCATCTCGCGGTTGGCGTAGCCGTAGCCGTGACTCTCCTGGTTGGCCTCGTCCATCACGTAGATGCCGTAACGGTCGCAGAGCTCGTAGAGGTACTCACGGTCGGGGTAGACGCTGGTGCGCAGGAAGTTGATGTTGGCCTGCTTCATCAGCGAGATGTCCTTCTCGTAGGTGCCGTCGTCCACGTAGCGCCCCGTCACGGGATGATGGTCGTGGCGGTTCACACCCCGCAGCTTCACGTTCCTGCCGTTGACTTTAAAAACCTCGCCCACGCACTCCACGCGCTTCACGCCCAGGTGGTAGTCGAAGTGCTCGGTCGTGTTGCCCTTTTTGTCGAGCAGGCTGATGTGGTAGGGATAGAGCTCGGGCTTCTCTGCACTCCAAAGGAGCGGATGGTCGATGGGGATGGTGAGCACGACGGCAGCGGTGTCGCCGGGGGCGAGCGTCGGCACCTTGCTGCGGCTCACGAACACGGACGGCTCCTCCAGCGTGTCGTCCTTCGGGAATATGAACTTGTCCGATGCCTCCCGGGCGGCCTTGTTGAACACCGTCAGGCGTACCGAGAGGTTCTTGGCCTTCTTTCTGCCCGTGTTACACACCCACACCTTCGCCTGCACGGTAGCCTTCGCGAAGTCCTCACTGGGCACCGCCTCCACCTTGTAGTCGGCGATGTGCACGAGCGGGCGCACCCACAGTTGCACCTCGCGGAAGATGCCGCTCAGCCTCCACATATCCTGGCACTCCAGGTAGCTGCCGTCGCTCCAGCGGTACACCTCCACCGCCAGCCTGTTCCTTCCCTCGCGCATGTATCGCGTCACGTCAAACTCGGCAGGCGACATCGAGTTCTGGCTGTAGCCCACCATCTGCCCGTTCACCCACACGTAGAAGGCAGACTTCACGCCCCCGAAGTGGAGGATGAGGTTCTTCGCGAGCATCTCACGGGTGACGTCGACGAAGGTCACGTACGAGCCCACGGGGTTGCGGTGGTCGTAGGCATACCACTCCTTGTCGGGCTCGCCAGTCACGCTGGGCTTGTCGCGGCGGAAGGGGTACTGCATGTTCACGTAGATAGGCTTGCCGAAGCCCTGCAGCTGCCAGTTGCCCGGCACGCTTATCGAGTCCCAGCCGCTCACGTCATAGTCCTCGCGCTCAAAGCCCGCAGGCCTCGACGCCGGGTCCTTGGCCCAGTGGAACAGCCACCGCCCGTCGAGCGAGACGATCTCCTCGCACTCCCCCTGCCGCGAGGGCAGCTGCAGCGTAGCATGATACGGCAGCTTGTTGATGCCCAGCACCTGCGGGTTCTCCCAGTCGTTGACCTGCGCCTGCGCCATCGTCGTCAGCAGCAGCGCCACCACAAGGGCGAAGCCCCTCCTATCCTTATTAATATAACCCCTGATTCTATCCACGATGCCCCGACCCCGATGGCCAGCCGCCATCAGGCACCCTGCATCCACAATAGGTTTGAGCATACCTCTCATAATTATATCATATTGGTTTTTATCACATTAGGGGAAGAGAACCACCCAGTACCAACAGCCTGATATCATAGCATCAACTCCCCGCTACAAAGGTACGAAAACCCTTTCAAACCTGCAAATATTCCGCCCACTTTTTTCGCACTCCACACCACTTTTTTTCGGTTTTTTCAATGCTGTGAAAAATCAGGAAAAGACAGAATTGCGTTACATGTTACATTTGTTACATTTGTAACTTTTATGGGGGTATACGTGAAATTTGCCAGTTTTTGGAGAAAATAGAGAAGAGATAGATAGAAAATTAAGATTACAATTTATAAGTATAGTAATTTAATTATATATTATAATTAATTATAATATATAATTAGCATATTCTCTAACTATTTTCAGCTACCCTAAAAAGTTAGGTGTTTAGTAAATGTAACATGTAACAAATGTAACAAATGTTCCTGAAAAAGTTGACATCTTTCCCAGAAAGGTTGAGCTCTGCTCTTCCTCCGTCGCGACTCGGGAAAGATGAAACATGCATCGCCTGCTTCTCTTTCCTCTCGCTGCTCCGTCGGCTGACACTCTCTCCTCTTCTAATTATACTCGGAGAAATAAGATTTTTCTCTTCTTCATACGGCGCGCTCGAGAAGGGAAAAAAATTTTTCGAGAAGGGAAAAAACTTCGGTTTTTTTCTTTTTTTTTCGCTCGCTTATTCGTACCTTTGTAAGGTAAAAGAAACATCATAAAAACCATCCCAGACATGCACAATCACACACGAAAAATGAAACAGACGATGCGACTTCTCGTTGTTGCTCTGCTCGGCCTGTGGTGCCTGGCGGGCTATGCGCAGAAGCCTACGGCGTCGGTGAACGCCAACCGTGAGACGACGATGACGAACGGGCTCGTCACCCTCACCATCGGCAGCAACGGGCGCGTGTCGGCCTTCACACCGCAGGGGGGCTCGAACGTCATCGGCAGCAGCGGCATCTACTTCGACTATACTGCCGACAAGAACCGCGCCCTCAGCCCCACGAAGGCGGAGGTGGTGCGTCAGGACGACGATATGGTGGAGGTGGTGTACAGCAACCTCGACAACCATCCGCAGCTGCGACAGGGCTTCATCCTCCGTCGAGGCGTTAGCGGCGTGTACGTCTATGTAGCCGTAGGAGGCACCAAGGAGTCGGCATCGGTGAGCATGCGCGAGATACGCGTGTGCACGCGCCTGGCGGGCACGTTCCTCAATGGATATGTGGACGACAGCATGCAGGGGCGAATCCCCTCGAACAGCGAGATGAAGACCGCGGAGCAGAGCGAGAACACAGTGTCTGACGCCACCTACCGCCTAGCCGACGGGAGCATCTACACCAAGTACGACTGGGGACAGTACATCGTGCGCGACAGCGTGCACGGACTGATGTCGGACGACACGGGTGTGTGGAACATCGCCTGCAGCCACGAGTGGGCGAACGGCGGGCCCATGAAGCAGGAACTCACCGTGCATGCCACCTCCAAGTCGCCCATCACCATACAGATGCTTCAGGGCGAGCACATGGGGGCGTCGGCACAGACCTTCAAGGAGGGCGAGGAGAAACTGTACGGGCCTTTCCTCATTTATGTGAACCGCGGCACGCGCGACGCGATGATTGCCGACGCTAAGGCGATGGCGCACCGCCAGCAGCAGGAGTGGCCCTTTGGGTGGTTCAAGCATGACCTCTGGCCCTCGGAGCGCACCACCGTAGAGGGCACCATCGACGTCACCACAGGACCGCGCAGCGACAGCATACAGGTGGTGCTGGCCGAGCCGGGCAGCGACATCTACACGCAGGGCAAGCGGTACATCTACTGGGCGCTCACCGACTCGACAGGGCACTTCAGCATCCCTGCCGTGAGGCCTGCCGACTATGCCCTCTACGCCTACGCCACCTGCGGCGACGTGACGGACGAGCTCTGCGTGAACGACATACGCGTGCAGGGCGACACGCTGCAGCTGGGCACTATCGAGTGGGCACCGCGCCGCTACGAGAACCTGCTGTGGATGATCGGGCATAACAACCGCCTGAGCAACGAGTTCGCCTTCAGCGACAAGCCCCGCGCCTACCTGCTGCCCGAGCAGGTGCCTGCCAACCTCACCTACGTCGTGGGCGAGAGCGACCCGGAGACCGACTGGTACTACGCGCAGACGAAGAAGGGGACGTGGACCATCCGCTTCAGCTGCCCCGACAGCTACCGCGGCACCGCCCGCCTCACGGCGTCGCTGGCTGCCGTCACCAACAAGCCTAACGTGAAGGTAAGCCTCAACGGCACCGCCCTCACCACCTGGAGCTGGAGCACCAACGACGGCGCCATCTACCGCAGCGCCAACCAGAGCGGACGACACGAACTGAAGACTCATGGCTTCAGCGCCGCCCTGCTGCGCAAGGGCTCCAACACCATCGCGCTGGAACTCACCAACGGCTCGGGACGCAACGGCGTGATGTGGGACTGCATCAAGCTCGAGACGGGCAACCTCGTCACCTCGGACATCGAAGCCCTCGACTGGGACGACGCCGAAGTCACCAGCACACGCTTCTACAGCCCGCAAGGCAGGCTGCTCGATAGCCCCGCCTCGGGAGTTTTCGTCGTAGAGGAACGACTCAGCGACGGCACCATCCGCACGCGCAAGGTGATGAGGAAGTGAGTGCAGAGTGCTGAGGGGGAAGAGGCTTGATGGGGTGAATGGGATTAATGGGCGAAATGGGATGACACGGCGACTGCGTCGCCTACGATAACGATAGCGGTAACGATTGCGATAGCAATAGCGGTTGCGGTTGCGATAGCGATAGCGGTAACGATAGCGGTTGCCGGAGTTGAGAAGCTAATGCCCGAAGGGGACTTAGCGGCGACGCTTCACGATGTCGTCCTCGAGGGGCGGTTGCTCAGGCATCTCCTCGTCGAGATGTCCCTCCCAGAGGTAGTGGCGGGTGTCGCGCACGATGACGCGCTGCAGCAGCAGGATGGAGAGCAAGTTGGGCACAGCCATGAGGGCGATGACGGTGGTGCCGACGTTCCACACCAGCTCGAGGGGCAGCACGGCGCCGACGAAGGTGAAGGCCACCCACAGCACGCGGTAGCCTACGATGAGGAACCGCTGGGCGCGCTTAGAGCTGCGGAAGATGTAGCGTATCATCTTCTCGCCGTAGCAGGTCCAGCTGAGGATGGTGGAGGCAGCAAACACGAAGAGGCTGACGGCAAGCACGTGGCTGCCGACGAGGGGTATCTGCGCGAAGGCCTGCTGTGTGAGGAGCTTGGCTCCTCCGTCGCCGCTGCCGCCGCCTCCGAGCGCGAGCATACTGCTCACAAGGATGATGCCCGTGAGGGCGCAGATGATGACGGTGTCCCAGAAGGGCGCTGTGGACGACACGAGGGCCTGGCGCACAGGGTTGCGCGTGCGGGCGGAGGCATCAATGATGGGTCCCGAGCCCAAGCCGCTCTCGTTGGAGAGCAAGCCGCGCGACACGCCGTGCTGGGCAGCAATCATGAAGCCGCCGACGAAGCCTCCACCCATCGCCTGGGGCGTGAACGCTGCACGGCAGATGAGCACAACAGCGTCGTCGAGCCAATGCCAGTTGATGACGAGCAGGGCGATGCATCCGACGATGTAGAAGAGCGCCATGAAAGGCACGAGGCGCGAGCACACCTGGGTGATTCCATTGAGGCCGAAGAGGATGACGATGCCGACGAAGAGGGTGAGCAGGGCGGCAGTGACGTAGACGGACACGTGATAGGTCTCGCCCACCACCTCAGCAACGGCGTTTCCCTGCAGCACGTTGCCCAAGCCGAAGCTGACGAGGAGCGTGAAGAAGGCAAACAGGGCTCCCACCCAGCGACGTCCGAGCCCCCGCTCCCAGGCATACATAGGACCTCCGAGCATCTGGCCGTCGTGCGTGCGCACACGGTACTTCACACCGAGCAACGCCTCGCAGTACTTCGTAGCCATTCCGAAAATACCCGTAAGCCAGCACCAGAGCACCGCGCCGGGACCTCCTGCCAGCACTGCCGTAGCCACGCCCACAATGTTGCCTGTGCCTATCTGCCCCGCAAGGGAGGTAGCCAAAGCAGCAAAGGGATGGACGTCGCCGTCGACCTTGTCGTCGCGCGACACCGAGAGGCGGATACCTTTCAACAAGTGACGTTGGGGAAAGCGCAGACGGAGCGTCATGAAGAGGTGCGTACCAAGCAACAGGATAAGCATGGGCCACCCCCAGATAACAGCATTAACAGAATTGAAGAAGTCGTTCAAGGCAGCAGTAGTCGCAACAGCCAGCATATCGGTCATTCGGATTTAGCCTCTTCCCTTCCCCTGCGGCAAAGACGACAAGCCAGTAAGGCTGCGTGCCTACCTTGAGCCAGCGGAGCAAGAAAGGAAGGACGGGTTTTTCTTATTATCTTAAAAAACGCTGCAAAAATAACAAGAAAAACAATACTCTGAAACAATAGAGCTAAAAAAAGTTACAAAAGCTAACGACTCGCAACACGATAGACCACGATGCCAGGACAGCTCTTGCGTCCCTGCAGGTAGTCGGCGAGCGTGCGCTCATCGGCTATCACCTTATGTGCTGTGGAGGAGGCGTGGAGCATGTGGAGCTTGCCGTCGAGCCAGAAAGCTATGCCCAGATGCGACACATCCAATCCCTTGGCGGTGGTGACGAGAGCAAGGATATCACCGTCGCGGATGGGAGACGAGGACTGGGTGAACGCCGCAGACGCCTCCTTGGGGAAATAGGTCATGCGGAGCGTTCCGAGTGCCTGCTCGGCAGCGCGGATGGAGTCGACGACAGCGGGCGACTCACGGAGCTGGACGTAGGCGTCGGAGTGCGTGCTCATGAACGAGAAGGCGACATCGCGTGTGCGGACGTTCTCATCGGTGACAGGCACGAGGAGGGGTTTGCCTGCAAGCGAGGCGTTGTGCACCAGATCGAGGAAATAGTGGCAGCGCGAGGCGTAGCCGTCGACCTTCCCGTTGTGATAGCGCAATGCGCGAAGCTGCGCGCAGAACGTGCCGAAGTCGGCCCCTTCTTCCATGCTGGCAAGGGAGAGAGCGAGCACCTGATCGACAAACGTGGTGCAGTCGACGCCCTGCGTGTTGACGACAAGTTGCTCGGCAGGTGCGTTCACCTCGAGCGTCTTCTCCACGTAAGGCTTGCCGAGGAACATCCTCCCGATACGAAGCACTCGCTCGCCTAGTGGAAGGGACGTCAGCGAAGTGTCGTCAAGGGTTTCAGAGACAAAGGACTCGTCATCGGCGCTGAAGGTGACGGGAGCATTTTCCGTGATGCCGGAAGCAGGGCGCGCCGAGCAGCCTGCGACAGCAAGCACGAAGAGGGTGAGGAAAAATGTCTTTCGCATGATACGGCGGGTATTTTGTTTACCTCAGGCATCACTCCTCAGAGGATTCGGGCTGAGGGAGCGACTGGGTGGTCTTGTAGAACAACTTCGGCGCTGGAAGGTCGAATGTGAGGATCTGGTGTGTGGAAGGATGCTCGAGCGACAGGCGGCTGTTGTGGAGCATGAGCCTCCCGCAGGGATTCGTCTTGGCGCCGTACTTCCTGTCGCCGGCAACGGGGTATCCTATCTCGGCGAGCTGCACGCGTATCTGGTTCTTGCGCCCCGTGAAAATCTGCACATTGAGCAGGCTGTACTTCCCGTTCGTCCGTTCCACACGATAGCGGGTAACGGCAAGTTTCGGCTCGTTCTTCTTGTTCTGCTGCACGCCTGGCTTCCCCTCTGCTGAAGGCTTCGGGTAGACGACATGGACATTCATCTTGCTGTCCTCAATCAGATAGTGCCGCAGCTCGTCCTGCTCGTTCTCGGGACAGCCCTCGACGACAGCCATATACTGGCGCTCACGCACATAACGGTCCCACATATAGCGCAACTCGCGCTGCACGCCTCCGTCCTTTGCGAAGACGAGGATGCCGGAGGTGTACTGATCGAGCCTGTGGCAAACGTACACACCCGAGCGCGGGTCTTTCTGCTTCATATAGTTGGTGAGGATGCTCCAAGCCGTTTCCTCCTCGTTGCCCGCATGCCCCACGGAAAGGAGCCCTGCGGTTTTCTCGACAACGATGAGCCACTCGTCCTCGTAGTGGATATGAAGGCGGTTGTCGCGCACTACGGCAAACGGGCGGGTGAAGTTGACAGATACCGTATCGGTGACCTTCACGGGCATATCAAACTGGGTGACAACGGTGCCGTTGAGCTGCACGTGATGGTGGGCAAGCATCGACTTGATGTCGCTGCGGCTCTTCGGCTGGAGTATCTCGTAGAGGAAAGCCAGTAAGGTGGTGTCCTCCAAGGGACGATAGTCGAAAACTTGACTCGGCCCTTTTTTGCCGTATCGTTTGGTTTGTTTCATATCGTTATGTTAGTCGGTAGCGGATTGGGTAACGGTGAGGGTGTCGCTTCCTACCGAGATGGGCTCGGGGTTGGCTTCCACAGCAGGCTGCGGGAGCTCGTCGTCGGCCCCCTTACGGGTAGGAATCAGATGGTCGAAGTCGTAGTTGAAGAGGATGCCGATGCCCTGCTGCGTGAGAGCCGTACGCGAGAAGTATCGGTCGTTGGTCTTGTTGTACCCCTTCAGCCAGAGATTCGTGCCGGGAATGAGGAGATAGCGCACATCGAAGTCGCCGATGAAGTTGCTGGCATACATGGGATTGTCGCGATAGCCGAAGTTACCGTTGACGAGCAAGCGGTTATTGAGCAGACGTCCCTCCAGCGCGCCCTGCACCTCCATATTTCCGAGCAGGTCCTCATCGTCGGGGATGCCCATACGGTCGTCCTGTTTGATGGAGCTGGAGAACGTCCACTCGTCGGTAGGTAGCAGGCTCGACACGATAGAATTGATCTGCCCCGAGAGCGTGGAGTTGAAGAGAGACTGCACTACCCCGCCCTGCGTGCCCTCGGATACCTGGGAGTAGTCGTAGGTGTAGAAGCGTCCTAGCGCCAGGAGGTAGACAAACTGCAGGTTCATCTGCTCTTCGGTAGCCGTGTAGGAGCGCAGGAGTGTCTTCTGCTCTTCGGTGCCCTGCGGAAGCTCCAAGTCGAAAGCAAGGGTGGGATTATTAGGCGTTCCTCCGATGCGCAGGAGACAGTTGACACGCACGTTCTCCATCGCAGAGGCATCCGTCGTAAGGTTGGAGAGCGACACGCTGTTCACCATGTGCGAGGCAGTAATATCAAGGCGTGCCTCGAGAGGATCGCCGTCGAACGTCACCGTTGAGCCGTTGACAATTTCGAAATTCTTGTGGATGATATCCTGGATACTGAGGGCGTAGAAGCCATAGGAGATGGTGTAGACGCCGCGGAGCGAGACATCGTCGTTGCTCAGGGCAATATCCAAATCGCCCGATCCATAGGCGCGGATATGATCGTCGGTAGCCTCATCCATCACGAGCTTCAGCGTAACGTCTGGCGTAATGTACGCCTTCATCTTGACGAGGAAGTTCTCCTGCTTGCTTTCCTCCCGCCTACGGCGCAAGGGACGACGGAGCACATCCAACGGACGAGAAGTGTCGGAGGCACGCGCCGTCATCCGTGCACGCATAGCCTCCACTTCATCTCTGTCGCGGAACAGGATGAAAGCACCATCCGTGTCGGATTGCCCGCCGAGGTTAAGCGCGAAGAGGGAATTCTTGCGTGTACGAGCGTCAACATCGACACGCAGGCCGTCATCCTCGTTGCCGTAGACGCGCGCACTTCCATCGGCAAAGACGGTTGTGTAGTAGACATTACGCCCCGAGTCAGCCACATAATAGGAAAGAGCACCACGATCATCCACACGAAGATCGTAGGCCCAGTCGAGAAACTTATTGTGAGTGATGCTGCCGTCGAGAATGGCCGTGTTGTTATAATCGTCCTTGATGGAGATATTGTCGAACCGTATCTCTCCCGGGCGGAAACGGAGCACATCGGCAAAGTGATACTTCACGCCCGTGGGCACAAGGAGGAACGATGCATAGCCTGTGGAGAGCTCTCCCTCCAAATCGAGCCCATTGAAGGGGCCGGCAATGTGCAAGCTGCCGCTGGCTCTTCCCTGCACGTCATCCAGGATATAGGGAATCATCCCCGCGAGGAAAGCAAGGGAGGTGCTGTCGGCATCGATGGTGAGGTCGAGGCTGTTCTTCGGCACAGAAGCCTTCCCGTGCACGACAGTATGGGCGAAGCTGCCTGCGGAAGCCTGAAGGGTGTCGAGCGCAGCAACGCGGAACACGATGTCGTCCTCGTCGTACCCTACGGAAGCATGAGCATCGCCCAGCAGTCCTCCGCAGAATGTCAATTGCCCGATATTCAAGTCTGCCGATACCTTCGGATGCTTCGACAGCAGCGAAATGGCGTCAGCAGAGCCCGTGACGGTACCGCCGAATGTCAAGCCATTCAGGGGAACAAGCGAGATGAGATTGTCCATATTGATGTCCTTCAGGCGCACCGACACACTGTCGCGTCCCTGCCCCTTCCCTTTCGCATCGATTGTTCCGTCGATAGAAAGGAACTGCTCGTTGCTGGAGAGGTAGAAGTCGGAGATAGCATACGATGCGTTGTCGGCATAGGCACGGAACGGAGAGAGCTGCCACGTGCTCTTGTTGATAACCATCGATGAAGGTTTGCCGTCGACAAATACAGCCAGATTCCCGTCGGCGGTCTTGTCGAACGCTGCATCCACGAGCAGAGAGCCCGTAAACAGCGACTCCTCCGACGTCTTCCACTGAAGATCCAGCGCAGCACCATCGTTCTCCATCGTTACCGTTCCGTTTCCCTGCATATAGGCTCTTCCACTCGTCTGACGCGTAGCATCTGCCGTCAGCTCCAGAGGACCTTTCTTGTTGGAGAGCTCCAGCTTCACGTTGCGATACCTATCCTCCGAGAAGCCTATCGAAGGAGCCTCGACAGCGAGGTTTACCTTGTTGGACCCTTCGAAGAAATAGCCGTTGACGGCAACAGGGCGGTAGGCAGTAAGAGGAAGGCCAAACAGTTTCTCCGCTCCCTGCAGATCGCTTATCTGAAGGCTTAGCGACAGGTTGTTGGCTTCGTCCGAGGGCTTCTCTGCCTTACGTTTCAGGCTGGTTGGGAAGTAGATGTCTGCGAGAGTTGGCTCATAGCGGTTGAACATGCGGTAGAGCGCCACAGGAAGGTCAGCGAACGAGAAGTCTCCCGAAAGGTTGCCCTCGGAATGATCGGAGCGAAGCGTGAAAATCTTCCTTCGCCCGTCGGGCATCGAATGGAGGGTGATGTTCCTCACAAGCCAAGGGCCTTCTTCGTCAACGACAGAAAGGCTATCCACAGAAATAGTGCCGGCTATGTTGTCGATATCGTCCCACGTGACGTTGCCGTTGAGTTTGAAGCCCGCTTTGGCGCCTTCATGCGTGTCGATGAGATGCAAAGCATGCGGATTGAGGTCTTCCACATCCATCTTGACGAGACACGACGTAGCGTTTCCGCGGAGAGAAGGATTCCAGTTGACGTGCGCACGCACCTTTCCATTCGAGTCGTCCATCGCCAGCGAGGCGTTTATCCGCCCGTTGTCGTATGTGCCGACTGCCGAGATGGGATTGTATGTATATCCCCGATACTGCATTTCGGGAATCTGGGCAGTAAAGTCAGCCGTATAGAGTTTCGACTTGTTGATATCGGCTTTCGCCTTCACCATCACGTCTGCCGTGAGGTTTCCGAAGTCGGGAAGTCCGGCAACACGACGTAAGTCCACCTGCTGTGTTCCTATAACAGCATCGATGTTTCCTGCGCTGTCGGCAACGCCCTTCACCTCCATCTCGCCTGCGTCGCTTTTCAGCATTGCCGTCACGTCGGCCCTTTGCGGAGAGATGTCGAAGTCGCCCTTCAGCGAAGATGTTCCCAGCGCCTGGGCGAGCCTGTTACCTACGTTGGAAAGGCTTGCCGATTTGCCCCCTTTCTTTGCCGACATAGCATCGACAGCCGAGAGCAAGGAGTTGACGATATTCCACCCTTCGTCCGTCATATTCATCCGCGTCAGCGTACCTGCCAGACGGGGTTCCTTCGGGTTGCGTATATCTGCTTTTCCTTTCAAGAGCACATCGACATCGCGTCGCTCGGTGCGCAGCGACAGCTGAGGCATGTCGATACGCCGCGCGCCCGTCTCAAAGCGGGTATTCAGCAGGAAAGGCGTCTTCTGCCCCTTCAGTTCGGGGAGGAATGCTGAGAGGTCAACGGGCGTGAGCCTGGAGTCCTGCACATCGCCCTTCACGAAGAGCGAATTAATAAAGGTATTGAGCGAATCGCCCTTCTCGGGCCACTCATAGTCGGCAACGAGCGAGCTGACATTCACATCCGTATGCGGCAACTTGAGCACGAAGTCGGAAAGTGTGGCTTCCTGTTTGTTGCCGGCAAGGCGGAAATGAAGGTCCTCGAGCCGGAAGCCCGACTGCTCCTGCAGGGAAAGGTTGCGGAGCGCCACATTGAGGGAGTCGGACGTGAGTTCTTTCAGCTTTGCCTGCACGCAGAGGGCCGAGATGCCCACGTGGTTGGGATTGAACTGCCCGGGAGTCTCCGGCTCGCTCTTCACATCGTAGCTGACGGCAGCATTCCGCACAATGATAGAATTGACGCTTAGGTCGGGAAGGCTCGTCTTCTTTTCCGAATCGGACGAGAAGGCATCCAACACAAACTGATAGTTGGGAACGGCACCTATGGAGTCAGCCGACAGGTGAATGGTAGGATTGAACAGACGGATGTTGCGCACCAGCAGGCGCTTGTCGCGGAGGAGGGGCATCCATTCAACCTTCACAGCCATCCTGTCGACAGCCATCAGCGTGTCACCCTGCTGGTCGTCGATGAGCACCTCGTCGAGTATCAAGTCGGAAGGAAGGTGCCAACGCAGCCCCCCAATCTCGACATTCGTGCCGAGCTGCTTCTCCAGCATGCTGGTAACCCACGCACCCGTCTTCCGCTGCACGAAAGGAGCGTTGACGAGCATCATCACCAGGAGGATAATCGCTCCCAGGATGACGACTACGTTTCGCATGCGTCGGTTTGTCTTGCCCATTCTAACCCAAATTCGTGTACAATCTGCAAAAGTATGGAAAAAACCTAACAAATCATCACGTTCCGTGATTTATTTCACACTCGTTTGCTTTTTTCATCGAAAACACCCTTTCGCCCAGACACGCTTCCTTCTCTCTCCCACCCGATACAGCCTCAATAAAGCCGACAGATTTTTCCCTTCTCCACAACATTTTTTCCCTTCTCGAAAAACTTTTTTTCTTTCTTCTAAAAAATTTTTTCTTTCTACATCTCGCCGGCTTCTTTCTTCATACGGCGAGATTCCTTCTCCATATAGATTTCGCGAGAGAGAAAAAGTTTATATATTAAATAGGAATAAATTTAAAAACCTTTGAGCATTTAGAGAAAATTCACTAATTTTGCGGAGTTTTAATGGAAGAATAGTATCAAGTAATTCATTATAAATTCTAACTATTTATGCCAGAAGTAATTAAATTACGAAAAGGCTTAGACATCAAGCTTAAGGGCGCCGCCTCTCCTGAAGAGTGCGTCGAGATGAAGCCCGCAGCCAGCTACGCGCTGGTTCCCGACGACTTCACCGGCGTCATTCCCAAGGTGGTGGTCACCCCCGGGCAGGAAGTCAAAGCTGGAGATGCATTGTTTGTCAACAAGCAGCATCCCGAAATGAAATTCGTCAGCCCCGTTGCAGGCACTGTGGCAGCCGTGAACCGCGGAGCACGCCGCAAGGTGATGAGCATCGAGGTTACTCCCAACGGCAAGACCGACGCCGTTGACTTCGGAGTAAAGAGCGTCCACTCGCTGACGGCTGAGCAGGTTAAGTCGACGATGCTGGAGAGCGGCGTATTCGCCTTTGTGCGCCAGCGTCCCTACGACATCATCGCCAACCCCGACAACACGCCGAAAGCCGTGTTCGTGAGCGCCTTCGACAGCGCCCCCCTCGCTACCGACTTCGAGTTTGCCCTCCAAGGGCACGAAGCTGACTTCCAGGCAGGCCTGAGCGCACTTGCCAAGCTGGCCCCCACGTTCCTCGGCATCAGCAACAAGCAGACAGCCAAGGCCCTGAGAGAAGCCAACAACGTGGAGACTACCATTTTCAAGGGTCCCCACCCTGCCGGAAACGTAGGTGTGCAGATCAACCACGTGAAGCCCGTCAACAAGGGCGAAATCGTATGGACCGTAGCTGCTCAGGACGTCATCCTCATCGGTCATGTGTTCAATCACGGCACCGTCGACTTCACCCGCACGATAGCTCTTGCGGGCACGCAGCTTGAGCATCCCTGCTACGCCAAAGTCGTTATGGGTGCCCAGATAAGCAGCATCATCGGCATGAACGCGAAAATCGACCGTCACAACCGCATCATCAACGGCAACGTGCTCAGCGGCACTCCCGTGAAGATGAACGGATGGCTGGGCGCCTTCGCCAACATGCTCACCGTCATCCCCGAGGGAGACGACGTGAACGAGTTTGTGGGCTGGATGGCTCCTCGCTTCGACAACTTCAGCGTGAGCCGCTCATTCATCAGCTTCCTGACACCCAAGCGCCAATACAACATCGACGCACGCGTGAAGGGAGGCGAGCGCCACATGATAGCTTCCGGCGAGTACGACAAGGTATTCCCGATGGACATCTATCCCGAGTACCTCATCAAGGCCATCATCACAGGTGATGTGGACAAGATGGAGGCAATGGGCATCTACGAAGTCGCTCCCGAAGACTTTGCCCTGTGCGAATTTGTTGATTCATCAAAACTGGAACTGCAGCGTATCGTCCGCGAAGGACTTGACAAGCTGCGCAAAGAAATGGAGTAACTATGGACCAACTGAGAAAATTCATCAATAAGATTAAGCCGAACGTGATGGAGGGTGGCAAATTCCACGCCTTCCGTTCGCTCTTTGAAGGATTCGAATCGTTCCTGTTCGTTCCCAACACGACATCCAAGTCGGGCGTGAACATCCACGACTCATTCGACTCCAAGCGCCTTATGATCCTCGTGGTCATCGCTCTTTGCCCGGCTATGCTCTTCGGCATGTACAACGTAGGCTACCAGAACGTCCTTGCTGGCGGAGAACTGGCAACAACAGGATTCTGGGAGATCTTCGGATACGGATTCCTCGCCTATCTGCCCAACATCATCCTCTCCTACCTCGTAGGTCTGGGCATTGAGTTCACAGTAGCTCAGTGGAAGGGAGAAGAGATTCACGAGGGTTACCTTGTGACAGGTTTCATCATCCCGCTCATCATCCCCATCACCACTCCTTGGTGGATACTCGTTCTCGCAACGGCCTTTGCCGTCATCTTCGCAAAGGAGATTTTCGGAGGAACGGGCATGAATATCTTCAACGTGGCCCTCATCGCCCGTGCATTCATCTTCTTCGCCTACCCGAGCGTCATCAGCGGCGACAAGGTATGGGTGATGGATCACAAGATTCTCGGGCTCGGCTGCAACCTTCCTGACGGATTCACCTGCGCCACAGCCCTCGGGCAGACAGCTACGACAGGCAATATTCCCTTCGACTGGAACATGATCTGGGGCTTCATTCCCGGCAGCGTCGGCGAGACAAGCATCATCGCTATCGCCCTCGGCGCCCTCATCCTCATCGGCACGGGCATCAGCAGCTGGAAGACCACCCTCAGCGTGTTCGCTGGCGGCGCCCTCATGGCGTTCATCTTCAACAAGTGCGGCGCAACAGACAACGCTGTAGCAATGATGCCTTGGTACCAGCACTTAGTACTCGGAGGCTTCGCCTTTGGCGCAGTCTTCATGGCTACCGACCCCGTCACCTCAGCACGCACCGAAACAGGTAAGTGGATCTACGGATTCCTCATCGGCGTGATGGCTATCCTCATCCGCGTTGCCAATCCCGGCTATCCCGAAGGCATGATGCTTGCCATCCTGCTCATGAACCTGTTTGCCCCGCTCATCGACCACTGCGTATATCAGGCAAACATCAGCCGTCGTGTAAAACGTATTGCTAAGAACAAATAATCCATAATTATCAAGCACTATGAATACAAATAAAAATACGTATACATTTATCTATGCTTCGATAGTTGTGATTATCGTAGCATTCCTGCTGGCGTTTGTCTCCAGCGCACTTCATCAGCGCCAGGAAGACAACATCGCCCTTGACAAGAAAAAGCATATCCTTGCCTCCCTGAACATCTTCGAGAAAGATGCTGCTGCCGCCTTTGAGAAATACATCACATCGGAACAGCTTCTCAACGAGAACGGCACGGTAGCCTCTGAGGAGAAAGGCTGCGCATTCGGCTGCGGCACCTCCGACATCACGGAGAAGCGCCCCTTGTACATCGCCAACGTCAACGGCGACACGAAATACGTCTTCCCTCTTACCGGACAAGGACTCTGGGGTCCCATCTCGGGATATATTGCTCTCAACAGCGACAAGAACACCGTCTACGGCGTCGACTTCTCGCATGCGAGCGAAACTCCGGGCTTGGGTGCTGAAATCACCAACAGGGAGAAATTCCAGGCTCCGTTCCAGGGAAAGAAGGTATCGAAGGACGGGAAAATCGCTCTTTCCGTCGTAAAGAACGGGAAAGTGGAGAACCCCGACTATGAAGTTAACGGACTTAGCGGCGCTACCTTCACATCGGTAGGTGTGAGCAAGATGCTGCAAGAAATCCTTTCCATCTACGGTTCATTCCTCGGCAGCACCCCCGTGCAGCAGAGCGCTCCAGAAGAGGCTGCAACCGAAGCCTCCCCTGCCGAGCCCGAAGAAGCCGAGTCTAACAATTAATAATAGGAGGAAAAGAATATGAATAAGAAAAATAAAGAAGCATTCATCGCTCCTCTCGGAAAGAACAATCCCGTTACCGTCCAGGTGCTCGGTATCTGCTCGGCACTTGCCGTTACGGCTCAGCTGAAGCCTGCTATCGTAATGGGACTGTCCGTTACCATCATCGTTGCTTTGTCCAACCTGGTAATATCACTCCTGCGCAATACCATTCCCAACCGCATCCGCATCATCATCCAGCTTGTTGTCTGCGCTGCTTTGGTAACGATGGTAAGCGAGATACTGAAGGCCTTCGCTTACGACGTCAGCGTGCAGCTCTCCGTCTACGTAGGCCTTATCATTACGAACTGTATCCTCATGGGACGCCTCGAGGCGTTCGCTATGAGCAACGGCCCTTGGGAGAGTCTGCTCGACGGACTTGGCAACGGCTTGGGCTACGCCAAGATTCTCGTTATCGTCGCATTCTTCCGCGAGCTGCTGGGCGCTGGCTCCCTGTTCGGATTCCAAGTGATCCCCCAGTGGTGCTACGAGCACGGATACATCAACAACGGACTTATGCTTATGCCGCCTATGGCCCTCATCATCGTGGGATGCATCATCTGGTGGCAGCGGTACCATAACAAAGAACTTCAGGAACAGTAATACTAACCCTTAAAAGAAACGTAGAAAATGGAACACTTTTTCAGTTTGTTCGTTCGGTCCATCTTCGTGGACAACATGATTTTCGCATTCTTCCTGGGTATGTGCTCTTACCTGGCAGTTTCGAAAACCGTAAAGACGGCCTTCGGCCTCGGCATCGCCGTTACATTCGTTGAACTCATCACTCTCCCCGTCAACTATCTTCTCCAAACGAAGGTGTTGGCATTAGGAGGCGCGCTCAATCCGGGTGTTGACCTCACCTTCCTTTCCTTCATCCTGTTCATTGCCGTCATTGCCGGTATTGTCCAGCTTGTTGAGATGATTGTCGAGAAGTTCGCACCTGCCCTCTACAATAGTCTGGGAATCTTCCTCCCGCTCATTGCCGTTAACTGCGCCATCATGGGTGCCAGCCTGTTCATGCAGCAGCGCATCGGGCTCGACCCCAGCAACACGCAGGCCATCACCTGTCTCGGCGACTCTATCGCCTACGCTCTTGGTAGCGGTATCGGCTGGGGCCTCGCTATCGTTTGTCTAGCTGCCATCAGAGAGAAGATGGCGTACAGCGATGTTCCCAAAGCCCTGAAGGGACTTGGCATCACCTTCATCACCGTCGGACTGATGGCTATGGCATTCATGTGTTTCTCTGGTTTAACTATTTAAAATAAGGAGGAAAACAGACTATGAATATGAATTTGATCCTTTGGAGTATTGTAGTATTCCTCGTAATCATACTCGTCCTCGTTGCCATCCTGCTGTTCGCTAAGAGCAAGCTGGTAGCCTCAGGACCTGTGAAGCTTGCCATCAATGGTGACACCGAGATGGAGGTGGAGAGCGGAAACACGCTGCTCAACACGCTTGCCGTGAATGGCGTTCACCTTCCTTCTGCCTGCGGCGGAAAAGGCTCCTGCGGACAGTGCAAGTGCCAGGTGGTTGAAGGCGGAGGCGAGATTCTTCCTTCGGAAGTAAGCCACTTCACTCGCAAGCAGCAGCAAGACCATTGGCGTCTCGGCTGTCAGGTTAAAGTGAAGGGCGACATGGGCATCAAGGTGTCCGAGAGCGTTCTCGGCGTTAAGGAATGGGAGTGCGAAGTCATCAGCAACAAGAACGTGGCTACCTTCATCAAGGAGTTCATCGTTCAGCTGCCTCCTGGCGAGCACATGGACTTTCTGCCTGGTTCTTATGCACAGATTAAGATTCCTACCTATGAGATGGACTACGACAAGGACATCGACAAGTCCCTCATCGGTGACGAGTATCTCCCCTCTTGGGAGAAGTTCGGACTCTTCACGCTCAAGTGCAAGAACACCGAGCCTACCATCCGTGCATACTCTATGGCTAACTATCCTGCAGAGGGCGACCGTATCATGCTTACCGTACGTATCGCCACTCCTCCCTTCAAGCCCAAACCACAGGTTGGCTTCATGGACGTGATGCCAGGTATTGCCTCCAGCTATATCTTCTCGCTGAAGCCAGGCGACAAGGTTGTCATGAGCGGTCCTTATGGAGAGTTCCATCCGAACTTCACCAGCGGGCGCGAAATGATTTGGGTAGGCGGTGGAGCCGGTATGGCACCTCTGCGTGCACAGATTATGCATATGACGAAGACGTTGCATACCACCGATCGCGAGATGCACTACTTCTACGGCGCACGTGCCCTGAACGAAGTGTTCTACCTTGAGGACTTCCTCGAGATAGAGAAGGAGTTCCCCAACTTCCACTTCCATCTGGCGCTCGACCGTCCCGATCCTGCAGCCGATGCTGCTGGCATCAAGTACACGCCGGGATTCGTAGCACCCGTAATGGGCAACACCTACCTCAAGCAGCACGAGGCACCCGAAGACATCGAGTACTACCTCTGCGGTCCTCCCATGATGGCCAAGACGGTTCTCGACCTTCTCGACAGCCTCGGCGTTGATCCAAGCATGATTAGCTTCGATAACTTCGGTGGCTAACGAGAGCAAAGCTAAAACTCGTTTGAGCTATGCCAAGTGACGCAAGAAGAAACGCTATACGTAATTTCGGCGGCTAAAGAGAGCAAAGAAAAGCAAGTCCCCAAAAGACTTGCTTTTTTTGCCGAGTGACGCAAGAAGAAATGCAACGCGTAACTTCGGTGGCTTATGAGAGCAAAGAAGAGCAAGTCTTTTAGAGACTTGCTCTTCTTTTAGCTGAATATGATTGCTACTATCCTACTATGTAAGGGAACGGAAGAATTCCAATTTAGCCTAATACTTTAGACGCTTGGGATTGCGAGGGAACCAACCCTTTGCAACTCGTTTCTTCTGCTCGAATAGCTCTTTGATTCCCCACAAAGCCGAAAAGGCGAAAATGCCCAAGATTACCGACGCGTACGTGTTCTCTACGACAAGAGATGCTGCAATACAAGCGAATCCTATCAACAAAAACGCCCACCAGCATTTGGTGCTGAAAAAAAACTCCGCCTTGATAACGATAGGATGCCAGATACCGATGCAAATGAAGGCTGCTACCCCAGAATAATACCTTGAATGTTCAATGTCATATCTGCTTGAGGTTTGCTGATTGTGCTACTTCAATACGGCAGCCTGCTTTTTCAGAATCCGTTCGGCAAGATGTATGGCGAGGATGGAAACGGGAATAGCGACAATCACTACGACAATCATTACAGGAACGTTGTCAATAACCGGTTTCATTGGCTCGTCATACCCAGGGCGCATTTCCGCTACGGCAGCTGCAAGCGAGCCCTCCGTATCGGTCCACCAATGAGCGGTATATGCAAAGAAGGATAGAGCAAACGGGACAAAACTCCAGCGGACACCCTTCAGCGTGTCGTATTTGCAGAAGTATCGGATGATTTCAGCCAGCGCTGTCAAGACAACAATACCAATGATGAACGCCGTATCTGCCTCGCCTGCCAGCAAGAAGAGAACAAGAATAAATCCGTTAAGTGCGGTTGCTGCGCCAAAACCGCGGATGATAGTCGCCGTGTTAAGATACACAAGTGCCGACAACAATGGTAAAAGGGCACCGATGTAAGCATAGCACGCAGGATGAATGATTCCACTTGACGCACCCAAGATGAAGATGGCCAAATAGGCAATAGCCATCAGAAAGACTTTGAATACTGTTTTCATAGTGTATTTCTTTTAAAAGGTTAGTTTATTTGATCATTCGTTTTGCCATCCAGATGCCTGCTTCTGCCAAAACGACAATAGCGACCAGAGCAATACATAGCCATAGTGTTGTTTGCAACGGAGCCATCGCGTCGGCATAGGATTGGCCTACTTCATCGGCAGCGCCTTGAAGGTACCACTCCTTGCGAGTCCACATGTAGATGATAGAGGCGATGTTCCCGATAGCGAGGACAGGATAGGTAATGCAGTCATTCTTTACAGCAAGCCGCAACAAGTCGCTCAGCAAGCCGAAACCCACGCAGATAGCCAGACGAGTACAGTCCATCTCACCTATTGCCAGCATCAGTACTCCAAGCACAGCCGAAAGCACCGTTCCAAGTCCGAAACTCCTCCAGCGTTCAGAGAGCCAACGATAAGGGATAGCTCCGAGCAACGCACCAAGCGCGGGAACCAACAGCCAGCAAACAGGATGTGCGAATCCGATAAACTCGGCGGCAAACACCGCCACGAAATAAAGTACCGCAAAACCTGCAGCACTCCAGAATGTCAGTCTTTTTTCCATATCATTTTTTCTATTGGTTGACGATGCAAAGTTACCCCTCTGCCCCATACCGTGCAATACTCATTTATAATGATTTTTGCTGGGTCGAATTTGAAAACTATCCCGAAAGCAAAAGGACAAAAATCATAAAAAACCAAAGGACTATGCCCTATCTCGTCTGGGCTTGATCCTGCTGAAAGATAGGGTGAAGTTGATCCTAGAATCCTCTCTGGCGTCCCCGTCGATGGTGTTCTCCTCCTATATGATACAATTGGGTCTTCATCCGTTTCCTCACATTAAATGCCTTTTCTCAATACCTACATTTGAGGGGAACCTATTGGCACCCTCTCTGTTTAAAGCAAATAAAATGCGATGAAAAGCCCCCTTTCTGACTCCCACGAATTATTGTTAAACAATAAACTTTTAGAGTTAAACTCTACAGCGCTAGAGTTAAACTCTAGCTTAGCGGAGTTAAACAAAAAAAGATGCAGCAAAGAAGGTAAAAAAGAGAATCTCACTTAATATTAGAAATAGGAACGCGCGCACGTTTCATTTTTTCCTCCTCATATTACAGCTGAAAGACTATCTGACTTTTTTGGCAAAAAGGTTGGATTCTCAAAAAATGTATCTATCTTTGCAACAGCCTTTTCGGATAAAAAGCCTTGATAAGGATTCTAGTATTCGAAACGACAATGGCACGAAAAGAGTCTCCTCCAAGTTGGATTTTTTAGATTATGTTCAAGAAACATCTGAAGAAGAATACAATAAATTAAAGAAATAACCATATGAGCACAGAATTTATTATTGGAACAATTATTGGAGTGATTGGCCTTATTCCTGTCGTTATCCAATTTGTCAAATGGGTTAGGAAAAAACACAATCTTCGTAATTTGATGAATAAATTGGTTGATAATAGTTTGTCAACTAAAGAACACAGGAAAGTTCTGACGATGATGAACGTGAAGCTCTTGCCTATTGGTAAGCGCATATCATCTGAGTATATCAACAGCTTCGTTTTGAATAAGCGAGGTAAAGAGGCGGTCTTTACGGACTTGTGCTTAAAAAATGACTGGGAACCGACCAAGGAATTATGTGAGAAATTTATGAATGGCGATTATCCATCAATCAGGAAGAAATATTGGGATATGAAAAAGGAGGATCAGAAGAAAGACGAATCAGCTCCAAAGAATGCTGAGAAAGTTGGACTCCCAGAGAGTAAGGAGATTGTTTATTTGTCGAAATTGCTTGAAGAGCGCTTTCCTGACTCCTTTAATCGGTTGACCTCTATCTTGAAAAAGCATGGCGTAGAATATCGTCTGCTGAAAGGCACGAATGATATTTGGTGCAAAGACTACATGCCAATCCAAACTGAATCGGGTCGGCTAATACAATTCCGCTACGAGCCGTCTTACCTAAAAGGCAATAAGGAATGGGAAAATTTGCGTTCTGACGAGAGGAAAGTTTGTCGGCAGAATGGATTTGAACCTGTATTCTCGAATATTAACCTTGATGGTGGAAATGTTTTGCTTTGCTCTGGCCGAGCAATCGTTTCAGACAGAATCTTCACCGAGAATCCTGAGTATGCAGACAAAGAGCAACTGGTCAAAGAACTTTCTGAATTGCTTGAGGCAGAAGTAATCATCATCCCTGCTCAAAACGGAGACATGACGGGACATGCCGATGGTATGGTTCGCTTTGTAGATCATGATACAATATTGGGGAACAACCGCTCAGATGAATACAAGTATTGGGCGAATGGCATAGAAAAAGTCTTGAAGGATTATAGCCTCAAATATATTGATGTACCGTTCTTCTATAGTTATAAGGATGCGAAACATCCAGACCACGCCATCGGGATTTACGTTAATTATCTAGAAGTTGGTAATCTGATAGTGATCCCTGTCTTTGAGGTTGAGGGGAATAAAGATGCTGAAGCTATCGAAGCATTTAAGCAGATATTCCCTGATAAGATTATTGAGACAATCAACTATAACAACGTCGCACTTGAAGGTGGAGTACTGAATTGTACGACGTGGGTTTATAGACAGGAGCAATAAAATTTAGTTAGCATATTTGCAGGGCGGGAACCCGCACCGACATCCTCGGCCTCGGTTCCCGCCCTTTGTTTTTCCACATTATGGTATCTTACAGACCATCAAACGTGGCACTTTTTTTGCATAAAAGACACCCGACAACTTGAAATTCAGAGGCTGCGGGGACTTAACGTTGCAAAGGGAAATAAAAAACTTCAATTACCGTAACTTTTGGTGGCACAAAGGTGTGATTTTAGACAAGAACAGCTTATGCTACGCGCGAAACGATGATTTTGTGTCGCCTTCTCAATTAAAAAAAAATCTTTGTGTCAAAATAACTGTCTCTTTCCAAGAGATGAAGAAATATTACTAAGTTTCTTCGATTGAAGGCAGAGCCAAATTTGTTTGAGCTATGCTGAGTTGCGACAGAGAAAGAACATAGAAATATGCTCAAAGAATCTCGCCGTATGAAGAAAGAAAAAAAATTTTTCCCTTCTCCATAATTCTTTTTTCTTTCTTCAAATTTTTACAATGAGGATTTGCTTTTAAAGAGGCCTAATCAAACAACCTCAGTCGTCTTGCTCTGGCTTCTTCAATGGAAAGAAGCTTCTCCTGACGGGAATTATAGTCGGCACGAAGTTCTTCTTGGCGTTTACGAAGATCGGCAACGAAGGAAAGACGGGCGGCCTTATTGCCCAGCAGTTCGGCAGCTATGCGAGAATTCTGCGAAGCATCCTTCACGTGTACGACTGGCGCGGAATAGACGGGAGCAATCTTCAGGGCTGTGTGAACCTCGCTCGTAGTAGCTCCGCCAATCATCAACGGTATCTGTAGACCTGCTTTCTGAAGCGCTTCTGCTACCACAACCATTTCGTTCAACGAAGGGGTTATCAGCCCACTTAACCCGATGACATCGGGACGAATCTCCTGCGCTTTCTACACAATAGCCTCCGCAGGAACCATAACGCCCATATCGACAATCTCGTATCCGTTGCAGGCCATTACCAGCGAGACAATGTTCTTCCCAATATCGTGCACGTCGCCCCTTACTGTAGCCAGAAGCACGACAGGCTTCTTTTTCAGCGAAACAGGCTGCGCTGCCTTGCCGCTAAGGGGCAACGACTTGCGAAGTGCGGAACACTCGGCGCAGGCACAACCTTCAGCATGTTCCTTTGCATCCATATAAGGCTGAAGCAGACCGACAGCCTCTTTCATGGTGCGGGCTGCTTTCACCACTTGCGGCAGAAACATCTGCCCTGCCCCGAAACGCTCACCGACGATATTCATACCTTTCATCAAAGGACCTTCGATGACGGAGACAGGCGAACCATACTTCTTCAGCGCTTCGTCGATGTCTTCAGCCAGATGCGACGAATCTCCCTTAATCAAAGCACTCTGAAGCCGTTCTTCCAGCGTCAGGCTTGTTTTCTTCGGTACGTCCTGAGTTGTTTTTTCCTTCGTCTCAACAACCTCCGCTGCCAAAGCAGCCAACTGCTCGGAAGCATGAGGATGGCGGAAGAGTATCACATCTTCCAGTATCTGCAGATGACGTTCGGGGATATCCTTATAGAGAATACTCGTCGACGGATTGACAATAGCCATATCCATACCGTTGGCAATAGCGTGATAGAGGAACACGGCATGCATGGATTCGCGAATATAGTTGTTTCCGCGGAAGGCAAAAGAGAGGTTGCTTACTCCTCCGCTCACATGCGCGCCAGGCAGATGGTGACGAATCCAGTTCGTTGCCCGAATAAAGTCCAAAGCATAGCTGTCGTGCGCCTCAATGCCTGTTGCTACCGCTAGGACATTCGGGTCGAAGATGATGTCAGAAGGATTCATGCCTGCCTTTTCCGTAAGCAGCCTATAGGCTCGTTCACATACTGCGATACGACGCTCATACGACGTAGCCTGTCCCTGCTCGTCAAAAGCCATCACAACGACGGCTGCACCCAAGCGCCGCAACTCCTGTGCGTGCTCCAGGAAGATTTCTTCGCCCTCTTTCAATGAAATGCTGTTGACAATAGGCTTTCCCTGAATGCACTTGAGCGCAGCCTGAATGACCTCCCAGTCGGAAGAATCGATCATAAACGGCACACAAGCCACTTCGGGCTCAGCAGCAAGGAGGTTGAGGAAATGCACCATCTCCTCCCGGGTATTCAGAAGCCCATCATCCAGATTGATATCGATTATCTGCGCGCCAGCTTCCACTTGACGCCGAGCGATGGAAATAGCTTCTGCGTAATTCTTCTCCAGAATCAGACGCATGAACTTACGGGAACCTGATACATTACAACGCTCGCCTACTACGATAAAAGACGAACCAGAAAGGCTCTCGTCTTTCTTTTCTTTGATTTCCAGACTCTCGAGTCCCGAAAGGCAAAGGGAAGGATTTGCCGGAGGAACCTGCCGTACGGACCTCTGCTCAGTTACCCGGGAAGCAAGCTCACGGATGAAAGCGTCCGTCGTTCCACAACAACCTCCCACTATGTTAACCAAGCCCTCTTCGACATACGAAGAGACGATATCGGCCCACTCTTCGGGAGTCGTGTCATATTGCCCTAATGCATTGGGCATCCCTGCATTCGGATAACACGAAATATAATAAGGAGCATGCTCCGCCAAAGACTTCAGGTAAGGCTTCATCTGAAGAGCCCCGAAAGAGCAGTTCAGCCCAACGGAAAAGACATCGTAGGTGCTGATGGAAGCAAGAAATGCGTCCAACGTCTGCCCTGAAAGAAGGCGTCCGGCATTATCGCTGATGGTTACCGAAAGCATGATAGGTACTCTCTTGCCTGTTGCCTGCATTGCTTCTTCTGCTGCATAAAGAGCCGCCTTTGCATTCAGCGTATCGAATATCGTCTCGATGAGCAACGCATCAACGCCTCCATCAAGCAAAGCCTCCATTTGCTCCCGATAGGCTACAGCCAAAGCATCGAAGGTCAAAGCACGCAAGGAAGGATCGTTGACGTCGGGACTCATGGAAAGTGTCTTGTTCGTAGGTCCTATGGAGCCCGCAACGAAACGAGGCTTCTCTTCTGTGGAGAAAGCGTCGGCACAACGTCTGGCAATAGCTGCCGCAGCCAGATTTATCTCACGGATACGTTCCTCGCAGCCGTAGTCGGCCATAGAGATTCGCTGCGAATTGAAGGTACACGTCTCGATGATATCGGCACCAGCACGAAGATAACGGGTATGGATATCCTCTATGATTTCAGGGTGATCTATCGACAGCAAGTCGTTGTTACCCTTGTAACCATATTGCTGAATCATGGTGCCTGTAGCACCATCCAGAATCAGGATTCTCTCCCGTATTGCTTCCCTTAATGTCATCAGGGCGCACTTAATGTTTAAACACGCGACTCATCTCGCGCTTGTCCTCTTTCTCTTTTATCGACTGTCGTTTGTCGTATTCCTTCTTACCTTTCGCCAAAGCAATCACCAGTTTTGCCAAACCCTTCTCGTTGATATACAGACGAACGGGCACGATAGTAAAGCCTGGTGTGGACTCTCCCTGCTGAAGCTCGCGCAGTTCCTTGCGATTCAGCAACAGTTTTCTGTCGCGCCGAGCCAGATGGTTGTTGTAGGAGCCGTAGAAATACTCCGTGATGTTCATATTCTTTACCCATAATTCTTTTTGGGCAAAGAAACAGTACGTATCAACAAGGCTCACCTTCCCTTGACGAATCGACTTTATCTCCGTACCAGTCAGCACGATGCCTGCGGTATAAGTCTCTATGAACTCGTAGTCAAAGGAGGCTTTCCGATTCTTTATGTTCACCGTACTCTGCTTCATCTTCTTTCTCTATAAAACCCATTTGTCGAAGACAAGATTGACAACGGCAGGAACAGCCAGCAACAGAGCCGACGTCACAAGGGTAAACGTCATCTGCTTGTCTTCCTCAACTTCCATAATGGTGTGCGCTCCGTTCCAGACGATGTAGACCACATAGAACTGAAGTATCCATTTGAACAGCACCATCTCCGGAAACAGCCCGACAAAGATTGTCAAAGCAAATATCAGCGCCATCGAGTAGCCCGTCAGCATAAAGGAGAGCGGCATATCCTCTTCCTGATGCAAGTAGCGAACACGCAGCTGGTTGACGCACCAAGCAACGAGGAAGTATGTCAGCAACAAGGCTACGCAGTGCACAACGGCGCTCATCGCGGAAGAAAAGAAATGCCCTCCGCCCCACTCGCCTCTCACAACTTGTCCCAGCAGATAAGCTACGCCGCACACAGCTGTCAGCGGATAGACAAACATGCGTGCGACATCCTCGCGGGGCGAAGCAGAGCTAATCTCCTTCCACTCCGCTCCAGGCTGGATGATGAGTCGCCAAAGGCGAAGGAAGATTCCTTTTATGTTCAAAGCCTCAGCTTGAAGTGGTTGGTAGGCACATAAGCCTTGATGATGGTATCGGCGCTCACGTAGTCGCCAACGACAACAACCATAACGCTGTCGCGCTCGTTGGCGAAGTCAATCATTTCTTTCATGACAGACTTGGCCTTGTCGCTTGCGTCAGCAGTATCGGCTAGCGTGCGAAGGTCGAAACAGGAGAAGTCGGCCAGATACGAATCGCTCGGCACATACTTGGAATAGAGGCTGAACGACAAAGTATCGCCGCTGGCTGCTTCTGGAACGAGAAACATCTCGGCTTCATACGTTGACTTGACGACGGGAGTGATATTCAGATAGCTTCCAGTCACCCACCCGTAGGGATAGGAGAAGGCGTTGTCGAACTGAAGGCGCGTGAATCCATATAAAGGCTGGAACTTTCCGTCGTCAACCAGATCCTTATTATAAACCGACGAAATCGTAAGAGGATTGCCGCTGGTGAAGGTAACATGCGACTCGGTGTAGTTCATTTCCAAATAGAACATGACGAAAGCACGCTCCACATTCCGCAAATTCATCGGCAACTCTTCGTCGGACTTAACGTTCTCTGGTTCATACACTTCGCCCGTGCAGTCGCAGATAAAACGAATGGGCGAGGACGAATGGTCTATCGTGACGATACGACCAAAAGATGTCGTATAACTATATCCTCCGTTGTCGGGCAAACATGACATCAGCATCAACGATGCCAAAGCTAAACATCCTAAAAAGAACTTTTTCATATCACAACAATCTTATTTTCCTGAAAACAAAAACTTTTTCTATTCAGCATCTTTCAAAAAATCGTCGAGATGCTCATCCACATAGTGAGCGATGTGCGAGGTTATCTCCTCCTCGTTCTCGATGTACCAATCTTCCAGATCGTCGAACTGAGGAAACTGCTCATACATTGCCATAAACTCGTCGTCGTCCCGCTCGCGCGTCAGCTCTTCCTTATGCTCGTCGTACACGCGCTTGGCCTTGTACAACATTTTCGAGAAATCGTGCAGGCCTATCTCACGCATGACTTTCGCAAAAGGATTGTCGAAGATGTAAGGTCCATATCCGTTCTGGACAAGCTGGCAGAAACCGCCGTCCATCACCTCCTCCTGGAAGAAACGATAGCTCAGCAGGATGTGCTGCCAACCATTCAACTGGGGCATATTCTCAGCCGTGAGCTCTCCCCCGAGCGCATCGAGGTAAGCATCCGTGATAAGGCGCAGGAAAGCATCCATACCTTCGGCAGCAGCCTTACGGAACGATTCATCACTTATCGTAATGTTCATAGTTCACCATTTTAAATGCAAAAATAAGGCATTACTGCAGAAACTACAAAAAAACCTAACATTTTTTAAGTCTCCAGCCTTGAAAGCGCCCTTCTCGCCCCGACTTTTTTTCTCCAAAAGAGAATCTGTTTTGAGGATTAAAAACGAAGAAGAACAACTCATAAATTTTCCCTTCTCGAAAAAAAATTTTGGAGAAGGAAAAATATTTTTTTCTTTCTTCATACGGCGAGATGTAGAAAGAAAAAAATCTTATGAAGAAAGAATAATTTCAGCTGCGGAGATGCGCCCTTTTTCAAGACAAAAAATCAAACAGGATTATCTGCAATCGTTACCTCGCGAAGGTTCTCAAGCCTCGCGCGGAGACGGGGCATCAGCGAGGAACGCTGCGAGAGAGTCATCGTGCAAACGGAATCGAAATCCTGCCCAAGGACTTCGGGCTGCTCTTCTTTCACAATGCGCATAACATCGTTCATGAGCAGGTAGTCGAACGAGATGGAGATAGTAACGTCAACCGTCCTCTCAACGATTTCAGCAGAAGCGATAGCCTCAGCTGCTGCCGCCCTATAGGCCTGAATAAGCCCCGAAGTGCCGAGCTTGATGCCCCCGAAATAACGGACAACGGCTATGACGATGTTTGTCAACCCGTTGGAATTGATTTGCCCGAGAATAGGCTTTCCTGCTGTGCCCGAAGGCTCACCGTTATCATTAGCACGGAAAGTCTTTCGCGCAGCACCTATCATATAGGCATAGCAGCAATGACGGGCATCATAGTATTTCTTCTGTATTTCAGCCACAAACGCCAACGCCTCCTCAGCCGTTCTCACAGGCGCAGCAAAGGCAAGGAACTTACTCCGCAACTGGGAGTAAGTCCCTTCGCTCTTCGCAGCAATAGTCTTATAGGTGTCGTCCATATTCAAAGGCTGATGCAGCAGAAGCACGGGCCGTAGCCCTTACTCGGCGTATTATTCCAGCTTGTGGATAACGAGCCCTGAACGGAGCTTCGGCTCAAACCAAGTAGTCTTCGGAGGCATAATCTTGCCTTCGTCGGCTATTGCCATAAGCTGCTGCATAGTAACGGGATAGAGCGCGAGGGCTACCTTCATCTCGCCGCTGTCGACACGACGTTTCAGCTCGCCTAATCCGCGAATGCCTCCCACAAAGTCGATGCGCTTGTCCTTTCGCAAATCACCGATGCCCAGAATCTCATGCAGGATATGATCACTCGAAATGGTAACGTCCAAAACACCTATCGGATCGCTGTCGTCATAAGTGCCTGGTTTGGCTGTCAGGCTGTACCACTCGCCTTCAAGGTAGAGCGCAAAGTTATGAAGGGCGCAAGGCTTGTAGATATCAGCCCCCTTCTTCTCAACATCGAAATATTTCGAAACCGCCTTGAGGAACTCCTCGGGTGAAAGCCCGTTCAAGTCCTTTACTACGCGATTATAATCGAAAATAGTCAGCTGATTGGCAGGGAAGCAAACCGCCATAAAGTAGTTGTACTCCTCGTTGCCCTGATGATGGGGATTCTGTTGCGCTTTCTCTGCGCAGACGCGAGCTGCGGCAGCCGAACGATGATGTCCGTCAGCAATATACATAGCTGGCATCTTGGCAAACTCGGCAGTAACGGTAGCGATGTCTTCATCCTTGTCAACGATCCAGAGCCTATGACGGAAACCGTCGATAGGAGCAATGAAATCGTATTCAGGTTTCCCGGCAGCATAACGGCTGACAAGCTCGTCGAGCACTTTATTGTCAGGAAAAGCGAAGAAGACAGGCTCAATGTTGGCATTGTTCACCCTCACGTGCTTCATTCTGTCTTCCTCTTTGTCTGCCCGAGTCAGCTCGTGCTTTTTGATGACGCCGCTCATATAGTCTTCCACATAAGCGCCCACAACCAGCCCGTACTGCGTTTTTTCTCCCATCGTCTGAGCATAGATGTAATAGTACTCCTTGGGATCTTGAACGAGCCATCCGTTTTTCTGGAAAAGGGCGAAGTTTTCAGCTGCCTTCGGATACACTCTCGGATCGTGCTCATCGGTTCCCTCGGGGAAATCTATCTCCGGACGGATGATATGATAGAGAGACATAGGATTACCCTCGGCTTCGGCACGAGCCTCGGCTGAATCAAGCACATCGTAGGGACGGCTTTCTACTTTTTCCACCAAATCCTTTGGCGGACGAATACCCTTGAACGGTTTTACAATTGCCATACGTTTACATCAAAAATGAAGAAGCGACTGCGTCAGATTTTCCCTTCTTCTCCCGGCCGTATGAAGAAAGAAAAAAATTTTTTGCGCAAAGAAAAAAGTTTTTTCCTCAAAGGAAAAAGAAAGGCTGACGAATCGCTGTCTTCGATTGCTTATTTGTTAACTTGGAATTTTCGGATACCTTCCTTGAAGAAGCCTACAATCTGATGGGCGGCAGCAATGCCTGCGTTGATGTTTGCTTCAGCCGTCTGGGCTCCCATCTTCTTGGGAGTGGAGAAGTAACGTCCCTCAAACAGTTCAACCATCTTGTCGTGTGCATTAGGCATCACGTCGCTGACATACTTGAAGTCGGTACGATCATTCATCAGCTGAATAAGCTCATCTTCGTTGATAACCTCCTTGCGAGCCGTATTCACCAGCAGAGCACCCTTGGGCATGCGGTTGAGAAGTGCATAGTTGATGCTTTGCTTCGTTTCCGGCGTTGCAGGAATGTGAAGGCTGACGATATCGTTCTCGGCATAGAGTTCTTCTGCACTATGTACGGGGCGAACATTGTCGGCTTCCATCACGCTATCGGGACAATAGGCGTCGTAAGCACTAATCTGCAATCCAAAGCCTTTGGCAATACGGGCTACGTTGCGCCCTACGTTGCCGTAAGCATGAATACCCAAACGCTTTCCCTTGAGCTCCGTACCGGAAGTGCCGTTATAGAAGTTACGAACGGCATAGACCATCAGGCCAAGTGCCAGCTCAGCGACAGCATTGCTGTTCTGCCCGGGGGTATTCATCACGCAAACGCCGTGAGCCGTAGCTGCAGCAAGGTCCACATTGTCGAAGCCTGCTCCTGCGCGCACTACTATCTTGAGCTTAGGCGCAGCAGAGAAGACATCCTCGTCTATCACATCGCTGCGAATGATGAGGGCATCCACATCGGCTACGGCAGCAATCAAGTTTGCTCTGTCGCCATACTTTTCCAGAAGTGCCAGCTTATAGCCTGCCTCTTCCACTACTTTCTTTATTCCATCGACAGCAACCTTTGCAAAAGGTTTGTCTGTAGCAACCAACACTTTCATATCAAGCAGTTATTTATGAAGGTCTTCAAATTCGTGCATGCAATCAACCAAAGCCTGAACGCTCTCGAGCGGCATAGCATTGTAGCAGCTGGCGCGGAAACCACCTACGCTACGATGTCCTTTCACGCCCACCATACCGTGCTCGGTAGCAAACTTCAGGAAGTCGGGCTCCAGCTCTTTGTACTCGTCCTTCATCACGAAGCAGATGTTCATGCGCGAACGATCGGCAGGATTGGCAATAGTAGGACGGAAGATGGGGCTGTTGTCGATGGCTCCGTAGAGAAGGTTGGCACGCTCGATAGCACGGCGCTCCATCTCCTTTACGCCTCCACATTTCTTTATCCAGCGCAACGTCAGCATAGCGCTATAGATAGGCAGCACAGGAGGAGTGTTGAACATCGAGCCGCCGTCGATATGCGTCTGATAGTTCAGCATCGTAGGAATCACTCGGTCCACCTTGCCTACGCAGTCATTCTTCACAACAACAAATGTCACGCCGGCTGGAGCAAGGTTTTTCTGGGCTCCGCCATAGATGCACATATACTTGCTCACGTCAACAGGCGTCGAGAAGATATCACTTGACATATCGCAGATTACGGGAACCGGGCTGTCGGGAACCTGACGAATCTCCGTTCCGTAAATCGTGTTGTTGGACGTATAGTGGAAGTAGTCCACATCGCTGGGGATGGTGTATCCGCGAGGAATATAGTTATAAGTGGTATCTGCCGAAGAAGCCACTTCTACTACTTCGCCGAAATTCTTTGCTTCCTTGATAGCTTTCTTCGACCAAACGCCCGTATTCAGGTAGGCTGCCTTCGTCTTCAGGAAGTTCATAGGAGCCATACAAAACTGGAGGCTGGCACCTCCTCCGAGGAACAAGACGCTGTACCCTTCAGGGACTCCAAGTACTTCCTTGAACAAAGCCTCAGCTTCGTCGATAACAGCCTGGAAATCTTTGTGACGATGGCTGATTTCGAGAATTGAAAGGCCTGAGCCGTTGAAATCAAGGACAGCCTTTGCTGTCTCTTCAATCACTTCGCGAGGCAGAATGGATGGTCCCGCATTGAAATTGTGCTTTTTCATATACTGTTTTTTTAGTGCATTTTGATTCGTATCTGCAAAAGTACGGCTTTTTTTATCAATAGCAAAATCTTTTCGAGAAAATTGTTTCAACAAGGATAAAACCTTTGAAAACCGCTCACTTTGCCACAACAATAATGGTTTTTAATCCTTTGATTTTCTCTCCATCGACAAGCGAAAGCAGTTGCTTCACCTTGCTCCTTCGCACAGCCACATAGCTGTATCTATCCTGAACATCAATCAAGCCCAAGTCATCTTTCGTCAAGTTGCCCTTCTTATAGAGAAAACCTGCGATATCAACTTTGTTGATCTTATCCTTCTTGCCCTTTCCTATATAAATTGTCTCCCACAGCGGAGGAGTCGGGCGCTTGGGCTTATCGGGCAGCTCCAACACAGAAAAATCCTTCAGATAGTCAGGCATGTTTTCCTCTGGGCCGAGGAGGAAGATTGAATCCCCTTCCGCATCCCATCTTGCCGTACGTCCGGAGCGATGCACGCTTGCTTCCTGACTCAAAGGAAGATGATAATGAACGATATGACGCACCTCTGGAATATCCAGCCCTCGCGAAGCCAAATCGGTACTTATCAGCACGTTCACCGAGCCGTTTCGGAATTTATACAAAGCCCGTTCCCGCATCTCCTGCTCCAGCCCTCCATGATAGACAGCATGCACTATCTTCTGCTGCGTCAAATACTGCCCTATCCGCTCCACGCCCTCACGATAATTGCAGAACACAATCGTCTGCTCTCCTCCGAGATAGCAAAGGAGTCGATAGAGAATGGCTAATTTATCTTTGTCAGGAGAATGTACAACCGAAACGGCTATCCTGTCGCTTACAGATGCTGCGCCTTCTGCGCCAGGAGCACCCAGATAATCCAACTTAACATATCGACGAAGCTCCAAGAAGTCAGGCATCTCAGCGATATCTGTTGCTGATGTCAGCCAACGCCTTTCCAACGACGGAAGTTGTTCCAGCACAGCTTTCATTTCATCATAAAAGCCCAGCTCCAAGCACTTGTCAAATTCGTCAATCACCAACGTACGGATGCCGGAAGCGTCAATGTTTCCCTTTTTCAGATGATCATTGAGACGTCCAGGAGTACCAACAATAAGCGAAGGACTCATTCCTTTCATCGTACGATGTTCATCCATAGCTGGACGTCCTCCGTAAACAGCCAAAGCCTTGAAAGGCGTATCCATTGATTTAAATACCTGCTCAATCTGTATCGCCAATTCCCGAGAAGGCACAATCACCAACGCTTGAACGCCCTCCTTTGAAGGCAGCATTCGCTCCAGCAAGGGAAGCAGATAAGCCAGCGTCTTACCGCTTCCCGTGGGCGACAAGAGAACAACATCCTGCGGCTCCCGACAAGCAAAGAGCGAAGCCTCCTGCATAGGGGTTAATGCGTTGATAGAAAGCTTTTCAACCGCCTTCTCTTGAATAGGATTCAAACCTAAGCTTAAAGCATCCATATATCTGAGTTTCAGCCATTATCAACTATCTCTACCAAGCCAACACTCTTCATCCCATCCATCTTTACAACGAATGGCTTTGGGAAGCGAACATGACGAACGTAGGCGGTTTCATGCAGCGCCGGAAGAGACTCCAGAATCTCCATCCGGAAAAACTCCTCTCCGTCGCGCCCAAAGGGATTCACCGTAAAATAGCCTACGCCAAACGAAGTCAGGTTCTGAAAGAAGTGGCTTCCTTGGCTCGGCTGAATGGGCTTTCCGTCAATAGCCAGTTCAACAATAAACTGCACGCCGCAAATGTCGCCCCACTCCACAGGGATTCCCAAAGACTCGTCGCTCGAGCCCCAACGCCCAGGACCTGCAAGCAGATAGCCTGTCTTCTCAGCCATAAGCACTTCGTTTATTTGTCGCACTTCATCGGCAATCACAGCATTACGGGAGAAATCAAAGGCTCCGGGACGTACGTAAACCACATCTGCCACATCATTTGTGATACCGTTGCCCAACGAACGGGCGCTGTAAGCGAGGAGTTTCTCTTTATTTGCCAAAGTCAAATCTTCATCGATGCACTCCCGAGAACTGACGATGGGACGCATCTGAAGAGGATACATAACCCCCGAGCGGCTTGTTCTGTCAAACGTAGCAGCAAATTCTATTTCCACAGGACGCCTCATCTCTTGCTCGCCGAATTTGAGAGCAAGCTGCACAATCGGCATAAGAGGAAACATCTCGTACTGCAGCAAACCGCTGAAAGTAATTACCTTGCGCCCTTTCATCTCAAGGCTGTCGTACAACATATCGTCCTCCCTGTCGTAGGTAGATCCTATCCACTCCAGCGTGCCGTCTTCCAACGCATCTTTCACGGGAAGGCGCAAAAGGTCGAAATCCTCACGCACCGAGAACGCATTTCCTGCCGACTCCAAGTCAAGAGCCAGGAATGTCGTCTGCGTCTCCGTAAGCGCCAGTTTTATATCGCTCGTCTGCATCACATGCTTCGGATGCGCAGGACTTACGCGCAAGGAACGTCCCCCATCCACAATATGCTTACCGAGCCCAAGCGCCAGATCGACGACGCCCTCCTCCGCCTT
This sequence comes from Bacteroidaceae bacterium, assembly GCA_017615125.1. Classification (GTDB taxonomy): domain Bacteria; phylum Bacteroidota; class Bacteroidia; order Bacteroidales; family Bacteroidaceae; genus UBA1189. Next base: position 51,350 of record JAGAAS010000100.1, read on the forward strand.
TTCGTCCCCGACGGGATAAAAGTTAAGAGAACGAGCCACACCCGAGCAATCGGGGTAGAACCGACGCCCGTGCCTACTGCCGACTACTTCCTGCAGGACGACAGCCATTTTTTCCTGGTCGATGACGTTGCTTGTGGCAGACATATAGGCTTTCGACGCACGATAGAAAACGCTTGCGTAAACACCTTTGATGGCTTCAGCCAGACGGCTGATCTGCGACTCTCCATCCGGCACCATATAGGTAGCATACACGCCGGCATACGGCTGATAGTGAGAGTCTTCGAGCAACGAGCTGGAACGAACGGCAATAGGGCCGTCAACCACATTACAGAAGGAGACGACGTCGTCCTTTAAATCCTCCGGAAGTTGCCCTTTGAGAAAAGCTGCGAGAATCTCCTCGTCAGGACTGTCGGAAAGGGCGATAGTATAAAGGTCGTTGTCGTCCATAAACCGCACGAAAATATCGGTACAGAGCACCAACGTCTTGGGGATGTGAATCTCGGCGTTGTCAAACGTAGCGTATTCGGCATGCCGCTTCAATATATTGTCAATGAAAGCGATACCGCGCCCTTTGCCCCCAAGGGAGCCCTCCCCGATGCGGGCAAAGTTCGAAAAACGGTCAAAGCGCGAGCGGTTATACTCAGCCACAACGCCCTGATTCTTCATCTTCCTGTATTTCACGATAGCATCGTAGATGATGCGCCTGTGATCGTCCATATGCTTCACCTTCTCCATCGTGATACCGCGAAGGACGTCGGCAACGGGGAACATCGCGCGGCTCGACAGCCAGCGGGATATATGATTGCGCGAAGCGTGATAGGCAAGCGACTCCTCAGGAATGGTGAAGATGTTGTCCTGCAAGTCCTTAAGGTCGTGGACGCGCACGATTTCCTTTTGCGAGGAAGGATCGCGGAACACCAAGTCGCCGAAGCCGAAGTAGTGCTGCACCATATCGCGAAGGTCCACGTCCATCTTCTTCGAGTTCTTGTCGACATACCCGGCTCCCACACTTTCGGCGAGAGGGCGGTTCGAAGGCTCTGCCGACTGCATGATGAGCGGCAGGAAAGGATCGTTGGCGCGAATAGCCCTCAGCAGTTCCAAGCCTGCCTGCGGGTCCTTGGGATTCCCGTTGCGGGGGAAGCGGACGTCGCTGATGACTCCCAGCATGTTTCGACTGTATTTCTCATAAAGGCTCCACGCCTCCTCGTAGGTTCGGGCGAGAACGATTTTAGGACGTCCTCGCATGCGGAGCGTGCGCTCGTGGGAGTTGAGCGCCTCGGTAGCGAAAGCGAGGCTCTGCCCGAGCACGAAGTTATAAAGATTGGGCAGCGCTGAGGAATAGAAACGGATGCCGTCTTCCACCAGCAGTATCATCTGCACGCCTCCCTCGGCGATATCGTGCTCGAGGTTCATCTTGTCCTCCATCAACTTGATGATGGAGAGCATGAGGTCGGTGTTGCCGAGCCAGCAGAAGACATACTCGAAGGGGCTCAGGTCGTAGCCCTCCATATAGCGTGTGATGCCGTGCGAGAAGGGTGTGAGCACGACAAGCGGGGTGTCGGGGGCGGAAGCCTTGATGTTGCGGGCGATGTCGAACACATCGGTATGATCGGTATTCGGCATACAGATGACAAGCTCGTAGCGCAGCCCCTCAAGGGCTTTCTCGGCCTCCTCTTGGGTGGAGACCTGCGTGAAGCGCGGGGGATAGCGCAAGCCCAGTCGCGAGTACTCGTCGAAGAGCTTCTCCTCGATGCGCCCGTCGTCCTCAAGGATAAAGGCATCGTAGGGATTGGCGACAAGCAGAACGTTGAAGATGCGACGCGTCATCAGGTTCTGGAACGACACGTCCTTCAGCAGGAATTCATAATTCGAAGTATAGTCTTTCTTCTCGGGCATACCTATTTAAATTTAGCTGCAAAGGTAGCGAAAAACGGGCGTAAAACAAAACAAAATCCGCTCTTTTTTGCCGACGAATCGGAGTTTGTCGCAGGGTGCCCCAGAAGGCTGTGTGAGGCACCCTGATTTTTTCTTTCTTCATACGGCCGGATTCTTTCTTCATACGGCGAGATTCCTTCTCGAAAAAATTTTATTCCTTCTCCATAATTTTCATTTGAGGGACGTTTTCTCCCCTCTCCCTGCAGAAGCGAAAAAATAATCATGCAATTTTTCATTTTTTCTTTGTTCCATCGAAAAAAGACACTACATTTGCCACACTAAAAATCGAATATCATTTCACTTTTTAAGTCTTTATTACCTCAATGAAAACTGAAGAAATCATCCAATCCCTTGAACTGAAGCATCCGGGCGAGCCCGAATACATTCAGGCAGTACGCGAAGTGCTCATGTCCATCGAGGACATCTACAACCAGCACCCCGAATTTGAAAAAGCAAAAATCATCGAGCGCCTCGTTGAGCCCGACCGCATCATCACGTTCCGCGTGACTTGGGTTGACGACAAGGGCGACATCCAGGTTAACACGGGCTACCGCGTACAGTTCAACAACGCCATCGGCCCGTACAAGGGCGGCCTCCGCTTCCACGCCTCCGTTACCCCCTCCATCCTGAAGTTCCTCGGCTTTGAGCAGACATTCAAGAATGCCCTCACCACCCTTCCGATGGGCGGCGCTAAGGGAGGCTCCGATTTCTCGCCTCGCGGCAAGAGCAACGCCGAGATTATGCGCTTCTGCCAAGCCTTCATGCTGGAGCTCTGGCGCAACATAGGCCCTGATATGGACGTGCCCGCAGGCGACATCGGCGTAGGCGGACGTGAAGTAGGCTACCTGATGGGTATGTATAAGAAGCTGACGCGCGAATGCACGGGCGTGCTCACAGGAAAAGGACTCGACTTCGGCGGATCACTCATCCGTCCCGAGGCTACAGGCTTCGGCGGACTTTACTTCGTAACCCAGATGCTTGCCACACGAGGCCTCACCATCGAGGGAAAAACCGTTGCTGTGAGCGGATTCGGAAACGTTGCCTGGGGAGCTGTCACTAAAGCCACTCAGCTGGGCGCTAAGGTTGTTACTATCTCTGGCCCAGACGGTTATGTCTATGATCCAGATGGAGTAAGCGGAGATAAGATTGACTATATGCTCGAGCTGCGCGACAGCGGAAACGATATCGTCGAACCTTATGCCGAGAAATATCCGCGCGCAACCTTCTTCCCCGGACGCAAGCCCTGGGAGCAGAAAGTGGACATCTGTCTGACGTGCGCTACCCAGAACGAGCTTAACGGCGCCGACGCCAAGCAGATTATCGACAACGGCGTCATCTGCGTAGGCGAGATTTCCAACATGGGATGCACGCCCGAAGCTATCGACGCCTTCATCGAGCATCGCATGCTCTATGCTCCGGGCAAGGCTGTCAACGCAGGAGGTGTGGCTACCAGCGGACTCGAGATGAGCCAGAACGCAGGACATATCAGCTGGAGCGCCGAAGAGGTTGACCAGAAGCTGCACTATATCATGCGCAGCATTCACGACGCTTGCGTGAAGTACGGCACCGAGAAAGACGGCTACATCAACTATGTGAAGGGTGCCAACATTGCCGGCTTCATGAAGGTTGCCCGTGCTATGCTCGCTCAGGGAATCTACTAAAAAACCTCTTTCCTTTGCTGGGCAAAGGGTTAAGTGACGCTCGATTGTCACTTTTGGAATATCCCTGTCTTTTGGATGGGAGATGTAGTATAAACGATTAGAAACATGAAATAATGAAAAAAACGATTACTCTGTTGATGCTTATGTGTATCAATGTCGCCCTTTTCGGGCAAAACGACAATTCTCGTTCGGATGATGTGTATTTCGGCGCTAACGGGTTGGAGGCTGCGGCAAAGGAACGAATTGCGCTGAAACGATGGCTGAAAGCCGAGGCAAACAAGAATCCCATCTATGCAGCTGGTACGTCGGTCAAAGAATCTGTAAACTGGCAATGTGCTGCAGTCGGCAGCGCAACCATTGGCGGACTGGCTTTGGTAGTAGGAACGACATCCGCAGAAAACCCGGGAGAGCAGAATAATACCATGCAGATTATCGGCTATGCGTTCATTGGGTTTGCCGTTGTCTCCGAGGTTGTTTCTGTTATGAAGATGTACGATGCGGGCAGATCGCTGCAGATCGGTGCCGGGAAAATCAAATACACCTTCTAACCTTATTAATAAGGAGATTCCGGAAAAGAGCAACGCCGGTTAAGTCTGAAAAAGACAAAAAAGTTTTTTCTCCCTACGCTTCCAACGTAGGGAGATTTTTTATATCTTTGCACCAAGATAAGAAAACTTTCCCTTCATGAAACGAAACGTTCTTCGCCTTCTATGCATCATCATGCTTCTGAGCCTGCCGTCCTGCAGCAAGGCTTCGGACCCTTGTTTTCACAAAGGGAAGAAGCAGAAAGACGAGAGAAACCTTGTCATCTTCTCGACGAATGACATGCACGGGAGATTTGACGGCTTCGCAAAGATAGCACCCATTGTCCAAGCAGAAAAGGCCCGAGGGAATAGTGTTCTTTTGCTTTGCGCTGGAGATAAATACACGGGAAATCCTATCGTTGACCAACACGAGGAGCCCGGTTTCCCAATCGTAGAACTCATGAACCAAGTCGGGTATCAGTATGAGACTTTCGGAAATCACGAGTTCGATTATGGGCAGGAGGTTCTGGAAGAACGCATGAAGCAATCTGCTTTTGAAACACTCTGCTGCAATGTCGAGATGAACCCGAAGCTGACATCCCTTCCGCAGCCTCGTCCCTATACCATTATTAATATGGAAGGCATCCGCGTATGTTTATTGGGCATCGCGCAGGCTCAGCCCATCGACAACGGGAGTTGGCTTCCTGCCGCGCATCCAGGCAAGCTGCGCGGGCTCACGTTCCACGACCCTGTCAGCTCCGCCCTCCAATATCGCTCTCTGCGCGACAGTTGCGACGTATTCATCGCCCTCACCCACATCGGAACAACCGAAGACATCCGGCTTGCCGAAGCGATGCCCGAGTTGGACGCTATCATCGGAGGGCATAGCCATACAAAGATACAAGAGAAAACTCTCGTCAACGGTGTTCTGATAGCTCAGGCCGAATGCTGGCTCAAGTATCTGGCAAAGACAACCCTTACTCTGAGAAACAACAAGGTGGTTGATAAAGATTACACGCTTATCAGCCTCACGAAGAAGAGGAAAGAAGTGCCCGAAATCCGAAGCATGATAGAGGATTATAAGAAGAACACTATCATGAAAGAAGCTATCGGGGCTGTTGCTACGCAATTCAGCGGAAGAGAAGATTTGTCCACTCTGATGACGGATGCTCTTATCGAGATGCTTGACGTAGACATAGCATTCCAGAACTCTGGCGGAATACGTATCGGAGAACTCAAGAAAGGCCCTGTTACCCGCGAGGATATACTGACTCTCAATCCCTTCCAAAATACGGTTTTCATCTACGATATGACTCCCGCCGAGCTTCGGGAAATGATTCTCCGCTCGCACCGAAAGGCAAGCAAGAGAGCCGACTTACTCCCCGGAGGCATTCGCTATACCATTTTTACGCAAGACGACACAGCTACCCGCGTCGAAATCACCGACATTCAGGGTAAGCCTCTTGACGAAAACAGAAAGTACCGCGTAGCTTTCAACAGCTACATAAATTCTGTTTACTTCATTCCACGAACCTGCATCGGTAATGAAATAGAAAAGACCGACTCGGAACTTTTAATTGACTATATTCTGCGCGTACGTTCTATTGCCCCAAAGCCATCTCGAACCGAAATCAGATAACCCACTCTCCCTAAAAAAGCAAAAACAACGAATGACAGCTTACCCCACATACAGACTTCCCGCTGAATGGGAGCCACAAGGCTTCGTTCAGCTGACTTGGCCTCACGAGCAAACCGACTGGGCTCCATATCTACAAGAAGCACAAGCATGTTTCCTGGCTATTGCCGCAGAGATAATTAAGCGGGAAGACCTCCTCATCGTTGCCCCAGACACGACAGAAGTCAAAGAGCAACTGCTTCGTGCTGGAATCTTGAATCATCAGGCCGAACACTTCTTGGGAGAAACGGGAGCCCTTCTTTGCGAAGCGGGAGCACACAGCATACTTCTCTACGAATGTCCCACCAACGACACTTGGAGTCGCGATCATGCTTTTATTACGTTAGTGAACGAAGCGGGAGAGCCTCTTCTCCTTGATTTCGGGTTCAACGGATGGGGACAGAAGTTTGCTTCCAACAAAGACAACCTCATCAACGAATGCCTCTTCCTTGACAACATTCTTGCGAATCACGCAACAGGAGAACTGCCGCAGTATTCGGACGAAAGGAGAGTCATACTTGAAGGAGGAAGCATTGAGAGTGATGGAAAAGGCACCGTTTTGACGACAACATCCTGTCTGCTTGCTCCCAATCGCAATTGGTTCTCCAAAGAAGAAGCAGAGACAATGCTAAGACAAACGTTGAATTGCCAAAGAGTTCTTTGGCTTGAGCACGGATACCTTTGCGGAGATGATACAGACGGACATGTGGATACACTTGCACGCCTCTGTCCAAACGATACTATTGTCTATGTCAAGCACACCGACGACACAGATATCGACTATGACGAGCTGAAGGCAATGGAAGACGAGTTGCGCACGTTCCTGACGCCCGAAGGAAAGCCCTACAAGCTCGTCCCCCTCCCGATGGCTTCGCCCCTTTTCGACGACGAAGGCTCACGCCTTCCTGCCACTTACGCAAATTTCCTCGTCATCAACGGAGCTGTGCTTGTTCCTATTTACAATCAACCCGACAATGACAAGCTTGCACTCAAGACATTGTCGGAAGTCTTCCCCGACAGACAGATTATTGGCATCGACTGCAGGACTCTCGTCCGCCAACACGGCTCCCTGCATTGCGTCACAATGAATTACCCAAAAGGCGTTATCTTCAAAGACAAAATCCAAAAGTATTAAGCATAAAACAACATCATGAACACGAAACACATGCTGAAAGTTGCCCTTATCCAACAAGCCATATCTTCTGACGTTGAAGCCAACCGCCAGAAACTCAGTCTTTGCATCCGAGAGGCTGCTGCCAAAGGAGCCAGACTTGTCGTCATGCAGGAATTGCACGATACATTATACTTCTGCCAAACAGAAGACACCACCCACTTCAATTTAGCAGAGCCGATACCTGGGCTCGCAACGCATTTCTACGGCTCATTAGCTAAAGAGTGCGGCATAGTACTTGTTGCCTCGCTTTTCGAAAAGAGGACGACAGGACTGTATCACAATACGGCTGTCGTCTTTGAGCACGATGGCTCCATAGCAGGAAAATACCGCAAGATGCATATTCCCGACGATCCTGCCTACTACGAGAAATTCTACTTCGCTCCTGGAGATCTCGGCTTTCATCCCATCGACACTTCGGTGGGCAAGCTGGGCGTTCAAGTCTGCTGGGATCAGTGGTATCCCGAAGGAGCACGTCTGATGGCACTTCAGGGAGCCGATCTTCTCATCTACCCTACCGCTATCGGATGGGAAAGCAGCGATACAGATGAGGAGAAAGCACGCCAGCTGAATGCCTGGCAGCTTGTGCAGCGAGGACATGCTGTTGCAAATGGGCTACCCGTAATTGCTGTTAACAGATGCGGGCACGAGGATGATCCCAGCAAGCAGACAAATGGCATACAGTTCTGGGGACATAGCTTTGTGGCAGGTCCTCAAGGAGAAATGATAGCAGAAGCTGGTACCAACGAGGAAATCCTTTTGGTTGACATCGATCTCTCGAGAAGCGAGAATGTGAGAAGATGGTGGCCTTTCCTCCGCGACAGGCGCATTGATGAATTCGAAGGGCTAACAGAACGCTTCATCGACTAAACTCACACAAATCATAAGACGTTTTTTCCCACGAGGTTTCCTTTTCTTGCTGAGCGATGGACAAAGACAACGACTATAGCGACATCATCGACTTGCCGCATTACCAAATAAAATCAAGGACTCCTATGCCAATACAGGATAGAGCTATGTCGTTTTCTTCATTTCGAATCTTTGACGATACGTATACGTCAAGCGAAAAGCAAGCGCCGCCTGCCGAAAAGCAAGAAGAAGAATACGACGACTTATTGGGATTGACTGACTTCTAGCGTTAATCCATCTTATCGCGATAATCCTCGTAACGGAAGTTGCGGAGAACCTCTATCGTATGGTCTTCGTGAAGAAGAGCGATTGACGGGTGATGTATCCCGTTGAACATATTCGTCTTCACGGTCGTATAGTGAATCATATCTTCCAGAACGATATATTCCCCTTGCCGAAGAGGATGATCGAAGGCCCAGGAGCCCATGAAATCGCCACTAAGACAACTGTTTCCGCCCAATCGATAGACATAAGGCAGCGAACTTTTCTCCCCCTCCTCCAGAGTCTTCGCTCCGCGCACTTCCGGGTGATAGGGCATCTCCAGGCAATCAGGCATGTGGCACGTGAAGCTGACGTTTAGGATAGCGGTGCGAATACCTTTGTTCTCAACGACATCTACCACTTTGGCGATGAGAGGTCCTGTCTGCCAGGCGAAGGCGCTTCCCGGCTCGAGGATTATCCGCAGCTGAGGATAACGCTCGTGCAGCCCCTTCAGGAGGGAAATCAGCAACGGCACGTTATAGTCAGTGCGCGTCATCAAGTGCCCTCCGCCCAGATTGAGCCACTTAAGCGTCGGCAACCATTTCCCGAATTTCTCTTCGATGTGCTGAAGCGTATGCTCGAGAGCCTCGCTCGGCGACTCGCAATGACAATGACAATGAAATCCCTCGATGCCCTCAGGCAGTTCCTCGGGTAGCTGGCTCGCAAGCACGCCGAAACGGCTTCCGGGAGCACACGGATTGTAAAGTTCCGTCTCTATCTCGCTGTATTCGGGATTGATACGGATGCCGCACGAAACGGAGCTCTCCTTTGCCAAAGGGTAAAAGCGCTCATACTGCGAGAGCGAATTGAAAGTAATATGACTGCTGCAACGCAATATCTCAGGAAAATCCTCTTCCGTGTAGGCAGGGCTGTATGTATGCGCCGGGCTGCCGAATTCCTCATACGCCAGCCGCGCTTCGTAAAGAGAGCTGGCTGTCGTATGGCTGATATACTCCCTGAAGATAGGGAACGTCTTCCACAGGGCAAAGGCCTTGAAAGCCAGTATGATCTCTACGTCGGCCTCTTCGGCAACGCGCCGGATGAGCGAAAGGTTTCGCCGCAGAAGACGCTCCTCCAGCACATAGCAGGGAGACGGGAACAGCGAATAGTCGGACTTCGTGATATCGGTATCCATCGTTCTTTGAATGTTTAGCTCTGCAAATTTACGAATAAAAACTGACACGACAATCAATTCTTCCTTCGGCTTTCCATTTTTTCCGTATATTCAAAAAAAATGTTCCCCGCGCGGCAAGCCCGAAGGAGCTTCGCGAAACAAGTTTTTCCCACAAAGATTTTTTCTTTCTCCAAAAAAAATTTTCCCTTCTTCATACGGCCGTATGTAGAAAGAAAAAAAATTATTCCCTTCTCGAAAATTCACCCTCGCGAGAAACTTCTCTCGATGCATTTGAAAAGTCCCGCTGAAAGCCAGGAAAACGGATCTCCAAAAAAGCATATTTGGTGAATATACGCATTTTTTTGCCTTCGGCAAGATAAAAAACCGCCGAAAACGAAATTATTCTCCAAAACTACATATCTTTGCAAACCTTTAAGGTTTCATCAACTCCGTAATTTATTTATCCACAGCGAAAGCATCGACAATTAGAAAATGAAGAAATGGCATATTGAAGACTCGGCCGACCTCTACAACATCAAGGGCTGGGGCATCTCCTACTTCGGCATTAACGAGAAGGGACACGCGGTTGTTACCCCCAAGAAGAACGGAATAGAAGTCGACCTGCGCCAGGTAATGGACGAGCTGTCGCTCAGCGACATAGGGGCCCCCGTGCTGCTGCGCTTCCCCGACATCCTCGACAACCGCATCGAGCGTATGTCGTACTGCTACAAGCAGGCTTGCGAGGAGTACGGATTCAAGGGACAATGCTACTCCGTCTTTCCCATCAAGGTCAACCAGATGCACCCCGTTGTGGAAGAGATTACCCGTCACGGGCAGAAGTTCAACCTAGGACTGGAAGCTGGCTCCAAGCCCGAGCTTCACGCCGTCATCGCAGCAAATGCCGAGAACGACTCGCTCCTTATCTGCAACGGATACAAGGATGAAAGCTACATCGAGCTGGCTCTGATGGCTCAGAAGATGGGGAAGCGAATCTTCCTCGTCATAGAGAAAATGAACGAGCTCGACCTCATTGCCGACGTGTCGAAGCGCCTTAACGTCCGTCCCCGCATCGGTGTCCGCATCAAGCTGGGAACAAGCGGCAGCGGCAAGTGGGAAGACAGCGGAGGCGATGCCAGCAAGTTCGGGCTCACCTCGAGCGAGCTGCTCGAAGCCCTCGAGAAACTCAAGCAGATAGGGCTTGAGGACTGCCTCAACCTCATCCACTTCCACATCGGGAGCCAGGTAACCAACATACGGCACATCAAGACTGCCATCCGCGAGGCTTCCCAGTTCTACGTGCAGCTCTGCCAGCTCGGCTTTCCCATCACCTTCATCGACGCGGGAGGAGGAATGGGCGTCGACTACGACGGCACCCGCTCGGCAAGCAGCGAGTCCTCCGTCAACTACTCCATGCAGGAGTACGTGAACGACATCATCTACCAGATAATGGAAGCCTCCGACAAGAACGGACTTCCCCATCCTAACGTCATCACCGAGAGCGGACGCTCGCTTGCAGCCCATCACTCCGTGCTCGTTGTCCAGGTGCTCGAGACCGTTTCCCTCCCGCAGATGCCGGAGGAATGGGAAGTGGGCGAAAACGACCACCAGCTCGTCAAAGACCTCTACGAAATCTGGGACAACCTCACGCAACGAAGCGCCCTTGAGAACTGGCACGATGCGCAGCAGATACGGGAAGAGACGCTTGAGCTCTTCGCTCACGGCATCATCGACCTGAAGACGCGCGCGCAGATTGAGAAACTGTACTGGAGCGTAACACGCGAGATTAACACCATCGCCAAGCAGATGAAGCACGCTCCCGAGGAGCTGCGCAAGATAAACAAGCTCCTCGCCGACAAATACTTCTGCAACTTCTCCATCTTCCAGTCGCTTCCCGACTCCTGGGGCATCGACCAAGTCTTCCCCATCATGCCCCTGCAACGCCTGAACGAATGTCCCGACAGGCAAGCCACGCTTCAGGATATCACCTGCGACAGCGACGGAAAGGTCACTTCCTACATTTCCGAGAATGTCATCACCAACAGCCTCCCCGTGCACTCTATCCGCAAGGGCGAACCCTACTACATAGGCGTCTTCCTCGTAGGTGCCTATCAGGAGATTCTGGGCGATATGCACAACCTGTTCGGCGACACCAACGCCGTTCATATCTCCGTCACCAAAGACGGCTACAAGATAGAAAAGACCATCGACGGAGAGACCGTCAACGACGTGCTTGAATACGTCGACTGGAATTCAAAGAAGATGGTACGCACCCTTGAGACGTGGGTTGCCCGATCTGTCAAGCAAGGCACCATCACCCTCGAGGAAGGCAAGGAGTTCCTCAACACCTACCGCTCCGGGCTCTACGGATACACATACCTTGAATAAAGCCGGATATCCGTTACCGGGCAGCGGAGATGTATTATCAAACGAACAGTATTTAATAACGATAAAAAGCGAATAAAAGTGAGTAGAGTATTACAAATTGGTTGTGGCGGTGTAGGAACTGTTGCCGCTCACAAGTTGGCTCAGAATGCCGACATCTTCACAGACATCATGATTGCCAGCCGCACAAAAAGCAAATGCGACGCTTTGGCAAAAGTGCTGAAAGACAAGTATGGCGTCAATGTCGCTACGGCTGCTGTTGATGCCGACGACGTACCCGCTCTTGTCGCCCTCATGAAATCCTTTAAGCCCGACATCGTCGTCAACCTGGCTTTGCCGTATCAGGACCTTACGATTATGGACGCCTGCCTGGAGGCTGGATGCAGCTATCTCGATACAGCTAACTACGAGCCCAAGGACGAAGCTCACTTTGAGTATTCGTGGCAATGGGCATATAGAGAACGTTTTGAGAAAGCTGGACTTACCGCCATCCTCGGATGTGGCTTCGACCCGGGCGTTTCTGCCATCTATACGGCCTACGCAGCAAAGCACCACTTCGACGAGATCCACTATCTCGACATCGTCGACTGCAATGCTGGCAACCACCACAAGGCATTCGCCACTAACTTCAACCCGGAGATCAACATTCGGGAGATCACCCAGAAAGGTCTTTACTACAAAGACGGCAAATGGATTGAGACGGAACCGCTTGAGATACATCAGCCCATCACCTACCCCAATATCGGCCCGCGAGAGAGCTATCTCATGCATCACGAGGAGCTGGAAAGCCTTGTCATCAACTTCCCCACCATCAAGCAGGGACGCTTCTGGATGACGTTCGGACAGCAGTACCTCACCTATCTTGATGTTATCCAGAACATCGGAATGTCGCGCATCGACGAGATTGAATACGAGGCCCCCCTCGCAGACAATTCCGGCAAGACCGCTCGCGTAAAGATTGTTCCCCTTCAGTTCCTCAAGGCTGTGCTGCCGAATCCTCAGGATTTGGGCGAGAACTACGACGGCGAAACGAGCATCGGCTGTCGCATACGCGGAATAAAGGACGGCAAAGAGCGCACCTACTACGTTTACAACAACTGCTCGCATCAAGCCGCTTATCAGGAAACAGGTATGCAGGGCGTAAGCTACACAACGGGCGTACCCGCTATGATTGGCGCTATGATGTTCTGCAAGGGAATCTGGAAACGTCCCGGCGTGTGGAACGTAGAGGAGTTCGATCCCGATCCATTCATGGAACAGCTTAACATTCAGGGACTACCCTGGAACGAAGTCTTCGACGGAGACCTGGAACTCTGATTCCTCTTCCGTCAGGTAGATAAAGAAAAGGCGTCGGCAGAACTGCTGACGCCTTCTTTCTTTTCGCTTCTGTCACTTAACTATCACCAGCATAGCTCCGAAGCCGTATTTCTGGAACGAAGCATCCTGATAGACGTAATGATCCGTCTTCCTGTCGAGTTCTTTGCGCAGCGCGGCACGCAAAGCCCCATCGCCCTTTCCGTGAATGAACACTATTTTCTGCCCTTTCTTGCCTGCGTATGAATTCAGCGCACGACGGAACGTTTCCAGCTGGTAGTCAAGAATCTCCGCGTTCGACATTCCATTCGTATTGTCGAGCAGCTCACTGATGTGGAGGTCTATTTCCACCACATCGTCGCGCTTGAAACGACTCTCCTTGCGTGCCGGCTTCGGCATACGACGCTCTTCTTCACGCTGCTTGTCACGCAACGCACGCTGCACCTCCTCCCGCACCAGGAAAGGACGCACGGGAACGTCATCGCGCACGATATCGAACATCAGCGCAGGGTCCTCAAAGAAGGGCGTGTCGGTAAACGCGTGCAGCTTGTAGAATTTAACTGTATCGATGCGCACATCAACGTCCACCGCGGGCTTGTGAAGGAAGCCCTTCTGCTGCTTATACGCCAGCAGCTGCACATTCACATGCTCCAGCTCGGAGTACATCTCGCGCGTGAACTCCTCGACAAAGAGCTTCGTATTCGGCTCGACAACCCCTTGTGCGCGCAGCTTCATGCTACCCGAGCCGATGGAGGAGTAGGTATAATGGAGCCAGTAGTTGCTGTCGTTGACGAGGTATGTCTCCATCACCGTAGTGCTTACCTGCTTGATGTCTACCGGGAGAAATGCCAGATACACGTTCAGCTTCTCCCCCTCCCGTCGTTCGGGGATAAACATAGGCGCTGAAGGCTCCTCCGCTTTCTTCGGAGCAGGCTGAACGGGTGTCGGCTCCTGCTTGGCAACAGATGCTGAAGCGGCATTTCCGCTCACGCCCGCCTCCCCTTTCGGCATCGTTTTATGTTCAAAGTTGTACGAATCCGTCTCTATCGCCACGCAGTTCGAAATCAGCATAGGAATCTCGAAACCTTCCTCATCCTCCACTATCACGATGTCGTTCTTCTTGAATCCCTTCACGACGCCTCCTCCTGTCTCCGTAAGGAAACGTACTTTATCACCTATCTTCATACCTTTTTTAAATAATAGATTCGAACTCTTCCTACGGCATCAGCAGCGAGCTGTCGCCGTAGCTCAGGAATCGGTAATCGTTATCCAACGCGAAGTCGTACACCTTGCGCCAGTCTCCATGCAGGAAAGCCGAAACCAGCAGCAGCAGCGTGCTCTTGGGCTGGTGGAAGTTGGTTACCATCCGTTTCACAATGCGGAACGAATATCCGGGCGCTATCATTATCTGCGTTGTCGCGTGGAAGGCTGTCAGCCCGTTGTCTTTCATCCAGTTGAGAATCTGCTGCAGAGCCTCGCGCGTCGAGAGGCTGTCGTTGCCCTCCTCGTAGGGCATCCATTGGGGAACGTGCAGTTCCGTTTCCGTTGCCCGAGGGTTACGGCTCAGGAGCAAGCCCATGTAATACAGGCTCTCGAGCGTGCGCACCGAAGTGGTTCCTACGGCTGTCACGTCGCCCTCGTGCGCCAGCAGCTGCTCGATGATAGAGCGTCGCACGACAATGTACTCCGAGTGCATCTCGTGTCCGGCGATATGCTCGCTTTTTACCGGCTTGAACGTTCCTGCTCCGACGTGCAGCGTCAGCTCGGCCATATCGATGCCACGCGCCTTCACGTCGTCGAGCACTTTCTGCGTGAAGTGAAGCCCGGCTGTGGGAGCGGCGACGGAGCCCTCTATCTTCGAATAGACGGTCTGATACGTCTTCAGGTCGCTCTCCTGCGTCTTCCTATTTAAATAAGGAGGGATGGGAAGCTCCCCGATAGCGTCGAGCAGTTCCGCAAAGGTCACCTCGTGTCCGTCGGCAGCCCGCCAGAAGAACTCCACAGGCACATCTGCGCTCTGCGACGTACAGTAGGTGGTGCCGGCAGCCGTCACGCGAGGGACATTCTCGGCACGTCGGACGCTGAGCGTCACCTCGTGTCCTCCGACGCAGACCTCACGCCTCAGTTCGCCCGTTTTCCACTTCTTCAGGTTGCCTATCATGCAAAGCCACGTGCAGCGCTCCTTCTGGTCGAACATCTTCACATATTCGCCCGGCACGAGGGGTTCGAGGCAGAACACCTCGATGAGCGCGCCCGTCTCCTTGCGGAAATGGATGCGTGCCTGGATAACCCGCGTGTTGTTGAAAACCAGCAGCGAGCCCTTGGGGAGCAGGTTCGGCAGCGACGTGAACCGTTCCGTCCTCACGCTTCCCTTGTCGTAGACGAGCAGCTTCGAGCTGTCGCGCTCGGGCAGGGGGAACTTCGCTATCCGCTCGTCGGTCAACCCGTAGTCGTAGTCCTCAATCCGTATGTCCTTAACTTCCTGTATCATCGTTTCCTTGCAATTGCAGATACAAATGTACGACATTTTCTTCGTTCAGCAATCATTTTTCCTCGATTATCTTCTCCGCGGGGATGCTTTCCCGTGATTCCGGGGAACGACAGCGCAACATCTTTTTGCATTTTATTTAAAAAAATTGAATGCAACGTGCAACTTTTCGTTCTCCTTCCTCGTCTAATTATCGAAAGCCGATGAAGCGACGAAAGCAAGACCGAAGGTCAATCGCGACAGAGGAAGAGCATTGAAATATGCTCAAAGAAAAAATATTTTTTGAGAACCGATGGAGCAGCGAAGGCAGAGCCAAACTTGTTTGAGCTATGCTGAGTCGCGACAGAGGAAGAACATAGAATTATGTTCAAGGGAAAAAAAATTATTTAGAAAGAAAAAATAATTATTTAGAAAGAAAAAAAATGAAAGCAACTTTACTTCTTGCGGCAACACTTCTTGCCTCCTCAGCTGCCCTTGCTGGCACAGATGTAACTTCCGAAGCGCTGATGAACGACACCACCGAGATTTCCGAACGGAACATCGGCAAGTGGACCATCCGCAAAACTACGGTTACGACTGTCGACGACGAAGATGAAGACGGAACGACTACCACCGAGAGCGTTACTACCACCGAGAGCGTCTCCTACGATATCGACTACCGCAACGGGATTCATCCGCACTTCCCCGCCTTCTACATAGGCCTCAGCGACTTTAACACCCTCCCGCTCGAGCGCCAGGCTTCCGACATCCCCCTCAGCGCATCGAAAAGCTGGGAATGGGGAATGTATATGTTCCAGGACGGCATCAGCTTCGACAGAGGCGGCCATGTAGGCCTCACCTTCGCCCTCGGGTTCGGACGCGCTATGTATAAGTTTGCAACGCCCTCCTACTTCTTCACCGACGCCAACCAGATGACCTACTTCGGCGCACCCGAGACGTACGACGTCACCTGGTTCCGCTACTGGACGCTGAAGCTTCCCGTCGCCCTCACGCTCGAAAAGGAGATTCGCGGCGAGGACCTCTTCTTCAACATTGGCCCCGAGCTGGAATATCGTTTCTCCAGCGCCTCGAAGGGTAAGTTCAACGCCGCCGACAAGAAGAAGGAAATCATCTGCAAGGATTCGAATATGGCTCCTCTGGGAGTGAACCTGATGGCACAGGTGGGCTACAACTGCCTATCCCTCTACGCCAAGCAGTCGCTCACGGGGCTCTTCCGCAACCCCTCGCTGGCTACTCCCTACTCCACCGAGCTCTATCCCTTCACCTTAGGCATCGCCTTCACATTCTAACCTTTTTTCCATTCATAAAAACAAATCCGCTTGTCGTCGAGGCAGGCGGATTTTTTTTGATTGAAACAGAACGTCAGGAAACAGGTCTACAAAGGAGGGTCGGATTCTTTCCTTTCATCTCCAACGCTTACCCCGCATCCCCGCACGCCTGCTGCGCCGAGAGCCAGAGGGCGTTGTCGGGAACGGGCGCAACGACGTCGATGGGCTGATGGGAGACAGGATGCTCGAACTGCACGCGACGGGCATGCAGGCAGATGCTGCCGTCGGGATTGCTTCGGCTGAACCCGTACTTCAGGTCTCCCTTGATGGGGCAGCCGATGTGGGCGAGCTGGCAGCGTATCTGATGATGACGCCCCGTGAGCAACGTCACCTCCAGCAGATGATAGTTCGTGAGGCTCGCAAGCAGCTTGTACCGCAGCACGGCCCGCTTGGCATCGGGGCGCTCCTTCGAGTAGGCGTAGGACTTGTTCTGCTTTTCGTTGCGCACGAGCCAGTGAACCAGCTCGGCGCTCTCCTGCGGGGGACGGTTCTTGACAATAGCCCAGTAGGTCTTGTGCACCTGCCCGTTGCGGAACATATCGTTGAGCCGTTCGAGCGCCTTGCTCGTCTTAGCGAAGACGACGATGCCGCTCGTAGGACGGTCGAGCCTGTGGGTGACGCCCACGAAGGCAGCGCCGGGCTTGTGGTACTTCTCCTTCAGGTAGTCGGCAACCACCTCCGAGAGGGGTTTGTCGCCGGTCTTGTCACCCTGGACGATTTCTCCTACGGCCTTGTTGACGATGAGGATATGATTGTCTTCGTAAAGAACCTCCATACTCTTTCGTTTTATCTCAGCGCGCCGAAGATAATCTTCCGCGCAGCGCGCTCAAGGGCCTGCTGGTCACCCGTTCTCGTAAACTCGCCCAGGACATAGGGCCTCTCCAGCCCTCGCATGCAGTAGTGGAGCACCGAAGCCATGAAGTGCAGATTCTCCATGTGGAAGATGCCCTCGTGGATACCTTGCAGCAGAATCTGTTCGATGAGCGCAATCTCTCTCTTCTCGCATTTGCTTCGGATGCTCTCGATGGTCCGCATGAAACGAGTGAAGTCGGCACGGAGGGAGCCGTTGCGGAAGATGGAGTGACGCACGTTGTTCAGTCGGCTGATAACGAACTCGATGATCTTCTGATCGGCAGGGATGTCTTTCTCCACGATGGCCTCCAGCACATCGACGATGCGGTTCAGCTCCTCCTCCACTACGGCACGCAGCATAGCGCGCTTGCTCGGATAGTAATAGTAGAGCGTGCGGCGACCCTTCCCTGCCTCTTCGGCAATCTGTATCATCGTCGTGTCGTCGTATCCGTTGCGCACGAAAAGCGCGCGTGCCGCTTCTATCAGCTGCTTTCGCGTCAGGTCTTTCATTTCTCAGCTTTTTACGGTTTCCACAAGGGGATAATTATTAAAAAATGCAAAAAATTCCGTATCCGTTTGGATTTACGAGCCGTAAGCAGTACTTTTGCACCCAGAAAATATCGCGGAGTGGAGCAGTGGTAGCTCGTTGGGCTCATAACCCAAAGGTCGTTGGTTCGAATCCATCCTCCGCAACTTTGTGGAGCAGCCTGCAAGGCTGCTTTTTTTATGGGTGCTGCCGACGCCATTATGAGTGCTGCCGACGCCATTATGGGTGCTCCCGATACCATTATAGGTGCTGACGATAACATTATGGGTGCTGCCGATGCCGCATTTCTTACAGCATCGTGATGTCGGAGACGCGCTCCATCCCGTGTCGCGCCATATACTCGGCAATGCCGTAGGCTATCTTCTGCGACACCGACGGGTCGATGAAGTTGGCCGTCCCTATCTCCACAGCCGTAGCTCCCGCCAGCAGGAACTCCACAGCGTCGGTAGCCGTACGGATTCCTCCCATCCCTATCACGGGGATGCTCACCGCCTGTGCTACCTGCCACACCATCCGCAGCGCCACAGGCTTCACAGCAGGACCGCTGAGCCCTCCCGTAACGGTTGACAGCAACGGACGGCGCCGCTCGGCGTCGATGGCCATTCCCAGCAGGGTGTTGATGAGCGACACGCTGTCGGCACCAGCCTCCTCCACAGCGCGGGCAATAGCCACGATGTCCGTCACGTTGGGCGAGAGCTTCACGATGAGCGTCTTCGCATACACCTCGCGCACAGCCTTCACGACGGAGGCAGCCCCCTCGGGCGTGACGCCGAAGGCCATTCCTCCCTGCTTCACGTTCGGGCACGAGATGTTCAGCTCGATGGCTGGGATGCGCTCCAGCTCGTTCATCATCGCCGCCACAGCCACGTAGTCGTCGATGGTAGAGCCCGAAACGTTGACGATAACCTGCGTGGGCAGCTCGCTGACAACGGGGTAGATATGCTCCACGAAGTACCTGGCGCCCTTGTTCTGCAGCCCCACCGCGTTGAGCATCCCCGAAGGGGTCTCCGCCATACGCGGATAGGGATTCCCTTCACGCGCATGCAGCGTCGTACCCTTCACCACGATGCCTCCCAGGCAGTTGAAGTCCACGAAGTCGGCATACTCCGTTCCGTAGCCGAACGTGCCCGATGCCGTGAGCACCGGGTTGCGCAGCTCCAATTCTCCTATCCGTACACTTAAGTCCATCGCAATCGGTTGATATTAAACACGGGGCCCTCCTTGCAAACGCACACGTTGCCCTCCTTCGTATCCTCCACGCAGCACAGGCAGGCGCCTATTCCGCAAGCCATCCTGTTCTCCAGCGACACCTCGCAGCGGGTTCCCAGCTCGTCGGCCACCTTCGCTACCGCCACCATCATGGGCTTGGGCCCGCAGACGAAGAACGAGTCGTACCGTCTGTCGCGAAGCACGGGGTGATCGGTCACGAAGCCCTGCACCCCGTCGTCGCCCTTCTCCGTAGTGACATAGACGTCGCCCACCTCCTCGAACTGCTCCCTGCAGAGCACGTCCTTTGCTGCGCGAGCGCCCAGGAGGAATGTCGGCGCGAGGCCCTTTCTGCGCAGCTCCTTCCCGAGGAACAGCAAGGGCGCCACCCCCACTCCTCCGCCGATGAGCAGCGGAGCGCAGGGCTCGCCGTCGGCAGGCAGGCCGAACCCGTTTCCCAGGGGGAGGACGGCGTTCACCACGTCGCCCTCGCGCCTTCCGCAGAGCCACTCTGTCCCCTTCCCTACCTGCTGCACCAGCAGCGACAGCTCGTTGTCGCCGGCACAGAAGTCGTGGATAGAGATGGGGCGCCGGAGGAGCACATCCTTCACGTCGTCGATGCGCAGCTCGGCAAACTGCCCGGGACGCATCGCGGGCAACGGGTCAGGAGCGGTGAGCACGAGCCTGACGACAGACGTGCCCACCACGCATGACGATTTTACGACAAGGTCGAGAATCTCCACTTAGAAGAGCTTTGAGGGATACTCGCCGGCATCGACGAGCGCCTGTATCTTGTCGACGGTGTCCTGACGGTCGGCAGCGTAGGTGACGCCGAACCACTTGGCTGTGGTGTCGAGGACCTTCACGTTGGCCTTGCCCGAGGTAATGAGCTCGTTCACTACCAGCGGGATGAAGAACTCGGCCTTCGGCTTCTCGATGTTCTCCTTCAGGAAGTTCACAAAGCTCTTCTCGCTGTAGGTGAAGTAGTCGGGCGTGAATCCCCACATGTTCATCGACACGGGTGTATTCTCGGGAACGGCAACCCACTTGCCCTCCTCGTCCTTGTAGCACACCTCGCCGTCGACGCGCATGATCTCGGTGCGCTCAACGACCGTCGTCAGGTTCTCGTTCTCGTCGGTGCTGCACACGCCGCGTGCTACAGCTCCGTTCTCGCTCAGGGTGTTGCACACGCGGAAGCCCACCATCGAGTACTGGTTCTCCGAGCCCTCGGGAAGGGCGGCAAGGTAGGCGCCCATCACGGCGAAGGCATCGCGTCCGTAGAAGTCGTCGGCGTTGATGACGCAGAACGGCTCATTGATGACGTCCTTGCCCATCAGCACCGCATGATTGGTTCCCCAGGGCTTCACGCGCTCCTCGGGGCAGGTGAACCCGGCAGGAAGGTCCGTCTTGTTCTGGAACACCAGCTCCGTGGGGATGTGTCCCTCGTACTTGCTGAGCACCTTGTCGCGGAAGTCCTGCTCAAAGTCCTTGCGGATGACGAAAACGATTTTTCCGAAGCCGCCGCGGATGGCGTCGTAGATGCTGTAGTCCATGATCGTCTCACCACTCGGGCCCAGCCCGTCGAGCTGCTTCAGTCCACCATAACGGCTGCCCATTCCGGCTGCCAAAACAAACAATGTAGGTTTCATACGCTAATAAAAGGTTTTATGGTTGCATAAATTCGTAAATCTGCGCAAATATACAACGAAAAAAGGAGAACTGAAACCGATAATAGAAAATAATTCCTATCTTTGCATAAGAAATACCATAAAACAACCATATCAACCGCACTTACCGATATGAAAAAGTTCGCTCTCCCCCTCCTCTTCATCGCATCCGTAGCGATGGCATCGTGCCTGCTTGCCTCCTGCAACAATCAGGCGAAGAACGCCGCCCAGGCCGAAACGGCCATCGATGCCGACACCATCCCCGTCGACGCCGACCAGTACGTCTGCATCGAGACGTCCGAAGGCAACATCGTCGTCCACCTGTTCCGCGACACCCCGCGCCACCGCCACAACTTCATCAAGCTCGCCCGCAAGGGGTACTACGACAACCAGCTCTTCTACCGCATCGTCAACAACTCGCTCATCCAGGCCGGCGACCCCAACTCCAAGGGCGCCACGAAGGAGACCACCCTCGGCACGGGCGACGTCGACTACACGCTCGAGCCCGAGCTCCTTCCCGAGCGCCACATCAACACCCGCGGCGCCGTCGGGATGGCCTCCTACAAGCCCCTCTACGAGTCGTCGGGAGGGCAGTTCTACATCGTCACAGGCCTCAAGCAGAGCGACGTGCGCCTCAACAACGCCGAGACGCACCTCAACAAGAAACGCCGCGAGATGGTCTTCGACAGCATCACCAAGCAGCCCTCCTACCAGACGCAGCTGCGCGAGATGAACAAGAAGGGCGACAAGCGCGGCATGTTCCGTGTGAAGGAAGAGATAAAGGAACAGACCGACGAGATCATGAAGCAGCGCCAGCCCTTCGCCTACAGCAAGGAGCAGCGCAAAGCCTATCAGACCATCGGCGGCGAGGCCACCCTCGACGGGCTCTACACCGTCTTCGGCGAGGTCATCGAGGGCGACAGCGTGCTCACCAAGATCGAGAAGCGTGCCGTCAATGCCGACCGCCGTCCCTACGACGACGTCGTCATCCGCCGCATCACCGAAGTCGCCGCACCCAAGCCATAAGACCTCCCGCCCCGCACGATGAACATACAGACGGCAACACTCACCAACGGGCTCCAGCTCGTCCACGTCCCCATGCCCGACACCCAGATGGTAGCCCTCGACGTGCTCTACAACGTGGGCGCACGCGACGAGGAACCCCTCCACACCGGCTGGGCACACCTCCTCGAGCACCTCATGTTCGAGGGCACGCCCCGCATCGCCGACTACGACACCCAGGTGCAGCTCATCGGAGGCGAGAACAACGCCTTCACCAACAACGACATCACCTCCTTCTACCTCACCGTCCCCCGCGCCGGCATCGAGACCGCCTTCCTCCTCGAGTCCGACCGCATGCGCGGGCTCACCCTCGACGACCGCAGCGTGCAGGTACAGAAGCAGGTCGTCATCGAGGAGTTCAAGCAGCGCTGCAGCAACCAGCCCTACGGCGACCTCCAGCACCTCGTCCGTCCCCTCGCCTACCGCACCCATCCCTACCGCTGGCCCACCATCGGCATCACCACCCGGCACATCGAGGAGGCCACGCCCGAGGCCATCCGCGCCTTCTACCGCCGCCACTACCGTCCCTCCAACGCCATCCTCACCGTCACCGGCGCCGCCTCCTTCGACGAAGCCCTCGCCCTCGCCAAGAAGCACTTCGAGCCCATCGCCGACGACGGCACCCCCTGCGCCCTCCAGCCCCCGCATCA
>JAGAAS010000101.1 GCA_017615125.1 Bacteroidaceae bacterium
ACGTGACAAATTGGGGGATTTTGACAAAAAGAGAAGATGAAGAGAGATTACAATCTATAAGTAATAGAATTTAATTATATATTATAATTTATTATAATATATAATTAGCATATTCTCTTACTATTTTCAGCTACCTTGAAAAGTTGGGTATTTCCTAAATGTGACGTGTGACAAATGTGACAAATGTGACGCGGGATGTCGACCTTTCCAGAAAAACAGGAAAGAAGCCGATGAAAGGCGTGCTTTGCTCCCCGCCGTTTTGCTAGGAGAAAAAATTTTTTTTCTTTCTACATATCGCCGGCTGAAGAAAGAAAAAATATTTTTCGAAAAGGGAAAATGCGCTGGAGGCAGCGCCGTCGGATAAACGCTGAAGCCTTGCACGGGCGCTAAGCCCCGCAGGTCGTTAAGGTCGTTGAGAGGGGAGGGGTTTTTCTGATGACGCCAGGCAAAACAGCCCGAATAGCACTATTCGGTCAGATTTGACCAAATCGTGCTATTCGTCCGAAAACGGCATCCCCGCAGCGGGAAGAAGGTGCTGCTGGGATGGGAATAATGGTGGTTTGAATGAATGCCGCAGGGCTTGTGCGAATGCTGCGGAGGCGTCGGGATTGTCTCGCTGCGGGGCATCAGGAGAGCGTTGCTGGAGGCATCAGGAGTCCGCTGCGGGGCATCAGGAGAGCGTGAAGCTCTTGCTGCCTATCATGACGCCGTCGGCGAAGACGTAGACCTCGTAGGTGCCGGCATCGAGGAACTCCTCGACGTCCCAGTAGATGGTGACGGGCTGCTCCTCGCCGGTGTACTCGATGACCTTGCGGATGGAGTAGTCGAGGCGTGTGTTCTCGTAGGGGAAGGTCTTGGAGGCGTCCTTGGTGAGGGTGGTGCCGTTGGGGCGCATGATGCGGGCGTAGAGCGTCTTCTCGCCGGTGGATGCGGTGATGTTCTTCACGACAGTGAAGCTGATGGCTATCTGGGTGACCTCCTTGACCTTGGTCGTCGCCTTGCCGCGCTTGTTCTTGGCGTTGACGACGAAGCCTGTGGCGTCGAGCTGGGAGGCGCGCGTTACCTTGTCGGTGAGGTTCTTGGTCTCTTCCTGCAGGGCGCTGATCTGCTGTGTGGCTGCGGTGTACTGCTGGCGCACCTTGCGGTTCTCGGTGTGGAGCTTCTCGTTGGCCTGGTTGAGGGAGTCGATCTGTGCGACGTAGCTGCGCATGACCTTACGCACGGTGGCGAGCTCCTTCTTCAGTCGGGTGATCTCGGCGGCGTCGGTGGCCTTGGTGTTCTGCAGCTCCTCGAGGAGGCGCTGGGTCTTCTCCTTCTCGCGCTCGAGCTGCACTTGCAGGGAGTCGTTGCTGATGAGGAGGCGCATCTCGTCGTACTGGGTGGCGAAGGTGGAGTATTCGTTCTCCATCTCTTCCTTCTCGATCTGGAAGAGCTGTGTCATCTCCTTGTTCTCCTTGCGCGCCTTGCTGAGGCTGATGGTGAGGGCCAGGATGATGGCTGTGAGGAGGATGGCGCAGATGGTGACAAGGATAATCGCTTTTTTCTTGTTCATAGGAGTATGGATGGGTTTAATGGGCTTGATGGGTTATTTGCTGAGGGATTCGATGGCGGCTTTCAGCGAGGCGATCTTGCTCTCGGCGTCGGCTTGCTTCTTGCGTTCGTTGGCGACGACGGCCTCGGGCGCGTGGGCCACGAAGTTGGCGTTGCCGAGCTTCTTCATGACGCTCTGCAGGAAGCCCTCGGTGTAGGCGAGCTCGTCGGTGAGCTTCTTCAGCTCTGCCTCCACGTCCATGAGTCCTCCGAGGGGCACGGTGTACTCGGTGGTGCCTACCATGAAGTTGACGGCTGCGGGCGACTTCTCGTTGGTGACGGTGATGGAGCTGAGGTTGGCCATCTTGGCGATGACGGCATCGTAGGCGGCGGCAGGATGGGTGCCGATGGCCTCGAGGGTGAGGGGCTCCTTTTGCGCGATGTTCTTCTGCAGACGGATGGTGCGCACGCCGGCGATGATGCCCTTGACGGCATCGAAGTCGCTGATGAGCTGTGCGTCGTAGTCGCCTGCGAGGTCCTTGACGGGCTGGAACATGATGCTCTCGCCGGGCTTGCGCTCTTCGATGGCCTGCCACAGGGCTTCGGTGATGAAGGGCATGAAGGGGTGGAGCAGGCGCAGGAGCATGTCGAAGAAGTGGAGCGTGGCCTTGTAGGTGGCGGCATCGATGCCCTTGCCGAAGGCGGGCTTCACCATCTCGAGGTACCAGGCGGAGAACTCGTCCCAGAAGAGGTTGTAGATGCTCATCAGGGCATCGCTGATGCGGTACTTGCGGAAGTGGTCTTCAATCTCGGCAGCCGTTTTGGTGAGCTTCTCGCCGAACCAGCGGATGGCGGTGGCAGATGCCTCGGGCTGTGCTGCCTCCTCGTCGACGGTCCATCCCTTGACAAGGCGGAAGGCGTTCCAAATCTTGTTGTTGAAGTTACGTCCCTGCTCGCAGAGGCTCTCGTCGAAGAGGATGTCGTTGCCGGCAGGAGCGCTGAGCATCATGCCCATGCGTACGCCGTCGGCACCGTAGGTGTCGATGAGGTCGAGAGGGTCGGGGCTGTTGCCGAGACTCTTCGACATCTTGCGTCCCAGCTTGTCGCGGACGATGCCGGTGAAGTAGACGTTCTTGAACGGCATGTCGCCCATGTACTCGTAGCCGGCCATGATCATGCGGGCCACCCAGAAGAAGATGATGTCGGGGCCTGTGACAAGGTCGGAGGTGGGGTAGTAGTAGCTGATCTCGCTGTTGCCGGGCTTGCCGATGCCGTCAAAGAGGCTGATGGGCCAGAGCCAGCTGCTGAACCAGGTGTCGAGGGCTCCCTCGTCCTGTATGAGCTCGTCGTCGGCGAGGGTCTCGTAGCCGGGGATGAGGCGTGCCTTCTCGGCAGCCTGCTCGCGTGTCTCAGCCACAACGTACCGGCGGTCTTCCTCCTTCACACCTTCCTGCCTGGGGAGGAAGTAGGCGGGAATGCGGTGTCCCCACCAGAGCTGGCGGCTGATGCACCAATCTTTGATGTTCTCGAGCCAGTTGCTGTAGGTGTTCTTATACTTGGGCGGGAAGAAGCGGATGTCGTCGTTCATGACGGGAGGAAGGGCGATGTCGGCGAAGTGCTGCATGTGGATGAACCACTGGAGCGAGAGGCGCGGCTCGATGGGCACGTTGGTGCGCTCGGAGTAGCCTACCTTGTTGTCGTAGTCCTCGACCTTCTCCAGTAGGGCTGCTGCGCCGAGGTCCTCGACGATCTGCTTGCGGCAGTCGAAGCGGTCCATGCCGACGTAGATGCCTGCGGCATCGGAGATGGTGGCGTCGGGGTTGAAGATGTCGATAGCCTCGAGGTTGTATTTCTGCCCAAGGGCGTAGTCGTTGACGTCGTGGGCGGGCGTCACCTTCAGGCAGCCGGTGCCGAACTCGATCTCCACATAGCGGTCCTCGATGATGGGGACAACGCGGTTGACGAGGGGCACGATGACGCGCTTGCCCCTGAGCCAGGTGTTCTTGGGGTCTTTGGGGTTGATGCAGACGGCAATGTCGCCCATGATGGTCTCGGGGCGTGTGGTGGCAACGACGGCATAGCGTCGGCCTTGCTCGTCGCGATGGATGATCTGGTGCTTGACAGTCGGGTCGAAGGCATCCTCCGGGCGGAGCACCTGTGCATCGGGCTCCTCACCGTCGGTGCTGCCTGCGGGTTCGTCGACGTAGTAGCGCAGGTAGAAGAGGTGTGAGTGCTCGTCGTGATAGATGACCTCCTCGTCGGAGAGAGCCGTTTGGCGCTCAGGGTCCCAGTTGACCATACGAAGACCCCGGTAGATGAGCCCCTTGTCGTAGAGGTCGCAGAAGACCTTGATGACGCTCTTCGAGCGGGTGTCGTCCATCGTGAAGGAGGTGCGGTCCCAGTCGCAGGAACAGCCCAGGCGGCGGAGCTGCTTGAGGATGATGCCTCCGTGCTCGTCGGTCCAGGCCCACGCGTGCTTGAGGAACTCCTCGCGGGTGAGGTCGCTCTTCTTAATGCCCTGCTCGGCAAGGCGCTTGATGACCTTGGCCTCGGTGGCGATGGAGGCGTGGTCGGTACCGGGAACCCAGCAGGCGTTCTTACCCTCCATGCGTGCGCGGCGCACGAGGATGTCCTGGATGGTCTCGTTGAGCACGTGTCCCATGTGGAGCACGCCTGTCACGTTAGGGGGCGGGATGACTATCGTGTAAGGCTCGCGCCCGTCGGGCTTCGAGCTGAAGAGCTTGTTGTCCAACCAATACTGGTACCATTTCGCCTCGACGTCGGCGGGATTGTATTTGCTTGCCAGTTCCATATCTTTTCTCGTCTGTTTTAGATTGAATGCTTTTTTGCTTTCCGCAAATTTGGCTGCAAAGTTAGACAATAATGAGGAAAAAACGGAGAAGAAAAGGAATTTTTCTTCTTTCGCTGCCGTCTGTTCATTTTATTTCATAAAAAAAAGGTCAAAGCAATGGAAATCCAATAAAGATTTGTACTTTTGTAGCGAATTTTAACCTCCCTTTCTACCTACATCTAATAATGAGTTCAAAAGTTCCATTTATGGTATTCTCGGGAACGAACACGAGATACCTTGCCGAACAGATTTGCAACTCGCTCGAATGCGACTTGGGCAACATGATCGTTACCCATTTTGCCGATGGTGAGTTTGCCGTTTCCTACGAGGAGTCCATCCGCGGGAAGGATGTCTTCCTGGTTCAGTCGACCTTCCCGAAGGCCGACAACCTGATGGAGCTGCTGCTGATGATTGACGCTGCCAAGCGTGCCAGCGCCCACAGCATCATTGCCGTTATGCCCTACTTCGGCTGGGCCCGTCAGGACCGTAAGGACAAGCCGCGCGTGTCCATCGGCGCCAAGCTCGTTGCCGACCTGCTGAGCGTGGCTGGCGTGAACCGCATCATTACGATGGACCTTCATGCCGACCAGATACAGGGCTTCT
Organism: Bacteroidaceae bacterium; assembly: GCA_017615125.1. Classification (GTDB taxonomy): domain Bacteria; phylum Bacteroidota; class Bacteroidia; order Bacteroidales; family Bacteroidaceae; genus UBA1189. The sequence goes on from JAGAAS010000101.1 coordinate 4,985, forward strand.
TCGACGTGCCTGTGGACCATCTGTACGCCAGCAACGTGTTTGCCCCCTACATCCAGTCGCTCAACCTGGAGAATATGGTCATCGCCACTCCCGACGTGGGCGGAAGCAAGCGCGCAGCCACCTATGCCAAGTTCTTCAACGTGCCGCTCGTGCTCTGCAACAAGACACGCGCCCGAGCCAACGTGGTGGAATCCATCCAGATCATCGGCGATGTGAAGGACAAGAACGTGATGCTCTTCGACGACATCGTTGACACCGCAGGCACCATCTGCCGCGCTGCCGACGAGATGAAGCGCGCCGGAGCAACCAGCGTGCGCGCATTTGCCAGCCACTGCGTGATGTCGGGCAAGGCTACCGAGAACATCAACAACTCGCTCATCGAGGAAATCGTTTTCACCAACAGCATTCCCTACTTCAACGAGATGGCCGACGGCTCGAAGCGCTGCCCCAAGCTGAAGCAGATCTCCATCGCCGACATGTTTGCCGATGCCATCAAGTGCGTCATCTACCACTCGTCCATCAGCGATCAGTACCTCATCCAGAAGTAGGCGTGGGCCGCAGTTTTTCATACCGGTTTTTTCTTTCTTCAAAAAATTTTTTTCTTTCTTCATACGGCGAGATTCCTTCTCGAAAAAATTTTATTCTCAAAGAAAAAATCCGGCTTGATTAAAAATCGGAATCTGTAAACGAAAGAACATTTCACTAAATACTTAATTCAAAAACCAAACAAAAGAGATGAAAAAGTTTTTTGCTTTTGCCGCAGTCGTTGTACTGCTGGCATCGTGTCAGGACAAGAAGGCGTACACCATTACGGGTACTGCCGGCGATGTGGAGGACGGTGATTCCATCGAACTCAGCATTTTCGGAAGCGGACGTAACCTTGAAGCCCTCAACAAGGCCGTTGTTGCAGACGGTAAGTTCAAGATGACCGGAACGGTGGATTCGTGCCAGATGGCTCTGCTCGTTGTCGACGGACGCCCCATCGCCCAGCTCTTCATCGAGCCGGGAACGATTACCGTTGCCAATGACTCCGACGACGTTCACGTAACTGGAACGAAGTGCAACAATCTGCTGGAGGACTACAATGCGAAGATTGCCAAGCTGATGGAGACCTACCGCGAGCTCTCTTCCGCTGCAGAAGGCATCGATGCAGACAAGATGGCCGCCATCGAGAAAGAGTACGATGAAATCATGAAATCGAGCGTGAAGGAGAACACGGACAACGCATTCGGTCTTACCAACCTGATGAGTTCCTACTATTCCTTCGAGGCAGAGGAGCTTGCAGAAGTGCTAGATAAGTTTGCTGCCAACTTCCCGGGCAACAAGGATGTGGCAAGACTGGTTGAGAACAACAGCAAGGTGCTCACCACATCGAAGGGAAAGCCGTATATCGATTTCGAGATGACGGATCTGGACAACAATCCCGTGAAGCTGTCAGACCTGATGGCTGGCAACAAGGTCACCCTCGTTGACTTCTGGGCAAGCTGGTGCGGCCCCTGCCGTCAGGAGATGCCGAAGGTGAAGGAAGCATACGCAGCCTATAAGGACAAGGGCTTCGGTATCGTAGGCGTCAGCCTCGACAGCGATACGCTTGCCTGGAAGAACTGTGTGGCCGATATGGAACTTCCCTGGAAGCACATGTCCGACCTGAAGGGCTGGGAGAGCGCAGGCGCAGCTCTCTATGGCGTGCGTGCTATCCCCGCTACCGTGCTCGTAGGTGAGGACGGAGTCATCATCGCTCGTGACCTGCGCGGTGATGCTATTGCCGAGAAGCTGGCTGAACTGCTGGGAGAGTAAGGAGAATCCTACTCACAGAAAAGCAAAGAGGGCACACCTATCAGGCGTGCCCTCTCTCTTTGTGCGATAGTAGTGTGCAGACTTTTGGGTAGCGTGGGACTACTTGTGTCGCTTGGAACTACTTGTGAAGTGCGGGCTACTCGTCTTTTTCGAGGAAGCCTTGCAGGAATCCTCCGAGCTGCTGGATGAGTGTGTTCAGTTCAGAAGCGCCTTTGTTGACATTCTTCTTGGCGACCATGCTGTAGAAACGTCCTTTCAGCACACCAATCTTGCGCAGTTCTTCATCGGTGTAGCTGTATTCTTCCATTTCCTTGGCGATAGCTTCGTACTGTATAGCAACATCTTCCCAGTCCTCGTCGGTGTAGTCGGCACTGTTCTTTTTCATTTCCTGTGTCAGCTTCTCAAGCTTCTGGACACATTTCTCTTTCGGTGTAGCTGCAGAGGCAGTTACTACACATCCCATGATGGCAATGATTGCCACAAGCATGACTTTGGTTAATCCCTTCATTTGGCTTTTCGTTGTTTTTAGGTTTGTAATTTGGTTGTTTTCTTAGGTTAGACGACGCGCATATATAAAAGGTTGCATGCCGATAACTTTTTTTAAGAGTTCCTTTGGACTTGTCAGTCGAACAAGTGATAGGTGGTGCGAATGACTTTGAACTCTGTGCGCCGGTTGAGCTGATTGCAGATTTCCTGCTGCTCTTCGGGCAGGGCGAGGATGAACGATTCGGTAAGCACGTCGCCTTCGTGGAGGAAGTCATATTTCTCGGTAAGCTTCTTCCTGACGGTCTTGGGCTTTGATTCGCCGTATCCCTTCGGCGTGAGGCGGTCTTTCTCTATCCCGTGTGCAATGAGGTAGTTGACAACGCTTTCGGCGCGCCGCTGCGAGAGGCGCTCGTTGTAGGCGTCGTTTCCTTTATAGTCGCAGTGGGCACTCAGCTCAATGGTGACGTTGGGGTTGTCGTTGAGCAAGTTGACGAGTTCGTCAAGCGCAGCAGTAGATGCTTCTGTCAGTGTAGCTTTGTCAAATTCGTAGAAGATGTTGTCAATCAGCACAGGACGGGTGATGGACGAGAGGGGGAAGTAAAGCTCGTATTCGCGGTTTTCTGCCGTGCTGTCGGCAACGAGTTCCTGCTTGTAGTTGAGGAATCCCTTGCAGGTTCCCAAGAGCACATAGCTGACACCCGGTGTGACGCGCTGCACAAACGAGCCGTCGTTCTTCACGTTGATTTTCTCGTTGGTGCCGTCGTTTCCAATAAGATAGACGAGTCCGTCTTCGAGAGCATAGCCGTCTTTTTCGTATACCCATACCGTCAGGTTGTGGATGGTTTCGGGAAGCTCGAAGGAGAAGATATGGTCCATTCCCCTTCCGTCGTTGCGGTTGGAACTGAAGAAACCTCTGTTGTAGGGCCCTTGGAACGTCATTCCGAAGTCGTCGCCCGGGGAGTTGACTGGGCTTTGCATGTTTGTCACCGTCCAATGCCCGTCTTCCTCCTGATGGGCACAGAAGATGTCGAGTCCTCCCATTCCCGGGCGTCCGTTCGAGGAGAAGTACAAGTCGCCGTTCTGCCGGAAGGTGGGGAACATCTCATCTCCGGGTGTGTTGATTTCCGGGCCCAGATTCTCGATTCCTCCGAACTGTCCTCCGCTGATGCTGATGCGGTAGATGTCGTATCCTCCCATCGCATCCATTCCCAAGTCCGAGACGAAATAGAGCCAGGCTCCGTCGGGACTTACTGCAGGATGGGCGTACGAGGAGATGGTGTCGGTGATGAAGTCGCAGACGGTAGCGGCAGCCCAGGAGGCATCGCTTCGGCTTGACTTGACAATCTGCGCGGGGCGTGCTGCCGATTCGTCGGTAGCGCAGCGCGTGAGGTACATCGTCTGGAAGTCGGGGGTGAAGCAGCAAGCTCCGTCTTCATACTCTGTGTTCAGGCTGCCCTCAACGGCTTCCGGCTTTTGCCATTTGCCGTTCTCGTTCTGTGAGGCTACGAAGATGTCAGGCGCCTTAACGCCTGTGATGAGGCTTTTATCCTCGCCCAGGGCTTTGTCGCGCGTAGATGTGAAGTAAAGCGAGGTGCCGTCGGCATCCCCGTAGGCGGGAGAGTATTCGCTTCGGCGCGAGTTGAAGAAGGTTTCCTTTTTGACGATATGGCGCGTGGGATTTTTCTTCCATTCGGGCGCCAGCTTGCACGACTCCAACCCGTTGAGGGCGAGAACGTTGCCAGAGTCGGCCTCAAGGTATGTCTGATAGTTGGTAACGGCGTTTTTGTAATCGCTTTTCTGCAGTAGCAGGTTGGCAAGGTGCAGGTAGGCGATGCTGTCGGGATAGTGGTAGCGGACGGCATTCTGGTAGGCGCCGAGGGCGCGGGCGTTGCTGTTGATTCGGCGGTAGCATTCGCCCATCATGAAGGCGCGCTGGGCCCTTCGTTCCTTGTCTTTGGCTTTTGTGGCTCCGTAGGCCTTCTTGTAGTAGGAGGCTGCCTCGTAGTATTCGCCCAAAGCATAGTGCTGGTCCGCCTTGCGCAGGGCGGACTCCGCTCCGCACCCTGCAAGCATCAGGAGCAGGGTGAGAAGGAAACACAACTGGGGAACGAGTCTTTTCATTCGGTATTTAAAAAACGTACGTCGGTGCTTTTTAGTATTTCGAGTGATGTTTATTAATATGGATTACTCCTCCTTCTTTTCGAATTTTTCCTTTCTCCAAAAAATTTTTTCAAGAAGGGAAAAAATTTTTTTCTTTCTTCATACGGCGAGATTCCTTCTCCATAATTTTTTCCCCCTTCTCCATAATGAAGAATCGTTGCTTTGTGCTGTAGCCTGCCTTTATTGAATGCGTCGGTTCGAGGTGTCGCTCATCACCTGGGTGACGATGCTGCTTACCATCTCTTTTAGTTCGTCGAGGAACTGGCGCGGCTCATAAGTGCCCTTTTCTATTTCGCGCAGGTGCTTTTCCCAGATGCCTGTGAGCTCGGCGCTCTTCAGCACGTCTTCGCGGATGAGGTGTATGAGCTCGATGCCTATGCTCGTGGGCATCAGGCTCTTGCGCTCTTTCACGATGTAGCGTCGCTTGAAGAGCGTTTCAATGATGGCTGCGCGTGTGGAAGGACGCCCGATTCCGTTTTCCTTCAGCGCGTCGCGCAGCTCTTCGTTGTCGACAAGCTTGCCTGCCGTTTCCATTGCCCGAAGTAGGGTAGCTTCGGTGTAGGGCTTGGGCGGCTGCGTCCATTTCTCCTGCAAGTCGGGAAGGTGAGGCCCGCTTTCGCCCTGCTGGAAGACGGGCAGCGTGCGCTCAGGAGTGGATTCTCCCTGACTTTCCTCAGAGGGGGAGGAAGGCTGTGTGTCTGTTCCTCCCGGAGCCTTCTTCTGCGAGGAGTCGGCATTGGGCATTCCTATTACCGTACGCCAGGCTGGGTCGAGGATGGTCTTGCCCGATGTCTTGAACTCTTCGTCTCCAGCCTTTCCCTGCACGGTAGTAGTCGCGAAACGGCAGTCGGGGAAGAAGACGGCGATGAAATGTCGCGCCACAAGGTCGAATACCTTCTTCTCCATATCCGTAAGACCCTGTGGGTCAACGCCTGTGGGGATGATGGCGTGATGATCGGTAACCTTCGAGTTGTCGAAGACTTTCTTGCTCTTAAGCAGCTTTTTTCCCCGCAAGGGCTGCATCAGCTCCTGATATTCGGAGAGCCCGTTCAGGATGGTGCCGCACTTGGGATAGACGTCGTCGGGAAGGTAGGTGGTGTCGACGCGAGGGTAGGTGGTGACTTTCTTTTCGTAGAGCGACTGGATGAGCTTGAGCGTGGTGTCGGCAGAAAAGGAGAATTTCTTGTTGCACTCTACCTGCAGCGACGTGAGGTCGAAAAGGCGCGGGGGAGCCTCACGCCCTTCCTTCTTCGTGACGTTGGTGATTTCGAAGGGAAGGTCCTTGATTTGCTCGATGATTTCCCTTCCTTGCTCTTCCGACTTCAGCTTGCCCCGCACCGAGCTGAAGATAGTATCCCGGTATGTCGTCTTCAGCTCGAAATACTGTTCAGGCTTGAAGTTGGCTATTTCCTCATGTCTGTTCACTATCAGCGCCAGCGTAGGAGTCTGCACTCGGCCGATGGAGAGAATCTGCCTGTCCCTTGCGTACTTCAGCGTGTAGAGACGAGTTGCATTCATGCCCAGAAGCCAGTCGCCGATAGCACGACAAAGGCCCGCCTCGTAGAGTTTCTGATAGTCCGAAGCTTCGTGAAGGGTATTGAATCCCTCCCGGATGGCTTCTGTCGTCAATGACGAAATCCAGAGACGCTTTACCGGACATGTGGCAGCGGCTTTCTGCATCACCCAGCGCTGGATGAGCTCTCCCTCTTGTCCGGCATCGCCGCAGTTGACAATCATGTCAGCCTCCTTCATCAGCTTCTCAATGATGGCGAATTGTTTGCGGATGCCCTCATCGTCGATGAGCTTGATGCCGAAGCGCTGAGGAACCATCGGAAGCATTGCCAAAGACCATCCCTTCCATTGGGGGCTGTAGTCGTGCGGCTCTTTAAGGGTGCACAGATGGCCGAAGGTCCAGGTAACCTGATACCCGTTCCCCTCCAGGTAGCCTTCGTGCCGCGCTCGTGCGCCCAGCACTTCGGCAATCTCCCGTGCAACACTCGGCTTCTCGGCTATACAGACAATCATTGTGGCTTATTACTCGATTCGTTGTGCAAATGTAGTGAGAATTTCTGGAAATCGGCAACGACAGCTGCAATAATTATAGCAACAGCAGGGAAGATAAGGGGATTTGTTTTCCAGGCTCCGGCAAAGTCAAGCTGAAGAAGGCAGAGGCAAGCGCGAGTCATCCCGCATCCCGGGCAATGAACGTGAAAGATGGTAGTCCAAAGGCAGGGAGGCAGGATGTTGATGGAGGTAAAGAGCCGGAGAAGGAGTCCTGCCAAAACGTAAGCGAACACGACAACCAGAAGCCATCGTGTCCGCAGGTATATATAGAGTTTAGAAAGGAAATGCAAGGTGAGTGGAGAACAAAATAAATGGTTATTTATTTTTTATCCCGAGCCGCAGCTTTTCTAAAACCAACGGTTAAAGGAAATGCAAGGTGAGTGGAGAATGTCTTATACTTAGCTTGACGTTTCTTCCGAACTGCAGCTTTCCTAAAGCCGAAGGCTGGAGGAGATTAGCTGTGGAGGATGTTTCCTTCGTCGTCGGTAAACTGATTCGTTACGATGAAGATAAGATCTATAAGCCACCAGATACCGCAGCCGCCCAAGGTGATGAGCATAAGAATGCCTGTGCCGATTTTGCCTGTGTAGAAGCGGTGTACTCCAAGTTCGCCGAGGAAGACGCACAAGAGAAGTGTGATGAGCCAACGATCATCGGTGTGCTTCACAGGACTTGACTGGAAGTTAGCAGTGTTAGCATAGACAGTCGGCTGACGAACGCCGCACTTCGGGCAGATCTCTGCATTGATGTCGATAATTTCGCCACAGTTTACGCAATACTTTTCGTTTTCGTTTTTCATTGTTGTATGTATTTAAGAGTTAAACTTTTTTCTTGCTTTCGTACTTTAGACGCAGGGGCTGGGAAAAAAGTTGCAACAGGCAAAGATTTTTTTTAATTCCTATTGTGGCTGGATGTGGAGAACCTCGAAAGAGTAGGGCGGAAGGACCACCCTGCAAGCTCCTTTCTCGATGTCGATACGTGACATAACAGGCGTGACGTCGGTGTCGGAGGGCTGCCCCGAGAGGCGGGTGATAGTCTGCGCGGGAAGGGAGCCGATGCCGAAGCTGGAAAGGTCTATCGCTGCAGTCGTCTTCACAGGTAGCAGGTTTACTATCTTCACGAAGATGTCGCCTGTCTTTGCATCGGTAACGCAACTGTAGCTAATCCTTTTACGAATGTTTTCCGGAAGAGGAGAAGTTGGGGCATTTCCTTCCTTTGTATCTGTTACAGCTTCAAATGTGCCGCCGACATAATGGTCTCCGCTCCCTTCGCTAAACATCTGCTGTACGTAGTAGCCTGGAGTGAGGCGTACGGATGTTCCGTTGAAATAGATCATATCGGGATTCCAGTTGGCGTGTCCTTCGCGGCAAAGCAGAGGAGCATAGCTCGTCATACTCACTACATCTGCATTCCGTTCCACATTCGTCAGATAGAGGGCTTCGCAAAGGGCGCTCTCGATGCAATTGCTCCTGTTGGATGTATGAACGGCATATTCGCCCAGATAGACTTTCGGCTTCTCTCGGTCATAGTCATCGTAATAGTCCTGATTGTTAATCATCCAGCCCGGGCTGACGTAGTAATGCTCGTCAACCATATCCACGCCGAGTTCCGAAGCCAGCTTCCAGCCCCATTCGTAGTCGCTTCCTTCGTAGAAAGGCCCTACTGTGCCGCAAACCTTGATGTCGGGGTATCGTGCGTGTACCTTATTATATATATACGTGAAGCGCTCGGTGAAGACTTCGGAGATGAGGTCTTCGTTGCCTATTCCGATGTGCTTCAGGTTAAAGGGCTTCGGATGCCCGCTTTGCGCGCGTACCTTTCCCCAGTAGGTTGTCTTCGCATCGCCGTTTGCCCACTCGATAAGGTCCAGGATATCTTGCGTGAAAGCTTCCATTTCTTCCCTAGGCACTCCTCCTTGCTGCCCGGGCCCTCCTTCGCTGCTGTTCTGGCAGGGAACGCCTGCCGGGATGACGGGAAGAGGTTCTGCCCCGATGTCTTCGCAGAACAGGAAGTATTCGTAATAGCCGAGTCCCAAAGTCTGATGATAGTTCCAGATGTTGCGCATAGGCTTGCGTTCCTCCAGCGCGCCGATGGAGTTCTTCCACAGATACATGTTTTCGAGCCCGTCGCCGTGAGCCACACAGCCTCCCGGGAAGCGGATGAACTTCGGATGCAAGTCTGCAATCGTCTGGGCAAGATCTGCTCGGAGCCCGTTGCGGCGATTCTTGAAGGTGTGTCGCGGAAAGAGAGAAATCATGTCGAGATGGACGGTTCCCTCGCCTTCGGGCTCAATGAAGAGCGAGGCGTCGGCTGTCGTGCCTGCGCTGCGGAGGGTGGACGTCTTCTTTTTCCAAGCGGAATGACTGACTTTCAGGCTTGTGGAAGCGAGGATGTTTCCTTCGGCATCGCGCAGGGAAATCTTCAGCTTGACGGGGCTTTTGCTCCCCGCAGCCTTGCGGGTGAAGAGGGAAAAGTCGTAGGTCTCCCCTTTGCTGACGCTTATTCCGTCGTATCCTTTGTTAATGAGCGCGATGGGCTGACTGCTCCTGCGCGAGAGGATGGCGTAGTGCGGATTGTTGGGATGAATGGGGCTGTCGGTACCGATAGCCAGAGCCTGGTTCCTCGTTTCTTCCGGGAGAGGGGAAGTCGCTTGCCCGTTGGCGGAGAGGAAAGCTACATCCCACGCTTTCAGAGGTCCCCAGCTTGGATCGTGACGGTTCTCGCCGGGATAGTATTCGAAATCGCGGTTCTGGATAAGCTCCGCGTAGAGTCCTCCGTCGGCGCCGTAGCTGATATCTTCGAAAAAGACGCCGATAAGCTCATCGGAGATGGATTTCGTGTCGTTGGCATCAAAAGTGAGCCTGACGGATAGCGGTTCCAGCCCCGCGAAGCGCTCTTCGTCCTGCCGGAGGTTCTCGGAAAACTTCACGTCGCGCGCGTCGAGCCACTCGAAGTGTTCTTTCAGCCTCTCGATGAGGCTCCAGTTGACTTGCAAGGCTGTTGGGCGCTGCTGGAGGGCTTGTTCCACCTCGGGCGTCAGCTCTGGATAGTCCTGCGGCTTCCAATGAATAAGGTCCGGGCTGGTGCAGACAGCGTATAGGTTGTATTTCCTGTTGGGAATCCAGCGGAGAGTCCAAGTGCCGTCCGTGTCGAGCGTGAGGCAAGGGTCGGACATTTTTTTCTCGGCTCCCCACGTTCCGAAGTCGCTGTCGACGACAGTTCGCCCGTGTCCCAGACGGGCCCAGTGGATGCTGTCGGCGCTATATTCGAAGGCGAGCCCTCTTCCGCTGACGTAGGGACGAAGCCAGCCTTTCGCGGGCGTGTCGGCGACAGCTGTGCCGGAAAAGCAGAGTGAAAGAAGGGTGAGGAGGAGGGGCAGGAGCGTGCGTTTCGTTTTCATGGTGACAAATGGGGAATGTGGTTTTTTTACTCTGCAAATATACGGAAAAAATTCTTTTTTCCAAACAAAAGCGGAGCGTTTTTCATCGTTTGTCAGTCGCAAAAAGGAGGTTCTCAAAAGGCCTCTCCGAAGGGGCAAAAAAAAGGTAAAAAAAGACTATCGAGAAGTATGTGTGAAGGGGGGCGAATTTTCGAGAAGGGAAAAATTTTTTTTCTTTCTTCATACGGCGAGATTCCTTCTCGAAAATTTTTTCTGGAGAAGGAAAAAATCTGGCATCATTTCCTGCGCCTTCGCGAAGTCTTACAAAAGGAGGGAAAAAGTGCTTCCCGGCAGAGGGTGAACTGCCGGAAAGAGGAGTTTCGGGGGAAATGCATTTTTTTTGCAAAAAAAAGTTGGCGATTGACGCTATAATGCGTACTTTTACGGGCTGAAAGACATCTACCCGGAGAAACGACTGTGGAACTTGCAGGCTATAAGAAACTTTTCTGCTGCCTTATCTACTATTCGGCAGAAGCGCGGTGATAGCTGAGACTATCGCCCTTGCCTTCGTGCCCTTGCTCACGGGCAGGAAACATGCATTCTGCGTGACAGTTAACCGAATCCCTTCACCTTTACGAATCATTCTATGGAAACAGACAATATCTCTTGCTGTGCCGACAACTCAACCCGCGTTGCCAACTACGCGCTGAAGTATCCCGAGAACGAAGGAGGCATGAACGCCCGCATCCGTCGCCTGCGCGAGGAGTCGGTGAATGCGCAGCCTTCGCTCACCATCGAGCGCGCCCTCATCGAAACGGCTTTCTACAAGGAAAACTACGGGAAATACTCCCTCCCTATGCTCCGCGCCCTTAATTTCTACGAGATATGCAAGCGGAAAACCATCTATATCGGAAAAGACGAGCTCATCGTGGGAGAGCGCGGGCCGAAGCCCAAGGCTGTGCCGACGTTCCCCGAGCTAACGTGTCACAGCGTGGAGGATCTGCACGTGCTGAACGAACGAGACCTGCAGCCCTATTACATTTCGCAGGAGGACATCGATACCTACGAGCGCGAAATCATTCCCTACTGGAAGGGACGCACGCAACGCGAGCGTATCTTCAACCACGTGTCGCCCGCCTGGAAACGTGCCTACGAGGCAGGCGTGTTTACCGAGTTTATGGAGCAGCGCGCTGCGGGACACACGGCTATGGACGGGAAGATGTATCATCGAGGACTGCTCGACGTAAAGGAACAGATCCGTCAGGAGCTGGAACGTCTCGACTTCATCAACGATGCGGAAGCTACCGACAAGATGGAAGAGCTGCAGGCGATGTCTGTCAGCTGCGATGCGGCTATCCTGCTGGCAGAACGTCACGCAGAGCTGGCAGAGAAGATGGCGTCGGAGGAGAAAAACGAACAGCGCAAGAGCGAATTGTTGCGCATAGCTGAGGTTTGTCGCTGGGTGCCGGCACATGCTCCGCGCAACATGTGGGAAGCCATACAGACCTATTGGTTTACGCACTTGGGAACGGTGACAGAGCTGAACGGCTGGGATTGTATGAATCCCGGGCATCTCGATCAGCACCTCTTCCCCTTCTATCAAAAGGAGATAGCAGCAGGAACCCTTACCCGTGAGCAGGCAAAAGAGCTCCTTTGCTGCCTTTGGATAAAGTTCAACAACCAGCCGGCACCTCCTAAGGTAGGCATCACGGCTCTGGAGAGCGGGACATATAACGATTTTGCCAATATCAATATAGGAGGAATCACGCGCGAGGGACAAGACGGGTCGAACGAGCTCTCGTACATGATTCTCGAGATACAGGAAGAGCTGCATATCTTACAGCCGGGACTCTCTATTCATATCAGCCACGTTACTCCCGATAAGTTCCTGATGGCTGGGTGCCACGTAATCCGGCAAGGATACGGCTACCCGTCGGTTTTCAATCCCGACGTGTACACGATGGAGCTCATCCGGCAGGGAAAGAGCATCGAGGATGCGCGAGAAGGAGGCTGCTCGGGGTGCATCGAAGTGGGAGCCTTCGGAAAGGAAGCCTACCTGCTGACAGGCTATCTGAATACGCCCAAGATATTGGAGATAACGCTCCATAACGGAGTGGATCCTCGTACGGGAGAAAAGATAGGATTGGAAACAGGAGATCCCCGCAGCTTTACTTCCTACGAACAGCTCTACGATGCCTACTTGAAGCAGATTCATTACTTCGTGCTCCTGAAACAAAGGGAAAACAATTACATTGAGCGCATGTTTGCCCTCTATGCTCCTGCTACCTTCCTGAGCCTCTTCATCGACGACTGCATCAAGAAAGGAAAGGATTATTATAACGGAGGAGCCCGCTACAACACGCAATATATTCAGTGCTGCGGTTTGGGAACATCTACCGATTCGTTGGCAGTCTTGAAGAAACATGTCTTCGAAGACAAGAAATACTCAATGGACGACATCATCCGCGCTACCGATACGAATTTCGAGGGAAACGAGAAGATGCGGCAGTTTATCATCAACCGCACGCCCTTCTTCGGCAACGACGACGACTATGCCGACAGCATAGCCGTAAGGCTCTACGACGATTTGGTTGACTGCCTCAGCGGAAAGCCTAACACGCGCGGAGGAAAGACGTGCCTCGATATGCTGTCGACGACTTGTCATAACTACTTCGGTTCCGTCTGCAACGCAACGCCTAACGGGCGCCTGGAAGGGTTTGCTATCTCCGACGGAACATCTCCCTCGCACGGCTCCGACGTGAACGGGCCCACGAGCTTGATTAAGTCTCTCGGTAAGCTAGATCAGACGAAGAGTGGCGGAACCCTTCTCAACTGTCGCTTCGTCCCAGCCCTCCTGAAGCGGGAAGAAGACCTTGAGAAGCTGGCGCACCTTATCCGAACGTATTTCACTCTCGGCGGGCATCACATCCAGTTCAATGTCGTTGATACGGAAACGCTCCGCGACGCGCAGAAAAACCCCGACGCTTACAAAGGATTGCTCGTGAGGATGGCGGGCTATAGCGATTTCTTCAACGATATGAATTCGCAACTGCAGAACGACATTATTGCTCGTACTGAAAACGAAAGCTTCTGATAAGCCAAGAAAGCTAACTGAAAGACAAAACATCTCGCCTTGCAAGAGAAATAAATGAACTTCAAATCTTCTGATGAGCCTGATATTTGACATCAAGAAATACGCAATTAACGACGGGCCAGGCATTCGAGTAACGATTTTCCTGAAAGGATGTCCGTTGCGTTGCATCTGGTGCCATAATCCGGAAGGATGGTCAAGCCAGAAGGAAAAGATGTATAAGGCGCAGAAGTGCATCGGCTGCCAAAGTTGCGTGGATGTTTGCCCGCAGCATGCTTTGCAGTTAACTCCCGAGGGAATTCGTCCGACAGGAAATAAGTGTATCCTTTGCGGGCGTTGCGCCGAAGAGTGTCCTACGAAGGCGCTGGAGATAAGCGGAAGGGAATGGCCTCTGGAGGAGTTGATGCGTGTTGTGGAGAAAGAGCGTCAAGTGCTGGAAGAGAGTGGAGGAGGAGTTACGCTTTGCGGAGGAGAGCCGCTTCTGCATCCGGATTATACGCTTTTGCTGCTCAAGGAACTTGGGAAGCACGGCTTCCACAGAGCTGTCGACACCACGCTTTTTGCTTCGGCTGATGTCGTAGAAAAGATAATGGAGAATTGCGAATTGCTTCTTGTGGACTTAAAACACATGGACAGCAAGAAACATCAGGAATTTACTGGTGTGCCGAATGAGCGTATTCTTACTAATATACGTCGTGTTTCGGAAGCAGGGAAGACATTTTGGATTCGTATCCCGCTGATTGAGGGAGTGAATGCTGACGAAGAGAATATAACGTCATCTGCCGCTTTCCTCAGTAACTTACCCCATTCTCCAGCCGTTGTCAATCTTCTTCCGTATCACGACATAGGGCGCGGAAAGCACGATAGGATGGGAACAACATACAATCCCGCTTCGCTGCCTATGTCGGTCCCTTCTTTGGAGCTGCAGCAACGCTGTATTCAGATTTTCCGCGAAAAAGGATTGGATGCCAAAATAGGCGGATAAAGCTTTATCTCTTTTCGTCGTCCGTCTTTTTCTGGGCTTCCTGAGCCATATAGCTGCTGCCGTCGAAACAATGAGTGCAGATGCGGCATTTAGGAAGTCCTATGGATGAAATAAGCGACTCTATCTTGTTGAATTTAAGAGACGTGAGCCCGAGCCTACGAGCTATCTCGTCTACCATCCTTTTGTATTCGGGCGTATCGGTTGTCGCGTATTTCTCAAGGTTCTTTGAGCCTCCTTCAAACTCCTCGATGATGCGTCGGGTGATAAGCTCCATATCCGTCTTGCTGTTTGTAAAGCCGATGAAAGGGCATCCGTAGACAAGCGGAGGGCATGATATGCGGCAATGAACCTCTTTGGCTCCGTATTCGAAGAAAGTGCGCACGTTATCCCTTAGCTGCGTGCCGCGCACGATAGAGTCGTCGCAGAAGACGATTTTCTTATCTTTCAGAATGGCTCCGTTAGGGATGAGTTTCATCTTTGCCACAAGGTTGCGACGAGCTTGATTATCAGGGGTGAAGCTTCGGGGCCAGGTGGGAGTGTACTTTAGGACGGCACGTTTGTAGGGAATATGGCTCCCCTCGGAATATCCGAGAGCCATTCCTACGCCCGAGTCGGGAATACCGCACACGCAGTCGGCATCTACGTCATCTTCCTCGCCCATGATTTTCCCGCAAGCCTCGCGAATATACTCGGTATTGATGCCCAGATAGTCGCTGGAAGGGAATCCGTAGTAAACCCAGAGGAAAGAGCAGATCTGCTCGTGCGGCTGAGGCTCTTGCAGGACTTCAATTCCGTCGGCGCGCAGACGCACGATTTCTCCCGGCCCTATGTCGCGAATGAGCTGATACTCAAGATTTGGGAAGCTGGTCGATTCGCTTGAGGCAGCGTAGGAACCCTCTTTCTGTCCGATGACGATAGACGTTCGTCCCAGATAGTCGCGTGCTGCAATGATGCCGTCTTCGGTAAGGATGAGCATCGAGCAGGAACCTTTTATCTTGCTGTAGACGAGGTTAATGCCGTCGACGAAGGTTCGGCCCATGTTGATTAACAGAGCCACAAGCTCCGTCTGATTGATATTGTTTGCCGAAAGTTCGCTGAAGTGCATGTTCTGCGCCAGCAACTCGTCGGCTATCTCCTTGATGTTGTTTATTTTGGCAACGGTGACGACAGCATAGCGTCCCAGATGCGAATTGACTATGATCGGCTGTGGATCAGTGTCGCTGATGACGCCTAAGCCTTGATTGCCGACAAAAGAGTCAATCTCGTCTTCGAATTTCGAACGGAAGTAGTCGTGTTCGAGGCTGTGGATGGATCGGCAGAAGCCGTGTTCCTTGTCGAAGGTAACCAAGCCTGCACGCCGCGTGCCCAAGTGCGAGTTATAGTCGGTGCCGTAGAACAGGTCACTTACACAGCGCCGAATGGAGACAATACCGAAAAATCCACCCATAAGTCAAAGGTTGAGAATAGTTTAATTATGCTGTCCCTTTTCTTGCGAAAAAAAGACTTGCAAAAGTACGCAAAAAAATCGGAAAAGCCACTATATCGGGGCAAGAAATTTTTCGGTTTTTTTGATTAACAAATAATTCTTTTTCGAAAAAGAATCTCGCGAGATGTAGAAAGAATCTCGCGAGATGTAGAAAGAAAAAAAATTTTTTCCTTCTCGAAAAAAAATTATGAAGAAAGAAAAAAAATTTTTGCTAAAGGAATAATCGTGGATAGCTTTTCGTTGTGAATGAGCGGAAAGGCTATTTTTCGCGAATCCACTTCAGCGCCTCTTCCAGCGGATTGCTTGTCTCGACATCAGGAGCGATGGGATCGTCGCAGAAAGCCTCTCCCGTACGGGCGACGTCGCATCCGGTTGTCAGAATCAGTTTGGAGCCGTCGGGCAAAGGAAAACGGCTGTTGCAGGAAGCATATCCCGCTGTGGGCGTGCCGAAAACGCGCACGTTGCCCAATCCTCGGAAGCAGATGAGCAAGGCTTCGCCCGAGCTTGCGGTAAGGCTGTCAGTCAAAATGGCTACAGGGCAGTCGATGTGTTCCGACTGGCTGACGCCTGCTACTCTGTTGACATAGGAAGGAGAAATCGTCGTCGTCCTTTTTCGGGATTTGAACTGCAGGATGTTGTCGTCGGGCAGGAGTGGGTGTATCGCGGCAATCATTGGATACATGTTGCCTCCCGTATTACCCTGCAGATCTATCACAACACCCCGGATGTCGCTTGAGAGAGAGTCGAGAACTGTTTTTGCGTACTTGACGCCTTGCTCTTTGCTGCCCGAGAAGGGAGGAAGCTTAATGACAGCAATCCCTTCGTTGTCCGTCGCAAACGAAGGCATCTCCCAGTCGGCAGAAATATCCTCTTTGACTTTTTCTGAAATGTAAAGGAACGAGTGTTTTCCTCCTGCAGCCTTCAGCGCCTTCCGGACGATGTCCTGAGCCTCTTCCAGCGAGTTGGGCGAAAGGGAAAGAACAGAGTCTTTCGTGCTTTCCCAAGCCGGGCCTTCTGCGTATAGGCCCTGATGATCCATTATCCAGACGGCTTTCCTGACGTATCCCTTGTTGGAATCCGCGCAGGAGAGCAGGAGGCAGCATGAAAGAGAAAGCAGGAGCAGGTTCCGTTTCATCTTCAGTCAGGATTACGATTGGCGCTTGTCTAACTTGTTGCCGCATTTCGGGCAGAAGACATCGTGCTTGTCGCAGACGGCTCCGCATTCCGAGCAGTTGATCTCGTTCTCTGCCGCCTCCTTGAAGCCGAAGTGGATGGTGCGCGGGGCTGTTGTGAACGAGCAGAAGGTAGCTGTCGCCTCGGTGAGCTTGTAAACGGCTGTGTTGCCGTCGTGCTCGTTGTACATCGCGCGTAGTTCTGGATAGCTGTCAAGCATGGATGCTTTGGCTTCGATGCGGGAGTCTTCTTCCAGAGTGGCAGCTACGCGCACCCAAGCGTTTTCCTCAGCGTTGTAGGCACAGAGCTCACACTTGGGGTTCATTTCTATCTGATGTGCAACCGATTTCACATGTCCTGTCTGAATGTAAAGATTACCTTCGAAAAGATTGACTGTACCGAAGGGACGAACATGAGGCTGGTTTCCTTCGCAAGTCGCGAGGAAATAGTAGTTGCATTTGCGGATAAACTGATAAACTTCTTCCATGATATTCTTTGGGTGTTGATGGTATACTTATTCTCAATTGAGGCATATAATTTAAAAAGGAGAGCCTTACTTCTGCTGGCTATGCCGATTGGCACGTCGCTTGCGTATTTCGGCTTTCTTCTTTGACGATGCGCTGAAGTGCTGCCCGGTAACGTAAGACTTCTTCTTTGCTTTTGTCTTCACTCGTTGCTTTTCAGGCTCTTCGTGGGAGGAGTCTTTGTGGAAGGTGATTCCTTGCTCCAGTATTTTAGAATAATCATCCATCGTTGAAATGCCTTGTTAATCAAGCCTTACTTGTCATTAGCGTTTTCTTCGTCGTCTTCGTCAAACTCGTATTCGAAGTCCTCCAATTCCTCGTACTCTTCTTCCGCTTCAGGCACGAAAAGGTCTCCCTCCGCAGCATTTATTTCATCGAGGTCCTCCTTTGAAATGTTGCGATGCACGAGAGCTTCAGTTGCGTCTCCTCCAGCTATGGAAATGCGTATGGAGGTGCTGTTGAGCACTTGCCAGAGAATGTCCTTCAGCTGGGAGACGCCGAATCCGGTAACGGCAGAAATGAATATGTGAGGAATGTCTGTCGGCAGTTCCGGCTCGAGAAGCGAGATGAGCTCGTCGTCAAGCAAATCGCACTTCGTGATAGCCAGAACGCGCTCCTTGCTGAGCATATCAGGATTGAACGTTGCCAATTCCGAAAGCAGGATTTCGTATTCGTGTCGGATGCTGTCCGTATCTCCCGGAATCATGAACAGAAGCACGCTGTTTCGCTCAATATGTCGCAGGAAGCGGAGTCCCAGCCCCTTTCCTTCAGAAGCCCCCTCGATGATTCCCGGGATGTCGGCCATCACAAAGGACTTCCCCTCGCGATAGCTGACGATGCCCAGGTTGGGTTCCATCGTGGTAAACGGATAGTTGGCAATCTTGGGCTTGGCTGCGCTGATGCTGGCGAGCAGGGTGCTTTTCCCCGCGTTGGGGAATCCTACGAGCCCTACGTCGGCAAGGAGCTTCAGCTCGAGGATGACCATCATCTCCTGCATGGGCTCTCCCGGCTGTGCAAAGCGGGGAGCCTGCCGCGTGGGCGTGCAGAAGTTGTAGTTGCCAAGTCCTCCGCGTCCTCCTCGGAGGAGGATGACCTCCTGCCCGTCGTCCGTGATGTCGCACAAGTACTCTCCCGTCTCGGCGTTGTAGGCAACAGTTCCGCAGGGAACCTCAATGATTCTGTCAGCGCCGTCGGCTCCTGTGGATTTGTTGCGGGAACCATTCTGCCCGTTTCCTGCGAAAATGTGACGGTCGTACCTCAGATGCAGCAGCGTCCAGTAATTACGGTTCCCGCGCAGTATGATGTGCCCTCCGCGTCCTCCGTTTCCCCCGTCGGGTCCTCCGTTGGGGTTGTACTTGACGCGCCTCATGTGTGTCGATCCTCGCCCTCCCTTTCCGGAACGGCAACAGATCTTAACGTAGTCAATGAAGTTCGATTCCATAATGTTGTTGAGTCAGTCTTGCGGGGCGCTTCTGAGGGAACCTGCTTTCGGCAGCGTGCGGATGGAGTAAAAAACGGCGTTGCAAGGGAAAGCCTTACAGCGACTTGATGTATTCAGCTATGTCTCTGACCATTCCTTCCGGACCTATCTCGTCGGTATAATAGAAGGATTTCAGGACTCCCATCTCGGTGAAGTAGTCAGCCAACGGCTTTGTTTGCGTATAGTAGACTTCGAAGCGCTTCTTGATAGTCTCTTCGTTGTCGTCGGCACGTCCTTCCAGCTTGGCGCGGCGCAGCAGACGGGCGAGGAGGATGTCTTCGCTCACTTCCAGGTCGATAACAGCCGTGAGCTTCTCGTTGCGCTCCTCGAACATCTTGCCGAGAGCTTCCGCCTGGGTGATGGTGCGGGGGAATCCGTCGAGTATGACTCCCTTGCTGTCGGCGGGGAGGTTGTCGTAGACGTTGGCAAGAATGCCTATCATCAGTTCGTCGGGGATGAGCTGTCCCTTGTCGATGTAGCTCTTGGCGATGAGCCCGAGCTCGGTGTTATTGCGAATCTCTCCGCGAAGGACGTCTCCTGTGGAGATGTGCTCGAGGTTGAAAATCTCTTTCAGGCGTGCGCTGTAGGTCCCCTTTCCTGAGCCGGGGGCGCCGAAAATTACGAAGTTAAGCATATAGTTGAATTAGTAAATGAGTTTATTCGTTGACAACGGAATAGATGTCGCGTGTGTTGCGTCCCCATCCGTCGTAGTCGAGCCCGTATCCTACGATGAAGTCGTTGGGAATCTCGAGGGCTACGTATTCGATGTCGAGCGGCACCTTTATGTTGTCGGGCTTGCTGAGAAGCGTGCAGATGTGGATTTCGGCAGGCTGGCGCGTGCCCAGGTTCTCAACCAGCTTCTGCATGGTGAGGCCGGTGTCGATGATGTCTTCAACGATGACGATGCAGCGCCCGCTGATGTTCTCGGAAAGGCCTATGACCTCCTTGATGACGCCTGTGGAGGCTGTCCCCTCGTAGGAGGCGAGCTTCACGAAGGAAATCTGCGCGGGGATGGTGATGTTGCGGAACAGGTCGGCAGCAAAGATGAAGCTTCCGTTGAGCACGCCCAGGAACAGAGGGTCTTTCCCCTCAAGGTCGGCGCTGATGCGCTCGGCCAGTTCCTCTACCTTCTTCTGGATGTACGATTCGGGAATGGAAATCTCGAATTTCTTGTCTTTGATTTGGATGGAATTCATAGCGGAAAAGAAAATATGCACAAAGGTAAGCCTTTTCGTTTATAATTCCAACATTAGGCGGATTTTTTTGCGAAGAAGTGTGCCGGAAGGAATGTGTTTCCTTGTTCCGATGCAAGGCTGGTTCCATGAGGGGAATCATTCGCATTTCTTCGGAGAAACATGGGATAGGGGATTTTTCTTTCTTCTTTTGGGTTGCTCAACGTGTTGAGCAAGGTGTCCCAACGTGTTGATACACCCCCTCTCTTTCTTCCTTGTTTTTGCTTGTACGTGCAGCATTTTAAAAAGGAAGTTTCGCTGCACATTTGGAAACGGGGAGAGTGCCGCAGGAGAACATTCTTGAGCGTGTGGAACTTTTTTTCGTCTGTCTTCTCAAAAATGTCAATCCGATTGACTAAATTTGCGCCAAATTTGCAAAAGTGATGAGAAGGCTTTTTTTCTTCCTGTTGCTCGGGATTCTTGGAATTGTGCAGGCAAAGCCGCAGAACGAGGTGTCGGCCGACTCTTCGGCGAAGGCTGTGGCTTCTGCTGTCGCTGATACTTTACAAGACGGGCTGGTTGCTCCTGCGGATAGCGTGCTTGCCGATTCGTTGTCTGCCGATACGCTCTCGTGGACGTGGGATCCCTCGCTCTTCGAGGTGGCTGACACGATCGTGTATACGGGTTTTCCGCGCGTGAGCCTGCTTACGTGCAGCGCCGCGCCGGAAGTGTGGCAGCAGTATGGACATACGGCTTTGCGCTACGAGGATCCTTCGGAGAGCATCGACGTGGTGTTCAACTACGGGCTGTTTAGCTTTGGCGAGCCGCATTTCATCTGGCGTTTCTGCACGGGGAAGACCGACTATATCGTGGGCGCTGAGGAGTATGCTGCTTTCGAGAGCGAGTATCTGGAGCGGGGGTCCTCCATCTCCATCCAGATGCTCAACATGACTCCGTCGGAAGTGGCTCGGTTCTGGGCGCTTATCACGGAAAACTGCCGTCCGGCAAACAGAGTCTACCGCTACAATTTCCTTTATAAGAATTGCAGCACGATGGCGCGCGACATTGTCCTTCAAAGTATCTCGGGGGAGCTTGTTCCTCCTGCCGACGACAGCCTTACCTTCCGGCAGATTCTGCACGAGTTCAACGGCTCCTACCCTTGGTCTTCGTTCGGCATAGATCTGCTCCTGGGATATGAGGTAGACCGTCCTGTCGACAATGCATCGGAGGAGTTTGCTCCTGCCTACTTGATGCGTCATTGGGCTCAGAGTCAGCGCAACATCGTTTCTTACAGCTTTCCTTCCGACTCGCTGCAGCGAGAGTCAACCCTCCAGCCTTGGGTGAAGGCGCAGGCAACACTTTCTCCTGTCAACCCGCTGAAGAAACCTTTCCGCTTCCCCTTGTCGCCCTTGCAGATGATGATATTGGTGCTGCTGCTGACTGCCGTCATTTGCACGCTCGAGCTGCTGACAGAGCATGTTCATTGGTGGTACGACTTCCTTCTCTACGGCATTCAGGGCGTAGCAGGCATCGTTATCACGTTCCTGTTCTTCTTCTCGTCGCATCCGGCGGTTGACACCAACATGCTTGTCATCCTTTTCAATCCTCTCATATTGATTCTCCTTCCGCTGATGGTGACTCGTACGGTGAAACGCAGGAAAACGTATACGGTTTGCCTGATAGAGCTCGGGCTCATCGTGGCTCTTGTTGCAGCCGTTTTCATTACGAAGCAGGCTGTGCCCCTTGCCCTCTGGGTGTTTGTGGGGGCTCTTCTCTTCCGTACCATCCATCATATCATCCTCCGGAATTATCTGTATGACCGTTTCCTCAAGAAAAAACTGAAAGCATGAAAAAGAAAGACATCCATAGCCTTCTTCTCCGAAGCGCGTTCCTTCTGACGGTTCTTTTCTTAGGAAACATCGCAGGCAGGGCCCAGACGAAGATTGTCGTAGGCATTGTCGTCGACCAGCTTCGCTCGGACTATATGGAGCGCTACCAAAGCCTTTTCGGCTCGGGTGGCTTCAAGCGGCTCATGAACGACGGGCTCGTGTATACGAATGGTACCTATAATTATGTGTCGCCTGACCGTTCGTCGGCAACGGCAACTATCTACAGCGGCACCGAGCCTGCCTATCACGGCATCGTAGGGAATAAGTTTATGGACAGAAGCTCGCTGAAGGTGCGCTCTTGTGTCGACGACAGCAGCTGCTCCGGCGTGAACACCTTCGACGGCTCCTCTCCGCAGAACCTTCTCGTCACCACTATCGCAGACGAGCTGAAGATTGCGACGCGAGGACAATCGTTGGTTTTCTCTGTCGCTCCCGACAGGGATATGGCTGTTTTGGCTGGGGGACATGCTGCTGACGCGGTGCTGTGGATGGATGACGTCGACGGGCGCTGGGCTTCTTCCTCCTTCTACGGGGAAACGCCTCGCTGGCTCAACACAACCTACATGCGGGAGAAGATGCGCGCAACGACTTTCGAAAGCAGCCGCTGGACTCCTTTCTTCCCCGTTACCTCTTATATATATCCGCTGTCGGAAGGAAAGCCCCAGTCGTTCGGATACTCTTTCTCCACGCGTGACGCTCGGCTCTTCAAGACGTCGGGCTTAATAAACGATCAGATTACCGATATGGCGAAAGTGTGCCTTGCTGCTTCTGCCTTCGGGCGCGACAATACTCCTGACCTGCTCTGCGTGGGATATTATGCAGGCAACTACGAGCATCGTTCCGAGAGCGAGGCTCCCATCGAGCTGCAGGATATCTACTGCCGTCTTGACAGGACTATCGCCGATCTTATCCAGTCGGTGGAAGCCCGCGTAGGAGAAGGCAACGCGCTGTTCTTCCTCACGTCGACGGGGTATTCGGATGTTCATCAGCCTGCTGTGGGAGACTATCATCTTCCTTCGGGAGAGGTGCGGATGGAGCGATACAACGTGCTCCTCAACATGTATCTGGGCGCAATCTACGGAAAAAACGAGTATGTGGATGCTTCCTATCTGAACCGGATTTTCTTGAATCACTCGGCTCTCGAGCGTTTCCAGATAAAAATGTCTGACGTGCAGGACCGATGTGTTGAGTTCCTCACGCAGGTGAAGGGTATCAAGCACGTCTACGGCTCTATGGATCTGATGGGAAACAAGGGAGACGACGCCATTCGTAATGCCTATCACAACGAGCGCTCGGGAGACATCATCCTTGAAATTGCTCCAGGCTGGTCTTTGGCTGATTCGCGCTGGGGCGAGGTAGCCTATTACAGCCGAGCTTTGGTTCCTGTGCCGATTATCTTCTTCGGCAAGGATATCCGTCACGAAGTATCCAGCGTGCCTACTCCTGTCGAGTCGGTTGCGCCTACAGTAGCTGCTTTGCTCAATATCGGCGTGCCGAATGCTTGCTCTCTGTCGCCTCTCTCGTATTGAGCCGTTCGTCTGAGTTGACTCAGTAAAGGTCTTCTTTCTGCTTAAATATTTTTCCCTTCTCCAAAAATTTTTTTCGAGAAGGGAAAAATTTTTTTTCTTTCTTCTTACGGCGAGATTCTTTGCCCATAATTCTATACAGAAAAAGCACCCTTCAGAGGTGCTTCTTCGTAGTATGATGCCGCAAGGGAAAGCTTGTCTGCGGGGCAGGCTGCTGCGCGTCAGTCGTCGTAATCGATGTTGATGAGGCGCATAGCTTGGTTGAAAGTGAATTCTGTGCCGTCAATCAGACGTATTTCGTAGAGCCTGTTTTCGTGTTCATACTTGATAATGACGGGATTGGGGCGCTTCTGCTTGATTTGCTGAAGGATGACTTCGGGAATGACTGATTCGGGCACAGAGCCCTTCGTGCAGAACACCTCGGTGCAGGCGCCTTTACGGTCGAAATGCAAGTCTGTACCGCCTTTCAGGTCCACTTCATACTCGGTGAGGCTGGCTCGATGCTGCAACACGACTTCTTTCACACGCACGTCGGCGAAGTGAGTGTTGAGGAAGGCCTTTGCAGCTTCGGGCAGCTCGTCGGTGCTGATAACCCGCTCGCCCGAGTAGGAACTGCCGCTTCCGTTGCAGGAAAGAAGCGCGAGGAAGATGACACAAACTGTCAGTAGGAAAGAGAAAAAATGTCGTTTCATGATAGCTGGCATATTTTTTGTGAGAGCAAAGATAGTGATTTTTTCTAAATACTTATTTATTTTATGTGAAAAAGTGGAAAAAGAATGGCCGAGTGAGAAAAAAGTGCTACTTTTGCACGATAATGAGAAATGTAGCCAAATTGTCAGGCGCAGAAAAATTTTGAAACTATTAAACCGAAAGAGATATAATGGGATTTAACGACGTTATCAGTAAGTTGTTCGGCAACAAGAGCACGCGCGACATGCGTGAGATACAGCCGTGGGTGGAAAAAGTGAAGGCAGCATACGTGGAGATAGAGAAACTCTCCAACGACGACCTCAGGGCACGCACCAAGGATATGAAAGCCCGCGTGCTGGCTTCGGCAGAGCAGGAGAGAGCTGAGATAGCATCCCTGCGCGCAAAGGTGGAAGAGACAGAACTGGAGGAAAGAGAAGCGCTGTTCGACCAAATAGACAAGAAGGAAAAGGAAGTACTTGAAATATACGAAAAAGCCCTCGACGAAGTCCTTCCCGAGGCATTCGCTGTGGTGAAAGAAACAGCCCGGCGCTTTGCTGAGAACGAGGAAGTGGTAGTAGCGGCAACGGATTTCGACCGTGAAATGGCAGCCACGAAGGATTTTGTGCGTGTGGAGGGAGATAAGGCCATTTACATCAACCATTGGCAGGCCGGAGGCAACGAAACAGTGTGGAACATGATTCACTACGACGTGCAGCTCTTCGGCGGCGTCGTACTTCACAAAGGAAAGATTGCCGAGATGGCTACAGGTGAAGGTAAGACGTTGGTAGCCACTCTGCCCGTTTTCCTTAACGCGCTGACAGGCAATGGAGTGCATGTCGTTACGGTGAACGACTATCTGGCTAAGCGTGACTCCGAGTGGATGGGTCCTCTCTACATCTTCCACGGTTTGTCTGTCGACTGTATCGACAAGCATCAGCCCAACAGCGAGGCTCGTCGCAAAGCCTATCTTGCCGATATCACATTCGGCACGAACAACGAGTTCGGCTTCGACTACCTGCGTGACAATATGGCTTCTTCGCCCGAAGATTTAGTGCAGCGTTCACATAATTACGCTATTGTCGACGAGGTGGACTCGGTACTTATCGACGATGCCCGCACTCCTCTTATCATCAGCGGACCTGTTCCGAAGAGCGAAGACCAAATGTTTGAAGAGCTTCGTCCTTATGTGGAACGGTTGGTGGAGGCACAGAAGAAGCTGGCGACTCAGTATCTCGTAGAAGCAAAGAAACTCATCCCCAGCGACAAGCCCGAAGAGGTGGAGGCAGGATTCCTTGCCCTCTTCCGCGCATTCAAGGCTCTGCCTAAGAACAATGCACTCATCAAATACCTGAGCGAGCCGGGAATCAAGACGGGCCTGCTCAAGACAGAAGCTATCTACATCGAGCAGAACAATCGCCGCATGCCCGAAGCTACCGATCCTCTCTACTTCGTCATTGACGAGAAACTCAACTCGGTGGATATGACTGACAAGGGAACGGATCTTATCACGGGCAATATGTCAGACAGCACGTTCTTCGTTCTGCCAGACATCGCGGCGCAGCTTTCCGAACTGGAAACGCACACGGAACTCACCGAGGAGGAACGTCTGGAGCGCAAGGACCAACTTCTCACTGACTACGCGGTGAAAAGTGAGCGTATCCATACTATCAACCAGTTGCTGAAGGCATATACCATGTTCGAGAAGGACGTTGAGTATATCGTCGATGAGGAAGGACACGTGAAGATTGTCGATGAGCAGACAGGACGTATTATGGAAGGACGTCGCTATAGCGATGGACTCCATCAGGCTATCGAAGCAAAGGAGCGGGTGAAGGTGGAAGCTGCCACGCAGACGTTTGCTACCATTACGCTGCAGAACTATTTCCGTATGTACCACAAACTGGCAGGTATGACGGGTACAGCCGAGACGGAGGCAGGCGAATTCTGGGATATCTACAAACTGGATGTCGTAGTTATTCCTACCAACAAGCCTGTCATCCGAAACGACATGAACGATCGTGTCTACAAGACGAAACGCGAGAAATACAAAGCCGTCATCGACGAAATCGTCAAGATGCGTGAGGAAGGACGTCCCGTTTTGGTTGGTACGACTTCGGTGGAAATCAGCGAGATGCTGAGCCGTATGCTTACGATGCGCAAGATAGATCATAACGTACTGAACGCAAAGCTACACCAGCGCGAGGCTGACATCGTCGCCCAGGCAGGAAAAAGCTCGCCAGGATTGGTAAAGGTAACAGATCCTGACGGAACAGAGCATCTGGAAGAACGCCTCTTGGGTGCTGTCACGATTGCTACCAATATGGCAGGTCGTGGAACCGACATCAAGCTGACTCCCGAAGTGCGTGCTGCGGGAGGACTTGCCATTATCGGTACGGAAAGGCACGAAAGCCGGCGTGTAGACCGTCAGCTGCGAGGACGTTCCGGACGTCAGGGAGATCCTGGCTCTTCGGTGTTCTATGTATCTCTTGAGGACAACCTGATGCGTCTGTTCGCTAGCGACAAGATTGCCAGCGTTATGGACCGAATGGGATTCAAGGAAGGCGAGATGCTGGAGCACGGCATGATAAGCAAGTCCATTGAGAATGCCCAAAAGAAGGTTGAGGAAAACAACTTCGGTATTCGTAAGCGCTTGCTTGAATATGACGATGTGATGAACAAGCAGCGCCAAGTCGTCTATACCAAGCGCCGTCATGCGCTTGTGGGCGAGCGGCTCGGAATGGATATTACCAATATGATCTGGGATCGTTGTGCTGAGGCTATTGAGAACTCTGCCGATTACGAAGATTTGAAGATGACGATGTTCCGCACGTTGGCAATGGAAACGCCGTTCAGCGAGGCAGACTATCGCGAAAAAGATAAGGACTTCCTGGTGCAGGAGGCATTCAATGCAGGGATGGAGCACTTCAAGCGCAAGACTGATATGCTTGCACAAATCGCCAATCCCGTTATTCAGAAGGTGTATGAGGAGCAGGGAGACCGCTTTGAGAATATTCTCATCCCGATTACCGACGGTAAGCGCCTCTACCAGATTCCCGTTAACTTGAAAGCAGCTGCCGAGAGCGAAGGAAAGGAAGTTGTGAAGTCGTTTGAGAAGGCCATCATGCTCCACGTCATCGACGAAGCCTGGAAAGTGAACCTTCGTGAGTTGGACGAGCTCCGCCATTCTGTGCAGAACGCCTCGTATGAGCAGAAAGACCCGCTGCTTATCTTCAAGCTCGAGTCGGTTAACTTGTTCGACTCTATGGTAGACAAGATCAACAATCAGACTGTCAGCATCCTGATGCGTGGGCAGATTCCTATGCGAGATCCGGAACAGGTTCGCGAAGCTCCTCCCATGAACCGAGCTCAGCGTCGCCAGCAATATCAAGAAAGCAAGAACAGCGCAGAAGAGCGTCTTGTCGACCGTAATCAGCAGAATGCTGCAGCTCAGGATACGCGTGATCGTCAGGTGCGTCAGCCCATTCGCAAGGAAGTGACTGTCGGACGTAACGATCCTTGTCCTTGCGGTTCGGGAAAGAAGTTCAAGAATTGTCACGGAAAGGGAATTTGACGGATTCCAATCATTGTTGAGGAGGATGAAAGTGATGTCAAAAACAAAACATAGGAAGACTCGGGGGCAAAAGCTTAAAATGGTGCTTGCTGCCTGTGTGATGGCGCTGACAATGAGTTGCGTAGGAGTTAAATACGTGACGATTGAGCAGTATGCCCCTCCCAAGTATTTGTTTCCTCCCGATGCTAAGAGTCTTGCTGTGCTTAACAATGTCGATTCGGCAAATATCTACATCATCAATCCCTATATCGATGTTTGGTCTGTCGACGGCGATAGCGTAATGCAGTATGTGGCGCAGGCATTTGCCGACTCGGAGCTCTTCTCCGAAGTCGTTGTGCTCGACAGCTGCATTTTCCCGAAGGGGGACACCATCGCACATTTGCTTACCAAGCTGGATGTGGCTGAACTGTGCGAATATCTCCAGACGGATATGCTCTTTACATGTGATTTCGGAGGAATCTCCAGAAATAATCCCGACATATATTATAATGAGGAAGGGAAATACTACCTTCTGGCTCACGTGTATGCTCCGACTCGCACGGATCCCATTTACTTGATGAATGTAGAGGGACTTCTCGATATGTCCATCGCTACGCGAGAAGATAAGGAGAAGGCTGAGCAGAAAGCATTCCCTCTGATTGGCAATGCAGGCGTAAAGAATTTCACGCCACGATGGGATTTGCGTGAGCGTTCCTTCTATGCAGGCAAGGCCTACGACTTGCGCGAGGCTACCATCTGTGTGAAAGAGGACAACTGGGACGGAGCCTATGCCTTCTGGGACAAGTACGGGAAGAAAAAGAACAAGCGACATAAGCTTATCTCCTGTTACAACAAAGCGCTTTACTACGAGATGCAAGACAGCATCGACAAATCGTTCGAACTCCTCAAGGAAGCCAAGACGTATGCTTCCGATACGACAGCTGTCGACAGTACCCTTCTCAAGAACTGGGAGGCCAGCAGCGCTTATTATGGCGATGCAGGAGAGTATCCCTATACCGACTATCAGCGCATTTGCAACTACGAGCGTATACTTACCGAAAGGAAAGCCGAGATATTAAAATTAAACCTACTGAAAGAATGAAACTGAGCTTCCAATCCGAATCTGTGCTCGAGGGCGTTTTCCGGGCCCTCTGCGAAAAGTATTCCAACGAGCAGGAAGAGCCTGTCATCACCGACTTCCACCTGCAGCCTGTCAGGGAGACGGGCGAGCTGAATGTCTTTGACGACGATGACACGCTCTTGTGTCACGCTACTGTTGTGGAATGGGCCGACTTTACCTGCGAAGGGGATGATGACGACGAGAATGCCTTCTACGACGAAGTGGCGAAGGACTTGCAGCGCGTCTTGAACAAGGTGAATGCCGACGGCGCGCTGGAGCGGCTGCAGGTGTGGAAGCCTTACTCCTTCGTCCTTGTCGACAGCGAGCGGGAGACACTCTCGGAGCTGCTTCTCGCAAGCGATGACACGCTCATCGTGAGTGACTCGCTCATGCAAGGGCTGGACGAAGAGCTGAACGATTTCCTTGAGCAGCTCATCGGAGATGATTGACGGGAAGCCCTTCTCTTCAGCGACGGCTCGAGGCTGTTCCCACAAGCGACGATTCTCCCGATTTCCGTATGAAGAAAGAATCTCGCGAGATGAAGAAAGAATCTCGCCGTATGAAGAAAGAAAAAAATTTTTTGGAGAAGGGAAAATTTTTTTTCGAGAAGGAAAAAAGAATTATCGACAAAGAATAATTTCGCGCGGATGACGAAAGGAACCTCGAGTGCAGGCAAGCCCACATGAACCGACAGACTTAGCAGGCGCAGAGCTTTGCATAAAGAAAAACTGGAAAAGTAGGAAACGAAAAACAAAAAACAACATAAAAGACTGATGAAAAAGAAAATCACGATGATAGCCGTCTTCTCGCTCTTCGCAGCGATGCTTCCCGCGCAGGATGTACTGCCGGCAGCACCTTTGCGACTGACGCTTGACGACGCTATCGATATCGCTTTGGCTGAAAACCCCACCATCAAGGTTGCCGAGCAAGATGTGCAGCTGAAAGAGATGGCGAAGCAGGAGACAACGATGGGCCTGCTGCCCGAAGCAAACCTCTCCGGCTCCTACCAGCGCACCATCGAGAAACAGACAATGGTGATGAACGACATGCGCTTCAAGGTGGGCGTAAATAACATGTACACAGGCGGACTTTCCGTCAGCCTGCCCGTCTTTGCTCCCGCACTCTACAAGAGCATGAACCTCACGCGCACCGATGTGGAGCTGGCGATGGAGACAGCCCGCGCCTCGAAGCAGGACCTCGTCTGCCAGGTAACGAAGGCGTTCTACCAGCTGATGCTGGCGCAGGACAGCTACGCCGTGCTGCAGAAGAGCCTGGCGCAGAGCGAGGAGAACTTCCGCATCGTCTCCGCCAAGTACGACGAGGGGAAAGTGAGCGAATACGACAAGATCAGCGCCGAGGTGCAAATGCGCAACCTGAAGCCCTCCGTCATCAGCGCAGGCAATGCCGTCGAGCTGAGCAAGCTCCAGCTGAAAGTGCTGATGGGAGTGACTGCCGACGTCGACATCATCGTAGAAGGGAACCTCAAGGACTACGAAGAGCAGATGTACGCTTCTATGCTCACCCTCGACAGCTTGTCGCTGGCGCAGAACAGTTCCTTGCTCCAGATGGATCTCAACAGCCGTTTGCTGCAGAACACGCTTTCCATCCAGCAGCAGAACTTCATGCCCAACGTCGCCCTTCAGTTCAACTATATGTATACCTGTATGGCTGACAACTTCGACTTCGGGAACTACAACTGGAATCCATACTCCAACGTGTCGCTCAGCGTCAGCATACCGCTCTTCAAGTACAGCAACTTCAGTACTGTCAAGAAGACGCGCTTGCAGATGAACCAGCTTCAGCTCAATCGCGACTACGCCGAGCGCCAGCTCCGCATGCAGATGGATACCTATTTAAATAATATGGCAGCCAGCGCCGAGCAGGTAAGCTCCAACAAGGAAGCTATCGTGCAGGCGCAGAAGGGGCGCGACATTGCCCAGACACTCTACGACGTAGGGCGCGGCACAGTGCTCGAGCTCAACAGCGCCGAGGTAGCTCTCACGCAGAGCGAGCTCACTTACAGCCAATCCGTCTTCGACTGGCTCACGGCGAAGGCAGACCTCGACAAACTGTTGGGAGTGGATTATTTCGATGAAAAATGAAAATAAATAGAATATGAAGAAAAGAGACTTATTAGCTGTAGCTGTCATAGCTGCCATTTTTACCGCCTGCACGGGTGGGCAGAAAGCGCAGGATGCCAAATCCCTTGAGGGCGCCAAGCCGAAGGTGCGTCTCGCAACCGTTTACCAGAGTGCTGTCGACCAGGTGCGCGACTATACGTGTACGGTAGAGGCAGAGGTGAAGAACAACATTGCCCCTCAGGCAATGGGACGTATCAGCAAGATCTACGTCGAAGTAGGCGATCATGTAGTCAGAGGGCAAAGGCTCGTGCAGATGGATGCCTCGTCGTTGCGCCAGCTGGAGCTGCAGATTGCCAACCAGAAAACCGATTTCGAACGAATAGAGAAGCTCTACAAGATTGGCGGCGTCAGCAAGGCTGAATACGACAACGCGAAGATGTCGCTCGACGTCAACGAGACAAGCTACGCCAACCTGAAGGAGAACACGCAGCTGCTGAGCCCCATTACGGGTATCGTTACCGCGCGAAACTACGACAACGGCGATCTTTACAGCGGCAGCCCCGTGCTTACCATCCAGCAGATACGCCCTGTAAAGCTGCTCATCAATGTCAGCGAGCAGTATTTCAGCCGAGTGAAGAAGGGCGACATCGCAACAATCCGTCTGGATGCCCTTCCCGACAAGCAGTACGTAGCATCCGTGAAGCTCGTGTATCCTACCATCAATGCTTCCACACATACTTTCCCCGTTGAGTTGAGCCTTCCCAATAGTGATGAGGCAGTACGTCCGGGAATGTTTGCCCGTGCTACACTCAACTTCGGCACAGAACAGCATGTTGTGGTTCCCGATCAGGCTATTGTCAAGCAGCCCGGAAGCGGAGAGCGCTTTGTTTATACCTATAATGCAGACGGAACCGTCAGCTATATGAAGGTGGAACTGGGCCAACGCTTGGGAGATAGCTACGAGCTGCTGAGCGGAGTACCCGATGGTGCACGCATCGTGATTGCAGGGCAAAGCAAACTCGTCGATGGTGCTGCCGTACAGGTGGTTGAATAGTGTTGTTGAATCGTTTAATCGCAGAATCGTTCTGTAATGACAGCTATTCTGCAGTTTTCGATATTAATCTTTATCTGATTATCCGATTATGAGTCTATATGAAGGCTCGGTCAAACGACCGATAATGACCTCTCTGGTCTTTACAGCCATTGTGGTGCTGGGTATCTTCTCGCTCACAAAGTTGCCCGTTAATTTGTTCCCAGATATGGATACGAACACCATCATGGTGATGACATCCTACAGCGGAGCCTCTGCCGAGGACATCGAGCAGAACGTCACCCGCCCGCTGGAGAACACGCTCAACACGGTAGGAAACCTGAAGCACCTCACCAGCCGCTCGTCGGAGAACGTATCGCTCATCACGATGGAGTTTGAGTACGGATACGACATCGACGACCTTACCAATGACGTGCGCGACAAGCTCGATATGGTGAAGCGCGCCTTGCCCGACGGCGCATCTGATCCTATCATCTTCAAGTTCGACTCCGAGATGATGCCTGTCATCATTCTCTCGGTGCAGGCAGATCAGAGCGTCAATGGCTTGTATAAGATTCTCGACGAGAATGTCGCTAATCCTTTGGCTCGTATCAGCGGCGTAGGTAGCGTCAGTATCGGTGGCGCCCCAGAGCGCGAGATTTACGTCTATTGCGATCCTGTGAAGCTCGAGGCATATAATCTTACCGTTGAGACTATTTCCTCTATCATCACGCAAGAAAACCGTAACGTTCCGGGAGGCTCGTTCGACGTGGGAACCGAAACCTATCCTCTTCGTGTGGAAGGGGAGTTCAACGACCCGCGCGAGATGGAGAACATCGTAGTTGCTAGTGTGGCTGGTAGCGATATTTATCTGCGCGATGTGGCAGAGGTCGTTGATACCTTGCAAGAACGTGGGCAGATGTCGTTTACCAACGGCGTGCGCGGAGCAACCATCATCGTTCAGAAGCAGTCGGGAGCTAATTCGGTTGAGATATGCAAGAAGGTGAAAAAGATGCTACCCGAGCTGCAGCGTAATCTGCCCAGCGACATACGCATCGGCATGATCAACGATACTTCGGAGAGCATTATGAACTCTATCGGTAGCTTGGAGGAAACGGTGTTCTTCGCTTTGCTGTTCGTCGTGCTCGTCGTCCTGTTCTTCCTTGGGCGATGGAGGGCAACGTTTGTCATTGCCATCACCATTCCTCTCTCGCTCATTGCCTCGTTTATCTACTTGCTGCTTAGCGGCGGCTCATTGAATATCATCTCGCTCTCGTGTTTGTCCATTGCGATAGGATTGGTGGTTGACGATGCCATAGTGGTGCTTGAGAACACCACGACGCACATCGAGCGCGGTGCTGATCCTAAGCAGGCTGCCATCCATGCTACCAACGAGGTGGCAATCTCTGTCATTGCCTCAACGCTCACTATGCTTGCCGTGTTCCTGCCGCTCACGATGGTGAAGGGAATGGCGGGCATGATGTTCCGGCAGCTTGGCTGGATGATGTGTGTCATCCTTACCGTTTCCACGACTAGCGCCCTTTCGTTCACGCCCATGCTCTGCTCGCAGATGCTTAAGCTGAAGAAGCGTCGCAGCGCACTCACCGAGCGGCTTTACGGCCCTATCGAGCGATTCCTTGACCGTTTTGATATATGGTATCAGCGCCGTCTCCATTGGTGCGTGCGCCATAGGGGAATCATTATCGGCGTATGCGTGGCGATTTTCGCCCTCAGTCTTTTAACCATTAAGTCTTTGGGAACCGAGTTCTTCCCATCCAGCGACGACAGCCGTCTGACGGTAAAGGTTTGGATGCCTATCGGCACGCGCACAGAGCGCAGCCAGATGATGGCAGAGGAGCTGGCTGAGAAGTGGCGCGGCGACTTCGGCAACGAGTGCCGCATCATCAACTACACCGTAGGCCAGGCTTCCGAGGACAACACGTTCGCCTCCATGCAATCCAACGGCACGCACATCATCTCTTATAATGTTCGTCTGAAGAATCCCAGCGAGCGTAAGATGACTGCCTTCGACGTTGCAGCCATCATCCGTGCTGACCTTGGTGCGCGTCCAGAGATTGAGCGCTTCACCGTGGGCGCTGGAGGCAGCTCCGGAATGGGAGGGCAGAGTACCGTTGCTTTTGAGGTATACGGCTGGGATTTCACCGAGACCGATGCCGTTGCCAAGATGCTGCGCACGGAACTGAAGAAGGAGCCGGGCGTTGCCGAGGTTCGTATCAGTCGCGACGAATATCAGCCCGAGTATCACGTGGAGTTCGACCGCGAGAAACTGGCTCGTCACGGGCTCAATATGTCTACTGCCGCTACCTATCTCCGCAACCGCATCAACGGCTCTACTGCTTCGTACTATCGCGAGGACGGCGAGGAGTACGACATCAAGGTCCGTTTTGCTCCCGAGTTCCGCACCTCCATCCAGGATATAGAGAACATCCTGCTCTACGGCTCCGCGGGCAACACCGTTCGCGTGAAGGATGTCGGCCAGGTTGTCGAGCGCTTCACGCCGCCTACCATCGAGCGCAAGGACCGTCAGCGCATCAACACCGTCACTGCCATCGTCGAAAGCGGCACGCCAATGAGCAAGGTCGTTGCTGCCGGCCAGCGCATCATCGAGGAGAACGATATCCCCCTCGGAATCACCGTGGGCATCGGAGGCGACGTGGAGCAGCAGAAGGACTCCTTCTCCGACATGCTTATGCTCGGCCTGCTCATCCTCATGCTTGTCTACATCGTGATGGCTGCCCAGTTTGAGAGCTTCTCCGACCCGTTTATCATCATGCTTAGCATACCCTTTGGCGTCGGCGGTGTGCTTGTTGCCCTCTGGCTCACCCACACCACGCTCAATCTGATGAGCGCCCTTGGCATTATTCTCCTGCTTGGTATTGTGGTGAAGAATGGTATTGTGCTTATCGACTACATCCGCCTCTGTCGCGAGCGGGGACAGGGCGTGCTGAAGGCTGTCGTCACAGCAGGGCGCAGCCGTCTGAGGCCTGTGCTGATGACAACGCTCACTACCATACTCGGTATGGTGCCTATGGCCGTAGGGCGGGGCGAAGGCTCGGAGCTCTGGCGTCCTCTCGGTATCAGCGTCATCGGAGGTCTCACGCTTTCGACGGTGCTCACCCTCATCCTCGTGCCTGTCGTCTACAGCACGTTCGCAGGCGGGCAGATCAAACGCGCTCGTAAGAAGCACGCGCGTCAGCTTGCCCTCGATGCCTACTGGGCCGAGAACAAGGACAAGCACATCAAGGCTGCCAAGAAATAGCCCATCGTGCTTGTCTCGCCAACTTTTCATTGACAAATCATAATCATAGCCATAATGAAAGCGATATTCATTGTCTACGACCAAGCCTACAAGGAGCGTATCCTTGCGCTCCTCGATCATCATAGCCAGCGCGGCTTCAGCCTCTTTCCTCAGGTGCAGGGGCGCGGAAGCATCAACGGCGAGCCCCACTACGGCAGCCACGCCTGGCCTTCGATGAACAGCGCGGTCCTTACTATTGTCGACGACAGCCGCGTCGAAGCCCTCCTTGACGAACTACACGCCATCGACCTCGAGACAGAAAAGCTCGGGCTGCGTGCTTTTGTCTGGGATGTGGAAAAGACCATATAGGCGTTGCCCTTATCCTTTTTAAATTTAAATTATCCGATACCATGAAACGACACCTTTTCTTCTCCCTTTCGGCAGTCCTTGTTCTGCTGATGCTTTCCATCTCTTCCTGCAAGGAGGCAGCGGCTCCAGTTCCCTTTGCCGAAGATTTGAACCTCGACGAGCCCGCCTTTGGCAAGAGTGCCGACGGAAGCGTATATGTTGAGCCACTCTGCTGGTGGGTAGGGATGAACACACCGCTCCAGCTCCTGGTGCATGCCGAAGGCATCGGCGACTGCTCCGTGCGCATCGAGGGCAACAGGCACGTTCGCGTGCGTGACGTGCATCCTGCCGAGAGCCCCAACTACCTTTTTGTCGATGTGGAGATAGATGCCCGCGCGGCAGCAGGCAGCATCGACCTTGTCTTCTCCCGCAACGGCAAGGAAATCTGTCGCCGTCCCTACAATCTCTACTCTCGTGCCGAAGGCTCAAAAGACCGTCAGGGCTTCACTACGGCAGACATGATCTACCTCATCATGCCCGATCGTTTCGCTAATGGAGACCCATCCAACGATAACTCTCCGCTTGCCTCCGAGCAAGTCAACCGAGACGACTCCTTCGGGCGTCACGGAGGCGATATTCAAGGCATCATCAACCATCTTGACTATCTCGACACGCTCGGCGTCACAGCCATCTGGTGCACGCCCCTTACCTTCGACAACGAGCCTCAGGCCTCCTTCCACGGGTATGCTGCCTCCGATTACGTGCACATCGACCCCCGCTACGGGAGCAACACCCTCTTCCGCACCTACGTCGGCGAGTGCCACAAGCGCGGAATCAAGGTGGTGATGGACTTTGTCCCCAATCATTGCGGTGCTCAGCATTGGTGGATGAAAGACTTGCCCTTCAACGACTGGATTCACCAGTTCCCCAGCTACACGAAGAGCAACTTCTGCTTCTCGCCCAACATGGACACGAATGCTTCCACGAAGGACCTCTTCTATCAGGAGAGCGGATGGTTCGACCATTCTATGCCCGACATGAACCTCGACAATCCCTTCCTCCTTCATTATTTCCAGCAGACGGCTGTCTGGTGGATTGAGTGGAGCGGAATCGACGGCATCCGCATCGACACTTATCCCTACAACGAGAAAGTGCCTGCCTCGCAGCTCTGTCAAGCCGTTACCGACGAGTATCCCCGCTTCAACCTCGTAGGAGAGTGTTGGACGCTCAGTGTGCCCCAGCTCGCCTATTGGCAAGGAGGCAACACAAATGCCGACGGCTTCGACAGCCATCTTCCTTCCATCATGGATTTCCCCTTGCGCGACGCTATCGTCAAGGGCGTACCCGAGGACCGCGTGAACTGGGACGAGGGGATGACGCGCATCTACGACGCCCTCTCGCACGACTATGTCTATCACGACCTTAGCCACATGATGATTTTCGCTGCCAATCACGACACCGAGCGTCTCGGTTCCATCGTGCGGGCCGACGTGCAGCGCATGAAGATTATCACTACCCTGCTGGCAACCCTGCGCGGCATCCCGCAGACGTACTACGGCGACGAGCTCATGTTCCTCAATACCGACGACCGAGGCGACAGCGCCTGGCGCCGAGAGTTCAGCGGAGGATGGAACGACGATGCCGTCAACCTCTTCTCTCCCGAGGGGCGCACGCCCGAGCAGGAGGAGCTCTACCGCTTCAACAGCCGTCTGTGGAACTGGCGCAAGACAGCCCGCGTCATCCACGAGGGGCGCACGCTCCATTTCCTCACGCGCGACAACACCTACGCCTACTTCCGCTACCTCACTCAGCCAGGCAGCACCTCCGTTTCCGACGCTGTCTTTGTCTATATCAACAATAGCGCTGACGACAAGCCTCTCCCCTGGAGCTACTACGATGAGTTCACTCCCCGCCTGCCTGGCGCGCAGCCTGCTGCCGAAGCCACAGGCACCGACGTCGTCACAGGGCAGCCCGTCACCCTCTCCGACAAAACCGTCGTGCCTGCCCGCACAGCGCTGGTGGTACAGTTCCGAGCCGACAACGAAAGGAACTGACGTCTCCTCGTGACATCCTGAAACCTCCCTTCGATGCGGCATCTTGCCCCTCCGGAGGGAGACTTCTTTTCGCCCTTAGCGGCAATCGTTCCCAAACCGATGCGGAACAATGAAGGCGCAAAGGAAGACTTCGCAGATTCCTCGAAAAGGAAAAAACCGCTATTCCTTTTCCGCGCGATTTTTTTCTTTGACTTCGGAGGTCGATCAACGCGTTGATCGAGGTCTGCCAACGCGTTGATCGACGTCGACCCACGCGGTG
>JAGAAS010000102.1 GCA_017615125.1 Bacteroidaceae bacterium
TTCGGGTTGTAAAAGTACTGCTTTTTGTCGGAATAATCGTGCCTTATGGCGAATTTTTTTGTTTTCTGAGTCGGAAGATTTAAGCTGTCAGGAGTATCTTCTGAGGGGGGTGATTTTTTCTTTCTACATCTCGCCGTATGAAGAAGGGAAAATTTTTTTTGAAGAAAGAAAAAATTTTTTTCGAGAAGGAATAATTTTCATTGGGCAAAACATCTTTCAGCTTTCGTGTGAAATTCGCTTATAACGATGCTTTCCACACGAAGCATCCTTCGAAATCCTGCGTTGTCAACTTACATGCTCCGTTGGGGAAGAGCCCATAGAGCGCCGAACCGCTTCCCGACATTGAGGCGTAGACAGCTCCCGAGTCGTAGAGCTTCTGCTTGATGGCTGGTAGCTCGGGATGAAGCGGGAAAACGCAAGCCTCGAAGTCGTTCGTGATATGCTCCCTCCAAAGGCTGACGGGCAGCTGAATCTTTTCCTCAAGTGTCGTTTCCGGGAGGGCAGGGGTGATGCGGCTGTAGGCTTCGCGCGTGGAGACGAAGACAGGAGGCTTCACCACAACGATGTCGTAACCCGAAAGGGAAAGCGACAGGGGAGTGAGGATGTTTCCTGTGCCTGTGGCGCGGACGGGCTTGTTGCTGATGAAGAACGGGCAGTCGGCACCCAGCTTTCCTGCGAGGCGTTCCAGCTCTTCCTGCCCGATGTGGAGCGAGAACATGCTGTCGAGCGTGCTTAGCATAAAAGCCGCGTCGGAAGAGCCTCCGCCCAACCCGGCACCCGAAGGAATCTGCTTGTAGAGCCAGACTTCAACGGAGGGCACTTTGTAGCCCTCTTCGCGCAGAAGACGCCAGGCACGGACGACGAGATTATCGTCGGGATTTCCCTCGAGCGTGTGTCCGAGAAGGTTGAGCCGACATTGTGCTTCGGCATCGTCGCTGGGTTGTTTGTCGACAATGATTTCAAGGCTGTCCCTGAGGGGAATAGGGTGGAAGACGGTGTCGAGATTGTGGTATCCGTCAGCCCTTTTTCCTGTCACCTGAAGGCCGATATTGACTTTGGCATTGGGGAAGACAATCATGCTTGTTCCTGATTTTTTGTGCAAAGATAATCTTTTCCACTTTTTTTGCCAAATTCGGTGGAAACATTGTGCATAAAAAAGGGAGCGGAAGTTTTTGCCGTTTGCAAATTCTTTTTACTTTTGCAGTCCCATACAAATTTCCTATTTATGCCAGATACAACAAACAGAAGAAAGACTCCCGCTAAGCGAACCGTGCTGGTTCGTCAGACGGACGAATACGGACACCTTCAGCCCCAGGCGCTCGACTTGGAACGCGCCGTGCTCGGTGCCCTAATGATAGAGAGTGATGCCTATCCCCGCGTGTGCGAGATACTGAAGCCGAACTCTTTTTACGAGATACGCAATCAGAAGATTTATAACGCCATACAGACGCTTGCCGTTACGGAAAGGCCTGTTGATATGCTTACCGTTTCGGAGCAGCTCCGCTCGACGGGCGAGCTGGAGGAGTGCGGAGGACCTGTGTATATCTCCGAGTTGGCAGGCAACGTGTTGTCGTCGGCTCATATCGAGTACCACGCGAAAATCATCGCACAGAAATCCCTTGCGCGCCAGCTGATTACCTTTTCGAGCGAAGTGCAGACAAATGCGTTCGACGAGACGCAGGACGTCGATGCCGTGATGCAGGAAGCAGAGGCCAACCTTTTCAAGATCTCGCAGCTGAACATGAAAAAAGACTACACGCAGATTGCTCCTGTCGTCGAACAGGCAGTTCAGCAGCTGAAGGTAGCCGCAGCAAACAATTCGGGCTTGACAGGACTCGCTTCGGGCTTCTACGATCTCGACAAGATGACGAGCGGGTGGCAGAAGTCGGACCTTATCATCGTTGCAGCACGTCCTGCGATGGGTAAGACGGCGTTTGTGCTCTCGATGGCGAAGAACATCACCGTGAACAACAAGGTTCCCGTTGCCCTCTTCTCCCTTGAAATGAGCAATGTGCAGCTTGTCAACCGTCTGATTTCCAATACGTGCGAGATTCCGGGCGATAAGATCAAGAGCGGGCAGCTTATGCCCTACGAGTGGAAGCAGCTCGACGCACACATCAGCGAGCTTCAGGATGCGCCCCTCTATGTCGACGACACGCCTTCGCTTTCTATCTTCGAACTGCGCACAAAGGCGCGCAGGCTCGTCAAAGAACATCAGATTCAGTTGATTATCATCGACTACCTGCAGCTGATGAACGGCGGAACCTCCTACGGCAGCCGTCAGGAGGAAGTCAGCACCATCTCCCGCTCGTTGAAGGGCCTCGCAAAAGAGCTGAATATCCCCATCATCGCCCTTAGCCAGCTGAACCGAGGTGTTGAGAACCGCGAAGGGAACGAGGGCAAACGTCCGCAGCTCAGCGACTTGCGTGAATCGGGAGCTATCGAGCAAGATGCAGATATTGTCTGCTTCATTCATCGTCCTGAGTACTATCATATTTATGAGGACGAACACGGAAATTCCCTTCAGGGAAAGGCGCAGATTATCATCGCCAAGCACAGGAACGGAGCCGTCGGCGACGTACAGCTGAGGTTCGTGTCGGAATATGCCCGTTTCCAGAACGACAAAGGAGAGACTATCCGTACCGAATATAGCTCGAAGAAGAACCGCAAGGCAAAAGGCGACACTTCTCCTTCCGAAATGCCCCCCGCAGCTGATATGCAGGACAACATCCCTATGCCCGATGAGCGCTTCCCGCTCGGAGGCGTGTCCAACGACCCTGTTCCGTTCTAATCGTTAATTGCTTTCAAACTATCAAGTAGGGCTTATTACCGCAGTACTAAAGAGGGAAGGACTTCTCTTTTCGCTATAAAATGCAGAAAAAAGGGGTCTTCCTTTTCTTTTTAAAAGAAAAAAGGCTACCTTTGCAGGTTGAAATAAAAAAGGACTAATTTTGTTGATATGAACATCTCGTATAATTGGCTGAAAGAGTACGTCGATTTCGACCTTACACCCAACGAAGTAGCGGAAGCGCTTACGTCTATCGGGCTTGAAGTCGGCAGCGTGGAAGAAATAC
Organism: Bacteroidaceae bacterium; assembly: GCA_017615125.1. Taxonomy (GTDB): domain Bacteria; phylum Bacteroidota; class Bacteroidia; order Bacteroidales; family Bacteroidaceae; genus UBA1189. The sequence continues at coordinate 3,075 of JAGAAS010000102.1, forward strand.
AAACCATCAAGGGTGGACTGGAAGGCATCGTCATCGGTGAGGTGCTCACTTGCGAGCCGCATCCAAACAGCGATCACATGCACGTAACGACTGTGAACCTCGGTTCGGGCGAGCCTGTGCAGATTGTCTGTGGCGCTCCAAACGTAGCTGCGGGGCAGAAAGTCGTCGTTGCGACGCTGGGAACGAAACTCTATGACGGAGAAGAGTGCTTTACCATCAAGAAATCGAAGCTTCGCGGAGTGGAGTCGAACGGAATGATTTGCGCAGAGGACGAAATCGGCATCGGACATGATCATGCCGGCATTATCGTGCTGCCCGACAGCGCTGTTCCAGGAACTCCTGCCGCTAAATACTACGACATCAAGAGCGAATACGTCATCGAGGTGGATATCACTCCCAACCGCGCTGATGCTTGCAGCCATTACGGTGTGGCTCGCGACTTGTACGCTTATCTTGTTCAGCACGGATATAAGACAGCGATTCATCGTCCTTCTGTGGAGGAATTCAAGGTTGACAATCACGAGCTGGTTATTCCTGTAGAGGTAAAGAACGAGGAAGCATGTCCTCGCTACGCAGGCGTGACAGTCAAGGGTGTTACCGTCAAGGAGAGTCCCGACTGGCTGAAGGACAAGCTGAACTTAATCGGCCTTCATCCCATCAACAACATCGTTGACATCACGAACTACATCCTTCACGCATACGGGCAGCCCCTTCATTGCTTCGATGCCGACAAGATTAAAGGAGGAAAGATTGTCGTTCGCACGCTTCCCGAGGGAACGCCGTTCGTTACGCTCGATGGAGTAGAGCGAAAGCTCAGCGAGCGCGACCTTATGATCTGCAACGCCGAGGAGCCGATGTGCATCGGAGGTGTCTTCGGCGGATTGGAGAGCGGAACGACGGAGGAGACGAAGAATGTCTTCCTCGAGAGCGCCTACTTCAATCCCACGTGGATAAGGAAGAGCGCACGCAGGCACGGACTTCAGACGGATGCCTCCTTCCGCTTCGAGCGCGGCATCGATCCGAATGGTACGTTGTATGCGCTCAAGCAGGCAGCCTTGTTAGTGAAAGAGCTTGCGGGAGGAACCATCTCGATGGAGATTACCGACAGCAATCCGCATCCGTCAGATGACTTCGAAGTTGATTTAAAGTATGCGTACGTTGACAGCCTTATCGGCAAGCATATCCCTGCCGAGACGGTCAAGAGCATCGTTCTCAGCCTTGAGATGCAAATAAAGGACGAAGACGCCGAAGGACTTCGGCTGCTCGTTCCTCCTTACCGCGTTGACGTGCAGCGCCCGTGCGATGTGGTGGAGGATATCCTGCGCATCTACGGCTACAACAACGTGGAGATTCCTTCCTCGCTCAAGTCCAGCCTTCAGGTAAAAGGCGCTGTGGATCAGAGCCAGAAGATGCAGAACCTGGTAGGCGAGCAGCTCGTAGGGTGTGGCTTCAACGAGATCTTGAATAACTCGTTGACGAAGTCGGCCTACTACGACGGGCTGGAGACATACAAGTCGGAGAATTGTGTGCGCATCATGAATCCTTTGAGCAACGACTTGAACGTCCTTCGTCAGACGCTGCTCTTCGGAGGGCTCGAGAGTATCGCCCGCAACGCCAACCGTAAGAATGCCGATCTGCGATTCTTCGAGTTTGGTAACTGCTATTACTTCAAGGAAGAGAACCGCCGCGAGCTGGCTCCCGCCGTTCCCACTTGTGTTCCAGGCATCAGCAAGCCCGATGTGAAAGCCGTCCTTTCTGCATACAGCGAGGACTTCCATCTTGGCCTTTGGCTGACGGGCAAATCGTTCCAGAAGACTTGGACACATGCCGATCAGGAATCTTCTTTCTTTGAGCTGAAAGCTTACGTTGAGAATATCTTCGCCCGTCTCGGGCTCGAAAGCCGCACGCTCGTCTGCAAGACGATGAAAAGCGACATCTTCTCGCAGGCTCTCTCTTACGAAACGCGCGCAGGCAAGTGCATCGCTCAGGTAGGCATCGTTGCGAAGAAGATTCTCAAGCAGTTCGACATCGCCGGCGACGTGTTCTTCGCTGATATCCAGTGGACTCGCCTGATGAAAGCCGTCAAATCCGTACACACCAGCTACACCGAGCTGAGCAACTATCCGGCTGTGAAGCGCGACTTGGCCCTTCTGCTTGACAAGTCTGTACCTTTTGCCGACATCGAGCGCATTGCCTACGACACCGAGCGCCGCTTGCTTCGCGACGTCGTCCTCTTCGACGTGTACGAGGGCAAGAACCTTGAGCCCGGCAAGAAGAGCTATGCCGTCTCCTTCATCCTGCAGGACGAGAACCAGACGCTCACCGACAAGCAGATTGAGAAGACGATGGAGCGCCTGATACATAACTTCCAGCAGCAGCTCGGAGCAACCCTCCGCTAATAGTGTTTTGAACATCCAGAATTATTCTTTCTAAATAAAAAATTTTCCCTTCTCGAAAAATATTTTTTCTTTCTTCATCTCGCCGTATTCTTTCTTCATATTTGAAGACCCTCTACAGGCGTTCTGAAACGATAAAATCCAAACAAATTAAAACATATCATCATGGGAAGAGCATTTGAATTCCGCAAAGCAAGAAAACTGAAAAGATGGGGCAACATGGCCCGCACATTTACCCGTATTGGCAAGCAGATCTCCATTGCCGTCAAGGCTGGAGGTCCTGACCCCGACACCAACGCCGCCCTTCGCGCCATCATCGCAACGGCTAAGCACGAGAACATGCCGAAGGACAACATCGAGCGCGCCATCAAGAACGCGATGGGCAAGGACACGAAGGACTACAAGGAGATGACGTACGAAGGCTACGGCCCTCACGGCGTCGCCGTATTCGTTGAGACACTTACCGACAACACTACCCGCACGGTAGCAAACGTTCGCAGCGTGTTCACGAAGTTCAGCGGCACGCTCGGCACGACAGGAAGCCTCTCGTTCCTCTTTAACCACAAGTCGATGTTCACTTTCAAGAAGAAGGATGGAATGGATATGGACGAACTGATCCTTGACCTCATCGACTACGGCGTAGAGGATGAATACGACGAGGACGAGGACGGCATCACCATCTACGGCGATCCGAAGTCGTTTGCCCAGATCCAGCATCATCTGGAGGAACAAGGCTACGAGGTTGTCAGCGCAGAGTTCACGCGCATCCCTACAGACCTGAAGGATGTCACCGACGAGCAGCGCGAGACAATCGACAAGATGGTAGAGCGCTTGGAAGAGGACGAGGATGTGCAGAATGTGTACACCAACATGCGTCCAGCCGAAAGCGAAGAGGAGGAATAATTCCGTTTTGTCCTTCGTTCAGGCTTCAAGCCCCAAGCAGGGCATCCCAAAAGCATCTCACATCGCGTGGGATGCTTTTTTTGTACAATCGTTTCTTCTTCTCCCTGATTTTTTGTTTCTTTGCAAATAATTTTCCATCATGAAAAACCTATTGTTCGTAATACTCACGCTCCTGTTCCCTCTCGCTGCTGTTGCGCAGGAGCCTCAGGGGAAGCCGTTCGTTCCTCAGTCATTGGAAGATGTCAATCGTGTCAGCGACTTGACCCTCGACAGCATTAACATCGCAAAATCCGCGCGTCCCATCCCTGGGAGCAGCCGCAAGGGGACAAATCCCGTGCTGTTCTTGGTAGGAAACAGCACGATGCGAACAGGAACCCTCGGCAATGGAAACAACGGGCAGTGGGGCTGGGGATACTTCGCTCATCTCTACTTTGACGAGTCACGCATCTCCGTTGAGAATCACGCACTGGGAGGAACCAGCAGCCGCACGTTCTACAGACGTCTTTGGCCCGAAGTCCTTGCGGGCATCCGGGAGGGTGACTGGGTGATAATCGAGCTCGGGCATAACGACAACGGACCTTACGACGAAGGCCGTGCGCGTGCTTCTATTCCCGGTGTGGGCAAGGATAGCCTGGAGGTGACCATCAAAGAGACGGGCGAGAAGGAAACCGTCTATAGCTACGGAGAATACATGCGTCGCTTCATCCTTGACGTGCGCAGCAGGGGAGCCCACCCTGTTCTCTGCTCGCTGACTCCGCGCAACAGCTGGGAGGCCGACGGCACCATCACCCGAAAGGCAACGACGTTCACCCTTTGGCAAAAGCAGATAAGTGCCGAGATGAACGTCCCCTTCATTGACCTTGAGGGCACGACAGCACGTAAATTCGAAGTGTTCGGGCCTGAAAAAGTCAACTATCATTTCTACCTCGACAAGATTCACAGCAGCGAGTTCGGGGCACGCAACAATGCCCGCTCGGCAGCCGAAGCCATAATGGCGTGTGAGGGATTGGCGTTGAAGGACTACTTGACTCACGCCGACACGTGGTATCCTACGCAGGTCAAGAGTCAGGAAGGAGCGTACCGTCCTCGTGTCTTCTTCTGCGGCGACAGCACCATGCAGAACGAAGACCGCGATGCCGATAGCATGTGGGGATGGGGCAGCGTGGTGAGCTCTATATTTAAAAAGGATAAGGTGGAAGTCATCAACGCCGGAAAGGCGGGACGCAGCGCGCGCACGTATCTGGAAGAGGGACGTTGGGAAAGTGTCTATAACTCCCTTCGTCCGGGCGATTTCGTTGTCATTCAGTTCGGGCACAACGATATGGGCGATATTGCCACAGGGAAGGCGCGTGCCGACATCAGCGGAACGGCCGATTCGAGTCATGTCTATCGTCTGGAGAAGGATCGTTCCTACAAGGTTGTCTATACCTACGGCTGGTATCTCCGCAAGATGGTGCTGGATGCCCGTGAAAAAGGCGCTATTCCTATTCTTGTCTCTATGACTCCCCGTAATGAGTGGATGCAGGAGAAAGCTCCTGCCGGCAAAAAGCCTTCAGCCGTCAGCCACATTGAGCGCCGTCCCGGCTCCTGTGCTACGTGGGCGCAGGAGGTTGCTGAGCAGCTCAACGTCCCCTTTGTCGATATGCACAATCTTACAGCTGACTGGCTGGACAAGCATGCAGGCAGCAAGGAGAAGGCTTCACCTTATTTTATGAACGACCACACCCACACGTCGCTCCTCGGAGCCCGGCTCAACGCGGCAATGTTTGCGAAGGGCTTGAAGGAAACCGACTGCCCGCTCAAGAAATACCTCAACGCACATTCTTCGCGTGTCCCGAAGAAAAAGGCTCCCACATCCGCTCGTGAGTGACATTCCCGTATGTATTAGTCATCAGAACGAAAGTATTATTCTCCCGACAATAAGTATTATTCAAACCGTTTATATCCTATGAAAAAAATCATCATTATGGCTGCAGTAGCCCTTACCCTTTTCTCGTGCGAGAAGCGCGAGAACCCTCTGCTCGTGGAATCTTCCGCTCCGTTCGGTGCGCCTGAGTTTAGCAAGATTCAGTCGAAAGATTATCTTCCTGCCTTTAAGGTTGCCTTCAAGCGGCAGCGCGAAGAGATTGACGCGATTGCTGAAAACGAGGAAGCTCCTACGTATGCCAACACCATCGATGCTCTCGAGAAGAGCGGCCGGCTGCTTGCTCGCGTGCAGGGCATCTTCTTCAACGTCAATGAGACGGATGCCGACGACACGATGAAGGAAACGGAGAAGATTATCACTCCTATGCTCACCGATCAGGCTGCATATATGACGATGAACGAGAAACTGTTCATGCGGATTCGTACAATCTACAACGAGAAAAACCTGCTGGACCTCACGCGTGAGCAGGAAATGGTGCTTGACAAATACTATCGTCTCTTCGTGCGGGGAGGTGCTCTGTTAAGCGAGAGCCAGAAAGCCGAGCTGCTGGATATTGACAAGAAGCTTTCGTTGGCAACCCTGCAGTTCGGCGATAACTCGCTTGCCGAGACGAATGCCTACACGCTGCTTATTACCGACACGAAAGATCTCTCCGGATTGCCCGACGACGTGATTGCTTCCGCGCACGACAGGGCTGAAGCTGCCGGCAAGGAAGGCTGGCTCTTCACGCTGCAGAAACCCTCGTGGGAGCCGTTCCTCAAGTATGCCGACAATCGTGACCTGCGTCGCGAGATGTATCTGGCTTACACCAATCGCGGCAATCACGACAATGACAACGACAACAAAGCGCTCATCAAGGAGATTCTCTCTCTGCGTTTGCAGAAGGCCAAGCTCTTCGGATATAAGAACTTCGCCGAGTATCAGCTCGAAGACAAGATGGCCAAGAACCCCGCCGCTGCTTATTCCCTGCTGATGAAGATCTGGGAGCCCGCGCTCGCTAAGGCCAAGCAGGAAGCTGCCGACCTGCAGCAGATGATCTACGACGAGGGCAACACCTTCCAGCTGGAGGGCTGGGACTGGTGGTACTACAGCGAGAAGCTGCGCCAGCAGCGTTATGCCCTTGATGCCAACGAGCTGAAACCCTATTTCTCGCTCGACAATGTACGTAAGGGAGTCTTTATGGTTACCAACAAGCTCTACGGCGTCTCCTTCCGCCCGCTTACGGTTGCTGGTGTGCCTACCGCTCCAAAGAATGCTGAACTGAATGTCAATGCTGATGCTCCCGATGTCTATCACCCCGAAGTCTCCTGCTACGAGGTGCTGGATACCGACGGCAGCCATTTGGCGCTCTACTACTGCGACTACTTCCCCCGCGCCACGAAGAGGGTAGGCGCCTGGATGAACAACTTTGTCGAGGCTATCCACTTGGACGATGTGAACGAAGACCCCGTTATCGTCAACGTCTGCAACTTCACTACCCCCACGGGCGACACTCCCTCGCTGCTTAGTATTGACGAGACGCGCACCCTCTTCCACGAGTTCGGGCACGCCACACACGGCTTCCTCACCAAGTGCCACTATCCGATGGTGAGCGGCACGTCAGTAGCGCGCGACTTTGTGGAGCTTCCCTCACAGATTCTCGAACATTGGGCCGTCGAGCCTGAGGTGATGAAGCAGTACGCCTTCCACTATCAGACGGGCGAGGTCATCCCCGACAGCCTCATTGAGAAGATGCAGCGCGCAGGCTCGTTCAACACGGGCTTCGAGACGACGGAGCTCGTGGCTGCAGCGCTTCTCGACCTGGAGTTCCACATGCAGTCCGACTACACCGACTTCGATGCCGAGTCCTTCGAGAAGACCGTTGCCGACAAGCTCGGGCTTATCCCGCAGATTGCCTTCCGCTACCGCAGCACCTACTTCAACCACATCTTCAGCGGAGGCTACTCAGCTGGATACTACAGTTACCTCTGGGCCGAAGTGCTCGATGCCGACGCCTTTGAGGCCTTCGTGGAGAGCGGAGATATCATGAACGAGGAGCTTGGGCGCAGCTTCCGCAAGAACGTCCTCGAGATGGGCGGAAGTGAAGAACCGATGGAGCTCTATCATCGTTTCCGCGGTGCCGACCCCAATCCCGAAGCCCTGCTCCGCACCCGCGGGCTGGTGGACTAACTTCCGACAGCATTTTTTTTCTTGGATTAATTTGAGAGGAAAAATTGGGTAATAAGAAATAAGAACATTATATGAGCAAGAAGTCGATACGGTTTTTCAATGACCGTGAGGTGCGGGCGGTGTGGGACGAGAAGCACAGCAAGTGGTGGTTCTCGGCTACTGACATCGTGCGGGCTATAAATGATGAGGACGATTACAAGAAATGTCGCAACTACTGGAAATACCTAAAAGGCAAGATGGCTAAGGATGGCGTTGAACTGGTTAGTGTCACTAACCACTTCAAATTCCAAGCTCCCGACGGAAAGCAACGCTTAGCTGATGCACTTGATGCGGACTGCGTGCAGACGTTGGCGAAGAACTATCCGAACAATCGTGCCCGTGCTTTTCTGGAATGGTTTACGTATAGCGACAACAGTATCGACGGACAGAGCAAGAAAAAAGCCTATACGCTCATTGAGAGTGGTTTGCTTGACAGTATGGAACCAGGAACGGTGAAGTGCTTACAGCAGATACACGCTTACCTCTTTGGTGGCCTTTACGACTTTACTGGTCAGATTCGAACAAAGACCATTTGGAAGGATGGCACGTTGTTTTGTCGTGCGGAGTATCTGCTGGAGAACCTTCAAAAGATAGAGGCGATGCCGGAAACGACGTTTGATGAGATTGTCAGCAAGTATGTGGAGATGAACGTGGCACATCCCTTTATGGAGGGCAACGGGCGCTCAACACGCCTCTGGCTCGACTTGATTTTCAAGAAACGCCTGAAACTGTGCGTCGATTGGAGTCAGATTGACAAGAAGGAGTATCTGGCTGCTATGCGCAAAAGCACTACGGATGCATCAGCTATCAAGGCTCTGCTGCAAGGTGCAATGACCGACAAGATTGACGATCGCGAAATCTTTATGAAGGGTATCGACTACTCATATTATTATGAGCAAGAAAAGTCAAAAGAACAGTAAAAACCTGAATTAGAATATATCGGTAATAAGTGAACTGATAGATGTTTAGAAAATCCAAACGAAAGCAGGATATAAAAAATGACGTTAAAAGGCCTTTGTAAATACTATATCAGCTGCGTTGCATTAGAGAGTAATACGACTCTCCGCGCTTCCATAAAAGACGAAACATCTTTTATAGGCTTGCCTTGGCTAAATAAGAGTGCATTGAAGCAGCCTGCTATTGGAGCCTTTCTACGTGGAAATCTTGAAAAAGAAAAAGATTTATTGATAGGTTATCCTATATTGAAAACCAAACACTTCCTTTCTCCGTTGTTCATTATCCACATCACTTATAACGACGGAACACATGGTAAACAAGAAGGGTTTTCTATTGGCGATGAATTGCTGATAAACAAGGATATCATCGATAAGTATTCCACGAATGAAAAAACGGAGAATATATATGAACTGCGTGAACTGGAAACTGAACTTGGGTTCACAGATGGGCATGCTGCATTCGAGGATTTGCCTGAAAAAGTAAGTCTGCTTAGAACTATTCGTCCTGATTGGGAATGGCTTGACGAGTTGAAAATCGATAATCTGAAAAAAGGACAAATACAGATCGCGGATGCGGATGGTATTTTGAATCGTGCTATTTTATTTGCTAAAGAGCCTACGCCATATACTGTAGGTTTAAGCAATGAATTGGCTAATCTTGAAAGTTGGGGAGATTTAGATATAAGGCACTCTATCTTATGGAAGTTTATTCATAAACAATTTCATAATAACCCACCATATACAAAAGAAATTCTTGAAGTACTTCCTCTGAATGATGAACAAGAGAAGGCTGTTCGTTCTGCCCTAAGTGCAGACGTTACATTGATAGCCGGTCCTCCTGGAACAGGAAAAACGCAGGTGGTTGCAAACCTTATCATCAATGCGGCAATAGCTGGCCAGAACGTCTTATTCACTAGTAAGAACAACAATGCTGTTGATGTTGTTGTAAAGCGAGTTAACGCCTTGAATAAAGAGTTGCCATTGGTACTCAGATATGAAAAGAGTGCCAAGCAATGCATCTCTGATTATACTCAACTATGGGAGAAGGCTAAAGCCAAGAACGACTCTTATATTGATGCTGTTGAGGCATACAAACGTGTATATTCAAGTTATGATTCTAAGCGAGAAAAAAAGTTACAAATAGTCGGCAATCGAAACAGATTGGACGAATTGGAACAATCTGTCTGTCCTATAAGAGATAAATACCAGCAGTTGATCAGCATTCTGACTGACGGAGAAGTCAATGAAGTTAAGAATGCATATCGTATCTTTGTGGACAATCGCAATTTATTGCAGGAAGGTCCAGGCAAGTTGCTGGATAAATTGTTCAAAGCAAGATGGGAAAAGAGAATCGCGGACGATCTGAATACTGTTGCTATATCTATCAATTCCTTTATGGTTAAGTATCATCTTGGGCTGAACGTAACTCCTCAGATGACCGAACGTGAATGGATGTCTTTCGATATTGAGTTTAAATCTCTGATAGATGATTTAAACTCAATAGCCGACTATAATAGTCTTCTTTCTCAGATGTGTGATTCTGCATCGCTTGAACAACTTGATGCAGCCATGATGACAGAACATGTAGAACTGCAAGCGAAAGCAAAAACAGCATGGAACTCATGGCTAAATCATCATATAGGCACATTTAACACCCGAAACAGAGGCGAACTGCATGATTATATCAGTCTTATTGAACACAATCGTGTTGACGATTATACACCAGCTTTGAAAGCGATGTTGCCAGTGAGTGCAATAACCTCTTTAAGCGCACGCAGACGACTTCCGTTCAGAGAAGCTGTTTATGACTTGCTCATTATTGATGAAGCCAGTCAATGTGATATCGCATCTATGATACCTTTATTGATGAGAGCAAAGCGTGTGGCTGTTATTGGCGACAAGCAACAACTCAATCATATTTGCCTTTTAAGTAAACAAACGGATTTGTCACTCATTCTGAACTATGAGATTGAACCAAGATGGTCATATCGTGGCAGTTCAATTTATGATCTCGCGGAGAGTATGACAAAGCCAGAAAACATTATACAGCTACGTGACCATCATCGCAGCTTCCTTGACATCATTCAATTTTCTAATCAAGAATTCTATGACAACACGCTTCGCATAGCAACAGATTATAGCCGTTTACAATCACCCAATAACGGAAAACCTATACTTGGTATGCAGTGGATGAATGTGAAAGGAAAGACTATACGTCCGGAAAGCGGAGGAGCTTATAATCTTAAAGAAGTTGAAGGCGTGATCCGTGTTCTTAAGCGGTTGGCAATGGAACTTGAGTTTGAAGGCAGCATTGGCGTTACAACTCCATTCCATTTGCAAGCAGAAATGATTACTAAAGCTTTAGAGCGTGATACAGATCTACGTAATTATCTGGAGCTACATAATATGATTCTCATCGACACTGTGCATAAGTTCCAAGGTGACGAAAGAGATGTAATAGTATTCTCTCCTGTTGTCTCAGACGGAACTAAGTCACAAAGTCTTATGTTCCTGAAGTCAACAGGTAACTTGTTTAATGTGGCCATTACAAGAGCAAGGGCTTTGTTGGTAACGGTTGGTGACAAAGAGTATTGCAAGAAATGCGGTGTTAGTTATTTGGAGCATTTCGCAGAATATAGTTGTGGGGAAGATAAGCCTGTCGAATCATCTGAATGGGAGCATTTGTTGCAAAAAGCACTCTCTGATGCCGGTATTCCTGTTACGGCTCAGTATCATGTTGATAAGTACTATCTTGACCTAGCACTTTTCCATAAAGGAAAGAAACTAGATATAGAAGTAGATGGAGCCATGTATCATCAAACGTGGTCTGGTGAACTATCCTATAATGACCAATTACGTAACCAAGCACTAATGCGCGAAGGCTGGGACGTTATCCGATTCTGGGTTCAGCAGGTTCGTGATAAGATGCCTTGGTGTATAGCACAAATCAAAAATTGGATGGGAGTGGTTGAAAAAGGTTGAATAATTACCGTAAGTAGTCCTAAGAATAAACGAATTAATATACAATAAAATAGGTAATAATGAGTACAGATGCACTCTTTAAATAGAGGGAATTATAAACTCTGCGAAATTATTCTTTAACTCTACGGAATTAGAGTTTAACTCTAAAAAATTATAGTTTAACTTTAGCGGATTATTCTTTAACTCTTCAGATTTGTTTTCATACATTCTTGGGTGCTTTATTTTCAACGGGGGTCGATCAACGCGTTGTCACACCTCTATCAACGCGTTGGTAGACGTCGATCAACGCGTTGATAGACCTACGAAGTTAAAGAAAAATATCGGCTGGAGAAGGAATAATACTTTTTTGAAAAGGAAAAGGATCGTTTGTGTAATACTTCCTTTAGAAAGTAAGGGGCTCCATGCGGAGCCCCTTGCTTGTTGGGTTCAGAGGTTGGGCTTCTGGATGAGCCGGATAATGAGCGACAGCATATAGACGGCCAAGCCGAACAGGGCGGGAATCAGGTTGACCTTCAGCCCTCCGAAGATGACGGGATTGGCTGTGTCGGGCGTGCTTTGCAGATAGCTCAGTATCTGCAAGAGGCCTGTCAGCTGATAGAAGAAGCCGAAGGCGAGTGCCAGGAGTCCGCACTCCTTCACTTTGGCAGGCGCTTTCCAGGCAGCAAGAAGCATCAGAATCAGGATAACGGTCAATATGGAGGAGCCGAGAAGGCCTCCTTCCATAAAAGAGGTCACGATGTTCAGTACGTTTGTCATAGTTGTAGTTTGAATTAAAAAGTTAGACAAAATGTTTTAGGAATTCCTGTCGACAAAGGTAGCACGAGTGTCTGAAACCGCCAAAGTTAAATCCCTCTGTTGGGCTGTCAAATCCCTTTGTCTGGCTTGCAGGTTTTGGTGAAACCGATTTTCTTCGTATTTTTGCAGAAGAAAATGCGTAGAGAACGAAACCGATGAGAAGACTTTGGATGACGATAGGATACTGGACGTTGTCGGTGCTCCTGATAGCGATAGTGGTTCATAGCCTTGGGTACAGCTACGGGGCATCCCTCCTTATCGGCACGATGTTCCTCCCCGGGGCTTTGGCGGCAAAGTTCCTGCTTCCGAAGGTGAAGTCGGCGGATAGGAAAAGGTATCTACTGTCGCTGATATGCGTTGTGGGTGCCATCTTGGCGCTTGAGTTCCTGGCAATCGTTCTATCCCACATACTGATAGAAAGCATTCATGACGAGTTTGCTTATGACCTTGCGCTGCCTGTCGTGCTGGTGAATCCTATCTTTGTGGCTGCCGTCATCACCCTGCTTATCGTGGGGGATATGTATGTCTCGAAGTACCTTTCGCGAAGGTTCCCGACGGAGATGCAATCGGTATCGTTCGTCTCCGACAGAAAGAAGGTAACGCTTCTCTCCCGCGACATCGCCTACGTGGAGTCGCGCGATACGGAAGTCTGGATTCATACCGCAACGGGCGATACCTATCGAAACAAGACGGGCATCTCCCAATGGGAGGCAATGCTTGGCGAAGAGTTTATCCGCGTGCATCGCTCGTTTCTCGTCAATAAGTCGTCCATAACGTCTTGTGGGGCTGACGCGCTCTTTGTCGGAGGCGAGGAGATTCCTGTTTCGCGGAAATATCGTCAAGCCTTTCACGACTTGTTTCCCATGAAGGAAACGGATGAGAAGTAGAAGCGGGAAGGGGGAAAGGCGTTTCTTCCTTTCCGAAAGTTCTGAGTTGCGAATTAAGCAGGAAGGCTTAGTGCTCGTTTGTAAAAGTTGACGTGTTCCTTTCCCAGAAGACGCCGTCGGCATAGCCCTGAATGGAGGGGTCTGCGTCGGCGAGGGCGAGCCTTTTCTCCGTGAGGCAGGCGTAGGTCTCATCAATCTCTATGCCTACGTAGTGACGGCTCAGTTTCTTGGCTACGACGCTGGTGGTTCCGCTTCCGACGAAGGGGTCGAAGACGATGTCGCCAGGGGCTGAGGAGGCGAGGATGAGCTTGGCTATCAGCTTCTCGGGCTTCTGGGTGGGGTGTGAGGTGTTTTCACGCATCGACCAGTAGGGAATGCTGATGTCGTCCCAGAGGTTCGAGGGGAAGGTGTTGCGGAAGTTTCCGTCGGGCGTCTCCTCCCAGTCCTTGGGCTTCCCGTCTTTCCGGTAGGGGGCGAGCACGCGCCGGCGCTGCTTCACGGCATCGACGTCGAAGTGGTAGTCCTGCGTGTCGGCAACGGCAAACCAGATGTCCTCCATCCCGTTCTTCCAGTTGCGCTGGGCTCCGCGCCCTTTCTCGCGCTGCCACGTGATGCGGTTCAAGACGTGCAGGAAGGGGCGCAGTTCGTCGTAGAGCACGACGCTGCTCCGCCAGTCGCCACAGAGGTAGAGGGAGCCGTCGGGCTTGAGCTTCTCAATCACGCGCGGGAGCCACGAGCGGATGTAGGCGCGGTAGTCGTCGTCGGACATCGCACGGAAGGAACGCCCGCCGAACTGCTTGCTCAGGTTGTAGGGAGGGTCGACGATGATGAGGTCGGCAAAGCGCGAGGGGAGCTTGTCGATGACCTTGAAGAGGTCGGCCCGGATGGTGCAGTCGACAAACCGCTCAGGCAGGCGCCGCAGGGTGTAGAGCGTGCGCTTGTACTCCTTGCGCTCGGCGTCGGAGAGCAGGATGGTCTTGTTTCGGGACGAGTGTTCTTTCACGCTACTTGTTTTAAAAGGAAAGGCGTTCCGCTGCGCTGTCTTTCCGATGCAAAAATAGTGCAAATTCATTAAAAATGTGATATTTTTCGTTTTTTCGTCGCTAACCTTTTGGCTTTTCGATAAAAAAGCCTACCTTTGCACGGAAATATTCGGTTCCGAATGAAAGTCAAAGAGGTAATTGCTGCCCTTGAACATTTCGCGCCGCTGCCTTTGCAAGACGATTTTGATAATGCCGGCTTGCAAGTAGGATTAACAGAGACGGATGTTACAGGGGCTTTATTGTGTCTGGATGTGACCGAACCCGTTGTGGAGGAGGCCATACGGATGGAGTGTAACCTGATTGTTGCGCATCATCCGCTGCTGTTCCATCCGCTGCGGCAGGTGACGGAGAAGACGTACGTCGAGCGCTGCGTGATGCTCGCCCTCCAGCACGGCATCGCCATCTATGCGGCACATACGAACCTTGACAACGCCTTTGGCGGCGTGAACTTCGAGATAGCTCGGAGAATGGGGCTGACGGACGTGCGGATGCTCGTGCCTCGTACGGCTGGCGACACGGAAGGCGGCTCGGGGATCATCGGCACGTTTGCCGAGCCTATGGACGAGACCCGTTACCTTCGCATGCTGAAGGAGACGTTCCGCGTGGAGTGCCTGATGCACAGCCCCCTCACAGGAATGGATATACGCACGGTTGCCGTCTGCGGAGGCGCAGGCTCGTTCCTGCTGACGGAAGCCATCGGGCAGGGCGCCGACTCCTTCGTCACGGGCGAGATGCACTATCACGACTTCTTCGGGCTGGAAAAGGGACCTCTGGCGGTGTGCCTGGGACACTATCAGAGCGAGCAATACACCACGTCGGTCTTCGAACGAATACTGCGCGATGCATTCCCCCAAATGAGAATCACCTTCTCGTCGTTGAACACTAATCCTATTAAATACGTATAACTATGGCAACAAAGAAAATCAACCCGCAGGACATGCCTGTGGAAGACAAGCTGAAGAATCTGTATCAGCTCCAGACGATCTACACCGAGATAGACAAGATCAAGACCCTTCGCGGAGAGCTGCCCCTGGAGGTTCAGGACCTCGAGGATGAAGTCACCGGACTTCAGGCACGTATCAACAACTTCGCTACCGACATCAACACGATGAAGGCAAACGACGTGGAGCTGCACCACAGCATCGACCAGGCTAAGGCGATGATCGAGAAGTTCACGAAAGACCTCGACGAGGTGCGCAACAATCGTGAGTACGACTCGCTGAACAAGGAGATCGAGTTCCAGAACCTGGAGGTGGAGCTGGCAGAGAAGCGCCTGCGCGAGAATGCAAAGAAGGAGAGCATCGCTGCCGACGAGATAGAGAAGATCCGCGTCGTCATCGACGACAAGAAGCTCACGCTGGAGGACAAGAAGAGCGAGCTCGACGACATCATCTCCGAGACACGTCAGAAGGAGGAAGAGCTGCGCGACGAGGCCAAGAAGAAGGAGCTCCTCATCGAACCCCGTCTGCTGATGGCTTACAAGCGCATCCGCAAGGCTGCCCGCAACGGCTTGGGTATCGTCTGCGTAGAGCGCGACGCCTGCGGCGGCTGCTTCAACAAGATTCCGCCCCAGCGCCAGCTCGACATCAAGATGAGCAAGAAGGTCATCGTGTGCGAGTATTGCGGACGTATCATCGTCGATCCCGACCTCGTGGGCGTGAAGGTAGAGAAGAAGGCCGACGCTGCTCCCAAGAAGCGCTCCATCCGTCGCCTGAAGAAGGCCGAGGCTGCTTCCGAAGAGAAGAAGGATTGATCCACATCGGTGGCTCCCTTTCAAGGAAACAGCAAGGAGGCGGGATTGTTCCTGCCTCCTTGCTTGTTTGTATGACGTGTCTTCAGGTTGAAAGTCTGTCGAGAAATATTCCTGAAAGGTTTCTTTACGTCAGCTCCTCGTAGGTGGGGATGTCGGGGAGGAACGTGTACGAGCCATTCTCGTAGTCTATCTGGCAGCAGTAGTGGGAGAGCCCGTTGCTGACGATGAGGTATTTGACGTGCAGGACGATGTTGTATCGGCATATCTGGTCGAAGACCTTCTGCGTGATGTCAACCGTCGGGGCTTTGTATTCGGCGATGAGGATGGGCTGGAGGGATTTGTCGTACAGGACGGTGTCGCAGCGACGCGACATCCCGTTGAGCTTCACCTGCACCTCGTTGCTCATGTGCGACAGGGGAAATCCTTTCTCGTCGATGAGGAAGTGCACGAAGTGCTGACGCACCCATTCCTCGGGCGTCAGAGCCACGTATCGCCTGCGGATAACGTCGAAAATGCTGACTTTATCCCCGTCCTGAATAATTTTTTTGTCAAAAGGAGGCAGATTTAATTCTAACATTTACTACATTTGCAAAATAAACGATGTTACAAAGATAGTGCAAAGGGAGTAAAAATCCAAAACAACGCGCAGAAACTCTGCGGATGGTGCCGTTTGCGGGCTTCTTGGCATTGGTTTGTTCTCGTAAAGCCATAAAATAGTATTGCGTATGAAGACAAAGGAAGAAATAGTAGAGAACTGGCTGCCGCGTTATACCAAACGTAGCCTGAACGAGTTTGACGACTGCATCCTGCTGACGAACTTCAACAAGTATGTGGAGATGTTTGCCGAGCAGTTCAACGTCGATATCCTGGGGCGCGATGCGAACATGATCTCGGCTTCCGCTGAGGGCATCACCATCATTAACTTCGGAATGGGAAGTCCTAATGCTGCTATCATCATGGACCTGCTTGCTGCCGTGAAACCGCGTGCGTGCCTGTTCCTGGGCAAGTGCGGCGGCATCAGCAACAAGACGCAGATAGGTGACTTCATCCTTCCTTTGGCTGCCATCCGCGGTGAGGGTACCTCCAACGACTATTATCCTGCCGAGGTGCCCGCCTTGCCGGCATTCATGCTTCAGCGTGCCGTCTCGTCGGCCATCCGTGACAACGGGCGCGACTACTGGACGGGTACCGTCTATACGACCAACCGCCGCGTGTGGGAGCATGACGACGCGTTCAAGGATTACCTGCGCACCACGAGGGCGATGGCTGTCGATATGGAAACGGCAACGCTCTTCGTGACGGGATTTGCCAATCATATCCCGACGGGAGCCCTCCTGCTCGTGTCGGATCAGCCGATGGTTCCGGAAGGAGTCAAGACAGAGATAAGCGACAACCTGGTGACGAAGAACTTCGCCCAGGACCACCTGGAGATAGGTATCGCTTCGCTGCGCATGATTATCGATCAGAAGAAGACGGTCAAGCACCTGAAATTCGACTGGTAAGATGGCTGCCGTTACGTACGAGAGTCTTGTCCGTGAGATACAGAGCGGCAAGTTCCGCCCCGTCTATTACCTGATGGGGGAGGAATCGTATTATCTGGACCGCCTCACCGACCTGCTCTCGACAGCAGTCCTGGACGAAGCAGAACGGGAGTTCAACCAGCTCACCATCTATGGCCAGGATGCCACGATAGACGCTATCATCGCCAATGCCCGACGGTTCCCGATGATGGCAAACCACGTGGTGATCATCGTCAAGGAGGCGCAGAACATAAAGGAGATTGACAAGCTCAGCCTTTATCTACAGAAGCCACAGCCCTCTACCGTGCTGGTGTTCTCGCATAAGAACGGCTCCCTGAACAAAAAAACTCATAAGAGCCTTCTTGCTGAGATAGACGCAGCCGGAGGAGTCGTCTTCGAGTCGAATGCAATCAAGAACGATACCATCCTCATCGCCTTCATCGACGACTATCTCGCGGCGAAGGGGCGTACCATCGACGGAAAGGCGAGAATGATGCTCGTGGAGGCTGTCGGAGCCAATCTGAGCCGTATGGCGAGCGAGATGGACAAGCTCGTCGTCAACACGACGGAGGAGAACCGTCACGTGACGCCCGAGATGGTGGAGGCGTTCACGGGCATCAGCAAGGAGTATAATATCTTTGAGCTGCAGAAGGCGCTTGTCAACAAGGATATCCAGAAAGCCAACCGCATAGCCAAGTTCATGGACGACAACCCAAAGGCACATCCCTCGCAGGCTGTCTTTGCGTTTCTCTTCAACTATTTCTCCCGCCTGATGCTTGCCTACTATGCACCGCAGCGCGACAGCGCGGGAGTCGCGAAGTTTCTGAACGTGGGGTATTATGTCGATGACTACCTCAGGGGCATGAGAAACTACAGCGCCTTCAAGGTGATGGAGATCATCAGCGCGCTCCGCCGCTACGACGGGATGAGCAAGGGAGTAGGAGCGAGGGCGAACATCACAAGCGGAGGGCTCATCCGCGAACTGGTGCATTTCATCCTTCATTGATTCTTGCTTTTCCGCCCGTCGATTCGGGGCGGTTGGTAGGCGAATTTACAGGGCAGACATCAACGTCTGCCCCTTCTTTTTCTCTCCTCTGAAGGCAGGGTAGGGCGAGTTGGCTTTTGTAAAAAATGCGTGCTGTTTACAAATAGTTTGTGAATACATTTGTAAACACAGAAAGAAGATTATCTGTATTCTTCGGTTGTTTACATTTGTATCATTAGGAAAAGAGGCACAGATGACACCTCCTCGAAAGATGGGCACTTGAAGTAAAAATGGGCATTTCTGGATACGTAATAGGTGTTTTCAAATTGCTTGTAATTTACTGCATTTCAGTATTATTAGTAATAGTTCGTTAAAGTTGTTTATAAGGTTGATGCGAAAATCTTCAAGCTTATTGTTAATAGATTGAAAAATGGCCTTTTGATAATATTTAATTTCTTATAAATCAGTTTTCTTAATGTTTGTTGTTAAAGCATTTTCTATCGTCTGCCGAACGTCAATTGAAATTCATTCTTTATGCTTTGTTAACGTCGTTTTGTTTTCAAATGTAAACAACAAAAATATTTCACTTTTTATTTGGATATTTCGAAACAATTGTTTACTTTTGTATCGTAATTCAAAAACAAATGGACTCATGAAAAACGAACAGATAGAGGTGATCCTGGCAAACGAGCAGATGACTCCTTCTGCCTTTGCCGAGAAGATAGGTGTTCAGCGTTCGGCTGTCTCTCACCTCATGAACAACCGCAACAAAGTCAGCCTTGACATTGTGAAAAAGATCCATTCGGCTTTTCCTCACATCAACCTTTATTGGTTAATGGATGAAAAAGGTGATTACTATCTCGGAAATTCGAAGCAAGCCAGCACCGCTGGGTCTTCTTCACAAGCTAAAACAGTAGAATCCGATGCTGTGCCTTCATCTTCTGTAAGGCCGTCGGAAGAGAGCCAGCAGGCGGAATTGGACGAGAAGCCGGGTGCGCCGGAGGGCGATGGGAGCCTTCTGCTCCGGGCCGAACCCCAGGGAACGGACGTTGTCAGAGAGGGAAAGCATCAGGAAGGACTCGTCCGAGAACCGCTCCAGAGGGCTAGCGGACAGCATTCGTCGCGCAGGGTGGTGGAGATAAAAGTGTTCTACGACGACGGAACCTACGAAAACTACAGGCAAGGATAAGTCTTAAAAAATGTTTTATGAACCAATAATATTTTAAAAAAGGAGTCAGTCTGCCAAAAATGGCTTACTTTTGCACCGATTAAAAGTTAAATGCGATGCGAAACAAACTGAACCATATCTTTGCTCAAGTATTTTGTCTGTTGGCTCTCTGCATGCTGCCGTTGATGGGGCATGCCGACGACGATGTCATTGTGATGCCCGAGTTCCCCGGCGGCGTGGAAGCCCTGAAGGAATACCTTACCGCGAACATCGTGTGCCCCACATCGGTGCGTAAGATGGATATGTCGGGCGAGGTGGTTGTGGAGTTCACCGTCGAGCGTGCCGGACAGTTGACCGGCATCAACATCGTGAAGGGCGTCTGCAGCGAGCTTGACGAGGAAGCCCTCCGCGTCGTGAAGGGCATGCCTCGCTGGAAGCCAGGAACGAAGAACGGCGTTTCCACACGCGTGAAGATGACCCTTCCCATCAACTTCAAGATCTTCAAGTCAAGTACCAAGTACGTCGACGAGTCGCAGGAAGTGACAACGAAGAAACGCCGCAGAAGATAACCCTACACACGATCATACACCTATGAGAAACACATTCCTTCTACTAACGACTATGACGCTTTCTCTTGTGCTGGCGTCATGTAACGGCAAGCGCGAGGCAGAGCCTACGTGCACCGAGAATCCTGTTG
This sequence comes from Bacteroidaceae bacterium, assembly GCA_017615125.1. Classification (GTDB taxonomy): domain Bacteria; phylum Bacteroidota; class Bacteroidia; order Bacteroidales; family Bacteroidaceae; genus UBA1189. Next base: position 23,295 of record JAGAAS010000102.1, read on the forward strand.
TCAAGACCATTATGGAGCGTCGGAGCATCCGCAAGTATCAGGACCGTCCCGTCGACAGGGCTCAGATGGACACCATCATCCGATGCGGCCTGAACGCCCCCAACGGCATGAACCGCCAGGACTGGGCCGTACGTGTCGTCGACAACCCCGAGTACCTGAACGGCATCACCTCCCTGTTCCTCGAGAAGATGGGAGAGCGCGGAGCCCGCATGGCCCAGGAGGACGGCTGGCGCAACATGTTCCGCAATGCCCCTACAGTCGTGTTCATCGCAGCGCCCGAGGGCGGCGACCTGAACATCGGCCTGCTGGGCGAGAACATGATTCTTGCCGCATGGTCGATGGGCATCGGCTCGTGCTGCTTGGGAGGTCCTATCGCCTTCATGCGCAGCGAAGCAGCAGCACCCTATGTGGAGCGTCTGAAGCTGCCCGAGGGCTATAGGCTCGTCTATGCCATCGGCATGGGCTATGCCGACGAGTCCCCCGAAGCCAAGCCACGCGACTTGTCGAAAGCCTTCTACGTGGAATAAAGTGAGTAGAGCTCACCCGCCAGTGTAGGGGGCCCTGAATCAGGGCCTCCTTTTTTGTCTTTTTTGTGAAAATGTCAACCTTTTCAGGAATGGATGGTCAACTTTTTCAGGAAAAGTCAGCATTCGGGAACGGAAAGCTGTTTTTTTGTAAAAAGTCGGTTTTGGAGGATTTTTTTAAGAACTGTAGCGCTGAGCGAGGGGAGAATCGCTGCGAAAGGGTGCTGTGGATGGGGGTGGGTCGGCGCTGTGCGCTACAGTGCTACAGTGCTACAGTTCTAAACACAGTACTTGCTGAGGTCAGAA
>JAGAAS010000012.1 GCA_017615125.1 Bacteroidaceae bacterium
ATCAGCAGATTGGCACCGTGCTCCACGAGATGGCTCACGCCGCCGGTGTCGGCACCCACTGGGTGTGGTACAACTGCGCTGCCCTGCGTCAGAACACTAGCCGCGGCGACTGGCTGGGCGACCGCACCACCGACCTCCTGCGCTTCTGGGATAACGACGCCACCGAGCGCCTCACGGGCGATGACATCCACTTCTGGCCCTACGGCATCAACGGCGCTCACGAGGACAACGGCACCGAACTGCTCTACACCATCCAGAGCCTCATCATGCAAGCGCTGGGCGAGGACGGGCTGCCCCCCACAGGCGGTTTCGGCACCCCCGCCTACGTCTTCGAGCAAGAGGACACCGTCCGCTACTACCTCCGCAGCGAGTCGCCCGCCCGTGGCCTCAGCACCTCGTTCCTCCTTGAGAACCGTCTGCGCAGCCAGCGTTCCGTGGAGATGACACCCGCCGAAGCCGCTGCCAACGACAGCTGCGCCTGGCACATCACCTTCAACCCCGTCTTAGGCTACTATCAGTTCCGCAACGTCGCCACAGGCCACTACCTCACCTACACCACCACCTCCGGCAGCGGCTCCTTCAAACTGGTGCAGAAGGAGAAACCCGGCAGCACGGAGAACATCCACCTGATGCGCGGCAGGGTGGATGCGAAGATGGAGATAGACGAGGCGACCACCCTCCCCGTCCGCGGCTACTGGCTGATTCACCCCGAGAGCACGGCCACCCCACCTTGCCTGACGGCTGTCGCCGGAGGCGCAGTGGGCACAGCCTCCTTCAGTCTGGCAAACTCGGCCACCACACAGCGCTGGGTCATCCTCTCCGAAAGCGACTTGGCAGAGATCACACGCACCGGCATCACCCCCCTCCCCCTCACGGAGGAGCAGGGCGAAAGCCTCTTCGACATCACTGGACGCCCTGTCGAGGGAGTGCCCGCACACGGCATTTACATCAAGGACGGCAAGAAAATACTCATCCAATAACACACGCACCATGACAGCTGTTGCCATTTATACCATCACCTCGGAACTCCATAACGAGGAGGCTGTACGGCAGGAAACAACGAGATTCTTAGACACTTTGGGTATAGCCTTTGACTTCAAGGGAAACGACTTCTCTGATTATGGAAGCCATACGCTGGATTTGATTTTCGTTCGCACGGGTGGCACGGAAGGCATCTTCAAGCGCCTGCTCCCCACCTTGCAGACCCTGTCGAAGCAGCCCTTCTACCTGTTGACATCGGGAAAGAGCAATTCGCTGGCCGCGTCGATGGAGATACTGGCATACCTTCGTCAGCACGCGCTGAGCGGCGAGATCCTGCATGGCGATGCGACCTACATCACACAGCGCATCAGTCTGCTGGCTCAGGTGAGCGAAGCGAAACGCAAACTGAGCGGCTCGCGCCTCGGCGTCATCGGGCAGCCTTCCGACTGGCTTATCGCCAGCCAAGCCGACTATGCCTCCATACGCCAAAGGCTTGGCGTTGACGTCGTTGACATCCCCATGCAAGAGTTCACAGAGCTGCTCCCGCATGATGTTGTTTCCACGCACGAGGGGGCTCTACGCATCTACGATGCGCTTAAAACCCTTGTCTCCCGCCATCGGCTCAACGGCTTCACGCTGCGTTGCTTCGACCTGTTGAAAGCCGTCCACAATACAGGCTGCCTCGCTCTTGCACGGCTGAACTCCGAAGGCATCGTCGCAGGCTGCGAGGGCGATGTCCCCGCTGCCATCTCCATGCTGATAGTCAATGCGCTGACGGGTATTTCGGGCTTTCAGGCCAACCCTGCATCCATCAATACCGAAACGGGCGAGGTGCTGTTTGCCCACTGCACCATCCCCCTCAACATGGTGGAACGTTACGAGTTCGACACCCACTTCGAGTCCGGCATAGGCATCGGCATTCGGGGGTATATGAAACCCGGCGCAGTCACGCTTTTCAAGGTCTCGGGCGATTTGAGCCGGTTTTTCGTCTGCGAAGGCGAACTGGTTCAGAATCTTTCCGAGCCCGACCTCTGCCGCACCCAGCAGTTCATCCGGCTTTCCGACCCTTCCGCCACCCACTATTTCCTTTCCAACCCCATCGGCAATCATCACATTGTCCTCCCAGGGCATTGCCGCAAGCTGTTGGAGGAATTCATGCAATAGGCTCAAGGCTTTTCCCGGAATACCACATGCAAACGCGGCACGATTCACATCGCACCGCGTCTTTCAAAATTAACTAACCTTTTTAACCTGTCAACTAAAAAATTATTTTAGTCGATTATGTGACTTACGGAAAGAATAAAGGTTTAAAGAAAAAAAAAGTTTTTTCTGAAAAAAAGATTCGCCTCAAAAAAACCAAGCGAATAAATCCGTAGCCCAGTGGGATAAATTCCCCGCCCAGTGGAATAAAAATATAGCCCACTGGAATAAAAATACAGCGTTTTGGAATAAATAGGGCGATGAAAAATCTCTATCCCTTATAGAGCAGGAATATGCAAGGGACCTTGTCGATAGGGGGAGGAGTCTTGCGCCGCCAATCGGCTATGCTACAGGTGACGGCGTATTCATCGGGGCAAGTTAAGCCGGCAGCCACACAGAGACGCGTGGAAGGACGACACGCTGCGAGGATGTCGGCAAACATGCGTAAATTGCGATAAGGCGTTTCGATGAAAAGCTGCGTCTGGCTCTCGGAATAAGCACGGCTTTCCAACGCTTTCAGGCGCGAACGGCGCTCGGCAGCATCGGTAGGCAGATAGCCGTGAAAGGCAAAACTCTGCCCGTTGAAGCCACTCGCCATAATAGCCAGCACCATGCTGCAAGGGCCTACGAGAGGCACAACTTTCATGCCTCGACGCTGTGCTAAAGCAACCACATCGGCACCCGGATCTGCCACAGCAGGACAGCCAGCCTCGGAGATAACACCCATGGATTCACCCTGCGACAAGGGTTTCAGGAAACCCTCGACGGCAGCGGCAGGAGTATGCTCATTGAGTTCATAGAACGTGAGGGAGTCGATGTCGATGGTGGGCTCAACCTTTTTCAGGAAACGGCGTGCGCTGCGCACATTTTCCACAATGAAGTGACGCAGGGTAAGAATGACCTCGCGATTATGGGGAGGAAGAACGTGGTCTATAGGCGTTTCGCCCAGCGGAACAGGAATAAGATAGAGGGAGGGCATCTGTTGTCAGGAGTTAGAATTTGCTTTTTTAGGGAATCAATGTGCAAAAGTAGCATTTTTCTTTGAAAAGTCGGAGGATTTAGACTACTTTTGTACGACAAAACGAAAAGCTTCGTAAGAAAATGAGAAAAAAACGGATGTTTTTAACAGCATTAGTGCTGTGCGCCGCTGTCTGCGCAGAGGCGCAGGTGTATGCCGAGATGCTGCTGGCAGGCAAGGATAGAGCCGAGCGGAAGGAAATCCAGTCGCTGACGGTACCCGGAGGCGTGGATGTCTATAACAGTCTGCACCATCACGGGCCGGCGTTCGAGAGCGAGCTGGTGGGCTACCGCGTTTACTTCGACAATCGGCAGACGGTAGACATCTACGGCAAACGCTATAAGGGACTGGAACTGGCACACACGCAATTCTATCCGACTGACGAAGACATCCGCAACGGCTTTGGCGACGATGTACTGTGGGCAGGGACGACGGTGTCCGTCGGCTCCCTGCGCGGTTTCATCAACGGGATGCCGACACTAATTGAACCTGTGGAGCGGCGTACGGAAAGCATCCTTGACTATGGCCCCGACAAGGTTGTCGTTGAAGTGAAAGTAGAGGGCTGGCAGTATCAGGGCAAACGCCTTAACATGACACAGCGGTTCACGCTTTATGCTGAGCATCGTGACGTCCGCGTCGACGTCACCTTCGAAGGCCTTAGCGAGGCGCCCACACTCTGCACCGGCGTGCTGAAATTCCCCGGTGGTATGGAATACTCAGACCATAGCGGACTCTGCGCCACGTGGGGCACCAACTGGGCCTATGGGCCAAAGGACACCCTCGACATCCGACGGAAGGCCACCGTGGGCGTAGCCGTCTGCATACCTCCCCAGTACATTGTGAGCGAGCCAGACAACAGGGAGAACAAGATTTTCCTCATAGCGCCCACAGCCTGCGCGACAGACAAGAATTCCAAGGCCAAGAAAGCCTACACCGTCACCCCCACGGTTCAAGACTACAGCATCACCTACTATCTGGCCTTCTGCTCGGCCGCCGAAGAATGGGAGGGTTCGTTCCACAGCGCCGACGAGTGGTTCCGCTGGGTGAAACAATGGAAAAGGGAAATCATGCTGCAATGACACAAAGAAAAAATCTCGTCATTTTCGACCTCGACGGCACTCTGTTGGACACGGTACTTGACCTCGCCGATGCCACAAACCATGCGCTGGAGTGTTGCGGATGGGCAAAGCACCCTGCAGATGCCTACTACAACTTCGTCGGACGGGGTATCAACAACTTGTTCCGCGCTGCACTACCCGAGCAGGAACGCACGGAAGACAACGTCGCAAAGATGCGCTCGTTCTTTATTCCTTATTATAATAGCCACAACACCGACAGAAGCCACCCTTATTCGGGCATCCCGGAATTGCTGAAAACGCTGACGGAAAGAGCCTTTGCTATTGCCGTCGCATCCAACAAATACCAGCAAGCGACGGAGAAACTAATCCGTCACTTCTTCCCCGATGTACCTTTTGCTGCCATTCTCGGCCAGCGTGACGGTTTTCCTATGAAACCCGACCCCGCTATCGTGAAACTCATTTGCAAGCAAACATGCACACAGCCAAAGGGCGTGCTTTATGTGGGCGATTCGGGCATCGACATGCAGACGGCAGCCCATGCCGGCGTAGAGTCCGTAGGCGTCACATGGGGTTTCCGCCCCGAAAGTGAGCTGACAGAGAACGGCGCAAGCCATCTGGTCAACAGCCCTGATGAAATACTATCCTATTTATAACGAGTTCCCATGCATAACTACCTTGCAACCGATAAAGTGGCAGAGCTCATCAGCCAGGACTACAGCCTGCTGCAGGTGATGAGCCGCTTCAACATCCCCCTCGGCGTAAAGGAGAGAAGCATCGATGAAGTATGCCGCACGAACAACGTCGATACGGAAACCTTCCTTGCCGTGCTCAACTTCGTTGGCAACGGCTGTAACCACAAGTACATTGCCGAGCCCGAGACACTCTCGCTCCCCTCGTTGATGAACTACCTTCGTCAGGCTCACAGCTACTTCCTTGATTTCAGTTTCCCTGCTATCCGACGCAAGCTCATCGATGCTGTCGGCAACGGAAGCGACAACGAGAGTGCCCTGCTCATCCTGCAATACTACGACACGTATGTCCGCGAAGTACGCGAGCATTTCGAATACGAAAACGCCATCGTCTTCCCTTACATCGACTCGCTCATCAGCCAGAATCCCACGTCATTCAACATCGATACTTTTTCTGCCCAACACGACTCGGCATCCAAGAAGCTTACCGAACTGAAGAACATCATCATCCGCTACTACGATGCGCCTGCCGGAAGCTATGCCCTGCACAACGTGCTATTTGACATCTTCGGCTGCGAAGAAGAACTGAAGGCGCATGGGCTTGTCGAAGAACACCTGCTGGTGCCTGCCGTCAAACTATTGGAAAGGGAAAACGCCGTCCGAAAGGAGAAAACGGAAAGGGAAGGCGACGACGACGAACTATCGTCCTCCCTTAGCCCGCGCGAAAAGGACGTTATCATTGGTGTCGTCAAAGGGCTCACTAATAAGGAGATTGCCGACAAACTCTACATCAGCCTGAACACGGTGCTCACTCACCGGCGGAACATTGCCCGAAAACTTGAAATCCACTCCCCTGCCGGACTCACCATCTACGCCATCATTAACGGCCTTGTGGAACTAAAAGACGTCTCTTTGTGAACAAACGGCGAAAATAGCTAAAAAATATTTTACTATAGGACAGCGTTTTAAGTTTTTTTGTGAGAAAAAAACGTTGGGAGGTTTGCTTTTTTGACGTGATTTTTTTATATCTTTGCATCAAATTTGCGAAGATGGGTGTTTTCTCCCCCCTTCGCTAGCTTAAAATAGAACGCAATGAAGGCTAACAGAATTCTGTACGTTGCAAAGGAAGTCGTACCCTTTACCTCCAGCACCGAGATGAGTGAAATATGTCGTCACTTACCTCAGGCCATCCAAGAAATGGGCCATGAAATCCGCACATTCATGCCCAAATGGGGAAGTATCAACGAACGGCGCAACCAACTGCACGAAGTCATCCGGTTATCGGGCATGAACCTGATTATCGACGACACCGACCATCCCCTTATCATCAAAGTGGCGTCGTTGCAGATGGCTCGCATGCAAGTCTATTTCATTGACAACGACGACTATTTCAGCCGGACTCGTCTTGACGACCCTGAACTACGCAGCGCCTCTTTCAAGGACAACGACGAGCGCACCATATTCTTTGCCCGCGGCGTACTGGAAACTGTCAAGAAGCTCCGCTGGTATCCCGACGTCATCCATCTGCACGGCTGGGTGGGAATGCTTGTCGGGCTCTACGTCAAAGTACTCTATAAGGATGAACCAGCGTACCGCAACTCGCGCATCGTGGTGTCGCTCTACGACAACGACGATTTCGAAGCCCTTTTCTGCGACGACTTCTTCGAACGGCTGCGCACCAAGGCCATGCCGGAATTTGATACCGAAGGCATCAACACCCCCGTCAACAGCTCCGAACTGTTTAAGCTCGCTGTCAAGTACTCCGACGGTGTCATCATCAACGCCCCCACGGGTATCGACGAAAAAGTCGTAGCCTATGCCCACGAAATCGGAAAGCCCGTCCTCGACTACCCCGGTGAGGAGAATTACTACAACGCCTGCCACGAATTCTACGAACACATTTGCGGTGGCGACGAGGAAGAAGAGGAAGAAGAAAGTTTCATCATTCCGAAAAACAAATGAAAAAATCTTTGTTCTGCAGCGCCTTGCTGCTTATGGTTCTGATGGCCTCGTGCGACAGCGATACCGGCACTCTGGGCATCAGCACAACCCCCACAGCCGATTCGCTTACTATCCGTACAGCCATCTACGAAGCCACCTCGCGCTCCCTGCTGGTTGACTCCGTGCTGGGGAAGACAAGTACCATATATTTCGGTCGCTACACCGACCCCGAGACCAAAAGCCTCTTCACCTCCGACTTCATCACCCAGTTCAACTGCGTCGAAGGCGGCGACGTATTTCCCCCTGCCGACAGCATACGGGGCGATTCGGCTGAGCGACTGGAGCTGCGTCTCTTCTTCACCTCATATTATGGTGCGGGCGACAACACCATGCAGTTGGAGGTCTGGCCGTTGGAGCGTACGCTCACCGAGGGCACGTCATACTACACCAACCTCAACCCAGCGGACTACCTGGCCGACGATGCCCAACCCATTGCCCGAAAGACCTATACCGCTCTTGACTATGCTCTTGCCGACGACGTCCTCGACGACGAAGACCATTACCACAACGTCTGCATCCCCCTCCCCACCCAGATGGGCACGGACATCATCCGCCACTACCGTCAGCACCCCGAGCACTTTTCCGGCGCTACCAGCTTTATTGAAAATGTCTGTAAAGGCTTTTACATCAAATGCACCTCTGGCGACGGCACCATTCTCTGCATAGACCAGGTGAGCCTCCACGTCTGCTTCAACATGGCACGCAACGACAGCACCTACACCACCCAGTTCATGGGGTCGCAGGAGGTGCTTCAGGTAAACAGCTTCGACAATCAGGGGCTCGAGCCGTTAGCCAGCGACAACACCTGCACGTGGCTCAAAACCCCAGCCGGCATCTTCACCGAGGTCACCCTGCCTATCGACGAGATCACGCGAAACGAGAAGGACACCATCAACTCTGCCAAAATCGTCTTCAACCGCTACAACAACGACAGCCCCGATGGCGACCCGCTGAAAGCCCCCACGCGCCTGCTGCTCATCCGTAAGAGCGAGGCGCACGACTTCTTTGAGAAGAACCAGACCCCCGACGGCTATACCTCCTTCCTCAATTCGCAAAAAAAAGACAATTCGTCCACCGACGTCAACCTGACGAAATACAACCAGTACGTTTTCGACAACATTGCCCGCCTCATCGTCACCTGCGCCTCGGAGCGCAACCATTGGAAAGGCGAAGGTTCCTTCGAGGAAGCCAACCCCGACTGGAACAAGGTATTGCTCATTCCCGTCACCGTCACTACCGACAACAGCGGCAGCATCGTCACCCTACGCCACGACTTCAGTCTCAGCAGCGCCCGTCTGAAAGGAGGCATCGACCCCATTGAGCTACGCATCATCACCAGCGCATTCAAATAATGAAAAATGAAGTATTTCGCATCTCGCACTGGCGAGCCGTAAAGCACAGCTTTCTTCTTATTTCATTTTTGTTTTTTCATTCTTTATTCTCTTTCTCCGACAACGTTGCTGAGGGCTGGCTGAAGCCCTATGTCAATGGGCGCGGAGTGGCATTTGAATACAGCAGCGACAGCCTCCACTGGTATGCATTGGGACACGGACGTACCTTTGTCGATAGCGACTTCGGCACGTGGGGCGCCGAGAAGAAGATGGCCGACCCCTGCCTTTTTCAGGACGAGGACGGACTATGGACGCTAATGTGGATACCCAACAAGCGCTACAACCAATATGCCGTCTGCACCAGTCCCGACCTTATCCATTGGAAGCCGCAGGACTACCCCACGCTGACGCCAGAAGTTGAGCAGACGATGAATGAGCGACGTTGTGCGGCCATCCGCGTGCCTTGGAGTCTCGTCGAACAGCTCCGCCAACGTTGCGACTACCTCGATACACGCGACAACCGATTTTCCGAAAGCCTCCTGCAAGACGATGAACGGTTTGCCGAGCTACAACCCTTCGGCATCCGCCTGACCTTCGATGTCAACGACACGAAAGCCATCTCCAACGAGCTCATCGGCGTCTTCTTCGAGGACATCAGCTATGGCGCCGACGGTGGGCTCTATGCCGAACTTGTTCAGAACCGTGACTTCGAATATACCCCAGGCGAAAACCG
>JAGAAS010000103.1 GCA_017615125.1 Bacteroidaceae bacterium
CTCACTTACAATTCAAAAGAAGCAAATTTTGCTAGGAGAAAAAGGAATTATGCTAGGAGAAGAAAGATTTTTTCTTTCTACATCTCGCCGTATGAAGAAGGGAAAAAATAAATTCTCTTCATTTATTTTGTTCTCCGCTCGGCTCACCCTACTTTAAACTGCGGTTTTAGATAGGGGTCGCCTCGGAAGTGAAAAGAAAAACAAGTTTTCCTTTTGCACTTCTCTCGCTTAGTCGTATCTTTGTGCTCGGAAAAAAGAAATAGTCATGAAGAAAATCTTAGGCATCGGCAACGCGCTCACCGACGTGCTTGCCAGAGTGGAAGACGAAGAGGTCCTGGACGTGCTGGGGCTGCCCAAGGGGAGCATGCAGCTCATCGACGAGGCTCGACTGCCTGCCATCCGTGAGGCGATGAGCCGGATGACGGTGAGCAGGGCTACGGGCGGCTCGGCGGGCAACACCATGCTGGCGCTGGCTAACCTGGGCGCCGCTCCGAGGTTCGTGGGCAAGATTGGCGACGACGAGACAGGACGTTTCTTTGCCGACAACGCAGCCGCAAAGGGCATCGAGCCTGTGCTCGTACAAAGCACGCTGCCCTCGGGCATCGCACATACGTTCATCACACCCGACGGCGAGCGCACGTTTGCCACCTTCCTGGGCGCCGCGGGCTCCATGCAGGCCGACGACCTGACGGCGGAGATGTTCGCAGGCTTCGACTACCTGTACATCGAGGGCTACCTGGTGCAGAACCACGCGCTCATCCTGCGCGCCATAGAGCTGGCAAAGCAGCAGGGGCTGAAGGTGTGCATCGACCTGGCGTCGTACAACATCGTGGCTGCCGAGCACGACTTCTTCGTGGAGCTGCTGACGAACGGCATCGACATCGTCTTCGCCAACGAGGAGGAGGCACGTGCCTTTGCGGGCACCGAGCCGGAGGAGGCCCTCGGGCAGCTGGCTGAGCTGTGCGAGATAGCCGTCGTCAAGCTCGGCGGAAGGGGCTCGACGGTGATGTACGGGGGCGAGAAGACCACCTTCGGATGCAACAAGGCCACCCTCGTGGACACCACAGGCGCGGGCGACTTCTACGCCGGAGGGTTCATGTACGGCCTGCTGCAGGGCTGGGACATGGAACGCTGCGCATTCGCGGGGACACTGCTCGCCGGACATGTCATACAGACGATAGGCACCACGCTCCCCGAAGAGGAATGGGAGGAGATACGCGCCTGTCTGGCCAACGAATAGCAACGCCGACGGGCACACGTGAACATACCTCTCCTCCACCCCGCAAGGAACAGGAAACGACAACATCAAGATGAAAGAAATGAACAGAAAGACAACCCTACTCACCCTGCTGCTTATCACCGCCCTCCTCGTGCCGACAACGGGCACCGCGGGCGTGAAGGGCGACAGGCAGAACTTCAGCATCGCCAAGAGCCTCAACGTGTTCAACACCGTCATACGGAGCCTGAAGGCTCTCTACGTGGACGAGTTCGACTCGGAGAAGTCGGTGAACACCGCCATCGCGGCTATGCTCAAGGACCTCGACCCCTACACCGTGTACTACCCCGCCGACGACACCGAGGAGCTGGAGATGATGATCACGGGCAAGTATGCAGGCGTGGGCGCCATCATACGCAAGATGCAGAAGGAGGAGTACGTCGTCGTCTCGGAGCCCTACGAGGGGATGCCGGCACAGGCGGCAGGCCTGCGCGCGGGCGACAGGATCGTGCAGGTGGACACATCGAATGTCGTGGGCAAGACCACAGCGGAGGTGAGCGACCTGCTGCGCGGCGATGCCGGGACGACGGTGGTGGTGAAAGCCCTGCGCCCGGGCGAGAAGGAGCCGCGCACCTACAAGATTGTGCGTGCCAACATACAGATGCCGGCCGTCCCCTACTACGGGATGGTGAACGACAGCACGGGATACATCCTCTTCGAGCGGTTCATCGAGGAGTGCTCGCGCGACATGCGGCTGGCGCTGGTGGCGCTGAAGGAGAAGGGTGCACGGAACATCATCCTCGACCTGCGGGGCAACGGCGGCGGCTCGCTCGCAGAGTCGGTGGAGGTGGTGAACCTGTTCGTGCCGAAGGGACAGACGGTGGTGGAGACACGCGGCAGGCTCGCGCAGGCCACGCAGACGTATAAGACGAAGCACGGCGCCACCGACGAGGAGATACCCCTGGTGGTGCTCGTCGACGGCAACACCGCCTCGGCAGCGGAGATACTCTCGGGTGCGCTGCAGGACCTCGACAGAGCCGTCGTGGTGGGCACCAGGACCTACGGGAAAGGACTCGTGCAGGTCCCGAGAGACCTGCCGTACGGCGGGATGATGAAGATCACCACATCGAAGTACTACATCCCCTCGGGACGCTGCATACAGGCGATTGACTATGCCCAGCGCGACGAGGACGGCATGGTGGGGCGCATCCCCGACAGCCTGACGACAGTGTTCCACACGGCAGCAGGGCGCGAGGTGCGCGACGGCTGCGGCATCAGCCCCGACATTGAGGTGAAGAGCAGCAAGCTGGCGAACATCGTCTACTACCTTGCCAACGACGACTGCCTGTTCAACTTCGCCACACAGTGGTGCCAGGCGCACGACTCGATAGCTCCGGCGGAGGAGTTCGTCGTCACCGACGAGATGTACGAGGCGTTCAAGGACAGCGTGCGCGCCTCGGGCTTCACCTACGACCGGCAGAGCGAGCAGATACTGGCGCGCCTGAAGGAGTGGGCCGAGTTCGAGGGATACATGGAAGGGGCGAAGGAGGAGTTCAAAGCCCTCGAGGACAAGCTGAAGCACAACCTGGACACGGAGTTTGACAACTCGGCCGACGACATCAAGGACCTGCTGGCCAACGAGATCGTCAGCCGCTACTACTACCAGCGGGGCGTCATCGTCCAGTCGCTCAAGAGCGACGAAGGGCTGAAGGAGGCACTCAACGTGCTCGCCGACCCCGCGAGGTACCGCAAGATACTGCAGCCGTAGGCACGGGCTATGAGGCTATTGCATCGTTGATCGGCTCCGCAGCGGGAGCCAGGAAATGAACAGAGGATGTGTCGTCACAACACATCCTCTGTTTTCTATTATCCAAAACGGGCTATCACTTATAGATAGGGCCGAAATTGGCGCAGGCGCGATAGTCGGCACCCTCCTTGTCCATACCGAAAGCGTTCCAAGCGGCAGGACGGAAGATCTGCTCGTTGGGCACGTTGTGCATGCAGACGGGGATGCGGAGGATGGAGCAGAGGGTGATAAGGTCGGCACCGACGTGTCCGTAGACGATGGCGCCGTGATTGGCTCCCCAGTTGTTCATGACCGAATAGACGTCCTTGAAGCAGTCCTTTGTAGCGTCGAGACGAGGCGTGAACCACGTTGTGGGCCACGTGCGGTCGGTGCGGTAGTCGAGGATGTGGTGTATCTCAGGATCGACATCCACCGTCCAGCCCTCGGCGAGCTGAAGGACAGGCCCGAGGTTCTTGACCATGTTGATGCGGAGCATTGTCACGGGCATACCTCCCTTTGAGAGGAACGTGCTGGAGAATCCTCCTCCGCGGAAGTAGAACCGGTCGGCGGGACTCCAGCGGGTGTTCTTCAGGCACTCCTCCACATCCGTCGGGGTGATGTCCCAGGGCTGCTTCATCTCGGGAAGTCCCTCGGCATTGGTCATACGGCCTGTGGCGTCAAGCGTGGTAGCACCCGAGTTGATGAGATGGATGATACCGGGCGCGGCTGCTCCCGTGAGCTCCTTGCCGGTAACGCGCTTCACGGCCTCGGGGCTCCAGTAGGTGCGGATGTCGCTGAACATCACGCCGCGATTGGTGAGCAGGTGGGCGAAGAGCATGCTCACGCCGTTGAGCGAGTCGTTCTCGGTAGCGAAAGGTATGGACTCGCGCACGCCGTCCCAGTCGAACGAGGTGTTGAGCATCGACTCGGGGAAGTCGCAGTTAGGATAGAAGTCGGTCCACTGACGCTGCCCCTGGAAGCCTCCGAGTATGGCGTTGTGTCCCAGCGACTCCTCGTAGAAGCCCATCTCGCGAAGCTTGGGGTTGCCCTTCATGAGATCCTTGATGATGATCATCAGCTTCACGCTGAACTCCCAGTCCTTGTCGAGTTCCTCGCGCGTCTTCTGCTTCTCGGGAATGTTCCAGTTCTTGCCCTCCTGCGGCTTGCAGTACTTCTCCACCCAGGCCATTGCCCGCTTGTACTCCTCGGGATCGTAGATCTCCAGCTCCATGCGGCGGATGCATTCCACGAGGTCGATATATTCGCAGCGCATGCCGAGCCAGTTCTCGAAGAAGTCGGGATTGACGATGGAGCCGGCGATGCCCATGCAGGTGCCGCCCATCGAGAGGTAGCTCTTGCCGCGCATCGTAGCTACAGCCTGTGCGGCACGGGCGAAGCGCAGTATTTTCTCTGCCACATCGGCGGGGATGGTGTTGTCGGAAAGGTCCTGCACATCGTGCCCGTAGATGCCGAAGGCGGGCAGCCCCTTCTGTGCATGCGCCGCGAGGACGGCAGCAAGGTACACGGCGCCCGGACGTTCGGTGCCGTTGAAGCCCCAGACAGCCTTGGGCCAGTGGGGATTCATGTCCATCGTCTCGGAGCCGTAGCACCAGCAGCTTGTTACCGTGATGGTGGAGCCGACTCCCTCGCGCTCGAATTTCTCGGCACACGCGGCGCTTTCGGCTACGCGCCCGATGGTGGTGTCGGCAATGACGCACTCCACAGGCGAGCCGTCGCCGTTTTTCAGATTGTTGCTTATCAGCTCGGCCACAGCGTGGGCAAGACTCATTGTTTTCTCTTCGAGGCTTTCTCTTACGCCTCCCTGGCGCCCGTCGATGGTGGGACGGATGCCGATTTTCGGGTACTTACTCATAGTGATACGTTTTTTGGTATTTGATTTCCGTTATGTTTTCTTTTTGCTGCAAAAGTAGTCAGAAAGGTTTCTTTTCGGGAGGATTTTTTCGATGTATGGGTTGACTTTTTCTGTCGCGCAGCGGGTTTTTCGTTACAGCAGCACCTTGCAGTAGCAGGCGATGGCGCCCGTCTCCTTGCGCATCTCCATTGCGTACTCGCCCTCCTCGCTCTGGTTCATGAAGATGCGGAGGGGTTCGCGGTAGTGCCCCTCAGCGCTGTAGGCCACTTCCATCCTCCGCACGGGATGCTCGCGAAGAACCCCTGCCGGGAGGGCGTTGAGGAAGTGCTCGATGGTGCGGATGCTGTTGAGATGCCCGTTGTAGTCGATGTCGAAGAACTGCGGCGCAAACGTGTACACAGGCTCCTCGGCGGTGACGCGAACCCTGTTGGTGCGCGCGAGGGGGAACGGGGGCTGCTCCTCGGGAGGCACGACGGCCTGGGCGTATTCCGGCACCAGCTGCTCGATGTTGACGGGCTGGCGCGTTGTCAAGTCCATCATCGCCCACACCGACGCTGCGTAGCCGATGGGCTTCTCGTCGGCATCGAGGACGACGAAGTTGCGGTTCGTGAAGTAGCGCGAGGCGGAGGGAATCCACGTGCGGATAACATACCGCTCGAACTCGCGCGGATACCGCTCCATCTGGATGAGCAGGCGCGAGAACACCCAGGTGACTCCCAAGTCGTTCAACTTCTTATGCCCGAAGCCGAGGGGTTCAGCGTGACGCACAGCGGCGTTAAGCATCTGATTCCCAAGCGTTGAGAGCGACAGGTGCTCCGTGCAATCCAAGTGGAACGACTCAACGCTGAAAGCGAAATCCTTTATCATAGGCGACATATTCCTTTCCTATTATTTATTATTCCTTCTCCAAAAAAATTTTTCGAGAAGGGAAAAATTTTTTTTCTTTCTACATACGGCCGTATGAAGAAGGGAAAATTCCGCACAGTTCCTACAGCCTCCTGAGCCCTCCTTCCGCGCATACCTACGGCAAAGATATAACTTTTTTCGCACTTTCTGCAAAAAGCTTTCGGGATTACAACGAAAATCGTTACTTTTGCCGAAACAAATCGCACTTATATGAAAAAAACAGACGCCAAATGGTTCATCTCCGTGACGTACGAACTGCTCGTGGAGCAGGACGGCGAGGAGATCTGCGTGGAGGAAGCCACCGAGAAAGAGCCTTTCCAGTTCGTCAGCGGGATGGGATTCACCTTCGACGCCTTTGAACGCCAGTTCGACACCCTTTCAGCCGGCGACGAGTTCGACTTCGTGCTCAGCAGCGAGGAGACAAACGGCCCGCGCGACGAGGAATTCGTCTTCGACGTCGACAAATCCATCTTCGTCGTCGACGGAAAATTCCAGTCCGAGGAGGTCTACGACGGCAACATCATTCCCCTCATCGACGCCGACGGCAACCGCATACAGGCCCTTGTGGTAGAAGTCAAGGACGACAAGGTAACCCTCGACCTCAACAATCCCCTCGCAGGAAAAGCCCTCCACTTCGCAGGCCGCCTACTGGAGAAACACCCTGCTACCGAAGAGGAAATAGTACGCTTCACACCCTCGTGCTGCGGATGCGGAGGAAAGAAAGAGTGCGGATGCGACAGCCAGAACGATTGCGGAGGCTGCTGCGCCGACTGACAAGCCACACAAACCCCTCGACAAGCATGAACACCTTCGGAACCCTCTTCAGGCTGACAACCTTTGGCGAGTCGCACGGCCCGGCCATCGGCGGCGTCGTCGACGGAATGCCCGCAGGCATAACCCTTGACCTCGACTTCATACTATCTGAGCTCCAGCGCCGCCGCCCGGGGAAGAGCGACCTGACGACAAGCCGCAACGAGCCCGACACGCCCGAATTCCTCTCGGGAGTACTCGACGGCGTGACGACAGGAACACCCATCGGCTTCATCATCCGCAACCGCGACCAGCGCTCAGCGGACTACGACAGCCTGAAAGACCTCTACCGCCCGAGCCACGCCGACTACACCTACGACATCAAGTACGGCATCCGCGACCATAGGGGCGGCGGACGCTCGTCAGCCCGCGAGACAGCGGTGAGAGTCGTCGGCGGAGCCCTCGCAAAGCTCTTCCTGCGGGAACGGAACATCACCGTCAGCGCGAGACTCTCGCAGGTGGGCGACGAGACGGAACCCGCTCGCATGGAGGAACTTATCCGCACGGTGAAGAGCGAAGGCGACTCCATCGGAGGCATCGTCAGCTGCGTTGTGAAGGGTTGCCCGGCTGGTTTAGGAGAGCCCGTGTACGATAAGCTGCACGCCGCGCTGGGAGGAGCAATGCTCGGCATCAATGCCTGTCACGGATTCGACTACGGAGCCGGATTCGAGGGCGTTGGGATGAAAGGCTCGGAGCAAAACGATGTCTTCACGACAGATGAGAAAGGCAACATCACCACGCTCACCAACTTCTCGGGCGGCATACAAGGGGGCATCAGCAACGGGCAGGACATCTGCTTCCGCGCGCTTTTCAAGCCCACAGCGACGATAATGAAAGAGCAGAGAAGTATAACTCAAAACGGCGCGCCGACAACTCTCCGCGCCACAGGACGCCACGATCCGTGCGTGGCACTTCGCGCCGTTCCCGTAGTGGAAGCGATGGCGGCAATGACGATTGCCGACTTCCTGCTACTCAGTACGAACAACAGAGGTAATATCCTTTAGCTTGCGCAGGTCGTTGCAGATGGTGCGCACATCGTTCACATCGTGCACGTGAAGGCGGATTGTGCCCTCGAAGATTCCCTCGTGCGCCTCGATTACAATACGCTCCATGTTCACATTCAGCTGCTGGGAGATGATATTTGCTATCTTCCCCATCACGCCGACTGAATCGATGCCCTTGAGAAGAATGGTGGCGGTGAAGAAGACGGCCTTATTCATGCTCCACGTTGCCGCCAGGATGCGGTTCCCAAAGCCTGCCTTCAGCTTCGCAGCAACGGGACAGTTGCGCTTGTGGATGGTGATGTGATTGTCGGCGTCGATGTATCCGAGGACATCGTCCCCGGCGATGGGATTGCAACAGGTGGCCAGCAGATACCTCGTCCCGACGAGCTCTTCGGTAAGAACCAGCGGTTTTTTCTTGTCGATAGCGGAGGTTTCTTCCTCTTCCGTGACTTTTTTAACAGGCTTGGGCTTGCGTTTGAAAAACCCCGCGAACCCACTTCCGTTGCCCTTCACCACATTCTTGTCGGCGTCGCCGAGAACCAGCTCCTTCTGGCCTATTGCCTGGAAGAGCTGCTCCTTATTCTCAAAGTTGTGCAGGCGGCAGATTCTATCTATCTCAACGCTGGTGATATTAAATCCTTCTTTCTCAAAGAAAGCATTGAAGATTTGTTCTCCCTCCTTCTGGATGACACGTTCCTCGCGACGCAGCGCTGCTTGAATCTTGCTCCGGGCTTTGGCGGTAGTGACAATATTCAGCCATTCGGGAGAGGCGTGCTGAGTGCGTGACGTCAGGATTTCCACTTGGTCGCCGCTTTGCAGCTGATAATTGATGGGGACTAACTTGTGGTTGACCTTTGCGCCTATACAATGCATGCCGAGCATGGTATGAATGGAAAAGGCGAAGTCGAGCGCGGTGCTGCCTTGAGGCATCGTCTTTATCTCTCCTTTAGGCGTGAAGACGAATATTTCCGAAGCATAGAGATTCAGCTTAATGGCGTCCAAGAAGTCCATAGCATCGGGCTGCGGGTCGTCCAAAATCTCCTTAATAGTCCGAAGCCAATGGTCGATGTCACCGTCCTCATCCTCTACAGGAAGCGGCTTGGTGGGAACGCTGGCGTTCTCGGCGGCTTTATAGCGCCAATGCGCGGCTACTCCCTGCTCGGCGATGTCATCCATACGATGGCTGCGTATTTGCACCTCCACCCACTCGCCGTGTTTGCTCATGAGCGTGACGTGAAGGGCCTGATAGCCGTTTGTCTTGGGCTGGTTCACCCAATCGCGCGTCCTGTCGGGGTGAACTTTATAGAGCTTCGACAGTGCGACGTAGATATCGAAGCATTCGTTAACCTCCTTCTCGTATTCCTTGGGCTCGAAGATGATTCGCACAGCCATGATGTCATAGATCTCGTCGAAGGCGAGGTGTTTGGCCTGCATCTTCTTCCAAATGGAATAGGGCGTCTTGATTCGTCCGATGAGCCGGTAGGTATAGCCCATCTTGTCGAGCATTGCCTTGATGGGCGCGGTGAATTCCTCGAAGAGCGCGTCGCGTTCCTGCTGGGTGACGGCGAGTTTGTCCTTTATATCCTGGTATTCCTCGGGATGCTCGTAGCGGAAGCTGAGATCCTCGAGCTCTGACTTAATCTTGTTCAGTCCCAGACGATACGCGATGGGCGCATATATATAGAGCGTCTCGCCGGCGATTTTATACTGCTTGTTGACGGCCATGCTGCTGAGCGTGCGCATGTTGTGCAGCCGGTCGGCGATTTTGATGAGGATGACGCGGATATCTTCCGACATCGTGAGGAGGAGTTTCTTGAAGTTCTCGGCCTGCGCCGATGCCTGGTCGCCAAAGATGGCGCCGGCAATCTTTGTCAGCCCGTCGACGATCTGAGCTATCTTGTCGCCGAAAAGGTTCCGTATGTCCTCCGTTGTATAATCCGTGTCCTCGACGACATCGTGCAGCAGTGCGGCGCAAATGGACGTGGAGCCGAGCCCAATCTCCTCGCTCACAATGCGTGCGACGGCGATGGGATGCATGATGTACGGCTCTCCGGAGCGCCTTCTGACGCCCTTGTGAGCTTGTCGGGCAAAGTTGAAGGCGCGCGTAATGATCTCCACCTTCTTTCGATGCTTCGAGGCGAGGTACGTATCCAGCATACCCTGGAAGGCGGCATTTATCATGTCTTCTTCCTGCTGCTCGGTCATTGTCAGATAATCGTCGGTCATGGTATCAGCTCGTCGGGTACTACTTATATATCTTCAGCGTCTTTCCTGCCTGTATCTTGTCGCCTCTTAGCCCGTTCCACTTCTTCAGCTGCGAGACGGAGACGCGGTATTTCCGCGCGATGGAGCCAAGGGATTCGCCCTTCCTGATGCGGTGAACCGTGTAGCGTCCTCCTCCCCTCGTGCCGCTGCGTTGAGTATCTTCGTTCACTTTCAGCTCCAGCGACTTCTGTGGAGGGAAAAACTCATCGGATTTATAATTGTAAACTTCTTTTTCATTGTCGAGAAAGACGGGAATCTTCTCCATAGGAAGCTGCAGCGAATAGGGCTCGAACGCTGCAGGAATGATGTCCTCCTTATACTGGGGATTGAGCCCGCGGAGAGTCTGCATATCGACATTACATACGGCCGCCACCTGCTGGAGATGAACGTTCCTGTGCAGCATGATAGTGTCTGTGGCGATGGGAAGCGCGCACTCCATCGGGCATATTCCGTGCTCGGCGTAGTACGTCATGATGTAGTTGGCGGCGATGAATGCAGGCACGTAGCCGCGTGTTTCTTTGGGAAGATAGTAGTATATATCCCAGAAGTCGGTCTTTCCTCCCGAGCGGCGGATGGCTTTATTGATGTTGCCGGGCCCGCAATTGTATGCGGCGATGGCCAGAGTCCAGTCGCCCAACATATTATACAAGTCGCGCAAATGATGAGCCGCTGCCCACGTTTCCTTTGACGGATCGAAACGGTCGTCAACCAGCGAGTTCTGTTTCAGTCCGTACAGCTTTCCTGTGGCATACATGAATTGCCACATTCCTGCCGCCTTTGCGCGTGATACAGCGCGCGGGTTCATGGCCGATTCTATGACGGGAAGGTACTTCAGCTCGTTGGGAACATTATAGTAATCAAGTGCTTGCTCAATCTCCGGCATGTAGTGCTTCATGATGCCGAGCATATACGAAACCAACGCCCTGTTGCGGGTAGCATATCTGTCGATGACGGCTCTCACCGGCTGGTTATACACCATCGGCACGATGGTGGGAAGGTTCGACAGGCGCTGCTTGTAAACCGAATCGGACACCTGGGGATTTGCTTCGCTGCGCATGCATTCTTCATCCATGTAAAGGTAGGAACGAGCGTGCCATTCGCTTAGCAGGCTGTCGATGTTGACGGTTTCGCTTTCGAGCAGCATCAACGAATCATCCACAATGGTTTTCCAAGCATCGGAACGCGAGGAGTCGGTACGCAGCTTGCGGAAGTCTTCGGCCGTGAAGTAGACTGTATCGACGCGCACGATGGTATCGACACGGAGCGTTTTCTTCTTGTCGTTGACGGCAAGAACATTCACAACTGCTGCGAGAGAGAGAACGAGTATGACGAGTTTTTTCATAATCAGAAGTTTATACTACATTGCAGGCCGTAGCCTTGCGTATGTTGAAACATGGATAAATCGTTGTGGAAGGAGGAAGGCCTCACGCGGAGCGCAAGGTCATCGGAAATGTCGAAATGAGAAAGCTCCGCATCCACATAAGCATCGATCACGGAGATTAGATAAACGCCCACGAAGCAGAATATGCTCATATCGCGATATCGGCGATATCTGTCCTTGCGGTGCTTGAACACCGACTTCAGATACTCCTTGTTTGCCTCCACATTATATGTCGGGGGGAGCATATCGAGGTAACTTGCCGTTTTATCGTCATCGTCCATGATGTCGAGATAGGCTTGAGAATAGTCGCTGTACATTTGATTGTTCCAGTTGAGGGCATAAACGCAGCCGAGGAAGCCTCCGTAGACGATGGGGAGTTTCCAATACTTGCGGTTGTATATCTGTCCTCCTCCGGGGAAGGCTATTGCGGACCAGGTGGCGCGGGAAGGATCGGGCGACCAGCCTTCTCCGGGCTTTTTCGCAGGAACAACCGTCCCGTCGAGGATAGCGAGCGTATCGGTTCCGGAGACTATCTGTGCGGCTGCCTGCTTCTCGCTGTCGGGAAGCGGCTTGTCCTTGTCGGGGGAAGAATGGGGGTTGTCGTACGACAAGGTGTCGGTCAGCAGGAATTCCTCCATCTGACGACGGAAAGCAGAAAGGCTGTCGGCACCTTCGTGCACGGGCGGAAGGGTGCTGGAAAGGCTGTCGGCAAGCTTCTCGACAGCCTTGCGTGCAGCCACGATGCTGTCGGGCCATTCGGTAAGAATCTGGGGAGCATTAGCCAGACTGTCGGCTTCCTTCTCGAGGCTGAGCTGCGGAGCCACGATGCTGTCGGGCTCTTCGGGGAAGAAGGGCTCTTGTGCTTGCGAGAGGGTGCTCACGAGGAGTGTCGCTACGCAGGCGAGAAGGTATCGTGCTGGCTTTCTGCTATGTTTCATCAGTTTTTTATCTTATCGAGCAGGCGGATGATTCTCTCCAGTTCTTCTTCTCCCTCGAAGGGGATGGATATCTTGCCTTTTCCGCTGTCGTTGCAAGTGAGCTTGACGTCGGTTTTGAAGAACGACGAGAGGTGCTTCTTGAGCAGCCCGAAGTCCTGCGACATGCGGCGCGCTGATGGCTTGCGGCTGTCGTGCGACTTGGCGGGGGCGTTCTGGCGCTCCTTTACCAGCTCTTCGACCTTGCGGACGGAATAGCCGTTCTGACGTATCTCGTGGTAGAGCTTGATCTGCTCCACGGGGCTGTTGAGGGCGAGGAGGGCGCGAGCGTGTCCCATATCGAGTTCTTTGGCGTTGAGTGCCATTTGAATCTCGGCGGGGAGTTTCAGCAGGCGCAGGTAGTTGGCAATAGTCGCGCGGTTCTTGCCTACTCGCTCGCTGAGCTTGTCTTGAGTGAGTTCGTACTCTTCGAGCAGGTGCTGGTAGGCGAGTGCTATCTCCATCGCGTTCAGATCCTCGCGCTGGATGTTTTCTATCAGGGCCATCTCCATCACGTTCTCGTCGTCGGCGGTGCGTATATAGGCGGGCATCGTGGTTAGTCCTGCGAGGAGCGATGCTCGGTAGCGTCTTTCGCCGGCGATGATTTGGTAGGAGTGGCTGGAGAGCTTCCTGAGCGTGATGGGCTGAACGATGCCGATGGCCTTGATGGACTCGGCGAGCTCCTGGAGGGCAGCCTGGTCGAATTCACGGCGCGGCTGGTTGGGGTTGGCCGAGATTTCGCTGATGGGTATTTCGCTGATGGACGAGGAGCCTTGCGTCTGGACGGCGTCGGTAGAGATGAGCGCGTCGAGGCCTCTCCCCAGTCCTGTATGTTTTTTCTGTGATGCCATAAATGGTGTCGTCTGTCGGTTTTTTATCTGTTTTGCCGGAGGTTGATCAGCTCTCTGTCCGGCTTGTTTGGTTCATCAAAATTTTTTCTTTCTACAAAAAAATTTTTTCTTTCTACATACGGCGAGATTCCTTCTCGAAAAATTTTTTTTCTTTCTTCATAATTTTCGCTGCCGAAACGGGTGTGTGGCGTCAGCTCACGAGCCCGTTGCGGGTGAGTATCTCCTGCGCGAGTGCGAGGTAGTTCTGGGCTCCTCGCGAGTCGGCGTCGTAGAGGATTGCCGGGAGCCCGTGACTGGGAGCCTCGCTGAGGCGCACATTGCGCTGAATAACGGTGTTGAACACGAGTTCCTGGAAGTGCCGGCGGACTTCGTCGAGCACTTGGTTGCTGAGGCGGAGGCGGCTGTCGAACATCGTGAGGAGGAATCCCTCGATGTCGAGCGGGGGATTGAGCTTCTGCTTGATGAGCTTAATGGTGTTGAGCAGCTTGCTGATACCTTCGAGCGCGAAATACTCGCATTGCACGGGGATGATGACGGAGTCGGCGGCGGTGAGGGCGTTGACGGTGATGAGCCCGAGGGAGGGCGAGCAGTCGATGAGGATGAAGTCGTAGTCGTCCTTCAGCGGGGTGATGATCTCCCTCATCACGCTCTCGCGCCTTTCGAGGTTGAGCATTTCTATTTCCGCGCCCACGAGGTCGATATGCGACGAGATGAGGCCGAGCCCTTCAACGTCGGTGGAGCAGATGGCATTGCGCGGTTCGCATTTGCCGATGAGGCATTCGTAGATGGTATTCTCCACTTTGCGTATGTCAACGCCGAGTCCCGACGAGGCATTTGCCTGTGGATCAGCATCTATCAGCAGCACTTTCTTCTCCAGCGTAGCCAGCGAAGCAGCCAGGTTGATGGCTGTCGTAGTCTTCCCGACGCCTCCTTTCTGATTGGCCAAAGCTATAATCTTTCCCATGATAAGTCACGCACTAATATTTCAACCTGCGAAGATACGAAATTAAAACCCTATATTCAGCATTTTTTCACTAAAAGTTCCTTAAAATGTGGATAACTTTTCCTAATGGGGGGAATTATAAAAAGGATTTTCTTATCTTTGTAGTCGATATGAAACCTCTTATTCTCATTTCCAACGATGACGGATACCTGGCTAAGGGTGTCCGATTCCTCGCCGAGACGCTTCGTCCCTTGGCGCAGATTATTGTAGTGGCTCCCGCGGAGGGACGATCGGGGATGGCGTGTGCTTGTACGTTCCGCGAGCCTGTTTACCGCGCTCTCATCGAGAGCGAAGAGGGGCTGGAGATCTATTCCTGTACGGGTACGCCTGTCGACTGCGTCAAGCTGGCTATAGCACAAATCTGCCCGCGCAAGCCAGACCTCATCGTGGGCGGCATAAATCACGGCGACAACTCGGCTATCAACGCGCACTATTCGGGAACGATGGGGGTGGTCCTGGAAGGCTGCATGAAGGGTATTCCATCTGTTGCGTTCTCCCTTGCATCGCACGACGTCGACGCTGACTTCACGCCGATGGAGCCCTACATACGGCGCATTGTATCCTACATATTGGAAAATGGACTGCCCACAGGCTCGTGCCTGAATGTCAACTGTCCCGACAGAGCTGAATATAAAGGTATGAGAATTTGCCACATGGCCAACGGGCTGTGGGAGAACGAGTTCGAGAGAAGGGACCATCCGCGCGGAGGGGACTATTTCTGGCTCACGGGTTCTTTCCGCCTGACGGAGAATCAGGATGGATGGGCCGACAAGAAGGCAATGGACGAGGGATATGTAGCCGTCACGCCCATTCATTTGGACTTGACGGATTATGCATTGAAGTCCCGGCTCGAACGAGAACTCTGCGAGTAGTATCTTCAATACATATTCCTTATGAAATACTACCTCATAGCAGGCGAAGCCTCGGGCGACCTACATGCCTCGAACCTGATGAAGGCTCTTCTGCGGAACGACGCCGGAGCCGAGTTCCGCTTCTTCGGAGGCGACTTGATGGCTGCCGTCGGAGGAACTATCGTGCGGCACTACAAGGAGCTCGCCTACATGGGATTTGTCCAGGTGGCGCTGCATGCTCGCACCATTCTGCGCAACATGGACTTCTGCCGGAAAGACATTGTCGACTGGAATCCCGACGTTGTCATCCTTGTCGACTATCCTGGGTTTAACCTCAAAATCGCCCACTATATCCACAGCAACACAAAGATTCCTGTCTACTACTATATCTCCCCGAAAATCTGGGCTTGGAAAACGAGGCGTATCAACAACATCCGCCGCGACGTCGACGAAGTCTTTTCCATCCTTCCCTTCGAGATACCGTTCTATGAGTCCTACGGATACAAGGTTCGATACGTCGGCAATCCGTGTTTGGATGCGGTGGAAGACTATCGGCAACACGCTGTGCCGCGCGAAGAATTCCTGCGCGCCAACAGTCTGAGCAGCAAGCCCATTCTCGCTCTCTTGCCGGGCAGCCGAAAACAGGAAATCAAGGGAAACCTCTCGCGCATGCTCGAAGCAGCCTCCAGCGTGACGGATTGCCAGATCGTTATCGCGGGAGCTCCGGGAATCAGTCCTTCTTTCTACGACAAATACCTGCATTCAGCACCCAGCAGGAAGGATTCCCCCGAAAATCCATCCGCCGAAGAAGGCTCCGTCGCTGATGCACAACAGAACATCCGCATTGTATTCAACCAAGCCTACCCGCTCTTGCAGAACGCGCGCGCTGCTTTAGTCACCTCCGGCACTGCAACGCTCGAGACGGCGCTCTTCCTTGTGCCCCAGGTGGTATGCTACCACATCCGCTGCGGGAAGTTAGTTGATTGGCTGCGCAGAATAATACTTAAGGTACCGTTTATTTCTCTTGTCAACCTTATCGCCAACAAAGAAGTGGTGAAGGAGCTGGTTGCCGACAAGATGAATCCTCAAGCCATCCGCAGGGAGCTTCAGCAGATATGGCCCGAGGGAGAACCGCGTCAAGAGATGCTTCGGGGCTACGAGCATATGATTCGTGCGCTCGGCGAAGCAGGCGCATCCGAACGGGCAGCAAAAGAAATAGTCAGCCTTCTCAGCTGACTTTCACAGAAACGTTCTTCTCCCTATCGGATACCTCCTCGCCCCAGCCTCAGCGCAAAGGGAAACGGAGGGGAGAAGAAATCACAATCCGCAGAGATAAAGGTAGGCGACAGCGGCAGGAATCGCCAGCAGCAGGCTGTCAATCCTGTCGAGAATACCCCCGTGTCCCGGAAGAAGATGTCCTGAATCCTTCAGCCCGAGCTTTCTCTTCATCAGCGACTCGGTAAGGTCGCCGAACGTGCCGAAAACAACCACGACGAGGGACAGTCCCATCCATTGCGGCAGACTTAGGACGGGCCAGAAATGCCAAAGCAACGCCGACACGCCCACTGTCAACACGGCTCCGCCGACGGAACCCTCCCACGTCTTCCCAGGCGACACGCGCGGGAAGAGCTTGTGCCTGCCCAGGAGAGAGCCCGTCAGGTACGCGAAGGTATCGTTGCTCCACACGAAGATAAGGACCGCCAACGGGAAGAGATAGAAAGGCCGTTCGTTTGCTACGACGGGGAACTTGCCGAAGGCGAGCACCGACAGCAGGGCAAGGGGCCACACGACGTATGCCTGGCTGAGCGCGGCGAGCGCAAGGTTCCCCACAGGGTCCTCGTTGTCGGCAAGCAGCTCGAAAATGAAGAGCATCAGCAGGAACACCGTGTACGGCATCAGGAGGAGGAACACGTCCGTCGCAGCAACGTACATCTGCACGAAGACTGCCAGCGAGAGCAGAACGCTTCCGCAGAGCACCACCGCCCTGTTGACCCTCCTGCGCCCGTCAGCGCAGTGAATGGAGAGGAACTCGTTCACCGCCAGAAGCGTCAGCAGCACGATGAGCGCCCCCAGCGACCAAGGGCTGAGGACAGTGCAGCAGACGACGACGATGACGTAGGCAGCTCCCGTGAGGGTCCGTATGAGCAGGTTCTTCATCCTCCGCAGCTAATCGTCATCAGAAAAAGTCCAGAGTAGTCTGCTGGTCCTTCGGCCCGTCAGGCTTATTGTCGTCATCGTCCTGCGCGTCATCCTCTGAAGTGTCGGCAGGATTTTTTTCTTTCTTCTCCCGATTTTTTGGAGAAGGAATCTCGCCGGCTTCTTTCTTCATCTCGCCGGCTTCCTTCTCCATATCGGAATGGGGAGCCAGAGGATCGGTGAGGGTAAGCCTGTCGGCGTCGAACGAAGGAGGGGGCGTGAGCGTGACGTTGTCGCCCTTCTTCAGAGGAGTGAACACGGGCTTGACCTCTTCCTCGGCGTTGTCCGAAGGCTTCTCGTCGAGGATTTCTTCGCTGCGCGATGCCCAGGGGCGCTTGCCGAAGATGCGCTCGGCGTCCTCGGCGAAGATGACTTCGCGCTCCATGAGGAGCTGTGCCAGCTGCGCGTGCCCCTCGCGGTGCTCCTGCAGGTGGCGTTTAGCACGCTCGTACTGCTCGGCAATCATCGCCATTGCCTCTTTGTCAATCTGCTCGGCGGTTCGCTCGCTGTAAGGCTTGCTGAAACTATACTCCTCGTTGTTATAATAACAGATGTTGGGCAGATTGTCGCTCATGCCGGCATAAGCTATCATCCCGTAGGCCTGCTTTGTAACTCGCTCCAAATCGTTCATTGCCCCTGTGGAGATATGCCCTGTGAACAGCTCCTCGGCGGCACGTCCACCGAGCAGCGCGCACATTTCATCCAGCATTTGTTCTCTGGTGTTTATCTGCCTTTCCTCAGGAAGATACCACGCGGCTCCGAGCGCGTTGCCGCGTGGAACAATCGTAACCTTGATAAGAGGGTCGGCCCACTGGAGGAACCAAGAGAGCGTAGCGTGTCCCGCCTCGTGGAGGGCTATGGTGTGCTTTTCCTCCTGGGTTAGTACCTTCGTCTTCTTCTCCAGTCCGCCGATGATGCGGTCTACAGCAGCGAGGAAGTCGTCTTTATCGACGGCGTTCTTCCCGTGACGGGCGGCGATGAGGGCTGCCTCGTTGCAAACGTTGGCTATATCAGCGCCGCTGAAACCTGGAGTCTGCCGCGCGAGCAAATCCACATCCACGTTGGGATGAAGCTTAAGCGGGCGGAGATGGACGCCAAAGACCTCCTTGCGCTCATTAAGGTCGGGGAGGTCGACATGAATCTGCCTGTCGAAGCGTCCTGCGCGCAGCAGCGCCTTGTCAAGGATGTCAACGCGGTTTGTTGCCGCAAGGATGATGACGCCGCTATTCGTACCGAAGCCGTCCATCTCTGTGAGCAGCTGGTTAAGGGTGCTCTCGCGCTCGTCGTTGCCGCCCATCGCGGGGTTTTTCCCGCGCGCACGGCCGACAGCGTCTATCTCGTCGATGAAAATGATGCACGGCGCCTTCTCCTTCGCCTGACGGAAGAGGTCTCTCACGCGGCTGGCGCCGACTCCTACGAACATCTCGACGAAGTCGGAGCCGGAAAGGGAGAAAAAGGGCACGTTGGCTTCCCCTGCCACCGCTTTCGCGAGAAGGGTCTTACCCGTTCCGGGAGGTCCTACCAGCAGAGCGCCCTTAGGGATCTTGCCGCCGAGCTCGGTGTATTTGCCTGGATTCTTGAGGAATTCGACGATTTCCTCTACCTCCTGCTTGGCCTCGGCTTGTCCCGCGACGTCCTTGAAAGTAATCCTGTCGGCCTTGTCCTTCTCGAAGAGTTGGGCCTTTGACTTCCCGACGCTGAAGACTCCTCCCCCGCCTCCGCCGCCTGAGCCTCCGCCCATGCGACGAATGATGAGGATGTAGAAGCCAATAATCAGCAGGAAGGGAACAATATTCCACAGGAAGTTGCTAAAGAAACGGTCCGACTTCTGGTAAATCAGCTCTCCGGCAAAGTGTCCCTTCTCCTGCTGCTCGCTGATAAACTCGTCGAACGTGTCGCGCGACGCTGCCTCGGAAGTGAAGATGACGGGCTGGTTTGACTTCGATGCCTGCTCGGCCATCGTCTCGCCGAAGATGCTTGCGATGCTGTCGGGGAAGACAGTCATCTCCACCTTGTTATTATCGAACGAGACGATTTTCTCCGCGTAGCCCTTCTCCACGTATTGCTTGAACTCGGAGTAGCTGACTTTCTTGCTCAGGGGGCTGCTTCCGCCCATGAGCCACGCAATCACTATCCCGCCGAAGAGAACGGGATAGATCCACACGAGGTTGAACGGCTGCTTGCGGTTGTTATTGTTGTTGGGTTGTTTCCTGCGTATTTCCAAAGCTGTAATATATAATAAGGTTTCTTTTCTTTCAGTCGAGGTCTGGAACCTGAATGAGCTGTGCATCGGCCCACAGGTTCTCCAGATTGTAGAACGCGCGCTCGGCGGGAACGAAGATATGCACCATTACGTCGACGTAGTCGATGGCTACCCAACGGGCGTTGCGCAGTCCCTCGACGGCAATGGGCTTCACGTGCTCCCCCTCGCGCAGTCTGTCGCCCACCGAGCGGGCGATAGCCTCCACCTGGATGGGAGTATTACCCTGACAGATGACAAAACAAGGGCAGACGGCCCCGTCGACAGTCGACAGGTCTGCCACGACTATGCCGGTGCCTTTCTTGTCCTGAATGGCGTCGACGATGATGCTTACCAGTTTCTCAGTCTCTGCGTTCATACGTATTTTTTACCGATACAAAGATAGTAACAACAATCCAACAATTGTGCCGCGAAACTTTATTTTTATGTTTTTTATGAAAAAAAGGGGCTTTTTTTTTGTGTGAACGAAAAAAGCAGTATCTTTGCAGCGCAAAAGCGATTGGGCTATGGTGTAATGGTAACACTGCAGATTCTGGTCCTGCCTTTCCTGGTTCGAGTCCGGGTAGCCCAGCAGAAGAGGGAGAGAACGTTGAAAAACAGTTCTCTCCCTTTCTTTTTTGTCCCTCGCGGCGGCTCAGCCGAGGTCGGAGCCCTTGTGCTTATGCTTGCGCGTGTAGAGCTTCTTTGAGCGGTGGACACGCGTGACGGAGTGGAAGCCCGGGCCGAGAACGTCCTGGCGGATTTCGCGGTCGGCGCGCTTGACGGCCTTCACGTAGTCTTCGAGCGTTATTGTCTTCTTGTGTTTCTTCATGCCTGCGGTGTGGTGATTACCTGTGTGCAAAGATAGGGCTTTTTTCCTTCCCGTCCAAGTCCTCCGCAGGAATATGCCCTCGCCTGCCCTCTCAGCCGCGTGAAGAAGGAAGCCTGCGAAATGTATTTTTGATAACGGATTATTGACAACACTTCTTGGGGGCTTTCGGTGGGGGCGTATGGGATGGGCGGAGGCGCGCATGGGTTGCGTGAGGGACATAAAAAGAGAGGGATGGCTCCGGGCCACCCCTCTGCTCTTTCAAGGACTGATGATTAGGGAACGAGCTCCTTGTATACACGGACGGAGCCGTCGGCGAGTCTTGCACGCACGATATTCACTCCCTGCTGGGGTGCCGACAGGCGGATGCCGCCTACTGAATAGTACTCGCGAGCCACTATGTCAGCTACGCTGATGGTTTCTACCGACTCACCGCCGACACCGTAGTAGATGAGCTGGAAGGTGTCGAAGATAGCCCAGTCGCCTCCGATGGTAACGTCTTTCTTAACACCGATGCGGAGCTTTCCTCCCTCGCCCACGTTCACGCGCAGCGAGTTGTCGTAGTATCCGTCAAGGAAGTACGAGTTAGCCGAAACCATCGTGTTGGGGATATAGAGTCCGGAAGCGCATTCGCTCTGTCCACCGTTATGAGCGTTCACATCGTCGCAGGGCTGAGAGCTCGGGTTGACGATGGGAACCTCGGTATTCTCCACATCAGACTTCGCGTAGAGCACTGCAGCCTTGCGGGCATCGTCGTCAGCCTGAACCAGGTTGTAGTCGTTCTCGGCCGAGCCGGCACGGTAGAATCCCTTGCAGAGCACCTCATAGAGGCCCTTGGGAAGTCCTGCAAAGTCTTGATAGGTGTCAAATGCCATGTTGTAGCGCTCAGCACATTCGTCCACATCTCCTCCCGAGCCGAAGCCGCTGCCGCTCCATCCCGAGTAGTCCATTCCGTCGAAGTTCGGGTTGACAATCAGGCTGGTGAAGTCGATGGGGTTGGTCTCAGAGGCCTCCTTGTAGTCAGCGGGGAGCTTGAAGAGTCCGATCACCTTGTTTATTTCATCGATGAGGGCTTTCAGTTCATCCACCGTGTAGTTCTCGTCGACATCCTCGAATTTGGAAGTCACCTCGTCGAATGCAGCAATCACGTCGTCGGATGGATTGTCGTACATCTCGCTTGTGTCATACAGGTTGTACACTGCTTCGGAGTACTCTTCGTAGAGAGCAACGGCCTCCTTGGCGGAAGAAATGGCCTTGTTCACATTGATAAGCGACTGCCAGAGAGCATCCTCGTCCTCGGAGGCAATAGCATCCTCGGCGTCCATGAGAATAGTCATGTACTCGGTTTCAGTACCGTCGACAATCTGTTCAGCATTGGCGTCGACGTATGCAGAGAGTTCCTCGACGAGCGTAGGAAGCACGCCCAGTATAGCCTCAGCGTTCTTACCCATATAAGTAAGCTTGAAGTTTGCCCAAAGGGCCCACTCGATCTTTTTATTGTGCGAAGTGAGGCCGATGCGCATCTTACCGTCGGTTACCAGTCCGTAAACGGTCTGAACATAACGTCCGGCGAGGAATGCGTAGGAAGCGCCGTCCACCGAGTTGGGAACGATGCCGTATCCGCTCACGTTGTAGTCGTAAGGCCAAGTGCCGCTGGCGGTGCCGTTATCGTCGAGATAACAGTTCACCTTCTGCTCGGCGAGGCTCTCAGGAAGCGCGTCGGCACAAATATGCATGATGGGCGTTGAGAAAACTCCCATGTACAGATCGACAGGAACCTCTTCCGTACCATCATAGTTGCCGTTGCCGGCGGGACGGAAGAATGCGTTGGCGGTAATGCTGTAGAGGCCGTTTGGAACGTCCGTCACATCCTGGTAAATATCCACGATGTTCTGGAAAGTCTCCACGACGGGGAACGATGTCAAGCCGCCCACCTTTATTTCATGACCGTTGTTGTTCCATCCAGTATATCCGTTGGCGAAGCTAGCATTCACCAGCATGTCGGTACAATCGGAGCCTTCGGAAAGTCCATACTTGATGGCGTCTGCAAGCATCTGCTCCAGTTTTTCCTTCTCGGCGGTGATTTCTTCTGTCGTCATCGAGCATTCGGTAAGGATGTCGTCGTAATATAATACGAAGTAGTCGGAAAGATCGTCCACCTCGTTGCCGGCTAAGTCAGAGTGCTCGTCGAGATAGTTACGGCAGTACTCTGCATAGTCAACGTAAGCCTGATAAGCATTGATGTTAAGTTGGAAAGCATCAGCGGCGGCGATCACTTCGGGAATCACGCTCTTGATAGTCTCCTTGTCGGCGGCCGATTTAGCACGCCCGAGCACTTCAGTGTACTCCTCCTCCATCGAACGAGTATAATACTCGGCGCCGTCAAAGGAGGGCAGCGTGGCGAGAATATCCTCGAGCCAGTATTTATAGGAGTCCATGGAGTTTCCATAGAATTCCAGGCTGAAGTTATCAAAGAGGCTCCAGTCGGTACCGATCAGCGAGTCTTTCTGAACGCCGATGCGGAGCGTTCCGCTCTCGGTTACCTCGCAGAGGATATAGTTGTGATACTTATCCAAGGTGTTGAAGTGATAATCAGCAGCGGCCATCGTGTTACTTACATAGAGGCCGTCGGCGCATTCAACTTCCGAGCCACCGGACAAGTTCGACTCTTCGGCTCCCGAAGCGAGGTGTACGACTCCCACACTCACCTTGGTGTCTTCGCCGTTGATGGCATAGAATGTCGTATAGCGCGTGCCAAGGTCGTTCTTGATGAAGTTGTTATAGTCCTCGCTGGCACCGCCTGCGCGATAGAACCCTTGTACTCCCACGCGATAGATGCCGGGATAAACACCCGTCAGGTCCTGGTAAGCATCGAAGTTCTTCTCGTACATCTCGGCGCCGTCGGCTACCGTACCGCCGCGTCCGAATGCCGTACCGCTCCAGCCGGTTGTGCAGTCGCCGTTGGCGAAATCGTGGTTGACGATGAGTCCTGACATGTCGACGGGATTAGATGGGCTGGCCGTGCCGGCTTCTGCGTCACGGATGGCCTTCTCCAGTTCCTCGGCGGCAGCAAGAAGTTGCTCGGGGGTGCTGGAAGTGTTGTTATACACGGCTTCTGCAGCAGCGGTGGAGACGCCTGCGGCCTTTCCGCGCTCGATTACCTCGGCGAGCTTGACGGCTGCATTATAAGCCTTGATTTTACCCACATACGCGTCGTAGTCGGCGATGGAGATGCAGGTCCAGTCGACATAGAGCTTGCCCGAGCCCTCTGTGTTGTAATCGGGGCCGTTAGGATCGTCCCAGATGACGCCCGTTCCCGTCTGCTCGTTGTTTTGCGTGTTGAGGTAGGCGGTAGCGTGGCCGACGAAGCAGTTTGCCGTCAGCTCATCGAGATGATTGAACTCGGGGTTCACGTCAGCTCCGAAGAAGCGGAACGTTTTCCCGTTGGGAGTGAACTCCCAGAAGTAGTTTGCCTGCGAGCCGCGGTCGACGTAGATGTCTCCGTTCTCGTTGTCGATGAACATCAGCTTCCACGCGCCCTTTGTCACGGACGAGTCGTTGATGAGGTAGGTCTTGCCGTCCCATTCCGCGCCTTCCTCTTCGGGAACGTACTTGGTGAAGCAGAACAGGCGTCCTTCTTCGCCGACAGTGGCGTGTGTGCCCCACTCGTTTCCCTCGGTGAGGAAGAGCTTGGAGTCGACGTTGTAGATGTACACGGTGTCGCCGGGGGTGAGGGGGAGGTACTGGCTCTCAGAGATGACCGGCTTCTCCCAGGTCGCGGCGAACACGAGCATGCCGACGAGCGACATGGCGAGTAGTGTAAGGGTTCTTTTCATGTTAATCTGGTTTTGGGTTAAACAATATTATTCTTTTGGTATTATTCGTATCTCAAGCTGCCGGGAAGGGTCTGTGGAGTGTATTGAGCATCCGAGGCGGTGTGTTCTTCTCCCTGGATTATCCCTTGTCGGCACGGGCGCGTGGCGTCAGCTCCTCCTGTTGTTGAGGATGAGGAGGTAGTAGACGAGCGTTGCCAGCGAGCTGAGGGCGGCCACCACGTAGGTGTAGGCAGCGGAGCGGAGGGCGCTCTCGGCCATCCGGTGGTTGGAGGCGCTGGTGATGCCGGCATGGTCAAGCCATGCGAGGGCGCGCTTGCTGGCGTTGATCTCCACGGGAAGGGTGACGATGCTGAAGAGGGTGGTGAGCGCGAACAGCGCAATGCCCACTTCGAGCACGACGGGGAAGGCCTGCACGAGGATTATCCCTGCGAGGAGCACCCATGAGACTATCTTCGAGGAGAAGGAGACGACGGGCACGAGGGAGGAGCGGAGCTTGAGGGGGGCGTATCCGGTGGCGTGCTGGACAACGTGGCCGCACTCGTGGGCGGCAACGGCGGCAGCGGCGACGCTGCACTCGGAGTAGACGTCCTGGCTCAGGTTGACGCGCCTTGTCGTCGGGTCGTAGTGGTCAGTGAGCGTGCCGCTGATGCAGCTCACCTCCACGTCGTTGATTCCGTTGTCATGCATCATCTTGAGGGCCACGTCGCGGCCGGTCATCCCGCTGGCGATGGGTTCCTGCGAGTATTTCTTGAACTTGCTCTGCAGCGATGCCTGGACAATGTAGCTCAGGATGGCAATAGCAATGAAGAGGATGTAGATAAACATTTCTTATGGTTTTTCAGGGTTACGAACGATATGTCAGTCTAAGTAGCGCTCGATCGTCTGCTCCCTGTCGGGGCCGACGGAGACGATGCGGATGGGCACTGAGAGCTCTTCCTCGAGGAAGGAGATGTAGTTGTTGAACTCCTCGGGGAACTCGTCCTCGCTAGTCATCTGCGAGAGGTCGCACTTCCAGCCGGGTATTTCGCAATAGATGGGCTTCACGCCTGTTTCAACGCTGTAGGGGAACTCATCCGTCTCGCGGCCGTCGATTTCGTACGCCACACAGGCCTTAATCGTCTCGAACGTGTCGAGAACGTCGCTCTTCATCATGATAAGGTCGGTGACGCCGTTTATCATGATAGCGTAGCGCAGAGCTACCAGATCGATCCAGCCGCAGCGTCTCCGGCGTCCCGTGACGGCTCCATACTCGTGGCCGATGGACGTAAGCTTCTCGCCGTCTTCGTCAAACAGCTCGGTGGGGAAGGGACCGCCGCCCACGCGTGTGCAATACGCCTTCATGATGCCGTAGACGCGACCTATTCGATTGGGCGCCACGCCGAGTCCCGAACAAGCGCCGGCGCAAACAGTATTCGACGAGGTGACAAAAGGATACGAGCCGAAGTCTACGTCAAGCATCGTGCCCTGTGCTCCCTCGCACAGCATGGATTTACCCTCGTCCAGCAAGCGGTTAATCTCGTGCTCGCTGTCGGTGAAAGTGAACTGGCGCAGATAGCTGACGCCCTCCATCCATACCTTCTCCTTCTCGGCCAGGTCCTTCATGGCGGCGTCCCATTCACTCTCGTTCAGCAGCCCGCGAAGGATGCCCAGGTGGCGCTCCTTGGCCTTGGCGTAGAGGGTATCGAAGTCGCGTTCGAGATCTCCGACGCGCAGGCCGTTTCGACTGGTCTTGTCGGTGTATGCAGGGCCGATGCCCTTGCCTGTGGTGCCCACCTTGGAGGCTCCCTTGGCCTTCTCGTAGGCTGCGTCAAGGAGCCGGTGCGTCGGAAGTATCAAGTGTGCCTTGCGGGAAATGTGCAGGCGCTGCTTCATTGGGATGCCGCTGGCCTCGAAGTCTTCCGCCTCGGCCTTGAAAAGAGCCGGGTCGAGGACGACACCGTTTCCGATGATGTTGAGCTTATCTCCCTGGAATATGCCTGAGGGAATGGAGCGCAACACATACTTATGTCCTTCAAACTCAAGGGTATGGCCCGCGTTGGGTCCTCCCTGGAATCGGGCGATTACATCATAGCGTGGGGTGAGGAAGTCAACGACTTTTCCTTTCCCTTCGTCTCCCCACTGGAGACCGAGCAAAACATCAACTTTCATACTTTTTCTGACTGTTTCTTTGTTTTCTGCGCAGGGCGGCTTTGCATTTGCTGCACAGGCCATATACATATAGGTAGGATGGGTCGACGAGAAATCCGCGAATGTGCTTCGACATGATGTAATTGGTTATCGCGTCGAAGTGTACGTCCTGCACCATGCCGCATCGCTTGCACACGCGGTGGTAGTGAGGCTCGTCGCCGTGCACTCGCTCGTAGAGCGCGCTGGGTCCGAAATAGTGGCGCGCGAGGAGCTTGGCGTCGATGAGCAGTTCCACATTGTTGTAGAGCGTTGCCATACTCACGGGGAAGCGCCGTTCCATCAGCCAGCCGTGAAGCATCTCGATGGTGAAGTGTCCCTCATGCGCGTAGATGGTATCCACAATGGTACTGCGCTCGGGAGTAACCCTGAGGCGGTGTGCATGAAGGTAGTCCTCCAGAATCTGATGGACCTCGGCGTAAATGTTGTCCTGGCTCTCGTCGCTCATTGTCAGCCTGTTGTTTTCCGCTTCTTTGCAGTATCGGGAACAAAGATAGTAGTTTTCCCGCTAATCGTCAAAGGATTAGTCTTTTTTTTCTCTCAGCCTGTCCAAAGCCATCGCGGCCACTTCGGCAAGCGCACGGTTTGGCGACTCAGCGGCGGCGCTGGCCTGGTCTTCGAGCTCGTCGTGTGCACGAGGGCTGAGGACGGCTCCCGGCTTGTTGAGCAAGTGACATAGGAGCCGGTAGCCGGTGTACTGCTCGAGCGCGTCGTCGGAAGCAATCCACTGGAAGGCTTTCTCAGAGGCGTAGGGCAGATGGCGGAAAAGGCTCATGCAGGTATAGTCGGCGAGCTCGGCATCGTGGATGTCGTCCATCCAGATGTCGCAGATGTCGGGCAGGAACGTCTCGGGCGGCTGCAGCATTCCTGCCAGGATGCGGCATTCGCGGATGTCCTCTTTCCAGAGCGCCTGCGCCAGGGCATGGCTCTTGTCGAGCGTGGCGGCAAGTTCCTTGAGCCGCGGCAGTTCTATGCCATAGATGAGCCGGTAGCGAAGTCCGCGCTCGCGGAGGCTTTGGGAGAGGACACCGTTCATGAGGGGCCGCAGGAGGGCCTTTATCTCGCCGACCTTGCGAGCAGTGTCGTCGGCTATGCGGGCTGTGTCGCCGGCCGGGTGAGTTGTCGTCGCGCTCATCAGTTGACTAAAGGCAGGTTGGCGTAGTCGCGGCTGTAGCGCAGGTTCTGCTCGGCGAAGCTCTCGGTGTAGCTCACGGTGATGTCTGTGAGCTTCCCGTCGGCGTCGTACTCAGGCGTGTAGACGGGATTGATGAATCCCTTGTAGGGTGCGAGGTCGAGGGCTTTGTACCGCTGGAGCACCTCCTGGTGGAGAGCAGGGTCTACCTTCACGGCGTAGGTCTCGACGAGCTGGCGGGCTGCCTCCAGGTCGCCTTCGGACTTGATGCGCTGTATTTCGGCAAGGAGCTCGCCGAAGAGGTTGCGCAGCTTCTTGTAGTCGTTGACCTTGACGTACGTTTTGCCGTCGACCTTGGCAAGCTCGACAACGTTCTCAGCCTTGCCGTGCTCGTAAGCCCAGTGGGCGATGAGCGAGCGGTTGCGCATGTGTGCTTCTTCGATGTCGTTGCCGGGCTCGATACGCACGAGCTGAGTCATCAGGCCGTTCATCATATAAGTGTAGTACTGTGCCTTGTAGGCTTCGCGGTCGGGGAGGAGTCCGAGCTCGACGATTTTCTTGTCGCCCACGTAGTAGAGTCCGAAGAGGTCGGCGCGAGCCTCCTCGATGGTGCTGCCGTAGGCCTTCAGCGCGTCGGGGTCGACACCCGGGAGGAGTTTTCCCGAGCCGTGGCCGAGGCATTCGTGGAGGTCGGTGTGCAGGTCGTCGGTCATCGAGTCATATTTATCAAGCAGCTTGCGCTCTTTATTACTGAAAACGAATTCTTCATTGAATCCGTTGCCGTGTGCAGCCTTGGCGTAGGCCTCGGTGAGGTTGCCGATGGTGACTGACTTGGAGCCGTGTGCGGCGCGCACCCAGTTACTGTTGGGCAGGTTGATGCCGATGGCGGTGGAGGGATAGAGGTCGCCGGCAAGTATGGCGGCGGTGATGACTTTTGCCGTGATGCCCTTGCACTCCTCCTTCTTGAAGCGGGGATCGACGGGCGAGTGGTCCTCAAACCACTGCGCGTTGCTGCTGACAGTCTCGGTACGTCGCGTTGCCTCAAGGTCCTTGAAGTTTACGATGCTCTCCCAGCTGGCTTTCATGCCGAGCGGGTCGCCGTAGCTCTCGGTGAAGCCGTTGACGAAATCGACGCGGCTGTCGAGGTCCTTCACCCAGGCGATGCAGTAGTCGTCGAACGTGCGGAGGTCACCGTCGTCGTAGAATTGAATGAGCTTCTGGATGACTTCCTTCTGCGTGTCGTTCTCTGCCACGTCGGCAGCCTTACGGAGCCAATAGACGATCTTTGCGATGGCCTGCCCGTAGAGGCCGTCGGTTTTCCATACGCGCTCGGTGAGCTTGCCGTCTTCCTTGACGAGACGGCTGTTCATGCCGTACATTACGGGCTCGGGATCGTCGGCCGACTTCATGGCGGCGTAGAAGCTCTCGGCCTCGGCCTGGGTAACTCCCTCGCCGTAGTAGTTGCATGCGGAGGTGAGGATGAGGTCCTCGCCGTCGGCCTGGTTAGTCTTCTTGGTGAGGACGAGGGGGTCGAACATGACGGGGCAAATCTCGTCGAGGAACTCCTCAGCGGTCTGCGCCACGGGCATTTGCGGCACGTACGCGGGGTTTGCCGTCACGGTGGCGCGGAACCATTCCTCGCTGAAGGCGGGAAGGAACTTGAGCTCGCCGTAATGGTGATGGATGCCGTTGGAGAACCAAACGCGCTTCAGGTATACTTCGAGAGCCTTCATCTCCTCGCTCTCGTGGTCGAGGGCCTTGTCGGCGTAGATGGCTTCGAGGACGGCGCGGATGCGGAGGTTATACCGGCAGTTCTGGTCGTAGAGGATGTCGCGTCCCTGAAGGGCGGCCTCGCTCAGGTAATAGACGAGCTCCTTCTGGCGGAGGGAGAGCTGGTCCCATCCCTTCACCTCGTAGCGGAGCATCTGGAGGTCGGCGAACTTTTCGTTGGAGTACTCAAATTCTGCGGCTGTCTTGTCGCCGCTGCACGAAGCAATCAACATCATTGCCATGGTCATCAGTAGGGTTGTCTTTTTCATATTGTACGATTATTTCTTGTGGGTTCTGGATAGTCGGTGGGCGTCGTCGGGAGGTTACTTGCAGCGGCGGTATAGTCCGTCGAGGTCGGCACGGCGAAGGCCCAGGCGGACGGCTTCGTCGAGGTCGGCACGGGCGGCGCGCTTCTTCCTGAGCTGGAGATAGACTTCGGCACGGGCTACGTGCGCGAAGGCATCCTGGGGAGCCAGCCGCACGGCTTCGTCGCAGTCGACGAGGGCGAGATCGGGAAGATTCCTGTCGGCCAGCACGTCGGCGCGGGCCAGGTAGTACTCGGCGTTGTCGGGACGGCGGTGAATGAGCTCGGAAAGCTGCTCGGTGGCTTCGCGCAGGCGGTGCTGCTTCTGGTTGAGAAGGGCAAGGCCGAGGGCTGCGCTCTCGTCCGCGGGATCGAGGCTGAGGAGCCGCGTGTAGTCAGCGCGCGCCACGTCGTAGGCGTGCTTCCTGACGGCTATGTAAGCACGGAACAGGAGGGCTTCCTTGTTGTCGATGTCCTGGTCGAGGACGTTGCTGTAGTCGACGTAAGCTCTCTCCTCGTCGCCGATTTGAAGGCGCGCTGCGGCGCGTGCGAGAAGGACGGGGATGTTCAGTGGATTGTAATTCAAGGCCAGGGAGTAGCTCTCGATGGCTTCTTCCATCTGTCCCATCTGGCTCCGCAAGGCGCCGAGCGTGGCGAGAACGGCAGCGTTTCCCTTGTTGGCGGGGTCGGCTTCGAGGGCTTTCTCGAGGCAACGCGCCGCAAGGGCGAGGCTGTCGCGCCCGGCGCAGGCGTATGCACTGTCGACCCACTCGGCGTACGTCTGTGCGCGCAGGGGGAGGGCAAGAAGCATTGCCGCAACCAGCGGGAGTATGAAGGACCGGTTTTTCATCTTTACCTTGCAAAAATAGGCTTTTTCTCCGGTCTGCACAACTTCTGTGCATAACATTTTGAAAAATAAAGCTTTTTTTGCAACTCCGGGGGATGTATTATACACTGCGTGCGGTTTGTTGCCGGCCTTGTCAGGTGTGTAATAAAAAGACTGTGCCAGGGGGTTGTCCTGGCACAGTCTGAAGGGTATTAGGGTCCGTTAGGGCTTTTCTACGCTGTAGACGTAGGCTTTCTTGGATGCCGTCTCGGCTACGCTGTTGAAGAGAGTGAGCTGGCCGTAGACGGTTACCTTGTCGCCGACTTCTACCTGGCCGTCGCCTTCAGCCCAAGGCTGGTTGTTGAGCCAATATACGCTGTAGGCTTCGAAGTCGTGAGCGTAGTCGGTGGTGGACTTTCCGTTCTCGGCGCCGTTGTAAGTGCCGTCGTCGGAGAGCCAGAAGGTGCCGGTGCCGTAGCTTGCGGAGAAGGTGTAGAGTATCTTGGATACGATGCCCTTGACGAAGACGTTGGCGGTGCATGCAGCGTTGGCTGCGGCGATGCCTCCTGCTACGTTGAAGGGATAGGCTTCGGAGCCGAGGCCGTTAGCGTCGGTCTGCACGCCGTTAACGCTGTAGACGTAGGCTTTCTTGGATGCTGTCTCGGCGATTCCGTTGTAGACGGTGGTCTTTCCACAGATGATGACTTCGTCTCCTACGGATACCTGGGCGTTTCCTTCTGCCCACGGCTGGTTGCCGAACCAGTATACGCTGTAGGCTTCAAAGTCGTGTGCGGGGTCTTCGGTGGACTTGCTGTCTTCGGTGCAGCTGCAGGTGCCGTCTTCTGAGATCCAGAAGGTTGTTGTGGGGTACTTGGCGCTTGCTGTGTAGAGGACGCGCGAGACGATTCCCTTGACGTAGACGTCGTTTGAGCTTTCGCCGCCGACTTTATTGGCGAAGGCGATGGCTTCGGTGACGGTGAAGGGGAGGTCGGCGGTGCCGGAGAGTCCGTCCTGGCTGACGGTGGTCTCTGAGGTGTAGGTCTTGCCTCCTGATGTGGTCTTGAAGACGAGCGTTGTCTGTCGGGGTCCTGCGGTGTTGGCTGCTGCGTGGAGGGTGACGGTGTTGGCGGTGACTGCTTTCATGAAGAGCCACGACTGTGCGTCGGCGGGGATTTCCACGGAGAGCGTGTTGCCCTTGTTGGTGAGGAAGACGATGGCGTCGCCTCCGTCGGAGGTGAAGTTGGAGGTGCTCAGTGAGTCGACCTTGATGAGGGACTTGTTGACCTTGATAACGGTGACGTTGACGAGCTCGACGGTTCCGTTGTAGAGCTGCTT
The DNA here is from genome assembly GCA_017615125.1 of Bacteroidaceae bacterium. GTDB lineage: Bacteria > Bacteroidota > Bacteroidia > Bacteroidales > Bacteroidaceae > UBA1189. The sequence continues at coordinate 31,572 of JAGAAS010000103.1, forward strand.
GGGTCCTTCGACGGTGACTTCGTCGCCTACTTCAATGCTGGGGTTGAGCGAGGCGAACTTCTTCTCTTCTCCCTTGTTGAGGGTGCCGTAGATGGTGATCTCGCCGGTTCCGTCGTTGAGGTACCAGTTGCCATAGGTGGTGTTGTAGATGCCGGTGCAGATGCCGGTGACGCGGTAGGTCTTGCTCTCGGGTCCGGCGATGATCTCGGCGCATGTGGCTGGGGAGACGGTGGCTACGCCCTGGATGACGTTGACGATCTGCTCCTTGCCGGCGCAGAGGATGCGCAGCTCGGCGCTACGTCCGTCGAGGGTGGATCCTGCGGTGAGCTTGACGGTGGTTGTACCGGCGGGGCCGGACACTTTGTCGGCCTGGAGCCAGGCGGGAAGGGGGTTGTAGACGTATACGTCCTTGCCGTTGGCGTCTTTCTCGCCCGTCTTCTCGGCGAAGAGCTTCTCGAACTCCCATGCGTCGGTGGCGGTGACGGTGAGTTCAGCGGGTGCGCTGCCGTCGACGGGGATGGAGAGGTAGGATGAGGATACCTGCACTTCGTCGAGCTGGCTGGGTATGATCTCTTTCTCGCAGCTTGCGGCGAGCACCAGGAGCGCTGCAAGGGGAGTTATTAAATGCTTGATTTTCATAATAGATATTCGTATATGTATTGATTAGTTGAAGATGTACTTGAGTCCGACGGATGCGTACCAGCACTGGCCGAGCGTGTGGTAGGGCACGAAGGTCTCGGTGGTTCCGCTGACGGCGGCGGGAGTGGAGAAGGTGGCGTAGCCGTCCTTGTCGACGCCCTCGTACTTGAGGATGCGTGCGTCGGTGCCGATGGCGGGGTTGAGGTACTTGCTTACGCCCCAGCTGGAGTTGAAGAGGTTCATGACGTTCTTGATGTCGGCCGAGAGCTGCAGGATGTTGGTGTTGCCGCCGACCTTGCACTTGAAGTCATGCTTGTAGCCTACGTCGAAGCGGTGTACCCAGGGTGAGTAGACGCTGTATCCCTCGGCGTACTCGCCTTGGTGCTTGCTGAGGTACGGGTCGTTGTGCACGAACTCCATGAAGCGCGTCTGGTCGTCGGTGGAGACGAAGCGGAATTCTCCTGCTTCCACTTGTGCGTCGGTGGGGACGTAGATGGCGTCGTAGTTGTAGCCGTCGCCGTTCATATCGTTGGCGAGCATATAGGAGTAGTTGTAGCCGCCGCGCCAGGTCTCGTAGATGAGGCTGTAGTGGTTGCCGCTGCGGTCGTGAGCTGTTGCGCTGGCGACGACGCGGTCGGGAGTCACGTACTGCGAGTTGTGCAGGCGGATGTTGTTCGGGCCTTCGTAGGTGGGAACGTATGTGAATGCGCTCTCAGCTGCGGAGCCGGGCATGCCGGTGATTTCCTTGTTGACGGTGTGCGTGTAGGCGGCGTAGAGGCTCAGGAAGTCGGCGGGACGAGCGTTGAGCTGTACGTTGGCTGACCATCCGTAGCCCTGGCTGGTGTTTTCGAGGACGAATGCCTTGGTGGTGGTGCGGAAGTCAGTGGGGTAGAGCGGGCGGTTGTCGGCGCCGTTGACGCGGGCAAAGCCTGCGACGGGCTTCACGCTCCAGTCGGAGATGCACACTGCGTTGACCGTCTTGTTGAAGATGCCTTCAGCGGTGAGGGTGAAGGGGAAGTCGACGGGGAGCTGGTAGTCGAAGGCGAGGGAGGTCTTCCATACCTGCGGCATTTTGAACTTCGGGTCGACGGCTGAGATGGAGGAAGGAACGGTTCCGTCCTCGGGCTTGACTGTCTGCGGGAAGCCCATGTCGAAGAGTTTCTTCTGGAGGGCGTCAATGGTTGCCTTGCCGTTCTCGGTCACGAGTCCGCCGGCGAACTGGTCCATGCTGTAGCCGTCCTTCTGGCCGTTCTTGGCGTTAAGCTGTGCCTGGTACTGGACCATACCGCCGTTGGTGGGCATGTTGGTGAAGAACACGAGGGGAAGGCGTCCCGAGAAGAGGCCTGTTCCGCCGCGTACGACGAAGCTCTTGTCGCCGCGCACGTCCCATGTGTAGCCTACGCGGGGCGATACGGTGAGCTTGGACGTTGGCCACATGCCGGTGTCGATATGGCGCACGTCGCCGTTGCGGTCGTAGTAGTCAAGGGCGAGGATGGCGGCGTTCGTCATCAGGTCCTTGTTGTCGAAGAAGAGTCCGTCGAGCCTGAGGCCGGCAGTGAGCTTGAACTGGGAGGTTACGTTCCAGTCGTCCTGGGCGTAGATGCCTGCCTTGTGGAACTGCACGCGGGCTGCGGGTGTTTTCTCGCCGTCGTAGCCGTAGGTGAGGCATACGACTTCGGGAGTGCTGCGGAAGAGCTGGTCAACGGTCATGCCGTCTTCCCAGTTGTAGCGGTAGTAGCCGGTTCCGTTGCGCATGTACTGGTTGTCTGCCATCTGGTACTCGTAGTTCAGGCCGGCGGTGAGTCGGTGGCTGCCTACGGTGAGGGTTATGTCGTCGCGCACGTTGCCAATGGTGTTGTGCACGGCGTTGTTCCATGTGAAGAGCTCGTAGCCGAGGGCGATGTAGTTGTCGCCTCCCTTGGTGATGTCGATGAAGGGGAACTCGTCGGAGGTGCTCCCGCGTACGTCGTCGAGCTTGGAGAAGGTGGCGAGGAACTGGTTCTGGAGGTTGTCGCTGAGGCGGCTGTTGAGGTCGAAGGATACGGAGTGCACGAGGTTGTCCATGGAGTACATGGAGTTAGCGTACGACATGGAGTTCTGGCTTGTGCGTCCGCTGACCATTCTCGTGCCGCCGTCCATCGAGCTCGCGTTGGGTGCGTTCCACAGCTTGTTGAGCGTGTAGTTGTATCGCAGTGCGAGGTGGTTGCGGTCGTTGATGTTCCAGTCAAGTCGCACGAGGGCCTTCATGTTGCTCTCGTCGGCGGGGAAGTCGGTGTACGAGCCGGTGTCGTATCCGTAGGTGCTCTTCATATAGTCCTTGACGGCCTGGAGGTCGCTGGCGGTGGTGCGGGACACGTAGTTGTCGGGGTCCTTTACTCCGTTTTCGGAGGCGCGCCATCTGTTGGCGATGGTGGGAGTCTTGGTGTACTCGAGGTTTCCGAAGATGAAGAGTTTGTTCTTGATGATGGGTGCGCCGAGGGTGAAGCCGTAGGTGGTGCTTCGGTCGGTGGCGCGGGCGCCTGCGATCTGGTCGCCGCAGACGGCGTCGCCGCGCATGTTCTCGTTGCGGTGGTAGACGTAGGCGGTTCCCTTCACGGTGTTGGTTCCCGACTTGGTGATGGCGTTAACGCCGCCGCCGATGAAGTTGGTCTGGCGCACGTCGTAGGGGGAGATGACGACCTGCATTTCCTCGATGGCGTCGATGGAGATGGGGTTGCCGCCGCCGGGGAGCTTGTCGCTGAGGCCGAAGTTGTTGTTGAAGTTGGCGCCGTCAACGGTGAAGTTGGCGGTACGGCCGTCGGAGCCGGCGAAGCTCATGCCGTTGCCTCCGTAGGGAGAGAGCCTGGTCACGTCGGTGATGCTGCGGCTCACGGTCGGCAGAGAGGCGATCTGGGCGTTGGTGATGTTGGTCACCGAGCCTGTCTTGGCCGTGTTGAACTTGGTGGCGGTGGCCGAGACGACTACCTCGTCGAGCAGCTCGGACGACTCGCTCATCTTGTGGTTGAGCACGTACGTCTCGCCGAGCGAGAGGGTGACGTCGTTGACAACGCCCGTCTGGTAGCCTACATACGAGATGGTCACCGTGTACGGGCCGCCGGCACGCATACCTTGGATGTTGTACTGGCCGTCAATGTTGGTGATGGCGCCGTACTGGGTGCCCGACGGCACGTGAACGGCCAGCACGGTGGCACCAATGACGGCTTCGCTTGAACTGTCAGTCACCTTGCCGGCGAGGGCCGACGTGGTAATCTGGGCACTTGCACCTGCCGTGATCATCATCAGGGCAGCTGCCAAAAAGAAACGCAGGTTTTTGAACATAATTGATTGATTAATAAAACGGTAATATTTTTACTTCGTATTCGTCCCTATTCACGTCGCGAAGGTACGGTTTTATTTCATAAAAGACGAAAAAATCGGTAAGAAAAACAAAAAAATTTTTATCTTCAATCGACAGCCCCGCGTCGACAATTCACCCGCTTGCCACGTCGGTCCTCTGCCGCAGGCCGGGCCGTTACGGCATGAGCGTGCTGCTCAGGCGCCGGACGCGGGCCTGCGAGCGCAAGGCCTTGATAAGCCGCGCCTCGGGGCGGAACCGGACGTAGTAGTTCTTGATGTATGACGACGGGTCGAAGTCGTCAGCCCCTATCGCGCTCTGCGCGAAGCAGTGGCTCTTGAGCTGCACCTGGAGCGCGCCGAGGTCGCTCAGCACCACGCGCTGACCGCTCAGCAAACCCTTCAGGATGTACTCCTGCGCAGCGGCAAGCACCGCCACCACGTCAGCCTTCGTAACAGTCGTCGAGAACTGGATGTCCTCCGTAAGCTGGTCGAACGTATAGTCGCCAGTCTTCACCGCACGGTCGTTCGCGTACAGCACGCCAGCCTGACCGCGCGGATTCTTGCATTTAAGCACTTTGTAAGTAATTGCCATAATAGTAAAAAATTAAGTTAATAAGTTAAACAAAAAACTGAAAAATGAAACACACACTCCCCACACTCTCCATCACCCTGTACACAATGTCAAAGAACGCCTGGACCAGCCGTCAGATGCCCCCAAGCATCCGTCTCAACCAATCCGCTGCAAAAGTACCACACATTATTTTGCCCCTGCACCTTATTGCACCTTATACCACAAGATTCCCCGAATTTTAACAATGATTAACGAAACTTTCCCCTCAAAAACTTGCATATTCCAAACATTCTTCCTACCTTTGCACTACACAAACAAACCAACCTACACAAACC
>JAGAAS010000104.1 GCA_017615125.1 Bacteroidaceae bacterium
TAGTGAATGGGAGACTAAATCTTCCAGTCTTCCAATTCCAATTACTTTTTTTGAGGGTATCCACTTCTCTCTTTTTATATTTAACTAATTAAATATTAATTAATTATAAAGGAATAGAAGAGAGTGCATACCTTCTTTTTTTAATTGGAATTGGAAGAACTGGAAGATTCGGCTCTTGGTCATACTCGTTTTTTCTCTACGAGGCTTATTCTTAGTTAGCGTAGATGACTTCGCGGAGCACTTTCTGGGCGATGTTTCCCGCCTGGCACACCAGCCTCATGGGGAGCTGCGAGAGCGTATGTGCCTTTAACCTTCTTCTTCCTGCTTTCCCGAGTCGGATGAAGCCGTTTGTGTTCATTTTTTCATCAGCAAAGGTAGTCAAAAAAATCGGTTCCTGCAAGCGATAGTCCTACTTTTTTTCCACCAGTTAACCCACTTTTTCATATCGCGCAGTAAGTCAGATTTTTGGAGAATCGGGCATGAAAACCGCTTCCGCGAAAGGAAAAAGGGGAGGGCTCAAGCAGCGGCAGAATGAGTCCATTCCCCCGAAGGCAAAAAACATCGAAAAATAGTTCAGGAAAACGCGAAAAAAATGGCTGAAAAAATTGCACATTCCAAATTCTTTTCGTACCTTTGAATTGAAATTCTAAGGTACTTTCGCTCGGAAAAGAAAAAAGAATCTCTCGATTTTCTTTTCTTTTCTCTCGCTTAATCGTACCTTTAACCTTTGGTTTAAGATACTCACGCTCGGGAGAAAAAATAAACTGTCGTTTTATTTTGTTCTCCGCTCGCTTAGTCGTATCTTTAACCTTCGGTTTTAGATAGGCTGCGGCTCGGAAATACTCAAATAAATTTGGTATTTCTCTCGCCTTGCACTATCTTTGCAGCGCGAAAGTAAGGGGCCCTGTAGTTCAACGGATAGAATAAGAGTTTCCTAAACTCCAGATAGGGGTTCGATTCCCCTCGGGGCTACTTGAGGATAAAACGGAAAAGGCTATTAAAAAGCGTGTGGTTTTCGCCCTGAGAATGCTTCCAGAAGCCGGTAGAAGAATATGCTTGTCGGCACGAGAGCCCAAAAGTTGCCTTTAGAATCATGAAACACGAGTCTCTGCTTTCTCCCTATCGTTACTGCCCCTTGTGCGGAAGTCGTCTCTTCGTTGTCAGCGGCGAGCGTTCGAGGCGCTGCGTGGACTGCGGCTTTGAGCTCTATATGAATGCCTCAGCTGCCGTAGCGGCGTTTATCGTCAACGCGCAAGGGGAGCTGCTCGTCTGCCGAAGGGCGAAGGAGCCTGCCAAAGGGACCTTAGACCTTCCGGGAGGCTTCGTGGACCCGGACGAGACGTTGGAGCATGCCCTCGAGCGCGAGCTCTCCGAGGAGCTGGGTTGCCGGCCTGCGGAGGCTCGCTATCTTTTCTCGTTGCCCAACCGCTATTCATGGGGCTCCGTCGTCATCCCTACTGTCGACAGCTTCTTCCGCGTTGCCCTTCGTGCCGATGAACATCTCCTGCCTGGCGACGATGTGGCTGCCTTTTCGTGGGTTCCTCTCTGCGACGTCAACCCCGAGGCTTTCGGGCTTCGCTCGATAGCGCAGGCAGTCGCCCGTTTTCTGGAAAAGGAAGTCTGAACGTCTCGCAAAAAATCAAAAAACGCCCATTTCATCGGGAAAAATCGCGCTTTTCGGGAGAAAGAAACGCTCCTTCTCGCGAAGGGAAACGCGCGTATTTATAAGGAATAATCGCGAATGGGCGTTACTTATAGATGAGCGTAGTAAGATGGTCTTCGGCAAACATCTCGTTGGCGATGTCTTGAAGCGTTGAGGCTGTCAGCGCCTCGATGCGGGCGAAGAGTTGTTTGGCATCCTGGTGCCGATTGTAGTGGAGATAGGTCTTCGCCAAAGCGAGGGCGTTGTTTTCAAAATTATCGGCAGCGACGCCCAGCTGCCCGATGAGCTGTTTCTTCGCGGCATGAAGCTGGAGGGACGAGAGGGGCGCTTCGCGAAGGCGGCGCAGCTCGGCAAGGGAGAGCTCGATGCAGCGGGGAGCGTCGGCAGGGTTGCAGCCGAAGTAGATGTTGAAGACTCCTGTGTCGGTATAGCCGGTAAGGTTGCTCTCGACGTTGTAGACAAGGCCGAGATGCTCGCGCAGAGCCACATTCAGGCGGCTGTTCATTCCCGGCCCTCCCAGCAGATTGTTGAGAAGGTAAAGGCCTGTTCTTCGCGGGTCGTCGGCAGGATAGGCCTCGCAGCCCATGAGAACGTGCGTCTGGTGCGTGTGCCTGTTGCGTACGACACGCGAGGGCGTCTGGGCGAGAGGTGCTTGCCGCCCGCTCTGGGGCATTCCCGGCTCAAGGCCGTCGGTAAACCGCTCGGCATAGAGGAGGATGCGCGCGAGGGGGATGTTTCCGTGCACGAAGAGGACGGCGTTTGCTGGATGGTAGAAGCGGCTCGTGAAGCTCAGCGCGCTCTCGGAGGAAAACGTGCGAAGAAGGCGCGGCGTGCCCAGAATGTTGTGCCCAAGAGGATGCCCGGCGAAGAGGATGTCCTCGAAGTCGTCGAAGATGAGCTCGGAGGGGGAGTCCTCGTAGCTCTCAATCTCGTCGAGGATGACGCCCAGCTCGCCCGGGAGCTCCTTCTGGGGGAAGGTAGCGTGGAAGACGATGTCGGTGAGGAGCTCAAGCGCGCGCTGGAAGTCCTTGCGCAGGCACGAGGCGTAGATAACCGTCTCCTCCTTGTTGGTATAGGCGTTGAGGTCCCCGCCCACGTTCTCCATGCGGTTGAGGATGTGCCAGGCGCTGCGTTTCCGCGTGCCCTTGAAGAGCGTGTGCTCCACGAAGTGGGCGAGCCCGTGCTCGGAGGGGAGCTCGTCGCGCGTGCCGGCATCGACAGCAAAGCCGCAGTAGACGACGTCGGTGGGCGAGGGGGAGAGTATGATGCGCAGCCCGTTGGGAAGGGAGGCTGTCTGGATGTTTTTTTCTTTCATTTGGCTGCAAAAGTACGACATTTTGAGGAAAAAGGTGTATCTTTGCTTCACAAAAGCGGAGATAAGTTGTTTCCCGAAACAAAAAAGGAGTTTTTCGCTTTGTTTTCCGCCGGGAATTCATTATTTTTGCTTCAAAAAAGGAAACGGAGAATTCTGTATGAAACAGGCAATAGGAGTTTTTTGCTCTGCTGCGGAAGGTATCGACCGCAGGTACTTCGAGGAGGCTGCCGCGCTGGGCCGTTGGATGGCCGACAACGGCGTCTCGCTGGTGTACGGGGGTGCTTCGATGGGGCTGATGGAGGAGATAGCGCGGAGCGTGAAGGAGCACGGAGGACATGTGGTGGGCGTGGTGCCCACGAAGCTGCGCGAGCGAGGAGCCGTGAGCGAGTACATCGACGACACCATCTATTGCAACAACCTCTCGGAGCGCAAGGACATCATGCTGGAGCAGAGCAACCTGCTCGTGGCCCTTCCGGGAGGCATCGGCACGCTCGACGAAGTGTTCCACACGATGGGCTCAGCCACCATAGGCTATCACAGGAAGAAGGTGGTGCTCTACAACGCCAGCGGCTTCTGGGACGAATGCCTGGCGATGCTGCAGAAACTTGACAGCGATGGCTTTATCCGCGGAGGGCTCGATGACTTCGTGCTTGCGGCATCTTCGCCCGACGAGCTGGGCGACATCCTGAGACGCGAAGGCTGAGAAGGAAACAAGGGCGGCCTGAGGAGTATTTCACGATAGGTTTTATTCATGCCGAATTTTCCCTTCTTCAAAAAAATTTTTTCTTTCTTCATACGGCGAGATTCCTTCTCGAAAAAAAATTATTCTTTCTTCAAAATAAACCATTAACAAAACATATTCAACATAAGATTATGCGAAGAGCCATAGGCATTGGAGAAACCATTCTGGACATTATCTTCCGCTCGGGGCAGCCAAAGAGCGCTATGCCGGGAGGAGCAACCTTCAACACGATGATTTCGCTGGGAAGAGCGGGTGTTCCGACGTCGTTTGTGACGGACCTCGGCGCCGATCGCGTGGGAGACGCCATCCGCGCCTTCATGCGCGACAACGGTGTGGCGGATACAAACGTGAGTGTCAACCTTGATGTGCAGTCGCCCGTGTCGCTCGCCTTCCTCGACGAGAAGAGCAACGCGGAGTACGAGTTCTACCGCACGCCGTTCCCCGCTGACCCCGACTGGGAATGCCCTGCTGTGGAGCGCGACGACATAGTGGTGATGGGCTCATACTACGCCCTCGACCCGCAGTCGAGATACAAGGTGACGGCGCTGCTCGACAAAGCACGCGCGGCAGGCGCTATCGTGTACTACGACATCAACTTCCGCCGCAACCATCAGGCTCAGGCCGTGCGCCTCGCGGGCAATCTGCTGGAGAACTATGAGTATGCCGACATCATACGCTGCTCCGACGAGGATATCGACATCCTCTACGGCACCCGCGACAGCGCTGAGGTGTACCGCAAGAACACTGCCTTCTATTGCCCCAGGCTCATCTGCACGCGGGGTGCTGAAGGCGTCGACCTGCATACGGGAGGGCTGAGCAAGCACTACGCATCGCCCGCGCTCACGCCTGTGAGCACCATCGGCGCAGGCGACAGCTTCAACGCGGGTGTCATCTACAGCCTGCTGACGAACCGAATACGGCGCGAAGACCTCGACTCGCTCGACGAAGGTGACTGGGACGGCATTATCCGTTGTGCGCAGGCCTTCAGCGCCAATACCTGCCTGAGCATCGAGAACTACGTGTCGCGCGACTTCAAGCCGTAAAGGAAGAATGGTGCGTAGCGGGGCAGGCGGAAAAGGTCTGGAAGAAGCATCCCCTCTCCTCCTTCCGTGCATCTATATATTAAAGAGGAGAGGAAGGCTCGCAGCCCGAAGGCGAAAACTTAAAAATTTTTACACTTACACTTGGTTTTCAAAACGGATTGAACTAATTTTGTAGCCTATTGAACCGAAGAAAGATTTCAGAAATATTAATTTATTAAAACTTAAACATTTATGTGGTTATTCAATTCATCGGTCGGTAAAAAGCTGGTGATGAGCATCACGGGCCTTGCCCTGATTCTGTTCCTCACCTTCCACATGTCAATGAACTGCGTAGCGCTGTTCTCAGCAGAGGGATACCGATTTATTTGTGAGTTTCTGGGAGCCAACTGGTATGCTATCGTCGGCACCATCGGACTGGCGTTGCTGATGGTGATTCACTTCGTGTATGCCCTTTGGCTGACGCTGACCAATCAGAAGGCACGCGGCAACCAGCGCTATGCTGTGACAGCCCGTCCCAAGGGTGTGGAGTTCGCTTCGCGCAACATGTTCGTGCTCGGACTTATCGTCGTGCTCGGCTTGACGCTTCACCTCTTCAACTTCTGGGCAAAGATGCAGCTGGTAGAGCTCGGAGGCGGTGTTCCAGGCGACGGCGTGGACCTCATCCGGTTTACTTTCTCGAAGTGGTACTTCGTTCTTCTCTACCTTGTTTGGCTTGGCGCCCTGTGGTTCCACCTCACTCACGGCTTCTGGAGTGCTATCCAGACCATCGGCTGGAGCAACACGAAATGGTTCGTGCGCTGGAAGTGGATAGGATACATCTGCGTCACCCTGCTTATCCTGGGCTTCGTGGGTGTCCTGGTATCCTACTTCTGCTACGAGACGTTCCACTGGACTTTTCTCTCCTCCCTCTTCGGCGGACTGGCCCAATGAACATCTATTTAGAATGATTTAGAAAAGCGAAAAATCCGTAATCAGTACTCAAACACACTATGGAAAATAAAATCATAACCAAAGTAGACGCCAAGATCCCCGAAGGACCATTGGCAGAGAAATGGACCAACTATAAGGCACATCAGAAACTGGTGAACCCCGCCAACAAGCGCAAGCTCGACATCATCATCGTCGGCTCGGGTCTGGCAGGAGCCAGCGCAGCAGCTTCGCTGGGAGCTCTGGGCTTCAAGGTGAAGTGTTTCTGCATTCAGGACAGCCCCCGTCGTGCACACTCCATCGCTGCACAGGGAGGTATCAACGCTGCCAAGAACTATCAGAACGACGGTGACTCCGTCTATCGTCTGTTCTACGACACCATCAAAGGCGGCGACTACCGCGCCCGCGAAGCCAACGTCTATCGTCTGGCTGAGGTGAGCAACGCCATTATCGACCAATGCGTGGCTCAGGGAGTACCCTTCGCACGCGAATACGGCGGGTTGCTCGACAACCGCTCCTTCGGAGGCGCTCAGGTAAGTCGTACGTTCTACGCCCGCGGCCAAACCGGTCAGCAGCTGCTCCTGGGAGCCTATAGCGCTTTGATGCGCCAGGTTCATCTGGGCAATGTGGAGATGTTTACTCGTTGCGAAATGCTTGACTTGGTGATGATAGACGGACGTGCGCGCGGCATCATCTATCGTGATTTGGTAACTGGTGAAATCAAGCGTTGCTCCGCTCATGCTGTAGCTATCGGCACAGGCGGATACGGAAACACCTTCTTCCTCTCTACCAACGCTATGGCCAGCAACGGAAGTGCTGCTATGCAGTGCTACCGCAAGGGTGCCTACTTCGCAAATCCTGCCTACGCTCAGATTCACCCCACCTGTATCCCCGTTCACGGCGACAAACAGTCGAAGCTCACGCTTATGTCGGAGTCGCTCCGTAACGACGGACGCATCTGGGTTCCCAAGAAGCTGGAGGATGCAAAGAAGCTGCAGAAGGGCGAGCTCAATCCCAACGATATTCCCGACGAGGACCGCGACTTCTACCTGGAGCGCCGCTATCCTGCCTTCGGAAATCTCGTTCCCCGCGACGTTGCTTCGCGCGCAGCTAAGGAGCGTTGCGACAAGGGCTTCGGCGTGAACAATACGGGCTTGGCTGTCTTCCTCGATTTCAAGTATGCTATCGAGCGCCTGGGCGAGAACGTAGTTCGCGAGAAGTACGGCAACCTGTTCGACATGTACGAGGAGATTACCGACGTGAACCCCTACCACAACCCGATGATGATCTTCCCGGCCATCCACTACACGATGGGCGGCATCTGGGTTGACTACGAGTTGATGACTTCCATTCCTGGACTCTTCGCTATCGGCGAGGCAAACTTCTCCGATCACGGAGCAAACCGCCTGGGAGCTTCCGCTCTTATGCAGGGTTTGGCTGACGGGTACTTCGTGCTTCCCTACACCATCCAGAACTATTTGAGCGATCAGATTCAGGTTCCGCGCTTCAGCACCGATCTGCCCGAGTTCGAAGAGGCAGAGAAGGGCGTGCGCACACGTATTGAAAAGCTGATGAGCATCAAGGGAAACCGCTCTGTCGACAGCATCCACAAGGAACTCGGACATATCATGTGGGAGTTCGTGGGAATGGGCCGTACCGAAGCATCGCTGAAGGAAGCCATCGAGAAGATAGAGGCTCTGGAGAAGGTGTTCTACAGCGACTTGCGTATCCCCGGCGAAGCCGATTCGCTGAATGTTGAACTGGAGAAGGCTCTCCGTCTGGAGGACTTCCTGCAGATAGGAAAGCTGATGGCCTACGACGGACTCAACCGCGAGGAGTCGTGCGGAGGACACTTCCGCGAGGAATACCAGACTCCCGAAGGCGAAGCTATGCGTCGCGACGACCTCTTCTCATACGTTGCCTGCTGGAAATACGAGGGCAACGGAGAGAAGCCTACCCTTATCAAGGAACCGCTCGAGTATGAGTACATCAAGGTACAGACGCGTAACTACAAGAGTTGATACCCTTTGTAAAACAGATTCATCACTTAATCGAAATACACTATGGATAAGAATATAAGTTTCACTCTGAGAGTTTGGAGACAAAGAGGTCCGAAGGAGAAAGGCGAATTCAAGCAGTACTACATGGAAGATATTCCAGGCGACACCTCCTTCCTTGAGATGCTCGACATCCTGAACGAGAAGCTCATCAACCGCAACGAGGAGCCCATCGTCTTCGATCACGACTGCCGCGAGGGTATTTGCGGAATGTGCTCGCTGTACATCAACGGGCATCCGCACGGACCTGCTACGGGCGCAACTACTTGCCAGATCTACATGAGACGTTTCCAGGACGGCGACACGATAACTGTAGAGCCCTGGCGCTCAGCTGGTTTCCCCGTTATTCGTGACTTGATGGTCGACCGTCGTGCTTTCGACAAGATTATGGCTGCCGGAGGCTACGTGAGCGTGAACACAGGCGGTGTGCCCGACGCGAATGCAATCCCCATCCCCAAGAAAGCTGCCGACGAGGCTATGGATGCTGCTGCCTGCATCGGGTGTGGCGCATGCGTCGCTGCTTGCAAGAACGGTTCGGCTATGTTGTTCGTGAGCGCAAAGGTCAGCCAGCTGGCGCTGCTTCCTCAAGGTAAGGTGGAAGCAAAACGTCGCGTGAAGGCAATGCTCGCAAAGATGGACGAGCTTGGATTCGGCGCCTGCACAAATACTCGTGCCTGCGAGGCTGAGTGTCCCAAGTGCGTGAGCATCAGCAACATCGCCCGTCTGAACAGGCAGTTCATCGGCGCTAAGCTGAGCGACTAATCGCGCAAAGCCTTTTCCCGCAAGGGGAGAGAAACCCTGAAGACCCATCCGGAGTGAAGCGGAAAGCAACTTCGGATGGGCCTTTCCGCTTCTTTCGCGCGCGTACCTTATTTATATTATATATATAGGTTTCCTTTCTTCATAAAGAATTATTCTTTCTTCAAAAAAATTTTTCCCTTTTCGAGAATATTTTTTTCTTTCTTCATCTCGCCGTATTCTTTCTTCATACGGCCGTATGTAGAAAGAAAAATGAAAAAGGAGTGTTGCGCGGTAGGAATGAGAGCCTCAAGAGGGGAACAGAAGGAAGAATAAGGACTTTAAATTCAAAAAATTGCAGAATAATTTTGTCAGTCCGAAAAATTGCTATAATTTTGCCCCGCTAAAATCGTAAGTAATAATAATCAAATAAAAACGTTTTACAAAAAAATGATCGTAGTACCAGTTAAAGAGGGAGAGAATATCGAAAGAGCTCTCAAGAAGTTTAAGAGAAAATATGAGAAAACAGGGATTGTCAAGGAGCTTCGTCGCAGACAGCAGTATGACAAACCTTCTGAACTGAAGAGACTTAAGATGGAGAAGGCCATTTACGTTCAGAAACTTCAGCAGAGCGAGGATTAAAAAAATCCTCGTTTTTTTTTCTTTTTAAAAAAAAGTGCTTATATTAGCACACGGAATTTCAGGAGACGGCGAAATGGTGATAGATTCCTTCCTTGACTATCTGCGCCTTGAGCGGGGATACTCGCCGAGAACGGTTACCAGCTACGAAGTCGATCTCAGGGAATTCCAGCAGTTCTTTGAAAGTGTGGATTCCGAACTGACGTTCGAGACGGTTGACGCCGACGTTGTGCGCAACTGGTCGATGTCGCTCATGAGCAAGGGCCTGAAGGCCTCGTCGGTAAACCGCAAGCTCAGCGCGCTCCGCTCGCTCTACCGCTTCCTGCTGAGACAGGGGAAAGTCAGCGTCTCGCCCATGCAGAAGGTGAAGGGCCCGAAGAAAAAGAAGCCGCTGCCCACCTTCCTCCGCGAAGACGACATGAACCGCCTGCTCGACGACACCGACTTCGGGAACAGCTGGGAAGGCGTTCGTGACAGGCTCATCCTGAAAATGTTCTACGAGACGGGCATGCGCCGGGCCGAGCTGGTGGGGCTCAACGAAGTGGACGTGGACCTCTTCCGCTCGCAGATAAAGGTGACAGGCAAGCGCAACAAGCAGCGAATGGTGCCCTTCGGCGACGAACTGCGCAAGGACATCGAGGCATACGTGGCGCTGAAGAAAGAAGAAGCACCCGGCGACAGCGAAGCCCTCTTCGTGAACAGGAAAGGACAACGGATAACGGCAGCGTGGGTCTATACGATGGTACGCCGCAACCTCTCCAAGGTGTCAACTCAGAAGAAACGCAGCCCCCACGTCCTGCGGCATACCTTCGCCACAGCCATGCTGAACAACGACGCGGAGCTGGAGTCGGTGAAGGAACTCCTGGGCCACAGCAGCGTGTCGACGACGGAAATCTACACCCACACCACTTTCGAAGAACTGAAAAAAGCTTACACAACGGCACACCCCCGCGAACGGGAAAACCCGCCAACGGAAGAGCCGGACACTATAAATTAACCAAACGGGGATACCGGCCTGCCGGAAACCCCACAAAAAAAGGAGGTAATTATGGAAATTAGAATTCAGTCGATTCATTTCGACGCAACAGACCAGTTGCGCAGTTTCATCGAGAAGAAAGTCTCCAAACTGGAACGTTTCTATGACGAGATCGACAACGTGGAAATCACCCTCAAGGTGGTGAAGCCCGAAACAGCCCTCAACAAAGAGGCCGACGTGAAGGTGAAAGTAAAAAACGACGAACTTTTCGCATCAAAAGTATGCGACACTTTTGAGGAAAGCATCGACGATTGCATGGACGCCCTGCAGAAACAACTCCGCAAATTGAAGGAAAAAACACGTGGAAAATAAAAAAATCGCTAAAACATTTTGCTGATTTAAAAATAGTTCATACATTTGCAGCCGTTTCGCACCAAAAGTCGAGACGGCTGCGCTTTTTTCCTATGTGTCAAACATATAAATAAAGCCGGCAAGAAAGAGATCTTTGCTTAATTGTGCATGACATCAAACAGGCGTATGGGTGAATTCCAGAGTGGCCAAATGGGGCAGACTGTAAATCTGCTGTCTCTCGACTTCGGTGGTTCGAATCCATCTTCACCCACGCTCAACATATAGAGATGCGGAAGTAGCTCAGTTGATAGAGCATTAGCCTTCCAAGCTGAGGGTCGCGGGTTTGAGTCCCGTCTTCCGCTCTCATAGTTGATGATGTTGCTGTTATAGCTCAGCGGTAGAGCGCATCCTTGGTAAGGATGAGGTCCTGAGTTCAAATCTCAGTAACAGCTCCACAGCCTGCGGAAAGCACACCGAAGACGAAGAGATATTTATTAATAAATAATTTTTATAGAAAGAAAAGCTATGGCAAAAGAAAAATTCGAACGTTCGAAACCGCATGTTAACATCGGTACTATCGGTCACGTTGACCACGGTACGACAACTTTGACTGCTGCTAGCACCATGGTTTTGGCAAAGCAGGGTCTCTCTGAGGTTAAGTCA
>JAGAAS010000105.1 GCA_017615125.1 Bacteroidaceae bacterium
ATTCTTTCTTCATAATTTTTCCTGCTTACTGAACAGTCAAAAAATCCTTGAGTTCCTCCAACGATATTCTTCCTTCGTAGATGGCTTTGCCTACGATGACGCGTGGAAGTCCTGCTGCGTCGAGACGCCGAATGTCGTCTATACTGCCGATTCCTCCGCTGACGGTGAATGTAACCGTCGGATATTTCTCTGCCAAACGTTGGTAGAGCTGGAAGGAAGGGCCTTGGAGCATTCCGTCGCGCTCGATGTCGGTACAAATGACTTGTGAGAGCCCTGAGGGAAGGAATGAGTCGATAAGTTCGTCGATGGAGAGGGGAGAGTCCTCCTGCCAGCCGTTGACGGAGACGAATCCGCTACGGGTGTCTGCGCCCAGGATGATTCGCTCAGCGCCAAAAGTCCCGAGCCAGTCGGCAAACAGCTCTGGCTTCTTCACGGCGATGCTTCCGCAAATGGCGTAGCTGGCTCCAGCATCAAAAACGGCCTGAAGAGCCTGCTGGCTCTTGATACCCCCTCCCCATTCAACGGAGAGGGTAGTGTTGGCCGCTATCTCCTCCAATACGCTCAGGTTACGGGGCTCGCTGGCTTTGGCACCATCAAGGTCCACGAGATGGAGCCTTCGGATGCCTATCTCCTCGAGGCTGCGCACCATATCGAGAGGCTGCACGTCGTATTGCTTCTGTCTTGCGTAGTCGCCCTGCGAAAGGCGCACGCACTTGCCTCCTATGATGTCTATTGCGGGAATGATTTCTATCATACTGATATGCCGTTATTTAAGGATAAAATCGTTTGTCATGCTTCAAATCGCTCTTCAACATTTATTCTCTATTTCAACGCCAGAAAGTTCCGTAGTATCTGCTCACCCACAGAACCACTTTTCTCGGGATGGAACTGAGTGCCGAAGAAGTTGTCCTTTCCGAGAGCTCCGCTGAAGTTGATGCCGTAATCCGTAGAGGCTATGGTACAGTCACATAGCTCAGGGAAATAGGAGTGGACGTAGTAGACGTAGGCGCCTTCGCTGATGCCTGCGAAGAGAGGGGAGCGAAGGCCTGCAATTTGGTTCCAGCCCATGTGTGGCACCTTGAGTTGCTGAGCATCAGGACTTTGTACTGAGTCGGGGAACCTTCTCACGCGAGTGGGGAAGATGCCCATGCATTCCGTGTTCCCTTCTTCCGACGAGCGGCACATCAGCTGGGCACCGATGCAGATGCCGAGAACGGGCTGTGTGAGGGAGGGAATCAGGGTGTTAAGTTCTCGTTTCTTCAATTCCTCCATAGCTACCGAAGCATTTCCTACTCCCGGCAGGAGCACGTGACTGGCTTCACGGATGATTCTTTTGTCATCCGTCAGCCTGATGTCTTCCGCACCGATGCGCTGAAGCGCATTCAAGACAGAGCAGATGTTTCCCGTGTTGTAATCGACAATAGCTATCATGATTTCTTCTTGTTGGTTAGAGGATGCCTTTCGAGGAGGGTAGGCTGTAGTCGAAAGGCTGGCGATGAACAGCAGCCTTCAGCGCGCGGGCAAAGGCTTTGAAGATGGCTTCTGCCAAATGATGGTTGTTCTCTCCTTTGGCACTTATGTGGAGGTTGCATTGCATAGCGGAAGCAAGCGACTGGAACACATGACGGAACATTTCCGTAGGGGTGTCGCCTACATATTCGCGTGTGAAGGTGACATCCCATTCAAAGTCGATGCGCCCTCCGAAGTCAATCAACACAAGAGCCTCGCTTTCGTCCATCGGAAGGGCAAATCCATAACGCCCGATGCCTCGTTTGTTGCCCAGTGCTTGCAGCAGAGCTGTGCCGAGGGTGATAGCAACATCTTCCATCGTGTGATGTTCGTCCACTTCCAAGTCTCCTTTCGCGGAAATGTCGAGACGTATGTTTCCGTGAGTGGCAATCTGGGCGAGCATGTGATCAAAGAACTTCAGCCCTGTGTCTATCTGCGAGGGCTGATTGTCATCGAGAGTTACCCTGACGCTGACTTGCGTCTCACGCGTGTTTCGGGAAACAAAAGCAGTACGTTCCTCAAGCGACAGCTTCTCGGCTATTTGCTCCCAACTGTTTTCGCCTATGCGGAGAAAACGGCAGCCGAGATTCTCGGCCAGTTGCGCATCGGAGTCTCTGTCGCCTATAACGTAGCTTTCGGAAAGGTTGTAGTCGCCGTTGGTGTACTTTCCGAAGAGGGCTGTGCCAGGCTTACGCGTGGGTGCTTTTTCTTCTGGGAAGGTGGTGTCGATAATGATGTCGTTGAAAACCACGCCTTCGCTGCGGAGGATGTCAAGCATAAGGTTCTGAAGAGGCAGGAAGTCTTCGGTAGGGAAGGACTCGGTACCCAAACCATCTTGGTTGCTAGCCATCACCAGCTCGAATCCTAATCCCGCAAGGACTTTCAGCCCGCTGATGGCTCCTGGCACGAACTGGAACTTGTCGAGCGAATCAATCTGATAGTCAACGGGAGGCTCGATGAGGATAGTACCGTCGCGATCGATGAATAAGGCTTTCTTCATGATTATATAGAATGAAGGATGAGTGTTTCAATTTGTCGTTTTTGTTTTATTCGTTGATGTTTCCCAGCAGCGATAAGAGTCGTTCGTTTTCGTCGGGCGTGCCAACTGTAATGCGTAGACAGCCCTTACAAGCGGGAATGGAGGATCTGTCGCGTACGATGATGCCTCCTTCCAGCAAGTAGCGGTAGAGTTCCTTGGGCTGAGTGACTTGTACGAGAAGAAAATTAGCATCGCTCGGATAAACTTGCTTTACGCAAGGGAACTTTGGGAGCTCCTTGCTCAGTCGGGCCCGTTCCTTCAGAATAATATCCACTTGTTCCTTGATGTCTTTCTGTAAGAGCTTTTCCGCCAGTTCTAGTGTGTCTGCCCCGATGTTGTACGGATATTTCACGTTGCGGAAGAGTTGGATAATCTGCGGGGCAGCAAAGGCCATTCCGATGCGTAATCCTGCCAGCCCGTATGCCTTTGAGAATGTCTGAAGGATGATAAGATTTGGATAGTCGTCAAGCTTGGGGAGCAGGCTCTGGGTAGAGGAGAAGTCGATATAAGCCTCGTCGACGACAACGATGCCTTCAAAGCGGCGCACCACTTCAAGCAGTTCTTCCGAGGGAAAGGCATTTGCTGTGGGATTGTTAGGCGAGCAGAGGAAGAGCAGTTTGCTGTGCTCGTCGGCAGCAGCCAGAAGGTCCTCGATGGGTAGTGAAAAATTCTGTCCCAATGGAACTGTGCGGTATTCAACATCGTTGATATCTGCGCAAACACTATACATACCATACGATGGGGCAATACCGATGGCGTTGTCTTTTCCCGGCGTGCAGAATACGCGATAGCAGAGATCGATGGCTTCGTCGCTCCCATTGCCGAGGAAGATATGTTCGGTACCTATGTTTTTCTTCTTGGAAGCCAGCGTGCGTATGCGCTCCTTGAGGGGAGTACTCGGATAGCGGTTGTAGCCTTCATCGAACGGATTTTCGTTGGCATCGAGGCGTATTCCTATGGCTCCTTTGTATTCGTCGCGCGCTGTGGAATAAGGCTTAAGGGATGCTATATTCGGGCGAACTAATCGTAGGACGTTTTCTATATCTGTCATAAAACCGTTTTCTGTATTGTTGATGTTCCTTTATCTTCTTAGTCCTTTGGCATTGAGGAAAAATGTTTTCAGTTGCTTTTCCCTACTCGTATCTTCACAGCGTGGGCGTGGGCTTGGAGTCCTTCTGCTTCGGCCATTTCAATTATGGTCTTTGATAGCCCGTTTAGTCCTTCCGGAGAGAGTTCCTGATAGGAAATGGCGTGCATAAAGCTGTCAACGCCGATGCCCCCGAACGATGTAGCAAGTCCCATCGTTGGAAGGGTGTGATTCGTGCCCGATGCATAGTCGCCGGCACTTTCTGGAGAATAGTGCCCGATGAAGACACTTCCTGCAGCCGTTATTTGCGAAGCAATTTCCCAAGGTTCCTTTGTCTCGATGATAAGGTGCTCGGAGGCATAGGTATTGGCGAAACGTATATACAACTCTTTTTGTTTCTCCCTGTCGCTCGTCTCAAAGACGATGATACGGCTATTTTGCAGCGCTTTGGTTGCAATAGAGGCACGAGGCAGTTGCTTGAGCTGTCGGTCGAGTTCCTTGTTGATGCTTTCAGCGAATCTGTCGTTAGCGCAGACAACGATAGCCTGGCTGTCGGGCCCGTGTTCTGCTTGTGAAAGCATGTCTGCGGCAATGAAAGCTGGATTTGCCGTCTCATCGGCAAGAACCATTATCTCTGAGGGTCCGGCAGGCATATCGATGGCTACTCCCTGCGTGCTTACGTATTGCTTGGCTTTGGTAACATACCGATTGCCTGGCCCGAAGATTTTGTGCACAGGGCGAATCGTTTCAGTTCCATAGGCCATAGCGGCTATCGCTTGCGCACCGCCTAGTTTGTAGATGGTGTTCACTCCACAAAGGCGCGCTGTCCAAAGGACTACAGGGCTTACGTTTCCCTGCTTGTCGCAAGGCGTGCAAAGGATTATCTCGGGGCATCCTGCCAGCTTTGCGGGAGTTGCCAGCATAAGAATGGTGGAAAAGAGAGGTGCGCTGCCTCCAGGAATATAGAGCCCCACTCGGCGAACGGGCACCATACGGCGCTTGCAAATGACGCCGGGCATTGTCTGCACTTCGAAAGGCGCTGCTATCTCGTTTCGGTGGAAAGTCTCAATGTTTGTTTTGGCTGTCAGGATGGCATCCTTCAGCGTCTGGGGCACCTCAGCGGCAGCCTTTTCAAACTCTTCTTCGCTGACAAGGAAATTTGCGGGACAACTTCCGTCAATCTCTTGTGTGAGAGTCTTGAGAGCGTTGTCTCCTCCTTCCTTTACCCGAGTGAGGATGTTTCGCACACGTGCGTCAATGACTTCATCATCAACATTGGCTCTCTGGCAGAGTGCCTTCCACTCGCTTTCGGCTGGGTTCTTAATAATCTCTATCATCTTATTTCAAAAAGAGGGAGTTCTGATGTTTTTGTGAATTGGATTCCTTATTCAATCACCTTGTCAAGGTGTAGGACGAGGATGCCTTCTGCCCCTAGCGCCTTGAGCCGTTCCACTTTGTCCCAGAGTTCCTTCTCCTTCACTACAGAGTGGAGCGACGACCAGCCCTTTGCTGCCAAAGGCATCACCGTTGGGCTGCGCATAGCGGGAAGAATTCGGATAGCTTCGTCCACTTTGTCGGTGGGGATGTTCATCAGAATGTACTTCTTGTCTCTGCTTTCCGAAACGGCGTCGATTCGGAAGAGCAGTGAGCGCAGCAAGGCTTGTTTCTCGTCGGAAAGGGAACGTCCGGCAATCAGCACAGCTTCCGACTCCATCACTCTTTCCACTTCGACAAGTCCGTTGGAAATGAGCGTGCCGCCTGAGGAGACGATGTCGAAGATTCCGTCGGCGATGCCTGCAGCAGGCGCTATCTCCACCGAGCCCATGATAGTGCGCACTGTTGCCGAGATTCCCTGCTTGGCGAGAAAGGCGTTCAGCACGTTGGGGTAGGAAGTGGCGATGTGCTTTCCTTCAAACCATTGGATTCCTTCATATCCCGCGTTTTTCGGAACGGCAAGCGACAGGCGGCAGCGCCCGAATCCCAGTTGGCGAAGCACTTCCACATCGGCATTCTTCTCGGCAACCTCGTTGAGCCCTACGATGCCTATGTCGGCAGAACCGTCGGCAACAACTTCGGGTATGTCGTCGTCGCGCAGGTAGAGAACTTCCAGCGGGAAGCCCTCGGCGCGTCCCAGAAACTGACGTTTCAGACTGTCTACTATCACGCCTGCGTCTTTCAGCAGTTCGAGGCTTTGTTCGTTGAGTCGTCCTTTGGACTGAATGGCAATTCGTATCATTTCTTTATGTATTAAAAAAGGACTTACTGTCTGGTAAGTCCTTGGCTATTTTGCATTCACAGCGGCATACACGGCACTTACCCTATCATTCTGATACGGTGGTGATGGATGGTGCTGTGAAGACGGTATGTCATGTTTTCTTTTGAAATTCGCTGCAAAGATAGGGCTTTTGTTTCAAACTGCCAAAATTTTCGGCAGAAAAAATAAAAAGCGTAAGAAAAAGGCGCTGGCTCCTTCTGCTGAGTATATAGGACTATTGTGACACTCGATATCTTTTTGTCCAAAGCGCGTGGGTTGCTCAACGCGTTGAGCAACCTTACCCAACGCGTTGAGCAACC